>NZ_JBIRZZ010000053.1:0-1065 GCF_044391385.1 Streptomyces sp. NPDC018693 | reverse complement strand
TGTTCTGCCCACGGAGGTTGGTGACAGCGATCACTGACGTGTGATCTTGAAATGGGTGAGGGCCCTCTGGCTCGGTGTGGATTGCGAGATCTGCACCGGCGACCAGAAAGGCCCTCGTGCCCCACCGTAATGCACCCCTGACCGAGACCGGACGCCTGCGCCTGGCCCGCTGCGTCGTGGACGACAACTGGCCCCTGCGGCGGGCCGCGGAACGCTTCCAGGTCTCCGTGAGCACCGCCAAGCGGTGGGCCGACCGCTACCGGCAGCACGGCGAGGCGGGCATGGGCGACCGCTCCAGCCGCCCGCATGCCAGCCCGCGGCGGACCCCGACGCGTACCGAGCGGCGGATCATCAAGGTCCGCGTGCTGCGCCGCTGGGGACCAGCACGGATCGCGGGCCTGCTGCACCTGGTGCCCTCCACCGTGCACCGGGTGCTGAGCCGATACGGCCTGGCCCGCCTCACGCACCTGGACCGGGCCACCGGCCGCGTCATACGCCGCTACGAACGCGCCAAGCCCGGCGAGCTGGTGCATGTGGACATCAAGAAGCTCGGCAACATCCCCGACGGCGGAGGCCACAAGGTCCTCGGCCGCCAGGCAGGCCGCAAGACGCGTTCCGGTGCCGGCTACGGCTATGTGCACACCGCCGTCGACGACCACTCCCGCCTGGCCTACAGCGAGATCCACTCGGACGAGAAACAGCAGACCGCCGTCGCCTTCTGGGGGCGGGCGCAGGCGTTCTTCGCGTCCTGCGGGGTCACCGTCGAGCGCGTCCTGACCGACAACGGCTCCTGCTACAAGTCCCGCCTGTGGCGCGATGCCCTGGCCGCGGCCGGGATCACGCACAAGCGCACGCGCGCCTACCGGCCGCAGACCAACGGCAAGGTCGAGCGGTTCAACCGCACCCTGCTCGACGAGTGGGCCTACGCCCGCCCCTACCGATCAGAGCAGGAACGACGCGACGCCCTACCCGACTGGCTGCACACCTACAATCACCACCGCGGACACACCGCGCTCAAGGGCCAGCCACCCGCCAGCCGCGTTCCGAACCTCACAGGGCAATACA
>NZ_JBIRZZ010000052.1:0-1068 GCF_044391385.1 Streptomyces sp. NPDC018693 | reverse complement strand
GCCCTCTGCATGCCTTGACAAGGGTTGTGGGCGACTCCAGACTGATGTTGCGCTTACCGCAATCAGTTTCGCTATACGCACCGAGGTGGTCATGTTGATTCCCGCGTGCCCTCTGGCGGATCTCCCGCGAGGAGAGGCCCTCCGGCTCGAGCTCGATCCGCCGGTCTCGGTGTTCCACACCGAGGACGGCGAGCTCTTCGCCATCGACGACACGTGCACCCACCAGGACGCCTCGCTCGCCGACGGCTGGCTGGAGGGCTGCGAGGTGGAATGCCCGCTGCACGCCTCGAAGTTCGACCTGCGCACCGGCGCGGTCGACGCCCCACCGGCCAAACTCCCCGTCCGCACCCACGAGGTCGTCGTCCAGGACGGCATGATCCACGTCCGGCTGTCCGCCGCCGCACCCAACCTGCCGCCCTGCATCACCGCACGCCTCGCCGGGACCACCCCATGAGGACAGTGGCCGTGGTGGGCGCCTCACTGGCCGGCCTGTCAGCCGCCCGCTCACTGCGCAAACAGGGCTACGACGGCCGGCTCGTCATCATCGGCGACGAACCCCACCGCCCCTACGACCGGCCACCCCTGTCCAAGGAATTCCTCGCCGGCACCCTCGACGAAACCGACCTCGCCCTCGAGACCGACGACGAGGACCTGCAGGCACAGTGGCTGCTCGGCACCCGCGCCACCGCACTCGACCACACCGAGCGCACCATCCGCCTCGCCGACGGACGCCACATCCGCGCCGACGGCATCGTCATCGCCACCGGCGCCGCCGCACGCACCCTGCCCGGCACCCAGCACCTGGCCGCAGTACACACACTGCGCACCCTCGACGACGCCCGCGCCCTGCGCAACGAACTCACCCCCGGCAAAAAACTCGTCGTGATCGGCGCCGGCTTCATCGGCGCCGAAGTCGCCTCCACCGCCCACACCCTCGGCCTCGACACCACCGTCATCGAAACCGCCCCCACACCACTGGCCGGACCACTGGGCACCGCCATGGGCGCCATCGTCAGCGCCCTGCACACCGACCACAACGTACGCCTGCAATGCGGCATCGGCGTCAAA
>NZ_JBIRZZ010000051.1:0-1095 GCF_044391385.1 Streptomyces sp. NPDC018693 | reverse complement strand
CCCGTTATGTTTTCCGCGGCTCCGCAACGGGGCCGCTGGCCTCTGGGCCCGGCATGACTGTTGCCCCCTGTCGAAGGCATGACCTGGGGGGTGGTGTCACCGGGCCCGGGAGGTGCCGTCGGAGACGCTGATCAGAGGTCCGGCCACCGTCCGGTCCGGCGCAATGCCGGGCAGTTCGCGGACGGCAGGTCTGCATAACGTGGATGCGCGAGCGCGACACCCAAGCCGAGGCCGGCACCGTCAACACCCGGAAAGGGCGCGATGTTCGAGATCGAAGACGTGGGCGTGTTCCTGGGGCTGGATGTCGGCAAGAGTGCCCACCACGGCCACGGACTCACCCCGGCCGGGAAGAAGGTCTTCGACAAGCCGCTGCCCAACAGCGAACCCAGGCTGCGGGCCGTGTTCGACAAGCTGACCGCAAAGTTCGGCACCGTCCTGGTCATCGTGGACCAGCCCGCCTCCATCGGCGCCCTCCCGCTGACCGTCGCCCGCGACGCCGGCTGCCGCGTCGCCTACCTGCCCGGCCTGGCCATGCGCCGGATCGCCGACCTCTACCCCGGCGAGGCCAAGACCGACGCCAAGGACGCCGCGGTGATCGCGGACGCGGCCCGCACCATGCCGCACACCCTGCGATCCCTCGAACTGACCGACGAGATCACCGCCGAACTCACGGTCCTCGTCGGCTTCGACCAGGACCTCGCAGCCGAGGCCACCCGCACGTCCAACCGGATACGCGGTCTGCTCACCCAGTTCCACCCCAGCCTCGAACGCGTTCTGGGTCCCCGCCTCGACCACCAGGCCGTGACCTGGCTGCTGGAGCGCTACGGCTCCCCGGCCGCCCTGCGCAAAGCCGGCCGCCGCAGACTCGTCGAGCTGATCCGGCCCAAGGCCCCGCGCATGGCCCAGCGGCTGATCGACGACGTCTTCGACGCCCTCGACGAACAGACCGTCACGGTCCCCGGCACCGGCACCCTCGACATCGTCATCCCCTCCCTGGCCGCCTCCCTGGCCGCCGTCCACACCCAGCGCCGGGCGATGGAAGCCCAGATCAACACCCTGCTGGAGGCCCACCCTCTTTCCCCGGTCCTGACGTCG
>NZ_JBIRZZ010000050.1:0-1147 GCF_044391385.1 Streptomyces sp. NPDC018693 | reverse complement strand
CACACCCGTTCCCATACCGAACACGGAAGTTAAGCTTCTCAGCGCCGATGGTAGTTGGGGGCTCTCCCCCTGTGAGAGTAGGACGTCGCCAGGCATATAACGGAGGATTAGCTCAGCTGGGAGAGCATCTGCCTTACAAGCAGAGGGTCGGCGGTTCGATCCCGTCATCCTCCACCATATATACGCCGATGTAGCTCAATTGGTAGAGCAACTGACTTGTAATCAGTAGGTTGGGGGTTCAAGTCCTCTCGTCGGCACCATCTTTTTAAAATGAGATGAGTCATTAGCTCAGTTGGTAGAGCATCTGACTTTTAATCAGAGGGTCGCAGGTTCGAATCCTGCATGACTCACCATAATGCGGGTGTGGCGGAATTGGCAGACGCACTAGACTTAGGATCTAGCGCCGCAAGGCGTGGGGGTTCGACTCCCTTCACCCGCACCATTTAATTTAATATCGAGCGGAAGTAGTTCAGTGGTAGAACATCACCTTGCCAAGGTGGGGGTCGCGGGTTCGAACCCCGTCTTCCGCTCCATTTATGAAAACAATGCCGGGGTGGCGGAACTGGCAGACGCACAGGACTTAAAATCCTGCGGTAGGTGACTACCGTACCGGTTCGATTCCGGTCCTCGGCACCATTGTTTTTTAAAGAAATATTTAGCGCCCGTAGCTCAATTGGATAGAGCGTCTGACTACGGATCAGAAGGTTATGGGTTCGACTCCTTTCGGGCGCGCCATATATACGGGAAGTAGCTCAGCTTGGTAGAGCACTTGGTTTGGGACCAAGGGGTCGCAGGTTCGAATCCTGTCTTCCCGACCATTAATACTTTTTAAAATTGGGGCCTTAGCTCAGCTGGGAGAGCGCCTGCCTTGCACGCAGGAGGTCAGCGGTTCGATCCCGCTAGGCTCCACCATTTTTTTATTGGTATTGACAATATATTCATATTTTATTATGATATAAAAGTTGCTTTTGATAGCAACTAAATATTGCTCTTTGAAAACTGAACAAACAAACGTCAACAATAATCGTTTTTATAACTTCGTTATAGAAACAAAAACAAGTAACAAAAGCTAGAGTTTAGCAATGAGCTAATCTTACTCTTTATCGGAGAGTTTGATCCTGGCTCAGGACGAACGCTGGCGGCGTGC
>NZ_JBIRZZ010000049.1:0-1568 GCF_044391385.1 Streptomyces sp. NPDC018693 | reverse complement strand
CTAGTGCCGCATCAGTCAACGTTCGCCCTGGGCGGTCTGCGACGATGACTCCGTGGACGAAGAAGTCATTCCCATTCTTCGCGTAGGGGACGCTGCGGCGGCGGTCGCTTGGTACGAGCGGCTGGGCTTCGCCAAGCAGTGGGAACACCGCTTCGAACCGGGACTTCCCGCGTTCGTCGAGGTCGCCCGGAGCGGGGTGCGGTTGTTCTTGTCCGAGCACAAGGGCGATGCCCGACCCGACACGTTGGTCTACCTCCGCGTTCGTGATGTCGAGGCCATCGCGTCCGAGTTCGGTGTGCAGCCGAAGGATGCTCCGTGGGCGCGTGAGATTGAGCTGCGCGACCCTGACGGCAACCGGCTGCGGATCGGCACGCCGACGGAATGACCATCGCTGGCAGCGCGCGGCAGGGAAGCTGTGCTGGTGGCTGAGCGAGTACGCGTTCGCGAGATCGATGACGATGAGGGGCAGCGCCTGCTGAGGATCATCCGCCGGGGCAGCGGGTCGGTGGTGACCTGGCGGCGGGCGCAGATGGTGCTGCTGTCCGCGCAGGGCATGCCCGTGGCGAAGATCGCCGAGGTGACGTTCACCAGCGCGGACCGGGTCCGGGATGTGATCCACAACTTCAACGCCGACGGCTTCGACTCCCTCTACCCGAAGTACAAAGGCGGTCGGCCCAGAACGTTCACCCTGCCCGAGCGGCGCGAGATCAAGAAGATCGCCAAGTCCAGGCCGGCCGAGCACGGTCTGCCGTTCTCGACCTGGAGCCTGGCCAAGCTGGCCGACTTCCTGGTCGCCGAGGGGGTGGTCGACGACATCAGCCACGAGGGCCTTCGGGCCCTGCTCCGCGAGGAGGGCGTGTCGTTTCAACGCATAAAGACCTGGAAGACCTCCCGCGACCCTGACTATGCCGCCAAGAAGGCCCGCGTCGAGCACCTCTACGCGATCGCCGACGGCGAAGTCATACCCGAGGACGGCGAGCCCGAAGTCGTCTTATGCCTGGACGAGTTCGGACCGCTCAACCTCCAGCCCCACCCCGGCCGACAGTGGGCCGAGCGCGGCGGACGGCACAAGGACCCCGACCGGGAGCCCCGGCCCCGACGGCGGGCGACCTACACCCGCCCGCACGGGGTCCGGCACCTCTTCGCCGCCTACGACCTGGCCAAGGACAAGCTCTACGGCCACATCAAGCCGAAGAAGAACCGGACGAGGTTCCTGGAGTTCTGCCGCTACCTGCGCAGCCTCTACCCGCCCAAGATCCGCATCGCGATCGTGCTCGACAACTACTCCCCACACCTGACCACGAAGAAGGACAGCCGGGTCGGCGACTGGGCCGCGGCCAACAACGTCGAGTTCGCCTACACGCCTACGAACAGCTCGTGGCTGAACCGCATCGAGGCCCAGTTCACCGCCCTGCGCTACTTCGCTCTGGACGGAACCGACCATGCCAGCCACAGGGAGCAGGGCAGCATGATCCGCCGCTACATCATCTGGCGAAACCGTCACGCCGCCGATCAACGGCTACGAGCCGTGGTCGACAGGGCGAACGTTGCCTGATGCGGCACTAGGA
>NZ_JBIRZZ010000048.1:0-1796 GCF_044391385.1 Streptomyces sp. NPDC018693 | reverse complement strand
TATAACCTTCCTTACACGCCTGTAGACGTTCTATCGGACATCTGGGGTCATGGGTTTGTTAAAATAAATAAAATAGACCACGTGGACAATGTAGGGGCTTATATAACGAAATATATGATAAAGGATAATATTGACGAAAGATTACTTGGAGAGAAGTCTTATTTTTCGAGTAGAGGGTTAAAGAAGCCTGAAGAGTATATTTTGACGGAAAAAGAAAAAGAGACTCTGCTAAAGTCTCATGACGAATATATAACATATTCCAAAAACTATGAAAATGAATATCTAGGCAATATTCATAAGATACAAATTAACTTAAATCGCAAAAGTTAACAGCGCTATTTTAACACATAGAAAATAAAAATACTATGACTTTACCGTTTTCTAATAGCGGGTAAAGTGTTCAAACTTTGACAATGGGACTCCTATAATGGGGTCCTTATTTAATTTCCTTGAAAATATAAAATCCGCCCTTTTGCGTGTGGGTGGGGTGACTCCAGTTGGGGCCCCCGACACCGCAAGGCGGATTTATTTTATTTATAAAAGACCGAGAGAAATAACACTAACCATTATGGTATTGACATGATACCACTTTGATACTATAATGATACCATAAGGAGGTGAAGTTATTGGGAAAAGCGGTTTTTTCTCTAAGGCTTACTGAAGACCTACACGAATGGTTAAAAAAAGAAGCTGAAAAGAGAGGTATGTCGGTCAACGCTTTGATTTCATACATACTGAGCGAATATAAAGACGATAAAGAGTTTTAACGGAGTAGTTCTACGTAGTGAAAGCGTAGCGGTTCCTTTACTTGGAAAGGCGACTCTGATAACCTAGTTCGGTTTGCCACATTAAAGATTTCTAGAAGGTGGCGACGGTGGCAAGTAATCTGGGTCGCAAAGGTTCCGAGTCAAGGATTCATGGAGTAGATCTACGCAGTGGTGATGGTGAAGCGCAACTAAAAAAACAAGAAAAGAGGACGAGCACATGTTTAATATTTCTTATTACAAAACCGAAGACACAAAAGTAATGGTGGTTACATTACACGCACTAAAACAAACTATCATTTTGCAACCAGGATTCTTTTATAAAATTTCAGGAGTTGATAGAAAAGTAATAACCGGCTGCGGCGAATTTAGTGGTACAATTCTAGTAGATTTAGGATTTATATTTCCGTTTAAATCTGATAGAAAAATAGGTTAATATTTAATCGCTATTTCTGTTTCTTACTTAACTTGATTATAGCGATTAATAAGCAGAAAAATTTAGACAAGGAAGAGAGGTATTTTATAATTGAGGTATCGTCACAAACTAATAAAAAGTGGCGGTGTATGGGAATTATTGAGCTACGAGAAAGAGGTAGCAACAGGTAAAGATGCAGTTCGTGAAAATGCTGGTAGGAAAAAACAGTCTGATCATGATTGGATAAATGATGCTGAAACAAAGATGAAGAACAGGTCTGATGTGTTATATCGTGCAAGGAAGCAAGTGTTTAACCAAGCAAATGCCAATGCAAATGCGTGGAACGAGCAACCGAAATTTTTCACACTTACATATGCTGAAAACATGCAGGACATAAAACAATCTAACTATAACTTCAAAAAGTTTATCCAAAGGCTGAATTACACTTTAAAAATAAAACTAAAATACACTGCTGTAATTGAGTTTCAGAAACGAGGGGCTATACATTATCACCTATTGGTCTATAACCTTCCTTACACGCCTGTAGACGTTCTATCGGACATCTGGGGTCATGGGTTTGTTAAAATAAATAAAATAGACCACGTGGACAATGTAGG
>NZ_JBIRZZ010000047.1:0-1992 GCF_044391385.1 Streptomyces sp. NPDC018693 | reverse complement strand
GATGGCGTCCCGTCCCTCCGCGACCAGGTCCCACAGCTCCTCGGGTGTGGTGACACCGCCGGGGAAACGGCACCCGATCCCCACGATCGCCACCGCCTCGTCGAGGGCCGCAGGCACGGCCGTCACAGCCTGAGGAGCACGGGAGTCGCTGCCGGAAAGCCGGGTGTGGAGGTGGTCGATGAGCCCGGTGGGGGTCGGGTGGTCGAAGGCGAGGGTGGTGGGCAGTCGTAGACCGGTGATGGTGCTGAGCCGATTGCGGAGCTGAACGGTTGTCAGGGAGTCGAAGCCGAGGGCCTTGAAAGGCTGCCCGAGGTCGAGCGCATCGGGGTCGGGATGGGCGAGGACGGTCGCGGTGGTCGTCCGTACGAGCTCGGTCAGGCGCTCGTGCCGGGCGTTCGCGTCGAGAGCCTCGTACTCCTTCTGGAACGCTGAGGCGTTGTCCTTCGCGGACTTCCGGCCCGACCTGTCGCCGGATGCCGATCCCTGCGGCACGAGGCTGGCGAGAAGCGGGGGCAGCACGCCCTGCTCGGCCTGTGCCGTGAGGGCGGCCGGGTCGAGGCGGGCACAGATCCTGGAGGAACGGCCTCCGCCGACCGCTTCGTCGAACAACGCGAGTGCTCGCCCCGTGGACAGCGGCGGAAAGCCCGTACGCGTGATCTGCCCGATCGCGCTCTCCGACAGATGGCGGATCATCCCTTCCTCGTGTGCCCAAGGGCCCCAGGCGAGGCTGGTGGCGGGCAGTCCGAGGGTGTGGCGGTGATGGGCGAGGGCGTCGAGGTAGGTGTTGGCGGCCGCGTAGTTGGCCTGGCCGGGAGCGCCGAGTACACCTGCGATCGACGAGTACAGGACGAAGGCGTCGAGGTCGAGGTCGCGGGTGAGCTCGTGGAGATTCCAGGCGGCGTCGACCTTCGGGCGCAGCACCGTGTCGAGTTGCTCGTGGCTCAGCTCCAGCAGCGGAGCCATGTCGACCGTGCCTGCGGTGTGGATGACGGCGGTGAGGGGGTGGGTGTCGGGGATGGTGGTGAGGAGGTGGGCGAGGGCGGTGTGGTCGGTGGTGTCGCAGGCGGTGATGGTGACGTGGGCGCCGAGGGCGGTGAGTTCGTCGTGGAGTTGGGTGGCGCCGGGGGCGTCGGGGCCGCGTCGGCTGGTGAGGAGGAGGTGGGTGATGCCGTGTCGGGTGACCAGGTGGCGGGCGGTGAGTGCGCCCAGAGCGCCGGTACCGCCCGTGATCAACACCGTGCCGTCCGAAGTGAGCGACAGCGCCTCGGACTTGGCCTTGTCAGCCGTCACACGCAGGTAGTACACCGTTCCTTCGCGCACCGCGACCTGCGGCTCACCCGTGTCGACGGCCGCGGCGACGGCAGCGTGACTGGAGGCCGTAGCGTCGACGTCGAGGAGGACGATCCGATCGGGGTGCTCAGTCTGTGCGGTGCGGGCGAGTCCCCAAAGCGGTGCTTGGGTGAGGTCGGTCGCTTCCCGGTTGTGCGTGGCGACTGCTTGCCGAGTGATCAGTACGAGACGGGAGTCGTTGAGGCGCTCGTCGGCCAGCCACTTCTGGAGTAGGTCGAGCGTTCGGTGCAGCGCCTCGTATGCCGACGCGGGAGTGGACGGATCGTCGGCGTCATCAATGACAAGCGGGGTGATGACGAGTTCGGGAACGGGCGCGCCCTCATCCAGCGCCCTGAACAGTGACTCAAGATCCTCGTGATGTGTCGCGCCCGGTGCGACATGTGCGGTGCCCAGGACGATCGTGCCGGTGGGAAGCGAAACCGAGTCGGTGGCTGGCTCGGAGAACGCGGTCCACTGTAGGCGGAACAGAGGGTTGCTGTTGTCGTCGGTGGGGGTGAGCCAGTAGGGCTTGTGTTGGAAGGGGTAGGTGGGGAGGGGGGTGGGTGGTGTGGTGGGTGTGGGGTTGATGGTTGGCCAGTTGAGGGGGTGGCCGTGGGTGTGGGTGGTGGCGAGGGTTTTGAGGTAGGTGTGGTGGTTGTTGGT
>NZ_JBIRZZ010000046.1:0-2452 GCF_044391385.1 Streptomyces sp. NPDC018693 | reverse complement strand
ACCCCCACCGCATCACCATCATCGACACCGACAACACCACCCGCAGCCACAACACCCTCCACACCGCCATCAACACCAACCAACCCCAACTCGCCCTCCGCAACGGCCACATCCACACCCCCCGACTGATGCCGGCGGACGACGGCAAGCGTCTGGCCCCGCCCCGGGATGCGGCGACCTGGCGTCTGGGCACCGTCGGCAAGGGCACGCTCGACGCTGTGGCGCTGGTCGACAGCCCGGAGGCGTCGGAGCCGCTGGCCGAGGGCATGGTGCGGGTGGCGGTACGGGCGATCGGAATCAACTTCCGAGACGTACTGGTGGCCCTCGACATGGTCCCCGGGCAGGAGGGCATCGTCGGCGAGGGCGCCGGGGTCGTCACCGAAGTCGGACCCGGTGTCGACGGTTTCAGGACCGGTGACCGGGTCATGGGCATGTTCTCGTCGGGTATCGGTCCCGTGGCCGCCACCGACCAGAGGCTGTTGAGCCGTTTCCCGGACAGCTGGTCGTTCGAGCAGGCCGCGTCCGTCCCGGTCGCCTTCCTCACCGCGTACGAGGCTCTCAAGGGGGCCCGTCCGCAGGCCGGGGAGAGCCTCCTCATCCACGCGGCCGCCGGTGGGGTCGGTCTGGCCGCGCTGCAACTGGCCCGGCACTGGGAACTGGACGCCTTCACCACGGCCAGCCCCGGCAAATGGCGGGCGCTCACCGAGCGCGGAGTCGCCGACACCCGGATCGCCTCCTCCCGCACCCTGGACTTCGAAGAGCGGTTCCGTGCGGCGACCAACGGCCGAGGCGTGGACATCGTCCTCAACTCCCTGGCCCACGAGTACATCGACGCCTCGCTGCGGCTGCTCGCCGAGGGCGGCCGATTCGTCGAGATGGGCAAGACCGACATCCGCGATCCGCGGACGGTGGCGGAGGCACACCCCTCTGTGAGCTACGAGGTGTACGACCTGACGCAGACCCTTCCGGACCGGGTGAGCGAGCTGTACCGAGAGCTGGCGCCGCTGTTCGCGGAGGGAGTCCTGGAGCCGCTGCCCGTCAGCACCTGGGACGTCCACCAGGCTCCCGCGGCGATGCGCTACCTGAGCCAGGCCCGCAACATCGGCAAGGTCGTCCTGACCGTGCCTCGCTCACTCGACAAGAACGGCACGGTGTTGATCACGGGCGGTACCGGCGCCCTGGGCGCACTCACCGCCCGCCACCTGGTCACCCGACACGGCATCACCCACCTCCTCCTCACCAGCCGACGCGGCCCCGACGCTCCCGGCGCCACCCAACTCCACGACGAACTCACCGCCCTCGGCGCCCAGGTCACCATCACCGCCTGCGACACCACCGACCACACCGCCCTCGCCCACCTCCTCACCACCATCCCCGACACCCACCCCCTCACCGCCGTCATCCACACCGCAGGCGTCCTCCAGGACGCCACCATCGAAAACCTCACTCCCCAACACCTCGACACCGTCCTCCGCCCCAAGGCCGACGCCGCCTGGAACCTCCACCAACTCACCCGCCACCTCGACCTCGACGCCTTCATCCTCTACTCCTCCATGGGGGGAGTCCTCGGGGCGCCGGGCCAGGCCAACTACGCGGCCGCCAACACCTACCTCGACGCCCTCGCCCACCACCGCCACACCCTCGGACTACCCGCCACCAGCCTCACCTGGGGCCTGTGGGCGGACGCGTCCGCCATGACGGGGCATCTGACCGAGGCGGACATCGCGCGGATCACCCGCACCGGCTTCCCCCCGCTCACCAGCGAGGAAGGACTCGCACTCCTCGACGCGGCCCTCGCGCGTCCCGAAGCGCTCCTGGCACCGATCAGGGTCAGCACCACCGCACTCCACGCACGCGCCCGCAACGGCGACCTTCCGCCGTTCCTGAGCGATCTCGTCGTCAGCGCCCCCCGGCGCCCGGCTCCCACGGACACGGCTCCTACCGCGACAGCCGACGCGACGTCGTTCAAGCAGCGGCTGGCCGGCCTCGACTCGGCAGAGCGCAACCGCGTGGTGCTCGACCTGGTGCGTACGACCACCGCGGCCGTCCTCGCCCATCCCGACCCCGACGCGCTCGACCTCGCACACACCTTCAAGAGCCTCGGTTTCGACTCCCTGACCACCGTGCAGCTGCGTAACCACCTCACCGCGGCCACCAGCCTCCAGCTCCCGACGACACTCGCCTTCGACCACCCCACCCCAAAGGTGCTCACCGAACACCTCCTCCGTCTCCTCGTGGACCAGGAGTCCGTGGACGAGGCCGACGGCGCCCGCGAGGAATCGGCGGCGCTTCCCGCCCTCCGCGGCAAAGGCACTGCCACCGCTGCCGCCGACGAGGCGGTGGCGATCGTGGGGATCGGGTGCCGTTTCCCCGGCGGTGTCACCACACCCGAGGAGCTGTGGGACCTGGTCGCCGAGGGACGGGACGCCATCACCGCCTTCCCCGACGACCG
>NZ_JBIRZZ010000045.1:0-2774 GCF_044391385.1 Streptomyces sp. NPDC018693 | reverse complement strand
CGACTGGCTGCACACCTACAATCACCACCGCGGACACACCGCGCTCAAGGGCCAGCCACCCGCCAGCCGCGTTCCGAACCTCACAGGGCAATACATCTAGGCCGAGGCCCGGCGCACGAGCGTGGTCGGCAGAACCAGCCCTGCCGGCGCACCGGTGCGGGGGGCGGGCGAGGTGCGAGGGTCGGTCGGGGTGCGGCGGTCGAGGCGGTTCAGTAGCAGGCGGGCCATCAGGCGTCCCATTTCCTCGATGTCCTGACGGACCGTGGTCAGCGGTGGGTCGGTCTGCTCGGCGACCGGCAGCATGTCGTCGAAGCCGACGACCGCGACGTCGTCGGGCACGCGTCGGCCGCGCTCACGCAGGACGCGCAGGGCACCGGCGGCGGTGAGGTCGTTGGCGGCGAACACCGCGTCCAGGTCGGGGCGGCGGTCCAGGAGTGCGCGCATCGCGCGCTCGCCGCCGGCCGGGGTGAAGTCGCCCTCGACGACCAGGGCTGGGTCGGCGTCGCCCATCACGTCCCGGTAGCCGTCGAGCCGGTCCACGGCGGAGGTCTGGTCGAGGGCGCCGGTGATGTGCGCGATCAGCGACCGGCCGAGGCCGGCCAGGTGACGCACGGCGGCCCGGGCGCCGCCCCGGTTGTCGCTGTCGACGTACACGGTGGGTGTGGTGTCCTGTCGGCCGTCGCTCCAGCTCGGGCGGCCGCCGAAGACGGTGGGGACCCCGGCGCCCTGGATGAGCCCGGGCAGCGGGTCGTCGAGGTGCAGCGAGAAGACGAGCGCGCCGTCGACATGGCCGCCGGCCAGATAGCGGGCGACCCGGGCGTGGTCGTCGCGGCCCTCGGTCAGCAGCAGCACGAGCTGGTTGTCGTGGGCGGTCAGCTCCTTGCTGATGCCGCGCAGTTGCAGACCGAAGAAGGGGTCGGCGAAGACGCGGGTCTCGGGTTCGGCGATGACGACGGCGACGGCGTCGTGCCGCTTCGTCACCAGGCTGCGCGCGGCCTGGTTGGGCACGTAGCCGAGTTCCTCGACCGCGCGCCTGACCCGCTCGACGAGGGGTTCGGTGACCCCGTCCCCGCCGTTGACCACCCGTGACACGGTGGCCCGCGAGACGCCCGCCCGCGCGGCCACGGCCTCCAGGGTGGGGCGTGGGGCGGTGTCGGTCACGGCGGGGCTCCTCGTCTGCGGTTTCCGATCAGGATAGCTCCGCGGGAGGGGGGCTTCCCGGCCTCGGAACGCGGCCGCGCGCGGGCGTTGTCCGGTACGTCGCCCGAGGTCAGGCCAGCAGGTCCACCCGCCGTCCGACACCCGCGCGTTCGGCCCGCTGGTACGCGACCCACGCCAGCGCGAGGTCCTGCCAGGGCAGGCCGACGGGGGCGTACACCGTGCGGGCTGTGGTGTCGGTGCGGCCGGGGTGGTCGGTGCGCAGGACCTCGCCGAGGGTGGCGTCGGCGGCCTCGGCGGGTAGCCCGGCCGCCGCCAAGGCGCCCATGTCGGCGGCGAGTTCACGGTCGTCGACGACGAGCAGGGACGCCTGCAGCAGATCGCGGGCGAGTTCCTGCTTGCCGGGCTCGTCGGCGCCCAGGCTGGTGAGGTGCTGCCCGGTGCGGCTGTCCGCCAGGGACAGCAGCGGCTCCCGCGACCAGGTGGCCAGCAGGACGACATCGGCCGCCGCGGCCACCTCCGCCGCCGTACCGACCACCCGGCCGCCGTGCCGGGCGGCGAACGCGTGGGCGCGCTCGGCGTCCACGTCCTGGACGACCAGGTCACGTCGGCCGCGCAGTACGTCCAGTCCGCGCAGCACCAACTCGGCCTGGGCGCCGGCGCCGACCACTCCGCGCACGCCGTCCCCGGGTGCGGCCAGGGCGTGCGTGGCGAGGGCCGCCGCGAGTCCGGTGCGCCAGGCGGTGACCGTGGCGGAGTCGAGCAGGGCGAGCAGCTCGCCGTCGCGGCCGTCATGCAGGCAGACGACCCCGCGCAGGGCGGGCCGCGCGCCGGGGAACTTGGCGTTGACCTTGACGGTGTACGCGTCGATGCCGGGCAGCAGGCCGGGGATCAGCGCGGTGGCCGTGCCGGGGAACGGCAGGTCGGTCCGTACGCGTCGCCCCTGTGCGGAGACGGCGCCGGCTCGGCGGAAGCCCTCGCGGAGTGCGATGAGACACGCCTCGGGGTCCAGTACGGCTTCCAGGTCGCTACGGGTGAGGACGAGAGTCACCCGTCCATGATCCCCGGACGGTCGGCTCAGTGGTCGTGCGGGTGTACCCGGGGATCGTCCCGTCCGGTTTCCTCACCAGGAACAGTCCGGCCCTCCCCATGTCGGAGTGGCTCTGCACGTGGCAGTGGTACATCCACCCCGGCGCCCACGCCCTCCCCCGCGATCACCTGGAAGCCGAAGGAGTCGGCGGGGCCGACGATGTCGGCACGGTCGACTCCGGGGTGCCCAACCGGGTCACCGACAACCGGTGCCGGATCAACGAGCTGACCGAGGACGAGAAGAAGTGGATCGCAGTGCGCGCAGTCCATCGTGGTGTGCGCGGGGTGGACGAGGCGGATGTCCCGCCCATCTCGATCAGGGCCTTCTTGGTGGCGCCGATGGCGGCGTCGGCGGCCTTGCGGGCCATGGTCGTCCTGGCCAGGAACTTCGGGCGGAAGTCCTCCACCGCGATGGCGTCGTGGTCGCGGACCACCTTCTTGGCCCACTTGCGGCCGGTGTCCTCACGCTGCCTGGCGACCTTCTTGTGCGCCTTCGCCCGCAGTCTCCTCGCCTCGCGGTAGCCCTT
>NZ_JBIRZZ010000044.1:0-3025 GCF_044391385.1 Streptomyces sp. NPDC018693 | reverse complement strand
GCACCTCGTACAGCACCTGCCCACCCGGCCCCCGAGCCCCCCCCCGCAACCCGGGCTCCCCCCCCCCCCCCCCCCCCCCCCCCCCCCCCCCCCCCCCCCCCCCCCCCCCCCCCCCCCCCCCGGGGGGGGGCGCCCGGCCGCATGACGTCCGAGATGTGCGTGATCTGCGACCTGTGCGAGATAGATCACGGTCCAGGGCGATACAGGCCCGAAGTCACACTTCGTGATGTCTACTGACCTCATGCCCGAGCGCCCCTCGAACCTCCGACTCGCGGGCGCGACCGCCCTGGCCGTGGCATCCGCCGCCGGGGTGGCCGCCCTGATCCGCGCTCTGCGTCGCAGCCGCGCCGCAACGCGCCCCTGCCGGCCACCGAAGGTCTCGCACTGCTCGGCCCACCCCACCCCCGAGCCCCTCCCCGCCATTCCGCACCCACGTGGATCCGCCCCCCACCGGGAGTCCGTCAACCTCTCTCCGGCGGAACGAGCCACTTTCGCGGGCTTGATGAGCCGATTCCACGACGGCGACTGAGGCGCACACCGCGCCCGGGAGGCCGGACGGCGCCCGGGAGGCGCGCGCAGCACATGCGGGGGCGGGTGGTACCGCGAGGCGCATGGAACTCGCGAGGCGCGCGCCACCCGCGCCCACGCCGGCGTGCGCGCCTCGCGCTATGAGACCTGCGCCGCCCGCCGCTCCATCGCCTCGCGGGCCGCCGCCTCCGACGGATACACCTCGCACATGTGCCGCCCGTCGGGCGTCGCCGTGTGCTCGACCTCCCAGAGGGAGATCTCCTGGCCGTCGTCCAGCAGAAAGGCATGCTCGTAGAGCGCGAAACCCAGCCCGATGCGCCCCGCGCGACAGGGCCGCCCGAACGCCTGGGTGATCTGGTGCGCGAACGCGTTCCGCAGCAGCGCCGCCGTCTCCGCGCCGGGCCGGTCGGCGTTCTCCGCGCGGCGCAGCAGCCGACGCGCATGGTCCGCCGAGTCGTCCGGCACGTACACATGCCGGGACGCGGGGACCGGCGACAACGTCACCAGCACCGGCAGCTCGAAGTCCGGGGCGTCCGGCGGCAAAGGCAGGCGCGCGGTCGCGGTGCGCAGCTCCTCCTCGTCGACGTACACCTCGTGCTGCGTCTCCCCGCCCGGCGCGGTGTTGTGGACGAGCTCCCACAAGGTGAGCGCCGAGCCGTCGGCCAGCAGCCAGGTGTGCCGGTACGTCTCCCGGTGCAGCCCGGCGCTGTGGTGCGCGGAGTGCAGCGAACTGGCGTGCGCCAGCGCGTGATCGAGACGCCGTATGGTGTCGTCGGGCAGCTCGAAGGAGTTCAGGGCGCGGCCGAGGAGCCGCGCGAGGTGCTCCTCAGGAGACTCCGGCGACTCGGCTGGTTCGTACGCTGCCGTCTCGTACGGAACGCTCAAGGTTTCTCCCGGCGTTGCTGCATGTCACCTTGTGGGTGCATACCGTAGCCCCTCGGTCGGACATCATGTCCGGGAACCGAGAAAACGTACGCCGGGAAAACGCGGAAGCCGCGCGAGAAGTTCCCGCGCGGCCCCCGCATGCCGTCTCAGAGGGCGCTTCCGGCGGTCCACTCGCTCCACGACATGTTCCAGCCGTTGAGCCCGTTGTCCGGCGCCACCGTCTTGTCGGGCGAGTTCTTGACGATCACCACGTCGCCGATGAGCGAGTTGTCGTAGAACCACTTGGCGGGAGTGTCCCCCCGCCCGCCCTGGACGTCCCGCAGTCCGACGCAGCCGTGGCTGCTGCCGAAGCGACCGAAGGGTGGGTTGCCCGGCTTGTACCAGTAGTTACCGTGCAGGAAGGTGCCCGACCTCGTCAGGCGCATCGCGTGCGGCACATCGGGGATGTCGTACTCGCCTCCCAGATCGACCGTCCGACTGTCCATCCGGGTCTGGATGAGCTTCTCGGAGATCACCATCTGCCCGTTGTACGTGGTGTGCTGGGCGTCGCCCGACGAGATCGGAACCGACCGGAGGGTCTTGCCGTCCCGCGCCACCGTCATGGTCTGCGTGTTGACGTCCACCGTGGAGACCTGCGAGCGCCCGACGGTGAAGGTGACTGTCTTCTTCTGCACCCCCACCACTCCGTTCGCGCCCTCCACACCGTCCAGGTCGATCTTCATCGTGACCTTGGACCCGGCCTTCCAGTACTCCTCGGGCCGGAAGTCGAGCCGCTGCGAGCCGAACCAGTGTCCGACCACCTTCTGCCCGCTGCTCGACGTCACCGTGATGCCCGACTGCACGGCCTTCCGGTCACTGATCACCTTGTCGAACGTGAACGACACCGGCATCCCGACCCCGACCGTCGTCCCCTCGTCCGGCGTGTACGTCCCGATGAAGCTGTTGGACGAAGTCACCGTCGTGAAGACCGAGTCGGCGGCCACACTCTTCCCGTCGCCCCCCTGGGCGGTCGCCGATATCCGGTACTTCGTCCCGCGCTCCAACTGCTCCGTCGGCTTCCAGCTCCTGCCATCCGCCGCCACCGCACCCGGCACGTCCTGCCCCGACTCCGCCACCGTCATCCGCACACCGACCAGCCGGCCGTCCGTCACCTTCACCCCGGTCGTGTTGATCGAGGCCCCCGTCGACCCGTTCTCCGCCGAGATGACGATCCTCGCGGGAGCCGCCTTCACCGTGCCGCCACCGCTCTTGCCGTCGCCGTTGTCGGCCTTGGCGTCACCGCTGCACCCGGTCAGTGCCAGCGCACCGACCACCAGCACGGCCCACGCCCCCAGTACGCGCCGTGCTGCTATGTCCGACGTTGTCACGGGCTGCTCCAGCTTCATGTCATGTGCGAGGTCCGCTCCAGTACGTCAAGACAGAGGGCCACAGCCCCCGACCAGGTTCCCCCCAACCGCCCGCGCCGCCCCCACGTGACAGAACTGCGACAATCCCCCACGTCACGCCCCTCACGGCCGCCCGTTATGTTTTCCGCGGCTCCGCAACGGGGCCGCTGGCCTCTGGGCCCGGCATGACTGTTGCCCCCTGTCGAAGGCATGACCTGGGGGGTGGT
>NZ_JBIRZZ010000043.1:0-3636 GCF_044391385.1 Streptomyces sp. NPDC018693 | reverse complement strand
CCCCACACCAACCACCCCCGCCGCGCCGCCATCTCCGCCTTCGGCGTCAGCGGCACCAACGCCCACACCATCCTCGAACAAGCCCCCACCCCCACAACCACCCCCGCAGAAGCCACCACACCCCACCAGACCGGCCCCCTCCTCCTCCCCCTCTCCGCCAAAACCCCCAACGCACTCCACCACCAGGCCAAACGCCTCCACACCCACCTGATCCAGCATCCGGAGCTGCCGGTGGCGGAAGTGGCGCACACCCTGGCGTTGCGGCGGACTCACTTCGACGAACGGGCCGCAGTGGTCGGGAAGGACCGGGAGGACGTGCTGGCCGCGCTGCAGGCCCTGACCGACGGCGTACCGCACCCTTGCCTGGTCACTGGCCCACCCCAGGGCACGATCCGCGACGGCAAGACCGTCTTCGTCTTCCCCGGCCAGGGCAGCCAGTACGAGGGCATGGCCGGCCGACTGTACGCTACGCACCCGGGCTTCCGCCGTCACCTCGATGCCTGCGACGAGGCTCTCCGACCTCATCTGGATCTGCACGTTCTCGACGTCATCCACCAACGCCCGGGCGCACCGGACCTCAACCGCGTCGATGTCGTACAGCCCGCCCTCTTCGCCGTCAACGTCGCTCTCGCCCGTACCCTGATCGACCACGGCGTGGTGCCTGATGCCGTCATGGGGCATTCCCAGGGGGAGATCACAGCCGCCCATATCGCGGGCGCGCTCACGCTCGACGACGCGGCTCGGCTCGTGAGCCACCGTGCGCGCGCGCTCACCGCGTTGGAGGGGCAGGGGGCCATGGGTGCCGTCACCCAGCCCCACGCCGACACGGCCCGGCTGATCGAGCGCCACTGGCCGGACCGGCTGCACATCGCCGCCGTCAACTCGCCCTCGCACACGATCATCAGCGGTGACCCGACGGCACTGCACGAGTTGCTGGCCCACTGCGCCGAGCGGCGGATCCAGGCGCGCAGGATCAGCGTGACGTACGCGTCCCACTCACCTCATGTAGAGCCGCTCCGCCAGCACCTGACCGAGGCTCTGGAGGTCACTCCGCGCCCCGCCGATATCGCCTTCCACTCCACTCTCCTCGGCGAACATCTCGAGGACACTACTCGGTTGACGTCCCAGTACTGGTACGAGAACCTCCGTCACACCGTCCAGCTCCTCTCCACCACCCAGGAGTTGATGGAGTCGGGGCATGACTCCTTCGTCGAGGTCAGCCCGCACCCCGTGCTGACCGGCGCGTTGCAGGAGACGGCCGACACTCACGCGCCCGAGTGCCTCGTCGTCCCGAGTCTGCGCCGGGACCACGAGGACCAGGAGCAGCTCCTCACCGCGCTCGCGGTCCAGCACACCCACCACAAGCCGATCGACTGGACCCATCCGGTCCTCAACCCCGTCGCTGTCGCGCCGCCCGCCCCCCTGCCCACGTACCCCTTCCAGGGCCGGCGGTACTGGCTCGCTCCGACGCCACCGCGCAGGGCCGAACGCAACATGCTGCTCCGGCCGACGTGGACCGGGCGCAACGGTTCCGTGGACGGTGAGGAGACGCGGCTGCCCCAGGACACCGTGGTGTTGAGGGCCGCCGACGACTCCCACGGCGCCACGCACACGACTGATCGGGCTCATGGCATCGCGCGCGGTGTTCTCGGGCGCCTCAAGGAGTGGCTGGCCGTGGACCGTTCCGCCGGTTCACGTCTCGTCGTGGTCACGCACCGGGCCGTTGCCGTAGAGGAACGGGAGAGCCTCGATCTGGATCAGGCTCCCGTCTGGGGGCTCGTCAGGTCCGTCCAGGCGGAGCACCCGGATCTCATCGTGCTCGTCGATACGGACGAAAAACCGACCTCCCACAGCGCGCTGGCCCGGGCCGTCGCCACGGGCGAGTCTCAACTCGCCGTTCGGCAGGGTCGTATCCACACGTTCTCGCTCGCCGCCACGGAGTCCGGTGAGGAGGGCGGCGGCTCGGGCTGGCCAGGGGGCGGGGACGGCACGGTGTTGATCACGGGCGGCACCGGCGCCCTGGGCGCACTCACCGCCCGCCACCTGGTCACCCGACACGGCATCACCCACCTCCTCCTCACCAGCCGACGCGGCCCCGACGCCCCCGGCGCCACCCAACTCCACGACCAACTCACCGCCCTCGGCGCCCACGTCACCATCACCGCCTGCGACACCACCGACCACACCGCCCTCGCCCACCTCCTCACCACCATCCCCGACACCCACCCCCTCACCGCCGTCATCCACACCGCAGGCATCCTGGACCTCGCCACGGTCGAGAACCTCACGTCGCAGAAGCTCGACGCCGTGCTGCGCCCGAAGGTCGACGCCGCCTGGCACCTTCACGAGCTCACCCGTGACCTCGACCTCGACGCCTTCGTCCTGTACTCGTCGATCGCAGGTGTACTCGGCGCTCCCGGCCAGGCCAACTACGCGGCCGCCAACACCTACCTCGACGCCCTCGCCCACCACCGCCACACCCTCGGACTACCCGCCACCAGCCTCACCTGGGGCCCCTGGGCCGAGGAGTCGAGCATGGTCCGTCATCTCAGCGCAGGAGCCATCGCCGGAATCACCGAGGACGGGTTCCCGCCCCTGCCGTCCGAGCACGCTCTCGCCCTGCTCGACTCCGCGGTCGGGTCAGGACTTCCCGTCCTCGCCCCCACACGCCGGTCCGCCGGTCCACGCCCGTCGCGTACCGAGGATCGTACGGATGCCGCCGAGGCAGAGGACACCGGGAGGAGCCTCGCCGACGAGCTTGCCTCGCTCGGACGGCAGGAACAGCGCGAACGCATCACCGAGGTCGTACGGAGCACGACAGCCGTGGTGCTCGCTCATCCGGAGCCGGAGACGCTTGCCCTGGGGCAGCCTTTCAAGGCCCTCGGCTTCGACTCCCTGACGACCGTTCAGCTCCGCAATCGGCTCAGCACCGTCACCGGGCTACGGCTGCCCACGAGTCTGGCCTTCGACCACCCGACCCCGATCGCACTCATCGACCACCTCCACAGCCGACTGGCACCACAGGAGGGTGGCGCGCCGACGGGCAAGAGCGTGCTACAGGATCTCGAACGGGTCGCGGCGACCCTCACCACCCTTGAGACGGACCCGGCGGAGCAGACCGAGATCGCACTACGGCTCAAGGACCTTCTCTGGCAGTGGAACAACCGCCGCGACGACACGGCGAACAGTGCCATCTCCGACGACAACCTCGACGTCGCCTCGGACGAGGAACTCTTCGAAGCCCTCGACAGAGAGCTGAACACGCCCTAGCGGCCAGGCAGTCCGAAGGACTGGTTCCTCCGGACACGGCATCTCTCACGCCGAACGATCCTTCCCGATTCCATTCAAGGGGTTCATCCAAGTGGCAGGCGAAGACAAGTTCCGGACCTATCTGAAGCGTGCGACGTCCGACTTGCGTGAGGTTCGCCTCCGCTTGCGTGAGATCGAGGAGCGCGCTCATGAGCCGGTGGCGATCGTGGGGATCGGGTGCCGTTTCCCCGGCGGTGTCACCACACCCGAGGAGCTGTGGGACCTGGTCGCGGAGGGACGGGACGCCATCACCGCCTTCCCCGACGACCGGGGCTGGGACCTCGACGCCCTCTACCACCCCGACCCCGACACCCCCGGCACCACCTA
>NZ_JBIRZZ010000042.1:0-2500 GCF_044391385.1 Streptomyces sp. NPDC018693 | reverse complement strand
ATCCCGTCGGAAGCAGGGAGGACCATCTCCCAAGGCTAAATACTCCCTAGTGACCGATAGTGAACCAGTACCGTGAGGGAAAGGTGAAAAGCACCCCGGAAGGGGAGTGAAATAGATCCTGAAACCGTGTGCCTACAAGTAGTTAGAGCCCATTAATGGGTGATAGCGTGCCTTTTGTAGAATGAACCGGCGAGTTACGATTACATGCAAGGTTAAGTTGAAGAGACGGAGCCGCAGCGAAAGCGAGTCTGAATAGGGCGATAGAGTATGTGGTCGTAGACCCGAAACCAGGTGATCTACCCATGTCCAGGGTGAAGTCCAGGTAACACTGGATGGAGGCCCGAACCCACGCACGTTGAAAAGTGCGGGGATGAGGTGTGGGTAGCGGAGAAATTCCAATCGAACTTGGAGATAGCTGGTTCTCTCCGAAATAGCTTTAGGGCTAGCCTCAAGGTAAGAGTATTGGAGGTAGAGCACTGTTTGGACTAGGGGCCCCCATCGGGTTACCGAATTCAGACAAACTCCGAATGCCAAATACTTATCCTTGGGAGTCAGACTGCGAGTGATAAGATCCGTAGTCAAGAGGGAAACAGCCCAGACCACCAGCTAAGGTCCCAAAGTATACGTTAAGTGGAAAAGGATGTGGAGTTGCTTAGACAACCAGGATGTTGGCTTAGAAGCAGCCACCATTTAAAGAGTGCGTAATAGCTCACTGGTCGAGTGACTCTGCGCCGAAAATGTACCGGGGCTAAACGTATCACCGAAGCTGTGGATTGACATCTATGATGTCAGTGGTAGGAGAGCGTTCTAAGGGCGTTGAAGCTAGACCGTAAGGACTGGTGGAGCGCTTAGAAGTGAGAATGCCGGTATGAGTAGCGAAAGATGAGTGAGAATCTCATCCACCGAATGCCTAAGGTTTCCTGAGGAAGGCTCGTCCACTCAGGGTTAGTCGGGACCTAAGCCGAGGCTGAAGAGCGTAGGCGATGGACAACAGGTTGATATTCCTGTACCACCTTATGAATCGTTTGAGCGATGGGGGGACGCAGGAGGATAGGGTAAGCGTGCTGTTGGATTAGCACGTCCAAGCAGTTAGGCTGGTAATGAGGCAAATCCCATTACCGTGAAGGCGGAGCTGTGACGGCGAGGGAAATATAGTACCGAAGTTCCTGATTCCACACTGCCAAGAAAAGCCTCTAGCGAGATTCAAGGTGCCCGTACCGCAAACCGACACAGGTAGGCGAGGAGAGAATCCTAAGGTGAGCGAGAGAACTCTCGTTAAGGAACTCGGCAAAATGACCCCGTAACTTCGGGAGAAGGGGTGCTCTTTTGGGTGCAAGCCCGAGAGAGCCGCAGTGAATAGGCCCAGGCGACTGTTTAGCAAAAACACAGGTCTCTGCGAAGCCGTAAGGCGAAGTATAGGGGCTGACACCTGCCCGGTGCTGGAAGGTTAAGAGGAGGGGTTAGCGTTCGCGCGAAGCTCTGAATTGAAGCCCCAGTAAACGGCGGCCGTAACTATAACGGTCCTAAGGTAGCGAAATTCCTTGTCGGGTAAGTTCCGACCCGCACGAAAGGTGTAACGATCTGGGCACTGTCTCAACGAGAGACTCGGTGAAATTATAGTACCTGTGAAGATGCAGGTTACCCGCGACAGGACGGAAAGACCCCGTGGAGCTTTACTGTAGCCTGATATTGAATTTTGGTACAGCTTGTACAGGATAGGTAGGAGCCTTGGAAGCCGGAGCGCCAGCTTCGGTGGAGGCATTGGTGGGATACTACCCTGGCTGTATTGACATTCTAACCCGCACCCCTTATCGGGGTGGGAGACAGTGTCAGGTGGGCAGTTTGACTGGGGCGGTCGCCTCCTAAAAAGTAACGGAGGCGCCCAAAGGTTCCCTCAGAATGGTTGGAAATCATTCGTAGAGTGTAAAGGCACAAGGGAGCTTGACTGCGAGACCTACAAGTCGAGCAGGGACGAAAGTCGGGCTTAGTGATCCGGTGGTTCCGCATGGAAGGGCCATCGCTCAACGGATAAAAGCTACCCCGGGGATAACAGGCTTATCTCCCCCAAGAGTCCACATCGACGGGGAGGTTTGGCACCTCGATGTCGGCTCATCGCATCCTGGGGCTGTAGTCGGTCCCAAGGGTTGGGCTGTTCGCCCATTAAAGCGGTACGCGAGCTGGGTTCAGAACGTCGTGAGACAGTTCGGTCCCTATCCGTCGTGGGCGTAGGAAATTTGAGAGGAGCTGTCCTTAGTACGAGAGGACCGGGATGGACGCACCGCTGGTGTACCAGTTGTCTTGCCAAAGGCATAGCTGGGTAGCTATGTGCGGAAGGGATAAGTGCTGAAAGCATCTAAGCATGAAGCCCCCCTCGAGATGAGATTTCCCATAGCGTAAGCTAGTAAGATCCCTGAAAGATGATCAGGTTGATAGGTTTGAGGTGGAAGCGTGGTGACACGTGGAGCTGACAAATACTAATAGATCGAGGACTTAACTAAAA
>NZ_JBIRZZ010000041.1:0-4792 GCF_044391385.1 Streptomyces sp. NPDC018693 | reverse complement strand
AGGTAATGTGTCATAGCTTGTGACACGTATATGTGTCATAGCTTGTGACACATAGTTGAATTAAGATGTGTCATTTTTTGCTTGACTATAGTTCATTTTTGACCTATGATGTGTCATAAATTATACATATAGGTATCACAGCTGATGATACATAACAAGGGAGAGAAGGATTCTATGCCAGCAGAGGTGCGTAAATTGGACGAGCAGAGAAAAATTAATGTTGAGTTAACCCCTGAACAACTTCAAATGCTTCAAAGACTTATTGATCTTGAACAGCAAGAAAACAAAGACAAAGAGCAATTTGAAGAGAAAAAGAAAAATCATAATTTCATCCAGCTTTATCGTGACAACATGCCAGAATTAAGATGGTTAATGGCAAATCATAACTTCGCAAGTTCTTTATTATTTTTTATCTTGGAACACATGGATAACAGAAATGCTTTAGCTTGTTCTTATGCAGTTTTTGAAGATTATTTTGGCAAATCAAGGTCAACAGTTTACAGAGCAGTAAAGCTTTTAGAGGAGAATGGATTTTTAAATGTTTTAAAAATGGGAACATCAAACGTCTATGTAGTGAACGAAGACCTTGCTTGGACAGATGGCAATGACAAAAAGAAATTTGCTAAATACGATGGTAAAATCCTTGTCAGCAAAAAGGAAAACAAGGACTTTGAATACAAAAGCCAATTTGATAAATTTAAAGCCCTTAGAGAACGTGAAAACTTAAAATAAAGCGAGTAGATAACTACTCGCCTTTCTTTATTTCAAGAGCATATTTGCCCTCATTTGAATCTTGGTCAACACTTGTAAAAACACCAATATCTTTTATTGGAATAAGAGTTCCAGAACCTAAATGAGGTCTCTTTCTATCCCTCATAAAAAGCATTAATTCTCCCTCTTGGTCTAGTTTCTCCAACTTCTCAACCAATTGTTTCACCTTCATCAGCGTTCCATCTCCATCCCTTTTTGCCTTTGTGGCTTCTCCATTTTTTCTAAAGAGTCCTGGACTAATTTATCTTGCCTATCATCCAGGAACTTGATTGTACTTCGGTCTACATCATTCATCCTCAAGAACGTTTTTACTCGGTCAAGTTGAGCGTGTAAAACTTTGCCCACCCTCTCTTTAAAAACAGAAAACTCCTTGCTGATCTGCACGAGTTTTCCCTTCAATTTTCCGTTCTCTAATTTCAATTCCCGATTCTCATTTTGGTAAGACCGGTTCTCAATTTTTAGAGTGTCCACCTGTTGTTTTAACTCCTTTTTCTCCTTCAACTGGTCATTATATTTATTAACGAGTCCATTGTACTTTTCTATCAAGTCTCCATAGTTCTTTACAATGTCTGTTTGCTTCACTTTTTGCAGTGCTTTTTTCTCTGCTAAGGAGTCTAAATTCTCTTCAATATCTTTGTAGTAATAGCGAATTTTATCTTGTCCAATTTGCATATCAGCTTTCAGCTGCGTAACTTCTTTTTGAGTCTTTTCCAACTCTTTCTGCAGATTCTCTGCTTGTAGCTGATAAGCCACACCATTGGTCGCATAATCGACTAGGCTTTTGTAGTCTTGTTCCTTCATTCCAACAAGCCCTAGAACCTTTTTAGCTTCGATATTCGCAATCGATTTCGATTTATCATCAATCTCTTGAATATGCCCCATTGTCCGCTCATATTTCTCTTGGGCTTCCTTCTCCATGCTTTGAAACGTTTGAGCCTTATATTTAGCCGTCTCCACGTGTTTACGGCTCGACGAGACCCCTCTTTCCAAATTAAAGTCATTTTGCTTCAGGTACTGATTAAAATCGTCCTGAAGACTCACCAGTTGCTTTTTCTGGCCAAAGAAATCTTTAGCCGATAGTCGGCCATCCTCCGTTACTGGAACGAAGCCTACGTGCATGTGAGGGGTTTTCTCGTCATAGTGAACAGTCGCATAGATTAAATTCTTTTCACCGTATCGATCAGCAAGGAACTCATGAGCCGTTTCAAAATACCTTTTCTGCTCTTTGGGTGAAATTTTATCGAAGAATTCCTTGTCAGAGGTAATTAAGAATTCAGCCAGCTTAACTGCATCTTTACGGATCTTTTTTCCAGAGGTCACATTGTCCTCAATTACTTGGCTAATTTTCTCGTTGTAATCAATCTGCCTTTGACCGTTTATCAAGTCATAATTCAGATGAGAATCAGCTTTATTGATGTCGGGATTCGTTTCACTTTCCCTCTCTCTTTGGTTGTGAAATTGAATCCCTTTTATCCCATTTGATTTCATTTTCTGCATTCGGATAATGGAGTAACTCATGGGGTACGCACCCTTTCTGAAAATCGATAGATTAATAGAAAGTGTAACACACTACACTTTGCACGCAAAGTTTCATGTGGTCTGCGACGCTAAAAGCCAAACCTTGGGCTTTGCCCAAACCCACTGGGGAACTCTTCCCCAGACCCCCTTAATCGAACTCCCCAACCCCTCAATCCTTGAGGGGCTCCCTCGCCGGTAGGCAGCTCAAAAGGTGTTGCCTTTTGAGACACCAAGAGGGTCTTGGTGAAGTGAGTCTATCAACTCCTTATCCTCCCTTCGGTCCGGTACCGTTGACAGACGCCATACGGGCCTCTCTCGCCTTTGTAAGAGGTTGCCCCTAGTAAAAACCCTTAAAAAGCAAAAAAGACGCTTCTAGGGGTAGCGTCAGGGAAATGCGGATTTACAACGGTAAGCATTTGATACAAGTCTTATGAGACAGTCAGAAGTCATTTAAAACGCTAATTTCATTATGTCTCAATAAACTCTACTCTATTGGAATTGTGAAGTGATACACTTAAACTAACGTACGCAGGTTTGTTGAATAAGGACTTCAAAAAATACCCTTAATTAAGCTAAAAAGTCCTTCTCTTTATTAAGAAGGACTTTTTTATGTGTTATTCCATTGTCTCATTCATTGTAATAGTTTCGCTTGCTTCATGACCAGATTCTCCATGTCCTGGTCCAAACAAATTCAATATTACAACTCCTACAAGAATCAGTGTTATTCCTGCAATGCTAGCCATGTTAAGTTTTTCCTTCCAAACTAAAACTGAAATTACTGTAGTCAAAACAAGTCCTAAACCTGCCCATAATGCATATGCAGTGTTTAAGGGGATTGTTTTTAGCGACAAGGATAAAAAGAAAAAACAACCAACGAAAGCTATTATTACCCCTATTGTAGGATAGAGTTTTGAAAAGCCTTCAGATGCTTTTAATAGGGAAGAGCCAATAATCTCCCCCACTATTGCAAGTGCTAAATATAGATATGACATTATTCGTCCTCCTGAATCATGTTTATTAGTTCATCAAAAACTTGTGTTTTTAGTTCTTCATTTAATGGTGCCATTCCAAATATTTCTGAAAACCAAAGACCATCTATGGATAATCTTGTAATTGTTATTTTGACAGGATCAATTCCATCAGTTATTAACTTTGTATGCAAAATATCGTATCTCTGCCGGAATTCATCTAATAAATCTGGATTAATAAACATAGCAGCCATTAGTGCGGAATTTAGATTATTGTTTTCTAAATCGGAAAATGTAGATTTAAGATAAGCCCTATTCCATTTTCCTATTGCGTTATCATCGTCGTTATTAACTAACGTATTAATGCATTCGAAATAATTATTTGTCCAATCTTCCACCATTCCTTTAATTAATGCTTCCTTGCTAGGAAAATGGTATAATAATCCACCTTTACTCACGCCAGCTCTTTGGGCGACTGCCTCTAATGTGAGTTTGACAACTCCTTCTTCTTTTACAATTTCAGATGCAGCAATCAATATATTTTTTTTCTTATTAGCATGCTTTGAAATAGACATAATAACCTCCATAACTTAGATACATATAATATACCTTCTGGACGGTTTTTTTGTCAATCGAATTAAAGCTCTTATTTAATATCACTCTTTCACATAAAAATAATCCAATAAATTAATCTAAAGATTGTGAAGAAATGTACTTAAAGTAAAGGGAGCTTTAGTTCAACAGTCGATTTCTTAAAATCGGCTTTATTTATGGGTGAAAATTACATTACCGTTGTAAATCCGCATTTTCAGGACTCTACCCCTTCTAGAGCGCCTCTCATTGTTTTAGCGATTAATTATTATTCCCCTTATTATTTTTTTGAAAATGTTCTTTGTAATATAAATAATCAACTTTATGTTTTGTGGACATTAATTGAGTCGCTAATATTGCGGTGTAAATTGTCGTCAATCCTAGTGCTACTACGGCTAATAAATTTAAATTACTTTTATTAATGCTACTGTTACTATTCATGAAAGCTCAACTCCCTTCTTTAAAATTAGATTTCTAAATATCAAAGATTTTTATTCGAACACCATCAATTCTCCCCTTGTTTTAGGGTGGAGGCTGGCAAGGGGGTTTGGGGGAAGCCCCCATATTGCGTAGATCCATAAGGCAAAAGAGAAAATTTATGAACGGAAGCTCTGGCGGTTTTGGCGGTATAATGGCTCGAGCAAGCCGATTTCCTGAATTCCTCGTTTTAGGTACGTCGGCTTGGCGAAAGTACAGCACCGCCAAAATTTCGGAATGCAAGGAGAAAAGGGTGGAGATTTTTCGGTGGTCTGTCCGAAAAATACTACCCGAACCTTGCGTGGAGAAAAGCCCTTTAGGAGATATAGAAGGGAACACAGAAAAAATGTTGATATATCAATGTTTTAGTTAAGGTAATGTGTCATAGCTTGTGACACGTATATGTGTCATAGCTTGTGACACATAGTTGAATTAAGATGTGTCATTTTTTGCTTGACTATAGTTCA
>NZ_JBIRZZ010000040.1:0-5221 GCF_044391385.1 Streptomyces sp. NPDC018693 | reverse complement strand
ACCAACCACCCCCGCCGCGCCGCCATCTCCGCCTTCGGCGTCAGCGGCACCAACGCCCACACCATCCTCGAACAAGCCCCCACCCCCACAACCACAACCACCCCCGCAGAAGCCACCACACCCCACCAGACCGGCCCCCTCCTCCTCCCCCTCTCCGCCAAAACCCCCAACGCACTCCACCACCAAGCCAAACGCCTCCACACCCACCTGATCCAGCATCCGGAGCTGCCGGTGGCAGAAGTGGCACACACCCTCGCCCTGCACCGGACCCACTTCACCGAACGCGCCGCCCTCATCACCGACGACCGCGACGAACTACTCGCCGCACTCCAAGCCCTCGCCGAAGGCAAACCGCATCCTCATCTCGTCACCGGCACCGCCCACGACGGCAAGACCGTCTTTGTCTTCCCCGGCCAGGGCAGCCAATACGAAGGCATGGCCCGCGAACTCTTTGCCGCATCGCCCGTCTTCGCCGAGCACCTCACGGCCACCTCTGACGCCATTCGGACGCACGCCGGATGGAACCTCATCGACGTCCTTCACGAGCGGCCGGGCGCCCCGAGTCTCGACCGGGTGGACGTCGTGCAGCCCGCGCTCTTCGCCGTCATGGTCAGCCTCGCCCGCCTGTGGCAGCATCACGGCATCACGCCCGACGCCGTCATCGGTCACTCCCAGGGCGAGATCGCTGCCGCCCATATAGCGGGCGCGCTGACTCTGGACGACGCCGTCAGGGTCGTCACCCACCGGGCCAAGGCCATTGTCGCGATAACCGGGACCGGAGGCATGGCCTCCGTGCCGCTCCCCGTGGAGGAAGTCCGGTCGCTGCTCGGCTCGTACGAGGATCTGCACATCGCCGCTCACAACAGCCCGGCCTCGACGGTCGTCGCCGGCGACGCCGACGCGCTGGCCCACCTGGTCGTCACGCTCAACGACCAGGAGATCCGGGCCCGCACCATCCCGGTCGACTACGCCTCGCACACCCCCCATGTGCACGCGCTCCGGGACACGTTGCTCACCGCCCTCGACGGCATAGCGCCGCGCACAAGCGACGTCACCTTCTACTCCACGCTCACCAACGGACCATTGGACACGGCCAAGTTGACGGCCGAGTACTGGTACCGCAACCTCGCCAATCCCGTACTGTTCGAGCCCGCCACCCGTGCGCTGCTCACCGCCGGTCCCACGACCTTCGTGGAGGTCAGCCCGCACCCGGTGCTCACGACCGCTCTCCAGGAGACGGCCGAGTCGCAGACCGCCGCCACCGAGGCCGACGCGTCACAGACGCCGGGCACGATCGCCGTCGTACCAACACTGCGCCGCGACCACGACGACCTGCGGACGTTGCTCATCGCCCTGGCCACCGCACACACCCACGGCCACCCCCTCAACTGGAAAACGATCAACCCCACCACATCAACGACCTCTCTTCCCACTTACCCCTTCCAACACAAGCCCTACTGGCTCACCCCCACCACCACACAACCCCACCCCACCACCAACCACCCCTTCCTCCACACCACACTCCACCTCGCCGACACCAACGCCACCCTCCTCACCGGAACCATCTCCACCACCACACACCCCTGGCTCACCGACCACACCATCCACACCACACCCCTGCTCCCCGCCACCGCCTTCCTCGACCTCACCCTCCACGCCGCCCACCACACCAACACACCCCACATCCAAGAACTCACCCTCCACACCCCACTCCCCCTCACCACCACCCCCACCGACCTCCAAATCACCATCAACCCACCCACCCCCCAACACCACCGCACCCTCACCATCCACTCACGCCCCACCACCCCACCCCACACCACCAACAACCACCCCTGGACCCACCACGCCACCGCCACCCTCACCCCCACAACCACCACCACACCCCAACCCACCCCCCACACCACCTGGCCACCCCCCAACACCACCCCCATCAACACCACCCACACCTACAAAAACCTCACCCAACACGGCTACCACTACGGCCCCACCTTCCAAGGACTCACCCACGCCTGGCACGACAACACCAACCCCAACCACCTCTACGCCACCATCCAACTCCCACCCCACACCCCCACCACCGGACACCACATCCACCCCGCCCTCCTCGACGCAGCACTCCACACCCTCACCCTCACACCCGACAACAACCCCACAACCCACACCAACCCACCCAACACCATCAACCTCCCCTACACCTTCCACAACACCACCCACCACACCCCCAACACCCACCCCACCACCCTCCACATCCACCTCCACAAAACCACCAACACCACCATCACCCTCACCGCCACCGACCCCCACGGCACACCCATCACCACCATCCAAAACCTCACCCTCCTCCCCACCCCCACCACCAACCTCCCGGCAAAGAACCCCAATTCACCTGTCCTTAAAGTTGATTGGGAGCCCGTTCCCCCGCCCTCGCAGCTCACGGAGCAGGCGCCCGACGTCGTCGTCGCAGACCTCGCCGGCGAAGCCGACGACGGTCAGGCGGCCGCCCCGTCGCTGCCACACCAGACGCTGCGCCGAACCCTCGGCCTCCTGCAGAAGTGGCTCACCGACGAGCGGCACACCGACTCCCGCCTCGTCCTCATCACCCACCAAGCCGTCACCGTCCACCCCGACGAAACACCCGACCTCACCCAAGCCCCCCTCTGGGGACTCGCCCGCACAGCCCAAACCGAACACCCCCACCGCATCACCATCATCGACACCGACAACACCACCCGCAGCCACAACACCCTCCACACCGCCATCAACACCAACCAACCCCAACTCGCCATCCGCAACGGCCACATACACACCCCCCGACTGGTTGCCGCCGCCAAGGACCCAGCGAAGCGTTCCGACTGGAGGACCGATGGCACGGTGTTGATCACGGGCGGCACCGGCGCCCTGGGCGCACTCACCGCCCGCCACCTGGTCACCCGACACGGCATCACCCACCTCCTCCTCACCAGCCGACGCGGCCCCGACGCCCCCGGCGCCACCCAACTCCACGACGAACTCACCGCCCTCGGCGCCCACGTCACCATCACCGCCTGCGACACCACCGACCACACCGCCCTCGCCCACCTCCTCACCACCATCCCCGACACCCACCCCCTCACCGCCGTCATCCACACCGCAGGCGTCCTCCAGGACGCCACCATCGAAAACCTCACCCCCCAACACCTCGACACCGTCCTCCGCCCCAAGGCCGACGCCGCCTGGAACCTCCACCAACTCACCCGCCACCTCGACCTCGACGCCTTCATCCTCTACTCCTCCATGGCCGGACTGATCGGCTCGCCCGGGCAGGCCAACTACGCGGCCGCCAACACCTACCTCGACGCCCTCGCCCACCACCGCCACACCCTCGGACTACCCGCCACCAGCCTCACCTGGGGCCCCTGGGCCGAGGAGGGCAGCATGACGGGGCATCTGACCGAGGCGGACATCGCGCGGATCACCCGCACCGGCTTCCCCCCGCTCACCAGCGAGGAAGGACTCGCACTCCTCGACGCGGCCCTCGGGCTCAGCGATCCGGTCGTCGTCGTCACGAATATCGACGATTCCGCACTACGAGCGCGGGCCGACGCCGACACCCTGGACCCGCTGCTCGGTGGGCTCGTCCGCACCACACCGCGCCGCGTGCCCAAGGCCGCGAACCCGACGGCCCTGTGGCAGAGCCCGGAGAGTGAAACGGACGACGACAGCGGGTCGCCCGCAGCGCTCCGTCAGGAGTTGGCACGGCTCAACGACGACGGCCGTCTCCAAAGGCTTCTCCGGCTGGTGAAGACGACGGTGGCTGACATTCTCGCGTTCGGCGGCCCGGAGGAGATTCAGAGTGGCACCGGATTCCTGGAGATGGGATTCGATTCCCTCGCGACCCTCCAATTGCGCAACCGGCTGAACTCGGCCACGGGCCTCACCTTCTCCTCGACGCTCGCGTTCGATCATCCCACTCCCGCCGCGCTCGCCGAACACGTGCGGAAGACGCTGGCCGTGGAGGCGCAGGCCGACGCCGGGGACCCTCTAGACGTGTTGGAGAGGTTCGAAGCCGCCCTGGGATCCCGTCAGTTCGAGAACGCCCAGGTACGCGGGAAGATCAGGGAACGGCTTCAGGACCTTCTTCTCAAGCTGGACGAGCCCATGGCAGGCGACGGCCAGTCCCGGTCCCAGTCCCTCAATGGCGGAGTTCTGACGGCTGCCACAGCAGACGAAGTTCTCGATTTCATCGACCGGGAATTCGGCAAGACCACATCTTTCGACGTTTCCAGTGAGGCGATCACCGATGGCGAATGACGACAAGGTCGTTGAGTATCTGAAGCGGGTCACGGCGAGCCTCTATCAGACCCGTGAGCGTCTGCAGGACGTCGAGGAACGTGCCCATGAACCGATCGCGATCGTAGGCATCGGGTGCCGTTTCCCCGGCGGTGTCACCACACCCGACGAGCTGTGGGACCTGGTCGCCGAGGGACGGGACGCCATCACCACCTTCCCCGACGACCGGGGCTGGGACCTCGACACCCTCTACCACCCCGACCCCGACACCCCCGGCACCACCTACACCCGCCACGGCGGCTTCCTCCAACACCCCGACCACTTCGACGCCGCCTTCTTCAACATCTCCCCCCGCGAAGCCCTGGCCACCGACCCCCAGCAACGCCTCCTGCTGGAAACCGCCTGGGAAGCCCTCGAACACGCCGGCATCGACCCCACCACCCTCCACTCCACCAACACCGGCGTCTACATTGGGATTTCGGCGCACGATTACGGTCCGCGTGCCTACGAGGCCCCCGAGGAGCTCGGCGGCTACCTGATGTCGGGCAGCTCAAGCAGCGTGGCCGCCGGTCGCATCTCGTACACCTTGGGCCTCCAGGGCCCCGCTTTCAGTGTTGACACCGCGTGTTCGTCCTCCCTGGTCGCCCTGCACCTCGCCTGCCAGGCGCTGCGCCGCGGTGAGTGCCAGTCCGCTCTGGTGGGCGGAGTCGCAGTGCTGTCCACGCCCAGCGTCTTCCTCGAGTTCAGCCGCCAGCGCGGCCTCGCCCCCGACGGACGCTGCAAACCCTTCTCCGCCCACGCCGACGGCACCGGCTGGGCCGAAGGCGCCGGCGTCCTCTTCCTCCAGCGGCTGTCCGACGCCCAGACAGCAGGCCACCCCATCCTCGCCGTCATCCGCGGCACCGCCATCAACCAGGACGGCGCCTCCAACGGACTCACCGCACCCAAC
>NZ_JBIRZZ010000039.1:0-5252 GCF_044391385.1 Streptomyces sp. NPDC018693 | reverse complement strand
AAAAGATTACTTGGTTCTTGTGTTTTTCTTCCTATAGGATTTAGTTTTGAGAGAACAACTCATAAAAACATAATAGTCTGGTGGCGATAGCGAGAAGGTCACACCCGTTCCCATACCGAACACGGAAGTTAAGCTTCTCAGCGCCGATGGTAGTTGGGGGCTCTCCCCCTGTGAGAGTAGGACGTCGCCAGGCACCGAAAAGGATAGTAGTCATTAGACTACTATCCTTTTTTTTGATTTTATCGTGGAAGTTTACTTCTTTCCTCTTATGAATTAAGATATTAAGTAAGTACCAAGTCTGGATTTAGGGGTGATAAAGTGCAAAAATCTAATGTTATTAGTCAATTTGCAGACTGGCTTGAAACAGAAGGGAAATCTGTTAATACAGTCACTACTTATCAACGTGAAATGAAAAAATTTCAAGACTGGCTCTACAAATATCCTACTTATTTAGAGAATATATCTCAAAAAGATGTTCAAGATTATCTCTCTTTTTTAGAGCAACAGCGCAAAAGTCCAATAACTATCGATAAAATACTTGGCTCTATTAGAACGTTTGCTAAGTTCTTGAAACGTCCAGAAATAACTTTAGATATTAAAGTTATGCCTATAGAAAAAAAGGGAGAATTGGAAATACTAACTCCTTATGAATACAATCAATTACTTCAAGAAGTGAAAAATGATGGTCACGAAAGAAATATAGCTATTGTTTACTTATTACTTCATACAGGTATTAGAGTTTCGGAATTATGTTCTCTAAATAAGTCGAATATTGATATTAGAAAAAGGCAATTAACCGTTAGAAATGGGTTAACTGGTGAAGAAAGGTATATTCCATTATCGGAAGAAGCTAAGAAATATCTTCTTAAATACTGTGACTCTTTTTATAGTGAGGATGCTTTATTTACTTCAAAATCTAATGAACGATTAACAGAAAGATCGATTCAATATATGTTGAAAAAGTATAATGTTCATCCGCATAAATTAAGACATACTTTTTGTCAAAAGCTTATAGATAAAGGAATAGGCTTAGAAGTTGTCTCGAAACTTGCTGGACATAAAGATATAAATGTTACTAAAAGATATGCAAAATCCAGGATGGAACAATTCGAACTAGAAGAAGCAATACAAAAAACTTTTATTAACGATACACTAGGATAGGTTGTTTAGTATTTAATTGTCTTTTTAAAGTTAACATCAACCGATGGGTAAGCTTAAAGTGAATTCAGATTTAGAACGTTTCAGGGGCTATTTTAGCTGATTTTAGGTACTTCCCTTAGTTAAGTTCGTTTTTAGAAAAAGGACAGTATTATAGATCGAATATAAAAGCCTAAAGACGTTCGACAATGGAAATTCTATTCGTTTTTTATATTTTAAAACTGATATTAGATATTTCTTTTTAAAAAGGATGAAAAGAATTGGACAATAAAGCGCAAATATATCGTTCTAATGTATCCATATCACAACTCGAAACAACGCTAAAAGAAAAAAATCTTTTAGCGTTGTTTGTGCAAAGACAGGAAAAATCCAATGAAAATTTTGGAATACAACTATATCTCTAGAGATATTACGGTATATCTACACTATATCTCCCGAGCCAAAAAGTGATATCAATTTAAACTCCTTGAAACCTAATAGGCACCGACTATTCATCACCTTTTATCAGAAGGTGATATCAGGTTTCCTTATGCTCTTTTTTTAAAAGGATAGATAAGCAAAGAAAATAGACATATAGATACTCCATACAGCATTATAAGCATTGTCCATGCTTCAAAAATGTTTGGAATGTCAAATAGATAATGGAATAGGATCCAGGAGGAAATAGAAGAAATAAAGAGATAGTGTTTTTGAATTATAGTCTTCATTTTTGATTATTTCCCGAAGGGAAAAAGACAGAATTTGCCCGAATATGGCCGGATTCCGTCTTTTGTTTGGGGTGCTGCTTGGGATAAGACGCATTATGTTAACTACTATTAAAAATAATTTTACGTACCCAAGTTTGGATGCATCAAATTATTTACCGATATTATTTAAATAGTCCTCTAATGCTTCTTCAATTAATATATAGATGTTTTTTTCTTGTAATAAAGATTGCATTTTTAACTCTTTATGTAAGTCTGTTCGTAAATCGAATGAGACTCGTTTTCTTATCAGTTGTAGTGTAGAAGCTTTTTCCTCACTAATCTCTTCAGCGAGAGCCTGGGAAGGAGTAATCTGTTTCTGAAGACGTTTCATATTTTTTATATCGTTTACTTTGGACACGTTTAATCAACTCCTTATAAAATTCTTCATATTGTAGTAAAGCCTGCTTTAATTCTGAGTTTTTATTAAACCCATATAAGGCTAAACGACCAATAGGAGCTCTTCTAGTAATAACCGTTTTAAAAACTTCATCAGGGTAATCCTCTGTGATCATTTCATTAAAGGCCTTAGCATCACTTCTTCTTAAGTCATTCAATGTTCTTAGAATCCCTATTACTTCAGTATTTCTATTACCATGATTTTTAGCACTTGTGACAGACTCCATAAAGTTAGGTATTGCTGAATAGCACCAGTTAGAGCACTCGAATAATACCACTACATACTCACTAGCACATAGGGCATTAGTTGTTTGTTCTGATAAAGAAGGTGGCGTATCAATAATAATGAAATCATACTCATTTCTGATTCCATCTAAACTTTTATCTAGAATTAAACTAGGAGTTCCTTTAAAAGGAATTGTATCGCCTTTATAAGTCTTTCCGGTATATATCCACCTGGGGAATGTAGCTAAAAAATTTGTAGCAGGCAACAAATCTAAATTTTTCTCTATAGGTAGAATATACTTTTTTACATCTTGTTTCTGCATAGCTTCTAGTACTGATTTTCCAATGAATTCATTGGAAGGTTGATTAGATAATAGTTCTGTTAAGTTCCCTTGAGAATCCAGATCGATTGCCAACACCTTATAACCATCTCTACTTAGTAAATATGATAGTATGCCTGCAGTAGTTGATTTTCCACAACCACCTTTTTGTATCCCCATAGTAATTGTAATCGCCAAAAATGATCCCTCCTTCTTCCAACGTTCTTTTCTTCCTTTCTTCCTTTCTTCTTTTCTTTCTTTTTTTATACTTTCTAGGAAATTAATTGAAAATCCTCTAAAAAAGTGAACTATAACACCTAAAAATTAGGTGTTATAGTTCACTCAGTTTTTGTTATAGTTCACTCAGTTTTTGTTATAGTTCACTCAGTTTTTGTTATAGTTGTGACTCAGTTTTTGTTATAGTTCACTCAGTTTTTGTTATAGTTCACTCAGTTTTTGTTATAGTTCACTCAGTTTTTGTTATAGTTAGGTCCCTCAAACCCTTGATACATAAGGGTTTTTTACCTCCTAAAACAATTAAAACAATTAAAACAATTAAAACAAATAATTGATAAAACAATCAAAACAAGAGAGATTTGTAAAAACTTGTTTTTTTATTATTTTGGTAATTAAGAATATTTTAAAAAAATAAAAACTTCGTTTATCGAGTGTGTGTTTTAAATTTTCTGAAATATAACACAAGTAGACTCTCATTTGTGTTTTTTGTTATATTTTAGAATGATCAATAAAAAGGAGTTTTAATATGGGATCCAAGATAAGTGCAGACAACTTAATTACGAAATCAAATCAGCTTATTGAAGCAGCATATAAATTAAACGAGATAGAACAAAAAATCATCTTAACCCTTATTAGTTTAGTTCAACCAAATGATAAGGAATTTCAATCTTACACTTTCACAATCAAAGATTTCATAAAATTGATTGGCGGAAACAGTAATACAAGGTATAAGGAACTAGAAGAAATTACGAGGAATATGTTAGCTAAAATTTATGAAATAAGATTCGAAGAAAGATTAGTACAAGTTCAATGGTTATCCCAAGCTGATTATAACTATAAAAAGGGGACAATCGAGCTTACACTACATAAGTTTCTTACCCCTTATTTATTAGAGTTGAAAAAGGAATTTACATCGTATCATTTAAAAAACGTAAGTAAACTAAAGGGGCATTATTCTATAAGGATATATGAACTGCTTAAGCAATATGAACGTCTACAAGAAAGAACCCTCACTATGGAGGACCTAAGACATAAGTTGGGCGCAACAAGTATATATCCTGCTTACGGAAACTTTAAACAGCGTGTAATACTCCCTTCTCAAAAACAGATAAATAAAAAATCAGATATCACATTTGAATTTCAAGAGATAAAACAAGGAAGGGCAGTTAAAGAAATTAAATTCTTTATAAAAACCAAAGATTCTATTATTCAACCTTTACCTATTCCGATATCTCATTCCAGTCAAAATGCAGTGTTAGATACAGAAGAACTTGAAAATGATCTTTTTGTTGTTTCTAAAGACGATATTAAAGATATTAAAAGTTTGGCGAGTGATTTAGGAGTTAAAGTTCCGAATAAAACTATACAAAGTTGGTTGAATTATGGGAAAAGAAATGTAATTCAAGTGATGGAGTCAATTAGAGATGATCATAAAATAGAAAATCCAATAGGGTTTATCACGTACAAATTAAAGAATGAGATAGATAAAAACATTATTGAGATAAATCCTTCAGATGATGCCATTCAAGATTTTGTTAACAGTCATATACCAAAACGTAAAATCAAAAGAGTAGAATTTTTAACAGACTGGATGATGAAACCGGAAGCTTTAAAAACTTTTAGTAAATACATGAATGAAGATGATGCTTTAGATTTATGGAATTCAAAGAAAGAAGCAATAATGCAGGAACTAAATGATCGCAGGGGAAAAATGATATTAAATTAAAAGAACAAAAACCATATTGGTTCTTGTTCTTTTTTATCGGAATTATTAACGTTGAACTATCTATTGCTGTAAGAGAGTTTATTATGTAGAATAGAAAAACATTTCAACTAGTAGAAACCTCTAAAAAGAAGTTGACTTCCACGAATGCGAATGGTATATTAGTAGATGTCGCTAATTCGAAAAAAACATTCTTTCTTTTTTTAAAAAAGTTTGTTCGTAGAAGTTGACCACGGTGAAATGCTGTGTTATTATATAAAAGTTGCTCCTAACAGCAACATTAAATTGCTCTTTGAAAACTGAACAAACAAACGTCAACAATAATCGTTTTTATAACTTTCGTTATAGAAACAAAACAAGTAACAAAAGCTAGAGTTTAGCAATGAGCTAATCTTACTCTTTATCGGAGAGTTTGATCCTGGCTCAGGACGAACGCTGGCGGCGTGC
>NZ_JBIRZZ010000038.1:0-6345 GCF_044391385.1 Streptomyces sp. NPDC018693 | reverse complement strand
CCGTCCGGGGCGTACGACAGACGGCAGTACACAGCTGCCTGCTTCGGCTTCACCACCATGCCGAAGAGTGTAGGTGCGTACCGGAGATTGAGCGATCTGCTCGCCGCGCTCAACACGGGCCACGAGGGCGGCTGCGGCACCGTCCACGCCAACGCGGCCGCCGATGTACCGGCCCGGCTGGAGGCGCTCGGCACGGCGGCCGGGCTCGACCGGGCCGCCCTGCACAGCCAGTTGGCGGCGGCCGTGTCGGTGGTGCTGCATCTGGTCCGCGATCGGAGCGGGCGGCGGCGTATCGCCGAGGTGCATGTGCTGGAGCGTGATCCGACCGGGCTGGTGCGGACGGTGCCGGCGCTGCGGTGGGGCGCGCGGGCCTTTGTGGAGGAGGCCGGATGGGGGCGGTTGCGGGAGTTGTCGGGGGTGCGGTGGGGCGCGGACAGGGCGGCGATGGCGAACAGCGGGGAGTCGACGGGTGAGCGGGATGCGTGAGTGGGCGGGGCAGATGTCGATGGGGGCGGCGGTGGCGTGTGCCGGGGCCGCCGTGTGGCTGATGAGCGAGCGGGGCGCCGGAGCGCGGCGGGCGCGCCTGCTGCTCGCCGGGGGCGGGGTCGTGGGGGTCGGACCACCGGTCTGGCAGGAGTGGGCCGAACGGCTGCGGTGGATCCGGGGGCGGTGGCGGCCCGAGTGGTGGTCGCTCGTGGCCGGGCTGGTCGTGGCGGTGCTCGGGGCCTCGGCGCTGCCGGTCGTCGCGGGAGCGGCCGGGGTGCCCCTGCTGCGGCGGGTGCGCCGGGCCGGGGAGGCGCGGCGGGACCGGGAGCGGCGAGGGGACGCGGTGATCGCGCTGTGCGCGGCCCTCGCCGGGGAGGTCCGCGCCGGACGGCAGCCCGGCGAGGCCCTGCTGCGGGCAGCGCGGGACTCCGGCGGGCTGGGCTCGGCGCAGGCGGCCGTACTGGCGGCGGCGCGGTTCGGCGGGGACGTGCCCGGCGCGCTCACGGCCGCGGCGCGACGATCAGGAGCCGAGGGCCTGGGCGGGCTGGCCGCGTGCTGGCGGGTGGCCGTGGACCAGGGCGCCGGCCTGGCGGACGGACTCGACCGCCTGGAAGGGGCGTTGCGCGCGGAGCGCGACCAACGGGCGGATCTGCGAGCGCAGCTGGCGGGGCCACGGGCCACCGCCGTGATGCTGGCCGCCCTGCCCGTCCTCGGGCTCCTGCTCGGCGCGGCGCTCGGCGCCGATCCCCTGAGGGTCCTGCTGCACACCGGGCCCGGGCTGGGCTGTCTGCTCGCCGGCGTCCTGCTGGAGGGCGTGGGCATGTGGTGGGCGCTGCGGATCGTGCGGGGAGCGGAGTCGGCGTGAGCGAGGGAGTTGTCCACAGGCTGGGGGCGGTCGTGGGGACCGCGATGGTCCTGGCGTGGTTCGTGCGGTGGGCGTGGGCCGCCCGCAGGCGGCGGTGGGCCCGGCGACGGGTGGCCGAGGTGCTGGGGTGTGAGGAGGCGCCCCAGGGGCCGCGGGTCGAGGTGCGGGAGGCGGCGCGTCGGTGGCTGCCGGAGGTGGGGGTGCTCGGCGTCGGGTGGGCGCTCGTCGGAGGCGTCCCCGGGGTCGTGGTGGGTGCGATCGGTGCGGCCGGGCTGTGGCGGTGGCGTCGGCGGCAGGACGCGGGCGGCGCCGCGAGCCAGGCGGAGGACCGGGCGGCCGCCGCCCGGCAACTGCCACTGGCCGCCGATCTGCTGGCCGCCTGCATCGCGGCGGGCGCGGGCCCGGTTGTCGCCGCACAGGCCGTCGGAGAGGCACTGGGCGGCCCTGTAGGGGGACTGCTGGCGCGGGGCGCGGCCGAGGTACGGCTCGGCGGCGAACCGGCCGCATCCTGGCGCGGGTTGGCCTCGGTGCCAGGGGCGGCCGCCCTGGCGCGGCTGCTGGAGCGGGCCGATGAGTCCGGGCTGCCCGCCGCGGGACCGGTGGCCCGGCTCGCGGCCGACGTCCGCGCCGACCGGGTGCGCACGGCGACGGTCCGTGCCCGGCGGGCGGCCGCCCTGGTCACCGCGCCGGTGGGGCTGTGCTTCCTGCCCGCCTTCATCGCGGTCGGGGTGCTGCCCGTGGTCATCGGGCTCGCGGGCGGGGTGCTGGGAGGGGGTGGGCGATGAGCGGGTGAGGGGACTGAGGGCGGCCGACCGGCCAGAGGCGACTGACGAGATCGATCAATGACACGGGACCTCATGGGGGTTGAGATGTACAAGGCGGTATGTGCGGTACGGGCGCGGCTGCGTGCCCTGGTGTGCGGGGTGCGGGCGGCGGGGCGGAGGGACGCGGGGATGGTCACCTCCGAGTACGCGATGGGGATCGTCGCGGCGGTGGCGTTCGCCGTGCTGCTCTACAAGGTGGTGACGAGCCCTGCGATCGCCGAGCTGTTGCAGGACACGGTGAAGCGGGCGCTCAGTGCGGGGATGTGAGCGCGGCCGGGCGCGCTGGTCGGACCGGGGGTTCGTGACGGCGGAGTCGGCGGTGGTGCTGCCGGTGCTGGTGGCGTTCGCGATGGCGTTGGTGTGGGGGCTGCTCATGGTGGCCACCCAGATCCAGTGCGTGGACGCGGCCAGGACCGGCGCCCGGGCGGCGGCCCGGCAGGACCCGCCCGACGCGGTCGTCGGACTGACCCGCGCGACCGCGCCCCGCGGCGCGCGGGTGACGGTGAGCCGGGAGGGTGACCGGGTGCGGGTGGTGGTCGTGGCGAAGCCGCCGGCGTTGGGGGTGTTGCCGTTCGAGGTACGGGAGGAGGCCGTGGCGATGGCCGAGGACGTGGGGGTGGGGCCGTGAGGGCGGGAACCGCTCGTGTACGGGGTGACCGTGGCTCCGCCACCGTCTGGGGCGTCGCTGTGATCGCTGTGCTCTGTGTGGTGTTCGGCGTGGTCCTGGCGCTGGGTCAGGCCGTGGTCGTCCGGCACCGGGCGGCCGGGGGCGCGGATCTCGCGGCGCTGGCGGCGGCGGACCACTGGGCCGACGGTGCTGCGGCGGCCTGCGCCCGGGCGGAGCGGGTGGCCCGGGAGCAGGGGGCGCGGCTGGTGCGGTGCGCGGTCGTGGGCGAGGTGTCGGACGTGACGGCGGCGTCGGGCCGGGGCCCCTTCAGGGCGGAGGTCAGGGCGCGGGCCGGTTCTCCGGAGTCTGCGGCCCTGCCGGAGGTCAGGGCGTCGGCGGGTCTTCCGGAATCTGCGGCTCTGCCGAAGGTGCCGCATCCGGTCCCTCACGCATCGGCGCCCCAGGTGCCGGTGCCGACTCGGGTGCCGGTGCCGAAGGAGGCGCCGGGGGTTGCGCCCCCTGCTCCTCCGCCTGCTCCTTCCCCTGCACCTCGGCCTGTTCCTCCGGCGCCCCCCGCAGCAGCTCCGTGAGCAGCCGTACGGCCCCCCTCTTGTGCAGCGGATCGTTGCCGTTGCCGCACTTGGGGGACTGGATGCAGGACGGGCAGCCGGCGTCGCACTCGCAGGAGGCGATGGCCTGGCGGGTGGCGGTCAGCCAGGCGCGGGCGGTGTGGAAGGCGCGCTCCGCGAAGCCCGCGCCGCCGGGGTGGCCGTCGTAGACGAAGACCGAGGGCAGCAGCGTGTCGGGGTGCAGCGGGACGGACACGCCGCCGATGTCCCAGCGGTCGCAGGTCGCGAAGAGGGGCAGCATGCCGATCGACGCGTGTTCGGCGGCGTGCAGGGCGCCGCCGAGGATCTCGGGGTTGATGCGGGCGGCGTCCAGCTGGTCCTCGGTGACCGTCCACCACACCGCGCGCGTGCGCAGCGTACGAGGAGGGAGGTCGAGTTTCGACTCGCCGAGTACTTCACCCGTGATGAGCCGACGACGCAGGAAGGAGACGACCTGGTTGGTGACTTCGACCGAGCCGTAGCACAGGCGGCCCTCGCCCCAGGGGATCTCGACGTCCGTCTCCAGGACGGAGATCGAGGTGGTGTCGCGGGCGACCGTCGAGTACGGCGGCGCGGCCTCCTCGACCAGGGCCACCGAGTCCTCCAGGTCCAGGGAACGCACCAGGTAGGTGCGGCCCTGGTGCAGATGGACCGCGCCCTCGTGCACCGTGGCGTGGGCGGCGCCCGCGTCGACCGTGCCGAGCAGCCGACCGGTGCCGGCCTCGACGATCTGCACCGGGCGGCCGCCCTCGCCCCGGATGTCGGTGAGGTCGGCGGCCCGCTCCCGGCGAGTCCAGTGCCACGCCCTGGTGCGGCGGCGCAGCAGCTTGGCGGACTCCAGCTGGGGGAGCAGTTCCCCGGTCGTCGGACCGAACAGCTCGAAGTCCTCCTCGGTCAGCGGGAGCTCCGCGGCCGCCGCGCACAGGTGCGGGGCGAGGACGTACGGGTTGTCGGGGTCGAGGACGGTGGATTCGACCGGTTGGTCGAACAGGGCCTCGGGGTGGTGGACCAGGAAGGTGTCCAGCGGGTCGTCGCGGGCGACCAGCACTGCCAGGGCGCCCTGGCCGGACCGTCCCGCCCGGCCGGCCTGCTGCCACAGGGAGGCGCGGGTGCCCGGGTATCCGGCGATCAGGACGGCGTCCAGGCCGGAGACGTCGATGCCGAGTTCGAGGGCGGTGGTCGCGGCCAGGCCGAGGAGTTCGCCGGAGTGGAGGGCCTGTTCGAGGGCGCGGCGTTCCTCGGGGAGGTAGCCGCCCCGGTAGGCCGCGACACGCCGGGCCAGTGAGCGGTCGACCTCGGTGAGGCGTTCCTGGGCGATGACGGAGATCAGCTCGGCGCCGCGCCGGGACCGTACGAAGGCGACCGTGCGCATGCCCTGGACGGCGAGGTCGGTGAGGAGGTCGGCGGTCTCGGCGGTGGCCGTGCGGCGGACGGGGGCGCCCTTCTCGCCCCGCAGCTCGGTGAGCGGCGGCTCCCACAGGGCGAACACCAGTTCACCGCGTGGTGAGGCGTCGTCGGCCACCTCGACGACCGGGAGGCCGGTGAGGCGGCGGGCGGCCACAGCGGGCTCCGCGGCGGTCGCGGAGGCCAGCAGGAAGACGGGGGTGGAGCCGTAGCGGGCACACAGCCGGCGCAGTCGGCGCAGCACCTGGGCGACGTGCGAGCCGAAGACGCCGCGGTAGGTGTGGCACTCGTCGATGACGACGTACTGCAGCGCCTTGAGGAAGGAGGACCAGCGGGGGTGGGAGGGAAGGATCCCCCGGTGCAGCATGTCCGGGTTGGTCAGGACGTAGTTGGCGTACTGGCGGATCCACTCGCGTTCCTCGAACGGAGTATCGCCGTCGAACACGGCTGGGCGAACGGCCGTGCCCAGAGGTTGTGAAAGTTCCTTCACGGACCGGCACTGGTCCGCCGCGAGCGCCTTGGTGGGGGCCAGGTAGAGGGCGGTGGCGCCGCGGCCGTTCGGGGCCTCTGAGCCGTCCAGGAGCCGGGAGAGCACCGGGGCGAGGTAGGCCAGGGACTTGCCGGAGGCGGTGCCCGTCGCGACGACCACCGAGTCGCCGTCCAGGGCGTGCTCGGCGGCCAGCGCCTGGTGGGCCCAGGGGTGCTCGATACCCGCCGTATGGATGGTCGCGATCACTTCCGGGCGAATCCGGTCAGGCCAGACGGCATGGCGACCCGCCCGCGGGGGCAAGTGCTCCGTATGAGTGATGCGCGATGCCCGGCTCGGCCCGGAGGCGAGCCGGCCCAGGACGGTGCCCGGGGACGGGCGCTGGACGGGGCCCGACGAGGATCGATCAGATCGGTGATTCTTGGCCATCGGCACCGAGTGTGTCACTGGCGTGACGGACAATGGGCTCAAGGCGTCGTGCACGCCTGCCGGTAAGTGATTGAATGCCATCGCGGCTGGCGAACCGTCCTGGGGGCTGCAAGCCGAGGTGTCCCGAGGGGCGACCGCTCGATAGCAAGGTGCTGGAGGATCCGTGGACCTGTCCCTGTCGACCCGTACCGTCGGCGATCGTACGGTCGTCGAGGTCGGTGGCGAAATCGACGTATATACCGCGCCCAAGTTGCGCGAGCAGCTGGTCGAGCTGGTGAACGACGGGAATTTCCACCTCGTCGTCGACATGGAGGGCGTGGACTTCCTCGACTCCACCGGACTCGGCGTGCTGGTCGGCGGCCTGAAGCGGGTGCGTGCCCATGAGGGCTCGCTGCGCCTGGTCTGCAACCAGGAGCGCATTTTGAAGATCTTCCGCATCACCGGTCTGACCAAGGTGTTCCCGATCCACACCTCGGTCGACGAAGCGGTGGCGGCCACCGACTGACCCGCCGTGGGCGGGGGGGGGGCGCCGCCCCCCCCCCCCCCCCCGGGGCCAACGGCGGGCCGGGGGGGGGGGGGGGCGGCCCCCCCGCCACGCCCCCCGCGGGTGGGGGGGGGGGGGGTGGGCCCCGGGG
>NZ_JBIRZZ010000037.1:0-11636 GCF_044391385.1 Streptomyces sp. NPDC018693 | reverse complement strand
ACCCCCGCCCTGGCCACCCGCGGCTTCACGGCCGAGGACTTCGCCGAGGTCGCCGACGTCATCGCCGAAACACTCAAGCCGTCCTACGACGCGGAAGCCCTCAGGACCCGGGTCAAGGCCCTGGCCGACAAGCACCCGCTCTACCCCGGCCGGTAAGAGACAACCTTCCGCAGGGGCGTGCCCAAGACTGTTCGGCTCGCCCCTCCAATCCCACGGAGCATGGCGTGGCAATCAGCGTCTTCGACCTGTTCTCCATAGGCATCGGCCCCTCCAGCTCGCACACCGTCGGGCCGATGCGCGCCGCCGGGATGTTCGTCGCGCGGCTGAAGCAGGAGGGCGTACTCGCCCAGGCCACGGCGGTCCGGGCGGAGTTGTTCGGCTCCCTCGGTGCCACCGGCCACGGCCACGGCACTCCCAAGGCGGTGCTGCTCGGCCTGGAGGGCAACGAGCCGCACACGGTCGACGTCGCCCAGGCCGACCTGGACGTCGAGCGGATCCGCAGCACGGGCCGGATCCGCCTCCTCGGCGCGGAGATCGGCCCGGCCCACGAGATCGACTTCGACGCTTCGACCCAGCTGGTCCTGCACCGCCGGCGGTCGCTGCCGTACCACGCCAACGGCATGATCCTCTTCGCGTACGACGCCGACGGGGTGCCGCTGCTGGAGAAGACGTACTACTCCGTGGGCGGCGGCTTCGTCGTCGACGAGGACGCGGTCGGCGCGGACCGCATCAGGCCCGACGACACGGTCCTGGAGTACCCCTTCCGCACCGGCGACGAACTGCTGCGCCTGACCGAGGAGACCGGCCTGTCGATCTCCGCCTTGATGCTGGAGAACGAGAAGGCATGGCGCACCGAGGAGGAGATACGTGCCGGCCTGCTGGAGATCTGGCGGGTCATGGAGGCATGTGTCGCCCGGGGGCTGGGCCGCGAGGGCATCCTCCCCGGCGGTCTCAAGGTCCGTCGGCGGGCTGCGGCGGCGGCCCGGGCGCTGCGCAGCGAGGGCGACCCGGCGGGCCGCGCCATGGAGTGGGTGACGCTCTACGCGATGGCGGTGAACGAGGAGAACGCCGCGGGCGGCCGGGTCGTCACCGCTCCGACCAACGGCGCCGCGGGCATCATCCCCGCCGTCCTGCAGTACTTCCTCGAGTTCGTGCCGGGCGCCGACGAGGACGGCATCGTCCGCTTCCTGCTCGCGGCGGGCGCCATCGGCATGCTCTTCAAGAAGAACGCCTCCATCTCCGGCGCCGAGGTCGGCTGCCAGGGCGAGGTCGGCTCCGCCTGCTCCATGGCCGCCGGAGGTCTCGCCGAAGTTCTCGGCGGCAGCCCCGAACAGGTCGAGAACGCCGCCGAGATCGGCATGGAACACAACCTGGGCCTCACCTGCGACCCGGTCGGAGGGCTCGTCCAGATCCCGTGCATCGAGCGCAACGGCATGGCCGCGGTGAAGGCCGTGACCGCCGCCCGGATGGCCCTGCGGGGCGACGGGCGTCACCACGTCTCCCTCGACAAGGTCATCAAGACCATGAAGGAGACCGGCGCCGACATGAAGGTCAAGTACAAGGAGACGGCCCGCGGCGGCCTCGCCGTCAACGTCATCGAGTGCTGAAGAGGGGATCCATGGGACGGGTCACCGAGCGACGGCGTGTGCTGCGCATCCGGGACGGTGCGCCGAGCACGCGCCCGGACACGCTCGTGGCGGAGGAGCCACTGGAGATACGGCTCGGCGGCAAGCCGCTGGCGATCACCATGCGCACGCCCGGGGACGACTTCGCGCTCGCCGCCGGGTTCCTGGTGAGCGAGGGAGTCGTGGGCCGGACCGGGGACGTGGCGAACATCGTGTACTGCGCGGGCGCCACACAGGACGGCTCGAACACGTACAACGTCGTCGACGTGCACCTCGCCCCCGGCGTGCCGCTGCCCGACATCACGCTCGAACGGAACGTGTACACGACGTCGTCGTGCGGCCTGTGCGGCAAGGCGAGCCTGGACGCCGTACGGACCACGGCGCGCTGGCCGATCGCGGACACACCCCCGGTCCGGGTCACTCCCGAGCTGCTGGCGAGCCTGCCCGACCGTCTGCGGGCCGCGCAGCGGGTGTTCGACCGCACCGGCGGACTGCATGCCGCCGGACTGTTCTCGCCCGAGGGCGAGCTGCTGGACCTGCGGGAGGACGTCGGCCGGCACAACGCCGTCGACAAGGTGATCGGCCGCGCGCTGCGGTCCGGCGGACTGCCGCTGTCCCGCACCATTCTGCTGGTGTCCGGGCGGGCGTCCTTCGAGCTCGCGCAGAAGGCGGTCATGGCCGGCATCCCGGTGCTGGCGGCGGTCTCCGCGCCGTCCTCCCTCGCCGTGGACCTCGCGGTGGAGACGGGGCTGACACTCGTCGGCTTCCTGCGCGGCGGCTCCATGAACGTGTACGCGGGCGAGCAGCGCCTCGACCTGCGGGCCAGGGCAACCGCGGGGGCCGGTACATGATCCGGCTCGAAGGGTTCCGGCGCAGCCGTAATCACGGCAGTCTCGTCGTCCCGCCCCGACCGCGGCCACCCGGCACGCACAGGCGCCCCCGCCGCGTCGCGATGCTCAGTGTGCACACCTCACCGCTGCACCAGCCGGGCACCGGCGACGCCGGCGGCATGAACGTCTACATCGTCGAGCTCGCCAGGCGCCTCGCCGCCATCGACATCGAGGTGGAGATCTTCACCCGGGCCACCTCCGCCGCACTCCCGCCCAGCGTCGAACTCGCGCCCGGCGTCCTGGTACGGCACGTGGCCGCCGGACCCTTCGAAGGGCTGGCCAAGGAGGACCTCCCGGCCCAGCTGTGCGCCTTCACCCACGGCGTGACGCATGCCTGGGCGGGCCTCCACCCCGGCCACTACGACCTGGTCCACTCCCACTACTGGCTGTCCGGCCACGTCGGCCGTCTCACCGCCGAGCGCTGGGGCGTCCCGCTCGTGCACGCCATGCACACCATGGCCAAGGTCAAGAACGCCAACCTGGCCGACGGCGACACCCCCGAACCCGCCGCCCGCGTCGTCGGCGAGAGTCAGGTCGTACGGGCCGCCGACCGGTTGATAGCGAACACCGAGAAGGAAGCGCACGAACTGCTGCGGCACTACGACGCCGACACCGGCCGGGTCGCCGTCGTCCACCCCGGCGTCAACCTGGAGCGCTTCCGGCCCGACGCCCGTGGTGTCCCGGCCGGACGAGCCGCGGCCCGGTCCCGCCTCGGTCTCCCGCAGGACGCGCTGATCCCCCTGTTCGTGGGCCGCATACAGCCGCTGAAGGCCCCGGACGTGCTGCTGCGCGCGGTGGCCCGGTTGCTGGCGGAGCGGCCGTGGCTGCGCGAGCGGATGGTGGTGCCGGTCGTGGGCGGGCCCAGCGGCAGCGGACTGGCCAGGCCGGAGGGACTGCAGAAGCTGGCGGCCCGCCTCGGCATCTGCGACGTCGTGCTGTTTCGGCCGCCGGTCGGCCAGGACCGGCTCGCCGACTGGTACCGGGCGGCGTCCGTGCTGGTCATGCCGTCCCACAGCGAGTCCTTCGGCCTGGTGGCCGTCGAGGCACAGGCGTGCGGCACCCCCGTGATCGCCGCCAGAGTCGGCGGGCTGCCGGTGGCCGTACGGGACGGCGTGAGCGGCGTTCTCGTATCCGGGCACGATCCGGCGGACTACGCACGGGCGCTGGGCGGCTTCGCCGACGACCCGGTCCGCTCCGTCCGGATGAGCGAGGCCGCGGTCCGGCACGCCCGGTCCTTCGGCTGGGCCACGGCCGCGGCGGCCACGGCGGAGGTGTACACGGCGGCCCTGCTCCGTCGTGGCCGCGGTCCTCGCACGGCCGGCGAGGGACGACTGCGGTAGCTCCGGTGCGAACTCCCGTCCGGGCGGGTCACCCTTCTGCTCGCCGAGGCGCACGCCGGTCGTTCTCTTGACAGGACGTCGTCGGGCGGGCTTTCTTAGACAGGTTGCGTATCACGCTACTGTTGTGCGATTCGCAACGAAGTGGCTCTGGTTCCCCTACACCGCGGAGTAGCGCTACAGATGACTCGAAAGCCACCTGCCGAGGACCCCGGCGACGCCCGACTGCGGGTCGGCCCGCCGAAGGAGTACGCCGCCGGCCTTCCCGCGGTCACCTCTTCGCTGCGGCATGCCGGCGAACAGATGGGAGCCCGCCGCAGCCTGCTCACCCTCCTCCGGGTGAATCAGAAGGAGGGCTTCGACTGTCCCGGCTGCGCCTGGCCGGAGCCTGACCACCGGCACAAGGCGGAGTTCTGCGAGAACGGCGCCAAGGCCGTGGCCGAGGAGGCCACCGTACGGCGGGTCACCCCGGACTTCTTCGCCGAGCACACCCTGGAGGACCTGCTTCCGCGCAGCGACTACTGGCTCGGGCAGCAAGGGCGCCTCACCCGTCCCATGTACCGTCCGGCCGGCGCCGACCGCTACCGGCCGATCTCCTGGGACGACGCCTTCGCCGTGATCGCCCGCGAAGTCAACGCGCTCGATCACCCGGACCAGGCCGCCTTCTACACCTCCGGACGGGCCAGCAACGAGGCCGCGTTCCTCTACCAGCTCTTCGTCCGGATGCTCGGCACCAACAACCTGCCGGACTGCTCCAACATGTGCCACGAGTCCAGCGGCTCGGCCCTGGTGGAGACCATCGGCATCGGCAAGGGCAGCGTCAGCCTGGAGGATCTCCACGAGGCCGACCTGATCCTCGTGGTCGGCCAGAACCCCGGCACCAACCACCCCCGGATGCTCTCCGCGCTGGAGAGGGCCAAGCAGCGGGGAGCGCGCGTCATCGCGGTCAACCCCCTGCCCGAAGCCGGGCTGCTCCGGTTCAAGAACCCCCAGAAGCCCTCCGGCGTCATCGGCGGCGGCACCAAGCTGGCGGACCAGTTCCTGCAGATCAGGCTGGGCGGCGACCAGGCACTGTTCCAGGCATTCAACCGCATGCTGCTGGAGGCGGAGGACGAGGCACCCGGCCGCTGCCTGGACACCTCGTTCATCGAGCGGTACACGCATGGCTTCGAGGAGTTCGCCGAGCATGCCCGCAAGGTGTCGTGGGAGGAGATCCTCAAGGCCACCGGCCTGCCCGAGGAGGAGATCCGGACCGCGTTCGGCCATGTGCTGGCCGCCAAGAAGATCGTCGTCTGCTGGGCGATGGGACTGACCCAGCACAAGCACTCCGTGCCCACCATCCGGGACGTCGTCAACTTCCTTCTGCTGCGCGGCAACATCGGCCGCCCGGGCGCCGGCCTCTGCCCGGTGCGCGGTCACTCCAACGTGCAGGGCGACCGCACGATGGGCATCTACGAGAAGCCGGACGCCGCGTTCCTGGACCGGCTCGGCGCCGAGTTCGCCTTCACGCCCCCGCGGCACCACGGCCACGACGCGGTCGACAGCATCCGCGCCATGCGCGACGGCGACGTACGGGTCTTCGTCGCGCTGGGCGGCAACTTCGTGGCCGCGGCCCCCGACACCGACCTGACCGAGCAGGCGTTGCGCGGCTGCCGTCTCACCGTACAGATCTCGACCAAGCTCAACCGCTCGCATGTCATCGCCGGGGAGCAGGCCCTGATCCTTCCGTGCCTCGGCCGGACCGAGGCCGACCTGCGGCCGAGCGGGCCGCAGTCGGTGACGGTGGAGGACTCCATGGGCATGGTGCACCTGTCGCGGGGACGGCTCGCGCCCGCGTCCGAGCACCTGCTGAGCGAGGTCGCGATCATCTGCCGGATGGCACGGGCCACCCTCGGGGAAGCGGACCCGCAGGTGCCGTGGGAGGAGTTCGCGTCGGACTACGACCGCATCCGTGACCGTATCGAACGCGTGATCCCCGGCTTCGAGGACTTCAACGCCCGGGTACGGCAGCCGGGCGGCTTCGCCCTGCCCCACCCGCCCCGCGACGAGCGCCGTTTCAACACCGCCACGGGCCGGGCCAACTTCACCGTGAACCCGGTGGACTTCCCGCGCGTGCCTGAAGGCCGGCTGCTGTTGCAGACGCTGCGCTCGCACGACCAGTACAACACCACCATCTACGGGCTGGACGACCGCTATCGCGGGATCCACCAGGGACGCCGTGTGGTGTTCGTGCACCGGGACGACCTCGCCGCACGCGGTCTGGCCGACGGCGATCTCGTCGACATCGTCAGTGAGTACGAGGACGGTGTGGAGCGCAGGGCACCACGCTTCCGCACCGTCGCCTTCCCGACCCCCCGCGGCTGCTGCGCGGCGTACTTCCCGGAGACCAACGTCCTGGTGCCGCTCGACTCGACAGCGGAGATCAGCAACACCCCCACGTCAAAGTCCATCGTGGTCCGGCTGGAGCCGGCTGCCGGAGCGTGAACAGGGGAAGATCCGGGTGGTCGGCATGAGGACGCCGGCCACCCGGACGCCTTTTGTCGCCACCGCCGAGGAGGGATTCACCCGCCGGTCCCGCAGGCCACCGCGAGCAGCCGGGACGCCTTCAGTCGGGTCTCGTCCCACTCGCGCTCGGGGTCCGACCCCCAGGTGATGCCCGCGCCGGTGCCGAAGCGCAGGACGGAGCCGCCGGTCATGGTCCGGTCGATCCAGAAGGTGCGGATGCCGACGGCCAGCTCGCCGATGCCCCGGTCGGCGTCGACCCAGCCGATGGCGCCGCAGTACGGGCCGCGGGGTACGGTCTCCAGCGTCTCGATGATGCGCAGCGCGCTGGACTTGGGGGCGCCGGTGACGGAGCCGGGCGGGAAGGCCGCCGCCGGCAGCTCCGGCCAGCCCGTACCCTCGGCGAGTTCGCCACGCACGGTGGAGACCAGGTGCACCAGGCCGGGGTGCTGTTCGACCGCGCACAGCGCGGGGACGGTCACCGAGCCGGTGGCACAGACACGGCCCAGGTCGTTGCGGACCAGGTCCACGATCATCACGTTCTCCGCCCGGTCCTTCTCCAGCAGGTCCGCGGCGGTCCGCCCGGTGCCCTTGATCGGCCCGGACTCCACGACCCGGCCGACCCGGCGCAGGAACAACTCGGACGAGGCGGTGGCCACCTCCACGCCGTGGGCGGGCAGCCGGACCGTACCCGCGTACGGGGCCGGGTTGCCCCGGGCCGGCAGCGCGGTCAGCGCGTCCACGTCGGAGGGAGGTCCCCCGGGCTCTGGCAGGGGCGCGGACAGCACGCGGCAGAGGTTCGCCTGGTGGACCTCGCCCGCCGCGATGTGCTCACGGATCCGCCGCACGCCCGCGGTGTATGCGGCGCGGTCGAGCGAGGACGCCCAGTCACCGGCGGCGGGGCCGCGCCAGGCGCCGGGCCGTGAGGCGGGCACGGGCTCGCGGCGTACGTCCCCGAAGCGGGCGCAGACCAGCCGGCCCTCGAAGTCCGCGACCACCGCCCAGAACCGGTCGAGTCCAGGGCCGCGGGGTCGCCGGTGACCTCCCGCAGGTCCGTGGCGACGAGTTCGCCGAAGCGGGCGAGAGGGGGCAGGTGGGGCGCCCCGCGCACACCGCTGTGGGCCGCGTGTGGGGCGGAGCGGGAGCCGAGCAGCGATTCTCCTTTCGGCACACAGGGCGCCAAGGACGTGAGCCTCCCGGAGCACAGCGGTGCTCCGGGAGGCTCACTGAGTCGGACGTCTGCCTATGTGGCGCGCACGTTCACCGCGCTGTCGGCGCCGTCCTTGGACCCGTTCGACGAGGTCCCGTTCTCCAGGCCCTCCTCGATCGCGGTGACGGCCTGGTCGATGAGCCGTTCCTCCTGTTTCTTGCGCTGGGCGGCCAGATAGGCGTGGTGTTCCCGGCGGAAGGACTTGGCCGTGGCGAGGCATATCCCGATCATCACCAGGCTGAAGGGCAGTGCCGTGATGATGGCGGCTGTCTGCAGCGTGGACAGCGACGAGGTTCCCGTGCCGCTGGCGATCAGCAGGGCGATGGCCACGGCGCCCTCGGCGGCGCACCAGAACACGCGGCTCCATTTCGGCGTTTCGGGGTCGCCGCCGGAAGCCAGCACATCGACCACGTAGCTGCCGGAGTCGGAGGAGGTGACGAAGAACAGCACGATCAGCAGGAGCGCCATTCCGGCGACGAGCGAACCGCCCGGCAGGGTGTCGAGCAGCTGGAAGAGCGCGCTGTCCGTACCGACCGTGCCGTCGTCGCCCACGAGTCCGCCGGCACCGACCGTCTCGCGGTGGAGTGCCGAACCGCCGAAGACGGCGAACCAGACGAAGGTCAGCAGAGTCGGTACCAGCAGCACGCCGGTGACGAACTCACGTACGGTCCGTCCGCGGGAGATACGGGCGATGAAGACACCGACGAACGGGGCCCAGGAGATCCACCAGCCCCAGTAGAAGACCGTCCAGCCGCTGACCCACGCGGTGCCCTCGGCGCCCTGGCTGGCGCCGGTGTCGAAGCTCAGCGCGAGGAGGTTCTGCAGGTACGCGCCGATGTCCTCGACGAAGCCGTTGAGGATGAACAGCGTGGGGCCCGCGACGAGCACGAACGCCATCAGGGCGCCGGCCAGGCCCATGTTGATGTTCGACAGCCACTTGATGCCCTTGCCGACGCCCGTGACCACGGAGAGGGTGGCGAGCAGGGTGATGCCGACGATGAGGGCGACCTTGAGGGACGTGCCGGGGTCGGTCACCCATCCCTGGAAGCCGAGCCCCGCCGAGATCTGCAGGACGCCGAAACCGAGCGAGGTGGCCACGCCGAAGACGGTGCCGACGACGGCGACGGTGTCGATGGCGTCACCCCAGGCGCCCTTGATCCGGTCGCCGAGGAGCGGCTCCAGGGCCCAGCGGATCGAGAGGGGACGGCTCCTGCGGTGCACGGCGTAGGCGACGCCGAGACCGACCACGACATAGACGGCCCAGGGGTGGATCCCCCAGTGCAGGAACGTCTGGACCATGGCGAACTCGCTCCGCTGGGCCTCGCCTTCGCCGACGCCCGGCCTCGGCGAGACGAAGTGGTTCAGCGGCTCGGCGACACCCCAGAAGACAAGACCGATACCCATACCCGCGGCGAACAGCATCGCCAGCCAGGAGGCCATACCGAACTCGGGTCGCTCATCGTCCTTGCCGAGCTTGATGTCTCCGAAGCGGCCGACACCGACCCAGAGGGCGAAAATCACGAAGAGTGAGACCAGGGCGGTGTAGTACCAGCCGAGGCCACTGATGATCTCCTCCTGCACGGTGGAGATGACGTCCTGGGCGGAGTCCTTGAAGATCGTGGCGTAGAGCACGAAGGCGACGATGATGATCGCGGACGGCCAGAAGACACGCGGGGCGATCGACGTCGAACGGGAGCGGGGCCCCGATTTCTCTTGATCCGCGATGTCTGGCGATTGCGCCGTCTGGGGAGTAGCCATGCTCTCTTTCCTTCTGTTCGTCGGGCTCGGGCATGGTCGTTGGGATGGCGAGTGCTGCTGCGCGGCACCAGGCCGGTGGCGTGTTGCGTAATAAGAAGCTGTTCGCTGTTGGCGCAACAGCGAACAGGCCCTGGGTCCCGCCGTCAAGTCCCCTGGCTTCAGTCGTCGGACTCGCGACCGGCATCGGAATGGAGCTGTGACACGAAGGTGACCGGCCGTGTCCGACTTCCGCCATCGAGTCCGCCCGACACCCCGGGGCGGACTTCGGCGCCTTGACCCCCGGTCCGCGCTCCACGATGCTGTGTTGCGGAAGATGAGATGCGTGCCGCAATAGGCAACATCCGATTCGGATCTCGTATCAGCCGAGGAGTGGTCATGACTCACCAGGTCCGTGCTGTCGTCGCGCGGGGGAAGGGTGCCCCCGTCAGCCTGGAAACGATCGTCGTGCCCGATCCGGGCCCGGGGGAGGCACTGGTCAGGATCGAGGCATGCGGGGTCTGCCACACCGATCTGCACTATCGCGAGGGCGGCATCAACGACGACTTCCCGTTCCTGCTGGGCCATGAGGCCGCGGGTGTCGTGGAGTCGGTGGGGGAAGGGGTCAGTGATGTCGCACCCGGTGACTTCGTGATCCTCAACTGGCGTGCGGTGTGCGGGCAGTGCCGGGCCTGTCTGCGTGGGCGGCCGTGGTACTGCTTCAGTACCCACAATGCGAAGCAGAAGATGACGCTGCTGGACGGTACGGAGCTGTCGCCGGCGCTGGGCATCGGGGCGTTCGCGGAGAAGACGCTGGTGGCGGCGGGGCAGTGCACCAAGGTCGATCCGTCGGCGTCGGCGGCGGCGGCCGGTCTGCTGGGATGTGGGGTGATGGCGGGCATCGGTGCGGCCATCAACACCGGCAATGTCGGGCGTGGTGACAGCGTGGCGGTCATCGGGTGCGGCGGTGTGGGGGCCGCGGCGGTCGTGGGGTCGAGCCTGGCGGGTGCGGCGAAGATCATCGCGGTGGACATCGACGACGCGAAGCTCCAGACCGCGAAGAGGCTGGGTGCGACACACACGGTCAACTCCAGGAGCGCCGACGCGGTCGAGGCGATCCGTGAGCTGACCGAGGGCTTCGGTGCCGATGTGGTCATCGAGGCGGTCGGCCGTCCGGAGACGTACCAGCAGGCGTTCTACGCCCGCGACCTGGCCGGCACGGTGGTCCTGGTCGGCGTTCCCACTCCGGAGATGAAGCTGGAACTGCCGCTGCTGGACGTCTTCGGGCGGGGCGGGTCGCTGAAGTCGTCCTGGTACGGCGACTGCCTGCCGAGCCGGGACTTCCCGATGCTCATCGATCTCTATCTGCAGGGCCGCCTGGACCTGGACGCCTTCGTCACGGAGACGATCGCGCTCGACGACGTCGAGAAGGCGTTCGAGCGGATGCACCGGGGCGACGTACTGCGCTCGGTGGTGGTCCTGTGACGTCCGGCGCCCGCATCGAACATCTCGTCACCTCGGGCACGTTCTCGCTGGACGGGGGCACCTGGGACGTCGACAACAACGTGTGGATCGTCGGCGATGACACCGAGGCGATCGTCATCGACGCCGCGCACGACGCCGAGGCGATCGCCCGGGCCGTCGGTGACCGGCGCCTCATCGCGATCGTGTCCACGCACGCGCACAACGACCACATCGACGCCGCGCCCGGACTGGCGGCGCTCACCGGCGCCCCGGTCCTGCTCCACCCGGACGACCTGCCGCTGTGGAAACAGACCCATCCCGACCGGGCGCCGGACGCCGAACTCGCGGACGGCCAGGTCATCGCGGTGGCCGGTGTCGAGCTGACCGTGCTGCACACACCCGGCCACGCCCCCGGCGCGGTCTGCCTGTACGCGCCGGCCCTCACCGCCCTGTTCAGCGGCGACACGCTCTTCGCGGGCGGGCCGGGGGCGACGGGTCGGTCGTACAGCCACTTCCCGACCATCGTCGACTCCATCCGGGACCGGCTGCTGACGCTGCCGGGCGACACCGTCGTCCATACCGGGCACGGGGAGACGACCACCGTCGCCGCCGAGGCCCCGCACCTGCAGGAGTGGATCGACCGAGGCTTCTGACCGCACTTTCCGCCACGCGGCGCACGCCCGCTCCCGGCCCCGCAGGCCGAGGAGCAGGTGTGCGCCTTTCGTTTCTCATCACGCTCGACACTGCGTGATGCGCAACTCGTTGAGGTGACTCAACCGGCCCTCTGCATGCCTTGACAAGGGTTGTGGGCGACTCCAGACTGATGTTGCGCTTACCGCAATCAGTTTCGCTATACGCACCGAGGTGGTCATGT
>NZ_JBIRZZ010000036.1:0-13294 GCF_044391385.1 Streptomyces sp. NPDC018693 | reverse complement strand
GAATATGCTCTTTGTTTGCAACGCAAACCGCACACAAACGAAGTTTGTATAAGTGCGCCCTTCTTCACTTTGTTCATTGGGGTGATTATACCACAGGCAGAGTGAAGATACTATTATGTAATTCTAGTGTTTCTGCGATAGTTTGATTATAATAGAGAAAAACAAGGCGGTAGGGGAGTGAGAGCTTTGGCTCGAAAGACAGAAGAAGAAAGACTATTAGAGATGGATGAAAAAATTAAGAAGATGCAAGCCGAGAAGCAAAGGCTTGCTAACCAATTAAAACAAAAGGAAAGAAAGGCAAGAACACAAAAGCTAATTAGAATGGGTGGATTATTAGAAAAACATTTAGGAATAACAGGAGAAGAAGAAACTATTAAGTTGATTGCTTCTTTCCAAAAATCTATTTTGGAAAATAAAGATAGAGTAAATGCCATGGACATTAATCAAGCTAGAAATATACTAGGGATTCAAGTCCAGAGTTCAAAAGAATCTTAATCCATATTTTATTGTGTTTCTACTCTAGGTTAGATAAAAGATACCGATTTTGAAATTTATCAAAATCGGTATCTTTATCTAACTCTATTTATAAAAGGATGTATTTTCTTCTTTAAAATCGAAATTAAATGGGACCAGTTACATAATACATAAATAATAATATAGAAGACAAAATGCCTATACTATTTAAGATTTTCCCCATAAAAATATAATTGTTTTTTCTCTCTTTAATTTTTTTTGCTTGTTTATATCCTATAACTCCTAATATTATTGCAACTAAACAAAACCATAAAGAAAATACAGTCAAATAAGCAGAGATCAGAGCAACAAAACCTATTAAAATAGCTTTTACTTCCTCCTGCACAATATATACCTCCCTAAACATTCTTTGTTTTTCCATTTTTTATTATATATGTTATTAATTTGAAGAAATATTCGGATTGATATAAAAAATTAAGGGACATAATTTTAACTTTTAATAATATAGTTATTTTTTAAAGATTTTTAAAACCTTTTTACTTATTTATAGGAGCTTGAAACCCTTGGGGCTGTAAGTCTCAAAAATTTAAAAGTGAGTTTTGGTGCACTTAAAGTGAGTTTTGGTGCACTTAAAAGTGAGTTTTGGTGCACTTAAAGTGAGTTTTGGTGCACTTAAAGTGAGTTTTTTAGAAAAACTTGTTTTTTAACTCACTTTTAAATATGATAGTTATATCAAGAGTTATGAAAGGAATAAAGAAATGGCAAGGAGATTAGAAAAATTATCTGATAGAGTACCAAAATTAAAAGAAATGGAAACACGTAATTTCCCCGTTGTTAAATCTAATCATCTAATTCAAAAAACTCGTTTTGATTTAACATTGGTTGAACAAAAATTGATATTGCACGTAATCCAAATGATTGAGCCAAAAGATGATGATTTTAAAACGTATCGTTTTTCAATTAAGGATTACTGTAAAATTTGCCAAATCAGCGATAGAAGTGGGAAAAACTATTCGATTATTAAAAGTTCCCTGAAAAAGATAAGCGACAAAAGTTTTTGGATGGAACAAGAAGATGGTACGGAAGTGTTAATGAGGTGGATCGACAAAGTAGTTATAGACCATAAGAAAGACATAATTGATATTAAATTGGATAAAGATTTAAAGCCTCATTTGTTGCAGTTGAAGCAATTTTTCACTAAATATAATTACTTATATGTAATGACTATGAAAAGCCAATATAGTATTAGGCTCTATGAAATATTAAAGTCTTACGAAAATGTCCAAGGGATTATTTATGAAGTGGATGAATTAAGGAAAGTCCTAAATCTAGATGATGATACATTACCTAGATGGGTTGATTTCAAGCGTTTTGTGATAGAACAAGCTATTAAAGAAATCAATAAATTAACTGACATTACGATTACATACGATACGATTAAAAAGGGAAGAAGTGTTTTCGAAGTTGTATTTAATATTAAATCCAAGTCTGAAACACAAAAAATTATATCTCAAAGATTAATTGAAAGAACATTAGATAAGAAAAATAAAGATAATGATGATGATACTCCTTACTAATAGCATTGAGAACGTTTTAAAGGGGTTATATTGAGCCCTTTTTTAAAATAACGCATTTAAAGGTGTTAAATGGATAACGGCCTTCTACGGGCTTTGTATACACTTTAAAGGGGGAGTTGATAGTTATGGAATTTGATGATTCAAAAAAAATCATAAATGGGGAATTTGATATGAACCGCACTTGGTATGTAGGATTTGAATACAAAAGGGATTACGCAAAAAAGCCTTTGTCTGGGGAGGAAAATGAAAAACTAGTGGATGATCTAATCCAGGTCTTTGCAAAGTATGAAATGCAGTGGAAAATGAAATAAAAGGCTACCCAAAGGCAACCTTTTTATCGTTTTATTAAAGGTTCGGATTTAAAAAGAACTTTTTTTGTTTCAGCATCAACAATTATATTTTTTATATCTTTACCATTTTCAGATACTGTTAAATAAACATATACTTGTCTATTAGGATGAAAACCATCACCTGAAACTCGATTTTCACCAATAAACTCATCTACTTTTGACAACACCTTGTTCACATCTTTAAAAGAGACTTTTTCTCTAATGTTAATTTTAGCGTTCTTGTATTCAGTATATTGTTTTTGGTCTATTGAGCTATAAAAAGAATTTGGACTAGCAAACTTTTCACTAGAGTTATCAGGATATTTGCTCCATGATTCTTTTGCTGGTTCCTTAGCTTGAATTGAATTTGTGCTTATTCCCATTACTAAAACAACTAATAATATCATTGCAGTAATCATTTTCTTCATTTTGTATTCAACTCCTTTTTTGTATTATTTGATTGATTATCTGTTTTTATAAACAAATCTCTATAAGAAATAAAAAATGACCTCCCTACGGCTTGGCGCTGTTTGGAGGTCATTTCACTGATCTATAAAATATAGAGCCAATTCTTAAAAGAGTAGGCTAGCTACAGATGCTGTCACATCTGTAGCTTTTTTGAATATAGCATGATTACCTTTCTAACCCAATGTTTTGCCCTTTTAAGCGTTGCTTTGGTTTTTGCTTAGCATTTACTTTGTGTTCCTGCTTTTGGGCTTGTTCTACCCCTTCTAGGATGGCTGAAAGAAAGTCATTGCTTTGGCTTAGGCTTTGCGTTTCTTGTTGAACTTTTTCAAGTGCTGGAGCAACTTTCTCTATTTCTCTTTTATGTTGTTCCAAATGCTCCCGATCTTCATAACCGATGGTTCGAATAGCTTGAGTTAACTGTTCTCGTTTTTGTAAATCTTTCTGATAAGCTTGTTGTTCTTCCTTGGAAAACAGAATTTTTCCTTTTAAGTAAGGATTCGATTCGATTCGTTCAATTCGTTTTTCTAGTTCAGTAAGATGATTAAAATAACTTTCTGCATTTTGAGCATTCCGAACAGCCAGATTATAGTTTTGAATACCTTCTCGATTTAATTCAATTTTATGCTGTCTTTGTTCTAAAGTATGTTTTATGTTGTCGAGCGATATAGTTTTTCCTTGTTTCTCATTTAGTCGGTTCAATTTAGATGCTGTCTTGTAATCCAAATATTGTCCTGCTGTTTTCAATTCAGGATATTGGATAGCTACTTTACGAATTAGCTTTTGCTTTAGTATTTCTTCTGTCTGGTTTAGTATTTGTTTTTGGTCTACAGATTTTAAGATGCTCCCGTTTAAAGTTCGAGTAGACGTATCAATTTGTTTACTTAATTGCTTTTTAGCTAACTGGATCTCTTCACGTGCAGATAAACCAGCTTCTTTTAAACATGTATTTAAGTGGTCATGCTGGCTGATGATTTTATCTTGTAAAGTGTTGATACTAGCACGCAAATTTTCTTTTTCCTTACGTTGGAAAAATCCTACTTTATCAAGTTTTCCCTTTAATTCTTCTAATGTTTTTTCATAATGAGAAAGCTGTTTTTCTGCTTGTTCTGCAATAGAAACTATGTGATTTTTTGTCTTTAAAGATTCTAGTGCTTTTCTTTGTTGTTCGGTCTGTACTTCTAATGATTTTCTATAGTTGGCAATTGTTGCTACCGTTGGAATTTCGCCAATAATTTGTTTGGCTGCCTCCACATTTTTTTGTTCTTCAGTAGTTAATTCTACAGACTTCTTTTGCTCCTGTTGTTTTAACTCTGCTTCTATTTGTTGCTTCTCTTGGCGGTATCTTTGTAAGTCATAAACAATAGCATTATGCTTTTGTACTTCACGATTAATATTACCTCGCTCAGTTTTCATCCCCTTTTTCTCCATATCAGAAGCGACATGCCCCATATGAACCGTAGGTAAGATTTCAAGTCCACGTTCAGCGTGAGATTTATGTGTAATTCGTTCTTTGATGTTTGATTGTTCTAATGCTTTATTTGCGTATTCTGACCATTGTTCTCTCCACTGCTCCAGCAGTTCTTTTTTGTTCCAATCACGATTCTTTGTAGTAAAGCCTTCTTCTGAAATTTCTCGTGTTGTTAACATTATGTGAGCGTGAGGATTGTTGGAGTCATCTCTATGAATAGCGATATCAGCAACCATGCCTTTATCTACAAATTGGTCTTGGATGTAGCCTTTGATTAATTCAGTTTGTTGTTGATTGGAAAGTTCTTTAGGTAAAGCAATATTTATTTCTCTGGCTAATTGAGAGTTCTTTCTTTTCTCAGAACGTTCAATTTCATTCCAAAGAATCTCACGATTTTTAACCCAAACAGGGGAATTTTCAGGAGCAAGAATATGGGTTTCCGGCTTCACTTCTCTTTTGTAAAATTTACTTTCATTAGTTTGTTCATCAACTAAACGCTGACCAGAACGATAGGCAGCTGACGCAATTGCTGATTGTCCTTTTCCTCTGGAAATCATTTGTGCTGAGAAGTGATAGATTGCCATATGCTTGAACCTCCTTTTCAAAAGATTTTGTAGTAGCCGTAATAAAAATGATCGTACCGTAAGGTGGGAGAATTTTTATTATGGAATCGTAAGAAATTAATTAGACGAAATGGCATTTTGCCAATGAGAAATAATTAATCTCTTACGATGAGTTTTTGTATTCGTCACAAGACGGATACTCATTCGCACATCAGCGAATGAAGGATTTTAATTTTTATATTCGCAACAAGCGAATATGCTCTTTGTTTGCAACGCAAACCGCACACAAACGAAGTTTGTATAAGTGCGCCCTTCTTCACTTTGTTCATTGGGGTGATTATACCACATGCAGAGTGAAGATACTACTTTGTTATTCTAGTGTTATAGCTATAATTTGATTATAATGGAGGAAACAAGGTTATAAGGGGAGTGAGGGCTATGGCTCGAAAGACAGAAGAAGAGAGATTGCTAGATATGGATGAAAAGATTAAGAAGATGCAAGCTGAGAAGCAAAGGCTTGCGAATCAATTAAAGGAAAAAGAGCGTAAATCTAGAACAAAAAGACTCATTCAAATTGGGGCATTAATGGAGAAGCATTTAAAGATAGAAGGGGAGGAAGAAGCAATCAAGCTAATCGCTTCTTTCCAAAAGGCCATCTTGGAAAGAAAAGAACAAATTCAAGCAATGGATATACATTTAGCTAGAGAGATATTAGGAATTGAAAATAAAAAGTAACTCTCTTAAACTAGTGTTGACCACAGGGTCAAATAATGACCAATAGGTCAACGTTGATGTTTCTTTGAATAAAATAAAATGACCTCCTTCGATTTATTCGTAGGAGGTCATTTCATACTTTAGTATGGGAGCCAACCCTATAAAGAGTTGGTCAGGCTATAGATCTGAAGTATCTGTAGCCTTTTTTTATTATAATATGTAACCACATTCAAAAGATAGAATTTTTGCTTTTTGAAATTAGAAAACAGAATGATCCAATTCAAAAGAACAACCATTATTCTAAAGAACTATTGGCGACTAGTCTCTTTAAATCTTTCCTTCATAGCTTAATCTTTTTAGGAAAAACTAAAGTTACAGAAAGGAGAAATTTGATATGCGTGTTTTATTAACCATTGGTATCATGATTTTTTGCACCATCTCTAATGCTTATTTCACTCACTACATTCAAGAAAAAGCAAGAAAGCGCGGACTATACAGCGGTATTGTTTTGACTATCCTAGGTTTAGGTTACTCTACTTTTCAAACATTATTTATTATAAAAATGCAAAAAAAAGAATTTGAAAAAAAGAATTAGATATGAACCGCACTTGTTATTAGGATTTGAATACAAAAAGATTGTTAAAAAGCAGGCAATAGATAAAATCCCCCTGTATAAAGTTAATCCAAACTAATAAAATTTAATTAACCTACTGTAGAGTATGAACTTCGGCTAAATAGTCGGAGTTTTTTTGAGCTGATGATTAAAGGAAATACAAATACAAAAAAAGTGGTCATTTTTAGAGATAAAATTCCTCTCTAATGCTCACTAGACCTTCATAATCACTTTTTAAAGCGTTGCTTTTTAAATAAGAGTAGTTAAATAAGTAATTTAAATAAAATCGCTAAAATAAGGCTTAAAACAACTCTTGTTAAGTGTCCCAAAATTAATATACCCCTAAATCATTTACTTCTTCGATTGAATAAATGACCTCCCTTCGGTTTAAGTTGGCTTTACATTTAATGACCATCATGTTTATTTTTCACTAACTTCGTTTTATCCTTAGTTCCTGGTGGTTGTTCAAGCCAATTATTCTTTATCATAATGTCGGCTCCCGACTTTGCAAATGTAGCAATTTCAAGGGATAGGCGTTCATAACTAGTTGCTAGATCGTTGCGTTGACTAGCTGCGGCTGCAGTAGCATAGTTACCAGTTCCACTTGCACTTAGTAATGCCATATGGAACATGATTAATTTGTCTGAAAACGTTTGGGTCGTGGAATCAGAAATACCATGATCGGGTGACATGGGTGCTTCAATATCACAACCAAGCAAAGAATCCATAAAAATTTTCATATGTTTTTTGGATATCTCTTTACCAGTTAACAAAAAGTCCTGAACTTCTTTTAATGGCGAAGTCTGTGCAAAAGCAAGGCTAATTTTCATCCCTATATGATTGGTTTGAATATTTAAATATAAGTGAGAAATTTCAATTGCATTTAAAGGACGCTTGTCGCTTAATAGATTAAATCCACCTAAATACTTTTTACTGTCTATGTAATCCGTCTCAGTTGGAACAGGTATATAGGGTGCTCTTAAAAATATCCCTTTATTTAGCATTACTTGTGTGCTTTTATCATATAATTTAGTCGTTTCAGAGATTCCCTCTATAAAATAATCCCTTATATCTTTTCTAATACTCATGCCAAGAGAACCACCATAGGCTAATAATCCAGCTCTTGCCATATGATTGACATAGCTTATACAAAATAAATCTGTAAATAAACTCGGTGCATTCATATTAACATCTGCTTCAGAAAACCCATTCGGTATAATATAGTTTTCATGTTTAAATATAGTGATGAGTTTTTCTATATGACTAGCTGACAGATCATATGAAAACTGAATAATTGGTTTAATCTCTTTGTCCTCTATATGTTTTAGCATATAACCTAAAATACATTTACTCATGCTGTCATTCATATAGGCAGTCCAAAGAATTGCTATTTCAGAAGCTGTTAAATCTACATGGTTTCCTTTCATGTGAAACCCTCCTAAGTGGCTTAATAAAAAGCTCTGTTTAGGGTTTAGGAAAAAACAAAAAATGCTACTAATCCCCTTTTTTTAGGGTGTCTTATTCAAAGAAACTTATACAAAACGTAAAGTTAGCAGGCATAGTTCAATGAAGTTGGGATTATAAACTCAAAGTGTATATAATCGCTTTGAAATACGTTTTAAATGGCATTTTAATTTTCTAACCAATTGTAGAAAGGTACCTTTTTAACAGGTTCTTTTCCTAACATGCCTTTGACCTTCTCATATGATTCGTTATGTGCTTGCTGTTTAGCCTTAATTTGACGATTATTTTCAGCATAAAGAGCTTGCCATTCTAATTTTGTAACCAATGTATCTACGTAACTGGACATGTATGTGATTTTAGTGCCTTTTTTTATGGAATCAGTAACTCTATTAGTTACATATTGAATTATTTTATTAGCTTGCTTATATATATTATTTTCTTGTTTTTCAGGTACTAGATAGGTAGAAAAAGTTTCCCCTTCTTTTTCCCTACTGCCAGAAGGCTTTTCGCTGTTTTCTGTTTCGCAATCTGTTTGGAAATTAGTCCTATCAAGTCCTAATAAATTCACCCAATATTGGAAGTAAGGATGATTAACAAATAGATAGACTGGGTTCCCCCGACCGTTACACTTTCTGGCACGTCGATATACTTTTATAACTTGTCCCAGTTCTACTAGCTCTTTCAGGCGATATTGGATAGTTCGGTCACTGATCCCGTTCCTTTTTGCCAGGTATTCGTCACTCGCATAAAAGAATCCTAACTCCGTACTGAAGAAACAGACCATATCAAAAGCCTGTCTTGTTCCTTCTTTTAGTCGGTACCATTTATCCCCTATGGACTCTTGAATAGATTCTAATAAACTGTACTTAACTTTTTTCTTTTCTGTTTTTGTTTCTACATATGGTGTGTAAGATATCATTTGATTAAATTGGTGTGATTCCACAAATACTGTCATGTTCAATTTCTCCTTTTTCGGAACAAAAAAAGACACTATTATCCCATAAACCAATGGGAAACAGTGTCTTTTATCAAAAGTTATCGAAAAAAGGAAACTTTTTTTCCTTGAATAAACGTGTTTTATACACTAAAATGATTGGTATATAATACTTAACGTTATATGTTCAAAGGACTTCGACAAGTGTTTCCCTACCGAGAATAGGGAGACGGTTAAAGGGTGCGACCAACACCACTTTAACAGTTGGAGTTCTTTTTCATTATCCGGACTATTTAGTTATCTGTAATTTTATACCTATCAATCTATTCTAGCAATACTAATTTACTAGATTATATTTGAAATTAATAAAATAAAAAGCATAGGATCGTCTCCTATGCTTTTTTTCTTTTTATCCTAATACGAAATAAAAAGTTCATATTTTAAATGAAATGTAATTTTTTTCTATAAAAGGAGGTATTTTCTTTTTTAAAACCGAAATTAAATAGGACCGGTTACATAATACATAAATAGCAGTATAGAAGACAAAATCCCTATACTATTTAATATTTTCCCCATAAAAATATAATTGTTTTTTCTCTCTTTAATTTTTTTTGCCTGTTTATATCCTATAACTCCAAATATTATTGCAACTAAACAAAACCATAAAGAAAACACAGTCAAATAAGCAGCGATTAGAGTAACAAAACCTATTAAAATAGCTTTTACTTCCTCCTGCACAATATATACCCCCTAGAATATTCTTATTTTTTTCCATTTTTTTATTATCTATGTTATTAATCTGGAAATTATTCGGATTGATATAAAAAATTAAGGGGAAGGAAGATTGTTTCTATGAGTATGAAAAGAATTGTTTTTGTGTTAGGTTCACTTGTATTTTTATTAATTAGTAATTTTGGTTTAGATTTAAAATCAGCTAATGCAGAAAGTATCTCTACTGAAGATGGACTGAAGTATATTGAATCACCAGCTAATTATATTGAGTATTTAGAAAAGGAAAGCAAAATAGATGACTACGCAGCAGAAGGATTAGAAGCATTTAAAAATTTAAGTGAAGAAGAACAAAACACTTTTCTTTTAGCATTACAACCAGATAATTATATGAAATTAATCGGTACAGCAAATGCTAATCCTGGCGTATCAAACATTAACATAGAAGGAAATAAAGTACCTGTAGAACTACAAACAAATACTAACCCTTCAATAGGAGTATTAGCGACTGGGAAAAAAACTGTAACTGCTACCTATAAACTGTATGTTTTAGGTATTAAAACAACTACATTATATAGTACAGTTGTTTTTAACTATTCAGGTTCAACAGCTACAAAAGTTTTAGATAATTACGGAAGCCACAGTAACATAAATCCTTCTATGATATGGCAAAAAGGAATTGGAAAAGGTTATTTAAGTGGTGGAGATGCCTATGGAAGAGCTTCATGGACAGTATACTCAACTGGTAGTTTAGGTTTCATTAATGACTCTGTTGATTTTTATGCTCGTGGAGATGGAAAAAACAGATACTATAAAGTGGATTCTACACGGTCAGACTGGAAAACTGGTGGATGGATTTCTTTCTAAAAGTTGATTCCAATAAAAAAGCCTAAGATCTTAGGCTTTTTTATTTTTTCTTGAGAAATTTTATAAGTAAATATATTCCTCCTATGATAACTATAAGCCAAAAAACGAAAGGAATAATACCTAAAATATCCATAAAAACCATCCTTCAATTTTTTAAATTTTCTTTTTGCTAATCAAGTTTCTGTTGTTAAAAAAAAAACGTCTAATGAATCCAACAATTAATCCAAATCCTAATATTATTAGAACTATATAGCCATTAGACAATTTTCCTTGAAGTAGTAGAAGAAACAGCAATACCGAGATTACTACAACCACGAATAGTAAAACAACATCAATTCGCTTCATGAAATCATCTCCTTTTCTTAGTTGATACTTTACTCCCGTTGTGTTGGAAATCATAACTAATAATAACATTTTTTTCTTATTCTTATTTTGTAAGTGTTTAATAGAATTAGATAGTATTTTGCTAGTTAGTTAACATAATGCGTCTTATCCCAAGCAACCAACAAAACAAAAGACGGAATTCGGCCATATTTGGGCAAATTCCGTCTTTTTAGGTTTGGGAAATACATATAAACTTGGAACAATAATGATATCGGCGATCTTTCATTTTCTTTTAATTGCTGCGGATTGCTAGTTAGTTTCATGTTTGACAACAAAAATCAAAACAGAGACAACTCCCTCAGTTGTCTCTGTTAAGGATTACATAATAAGGAGGTATTACATGATCAATAATATGTTTGAAATGAAAGAAGTATGAATTGCTCACTCTCTTTATCAGTGTTAATCACCGTTCCAACTCATTTCTTTGCCCTTTTAAGCGTTGTTTTTGCTTCTCATTAGGATTTACCCCTCGAGTTTGGTTTCGGGCCTGTTCTAGGCCTCGGATGATGGCTGACAAGAATTCTGTGCTTGCTCCATAACCACCTTGATGCTTCCCTAACTGTAAATCTTCGATTTCTTTTATTGTTTTATCTTTCAAGTCCATATTACTTAGAATCTTATCTCGATTATGAATAAAGTGGTCTTTATCTCGAAATCCTTCTTTTTTTAAAGATTCTTGGCACTTACTCTGTATGTTTAAAAGGTCGTCATAGGCTTTCTTATTTGTTTCAGAATGAAGTACCTTTCCTTTTAACAAGGGATTACTATCAATTTTTTGCAAACGTTGTTCAATCTCTAATAATTGATCAAAATACTTTTCTACCCTTTGGATTCGCTGAATACCTACTTGGAACTTTTGTAAAAAGTTTTTATGTTCTTCAATATGTCTGTTCCGAGCACGAATAGTGGATTTAATACTATCTATACCGACAATCTTTTCAGCTTTTTTATTAAGGTTATTTAGCTTTTGCGCAGTCTCATACGATAAGAATTTTTCGGCATTTTGAAGTTCAGGATAGTGAGAAATGACTTTACGTATGACTTGCTGCTTTATTATTTCTTCGGTTTGCTTTAGAACTATTTTCTGTTCAATGGATGTCAGATTGTTTTCTTGAAGCTTTTGAGTAGCTACTTTCAGTTGTTTATTCAAATTCTTTTTAGCAAATGGAATCTCTTCCACTTTAGCCAAATTAGCTTCTTTTAAGCATTGAGCCAAATGCTGTTCTTGCTCTGGAATTTCACCTTGTACTTCTGTAATCTTATTGCGTAAAATTTCTTTTTCTTTTCGTTTAAACAATCCTGTCTTATCCAGTTTTCCCTTTAATTCTTCTAAGGTTTTTTCATAATGAGAAAGTTGCTTTTCGGCTTGTTCAGCTACGGAAACGACATGATTTTGTGTCTTTATAGATTCTATTTCTTGTTTTTGTTTTTTGGTCTGTATTTCTAATGATTTTCTATAGCTAGCAATGCTTGTCATAGTTGGTGTATCACCAATAATCTGTTTAGCTAGGATAACTATTTTTTGTTCTTCAGGAGTTAATTCTACTTTCTTCTTTTGCTCCTGCAGTTTTAACGCTGCTTCTCTTTGTTGCTTCTCTTGACGATACTTTTGAAGGTCATAAACAATCGCATTATGCTTTTGAACTTCACGATTAATAGCCCCTCGTTCGGTTTGTATGCCCTTTTTCTCCATATCAGAAGCAACATGCCCCATATGGACAGTAGGTAAGATTTCAAGTCCACGATCTGCATGGGATTTATGTGTGATTCGTTCGTTGATTTGTGCTTGTTCTAATGCTTTGTTTGCATACTCGGACCACTGCTCTCTCCATTGCTCCAGCAGGTCTTTTTTATTCCAATCACGATTCTTCGTAGTAAATCCATCTTCTGAAATTTCTCGTGTTGTCAGCATGACGTGAGCATGAGGATTGTTGGCATCATCCCGATGGATAGCGATATCAGCAACCATGCCTTTATCTACAAATTGATCCTGGATGTACCCTTTGATTAATTCTGTTTGTTGTTGTTGAGAAAGTTCTCTAGGTAGTGCTACATTGATTTCTCTGGCTAATTGAGAGTTCTTCCTTTTCTCGGAATGTTCCACTTCATTCCAAAGAATCTCACGATTCTGAATCCAAACTGGCGATTTTTCAGGGGCAAGAATATGGGTTTCTGGTTGCACTTCTCTTTTGTAAAACTTACTTTCATTTGTTTGCTCATCGACTAAACGCTGACCAGAACGATAGGCAGCAGCCGCAACTGCGGATTGCCCTTTTCCTCTGGAAATCATTTGAGCAGAGAAATGATAGATCGCCATATCCTTGTACCTCCTTTTTAAATTTAAATTGAATAACAAACTCCATAATGGAACAAAATATTAAAGCCAACTGTTGAAATTCATGTATCACACCAAAAAGGGAGTAGAAGGCTATCTACTCCTTTTTTATTTTTTAAAAATGAATTCGGAGAAATTATAAAGACAAGTTGAACAATTGCTGACATTGCCAACGAGTATTTATAAAAATCTTCCGAATCCTTTTTTGTATCCGCATTATGGCGGATACTCATTCGCCCACTAGCGAATGGAGGGTTTTGATTTTGTATTCGCACCAAGCGAATATGCTCTTTGTTTGCAACGCAAACCGCACACAAACGAAGTTTGTATAAGTGCGCCCTTCTTCACTTTGTTCATTGGGGTGATTATACCACA
>NZ_JBIRZZ010000035.1:0-17574 GCF_044391385.1 Streptomyces sp. NPDC018693 | reverse complement strand
TCGGAAACCGTTTCTGCCGCCCCCTTTCGGCCGCCGCTGATGCCATGGCTGCGTGGAGAGCACGGGCGAGCATGGCCAGGGTGATGTGCCGGTACCAGCCCGGATACCGGCGGACCTCGTACTGGTCCAGGCCGCACTCGTTCTTCGCGGCCTGGAAGCTTCCTCGATCGCCCAGCGGGTCCCGGCGATGCCGCACGAGTTCGGCGACGGCAGTGTCGTTGGGCGCGTAGGCGAGGTAGTAGGCGATCTCGTCCGGGCGGGCCAGGCTGCGGCGGGCCAGGACCCACCGCTGGGGGGGTGGGCTGATCACCGTCGAAGTCGTCGATGGCGGGCAGCTGGGCCGCGGCCCAGTCGTAGACGCGCGGGCCTTTCGCGCCGTTGGCGCAGGAGTGGCGCTCCCAGGCGTCGTCGGGTGCCTGGGCGATGGCGAAGTCGATGCGGCCTGCCGAGCTCGAGCCGGCCGAGCGGGACCCGGCGTCGGGTGCCGCTGCGGTGAGCAGAGCCTCGTTCCAGGCCGATCTCGCGAGCGCGCAGGCCCGCACCGTCCGCCTGTTCGCACGAATTCAGCAGTTGGAGAGGCGCGTGTCCCAGGCACTGGGCCAGCAAGCCTGGCGCGAGTCGAGCCTTGGCGCTCCCACCGACATCAGGGAAGTTCAGCGAACGATTACGCGACTTGAACAGCGCAACGTCGAGTTGACCGATGCCCTGGAACAGCGCCAGGCCGATCTGGCGGCGGCACGGGAAGCCAACCGTGAGCTGAACCGCACCCTCAACCAGCGTGGAGAGCAGCGGGGACCAAGAACGCCAACAGGCCAGTAACACCAGATGAGGAACCGGGGCCACCCCACGGATTAATCGTTCCGCCCCGGACTCAGGTCGGCAGGTGCCCTACTGCTCAGAGGCCCTCAGTTCAGTAGCGCTGGTCGATGCCCTGCTGAGTATGGGACTGCACCGTGGCCGACGCTCCGTTTCGCGTCACCAAACCTAGTCAGGCTGGGTGCTTTGGTACCGAAGATGATCTGACGTCGGTACGAGTGGGGTGGCGGGTGCGTCCGCGCCGGCGGATCAGCAGTGCCGCCAGGAGCAGGGCCGCGAAGAGGATGGCGATCACGGCCGGGCCGGTGGTGTCCAGGGCGTCGGCGATGGTGCGCTGGATGGTGGCTGCGGCTTCGATGACAGGGTCCGTGGTGGCGGGGTCGTCCTGGGCGCGGATTTCGTACCAGCCGTAGTAGGCGACGTAGGTGCCGACGAGGAGGAGCAGCCCGCCGCCGAGGCGCGGGGCGATCGCGCCGAGTCGGCGCAGCCGAGTGACGCTCGTGGTTCGGGTGAGGGCGACGGCCAGGGAGGTGGCGCCGACGATCAGGCCCATCCCGGCGGCGTATGCGGTGAACAGGGCGATGCCTTCGCCGGTGGAGCCGTTACGGAAGGCGGAGACGACGATGGCGAGGAAGGGGGCGATGGTGCAGCCGAGGGAGGTGGTGGCGTATGCCATGCCGAAGAGGACCATCGAGGGCAGGGAGCGGGTCACTTTCGGTGCGCGGCGAAATTTCGGGGCTAAGGTGGGTAGTTGACGGCCGACGAGCAGCCAGGTTCCGGCGGCGGCGATGAGCAGGCCGAAGGTGATGGTGAACCAGGGCAGGTGCTGCTGGACCTGTCCGGCGACGGGTTGGACGGCGAGGCCGAAGATGCCGAAGAGGGTGGCGAATCCGGCAGTCATCGCAGCGGTGGCAGTCAGGGCCCGGCCGACGGCGACAATGCGGCTGGGGCTGTCGTCGCCGAGGACGAGCAGGGAGAGGTAGGCGGGGAGCAGGGCGAAGCCGCACGGGTTGACGGCGGCGAGCATCCCGGCGCCGAGGGCAAGGGCGAGGGGCAGGTCGGTCATGGCGGATCAGCCGGTGACGGCGGCGAGCTTGTCCGCAAGGCCCTTGCCGCCGGGGAGTACGCCCTCGTAGACGGCCTTGCCATTCTTGTCGAGGATCACGTAGTGGCTCTGCTGGGTGACCTCGAACCGCTTCCACACCTCGCCCTTCTCGTCGGACAGGTGGGGGAAGGAGCCGGTGGCCGTGTCGGCGACGAAGTCACGCATGGCGGCGTTCGTGTCCAGGCCGGCGACGCCCACGACGTTCGCCTTGCCCTGGTAGTCGGCGGCGACTTGGGCGGTCTCGGCGGCCTGCCCCTTGCACGTGGGGCACCAGGGTGCCCAGAACCACAGCACGGTGGGCGTGCCCGCGAGGGTTTTCGCGTCGAACGCTTTGCCGTCCACTGTGGTGGCAGTGAAGTTGAGCGCCTGAGGAACCTTCGTCCCTTCCGTCCCGCTGCCGCTCTCGTTGGGGGTGGCGGGCGCCTGGGCGGGAGAGGACGCCGTCGAAGGGGAGGCGCCCGCCTCGCCGACAGAGTCGGAGCCGCTGTCGGAACCGCATCCGGTGACGGTGAGGACGGCGGCGGCCATGAAAGCCGGGAGAAGGACGCGGAAGCGCATGGACGATCTCCTGAGTTGTCGGGAGCGTTGCGAGATTAGCCCTGCCGGAGCGCGCGGGCAGCGGGCTGCGGTCTTACGGTTCGGTGACGTCAGCCCGCGGCGTCCTTGAGCCGTTGGGGGTCGAGGACGGTGATCCGCCCGCGGGCCAGGCGGAGCCGGCCGTGGTCGGCGTAGTCGCGCAGCGGGTGGCGTCCGACCGGCCGGAGCGGGCCGGCCGGGGGCTGGGCGCTGGTGAGTGTGGTCAGGGTGGTGGCGATGCGTTGGGCGACGGTCTTGAAGACGCTGTCGGACAGGCGCTTTTCGAGGTCGGCGAGGCGGCGGCCGAGGATCGCGGTGATCCGGGCGGCGATGCGGGCGTCGGTCAGCAGCAGTCGGTTGACATCGTTGCGGCTCATGACGCATACGACAGTGTCGTCGAGGGCTTCGGCGTAGTTGTCGTACATGTGCTGCCCGAGCAGGACCATCTCGCCGAAGATGGTGCCCGGGGAGATGATCGCGGTGGTCAGCGCGCGGCCGTCGGCGGAGACCCTGAAGACGCGGACCCGGCCCCTTTTGAGGATGAACAGCACCTCGGAGGGCTGGGTGGGCGAGTAGAGGATCTCGCCCGTGTGGTAGGTCTTCATCGGCGCCGCATGGGCGATGGCTTCCATTTCCTGCTCGGACAGGTCGCAGAAGATGTCGACCTCGGCCAGGCACCAGGCCCGCTCCGCTGTCTCGTCGCCTGGTGCGGCGTCGGTCATGGTGTGGGTCTCCTCGCGTCGTCCGGGGGCCCACGGTGGTGGTGCGGCTCCCCACGCCGGGCTGGCCAGCGCCTCGGCGCTGTTGGCCAGACAGTAGGGCACCGCGCCCTCGACCGGGCCTATGCGACGCGGGGCTGCCCCCGGCAGGGGGGTGCCGGGGCCGGGGGCTGACGCGGCCGGTGTGGGGCTCATCGGCCGGCGGAGCCGGTGCGCCGGCCCATCGCCTGGGCGATGGACGCGAAGGTCGCTCCGGCGAGCAGGCCGAAAACGAGGTGGGCGCCGAGGCTGGAAGCGGTGACGTCGTTCCACTCGAAGACGGGCATGGCCAGGCTGGCGGGCATGATCCAAAGCGCGCCCAGGGTCCACCACACGGCGCCATAGGCCAGGCCGAGACCGACGGCGGGGGCGAGGCGCTGGGCGAACTGGCCGAGCACGACGCCGAAGGTGACGCCGGCGAACAGCGCGATCGCGAGGTGGATCAGCCAGCCGGCGAAGGCGCTGGTAGAGCCGAGGAGACCGGCGACCATGGTGATCATTGCGGTGTCCATCATCGGCCGGGACATCGACATCCAGATGCCCATCCCGATGCCACCGACCAGTCCGGCCGCGGCGCCCCAGACGGCGTGGACCGGGATCGCGGCGGTCTTCGGGGATACCTGCACGGTGGTGGCCATGACGATCGTCCTCCCTTTTGCGGTGACTTTCCGCTCTTTGCTCTGACGCTAGGACCCAGGGCACGTGCAGGTATGTGAGGGCGCTTACGTACCCGGGGGTAGATCGCTGGGCCGTCCGGGTGATTTCACTGCGGTCAGCAGGGCGTAGCCGAGCGCGCCGCCGGTGACGGCGGCGCGGGCCGCGTCCAGGGCGGCCGGGGCCGCGGTCAGGTCCACGTCGGCGTCGGCGTCGGCGTCGGCGAGGCGGGCCGGGGCGGTGATGCGCAGCAGGTCCAGCCGGGCCTGGATCTGGTCGATCATGCGGAGCATCGCCTGGTCGTGCCGCTCCGTCATGAGGGTGCGCAGCCCGGCTGCTGCCAGGGTCTCGACGTACTCATCGAGTGGGCGGGCGTCGGCGATGCAGGCGATGCGGGCGGTCAGCCCTTGCAGCTCGGGCGGGAGACGGTCGGGGTCCGGCGGTGACGTCGGTGGTGCCGAGGCGTCCGCCGGGTTTCAGGACGCGGGCGAACTCGGCGGTGGCCCGGGCGTTGTCGGGGGAAGGTGCACAGGGCGCACTCGCAGACCACGGCGTCGAAGACCCCGTCGTCGTAGGGCAGGTGCTCGGCGTCGCCTGTGGTGAAGACGGCCCGGTGGGCCAGTCCGGCGGCTTCGGCGGCCCCCTGAGCGAGGGCGGTGTTGACGGGCGCGTAGTCGACGCCGTGCGCCCGCACTCCGTAGGCGTCGGCGAGTGGGAGTGCGGTGGTGCCGCGGCCCGAGGCGACATCGAGGACCCGCATGCCGGGGGTGAGCGCGAGATGGTCGGCGAGGCGGCGGGTCAGGGCGGTTCCGCCGGGGTGGTAGGAGTCCCCGAGCAGATGGCGACGATGTCCTTGGAGTAGGCGTCGGCGCAGCAGGACTTGGAGGCGGTACTGGTCGGCGGACGGAGGAGCGTGGAACCTGTATCCGACATGGCCGACAGCCGCGCCGCCACGAACGTACTGCTGGCCGAACTGCGCGCAGGGCACCCCGCCCCGGCAGCCGTCGTGCGCTTCCTCAAGCACGCAGCCCGCCGGTCGCTGCGCCAGGCCGCCCGACGCCCCCGAGCCCTGGCCGAGCTCACCGCCCTGCACGGAGCCCTGTAACGCTGGCCGCCGGCAGACGGCCCGGACGGCGCTGGGTGACCACCAGTTGGGTCCTGGCCGTCCTGCACCTGGGTCTGCTGGAGCACCGCACCCGCCTGGCCACCGCAGACGTGCTGACGCTGGTGCGTGCCAACCTCCCCGTCCTGCCCGGCGGAGGCGCTTACCCTGCGCCACCAGCCCAGCCGCACCGTGCGGGGCGCGGCGGTCGCCGCCTGGGCGCTTCCCGTCGCCGCCGTCACCATTCTCGCGCTGCGCCGCAGCACCATGCCCGAGCGGCCCCACCCCGTCCTGATGCGACCGACCGCCGCCCTTCAGGCCGTCGTCGCGCTGCGGCACCTCACCCGCCGCTGAAAGTCCTGTTACTTCCTGCCGTCTGCGGGCCGCTCCGGCTCGGGTGTGCCCTCCACGCGCACGCCCTGCCCGAACGCCACATGATCCTTGATCTTCCGGACCAGAGGGCTGGGCTTGGGGTAGTACCAGGCGGCATCCCGATTCGTCAGCCCATCGACGTCGAGGCTGTAGTAGCGGGGGCCACGCCTTTCCAGAAGCACAGCGACCTGGTTCTGCTCGGCGTGACGTACTGCCGGTTGAGCGATTCGGGCGGGAAGTAGTGGTTGCCCTCGACGATCACCGTGCGCGGGGCCTCGGCGATCAACTTTCCGTTCCACACCGCACGCAGCATGGCCTTGCTCCTCACCGTGAATGGGGGCGGTACGCCAGCAGCCTTCACGTTAGGCAGGCCCGACCGGCCCCTTCAGTGAGGGCGCTCACCGTCCACATGGTTCTTCGTCCCCGTGAGAATGCGGCACACCCCAGCGTCGGTGCAGTCGGCCGGATCGGTCACCGCGGCCCGCTCCGCCAGATTCCGCAGGACCGCCTTCGTGGCACGGAGCTCGGCCAGACGCCGGTCGATGTCCTGAAGATGCCGCTCGACGAGTGCCGTGACGTGGGCGCAAGGGGAGGCGCCGGCATCGCGCAGAGCGAGCACGGAACGGATCTCGGCCAGGCTCAGGCCCGCGCCCTGGGCGTCGCTGATGAACGCCAGCCGCTTCACGGCCTGCTGCGGATAGTCGCGATAGCCGCCCGCCGTACGCGGAGGGGCAGGAAGCAGCCCGGCCTGCTCGTAGAAGCGGAGCGTCTTCGTCGTCACCCCGCAAGCGGCGGCGAGGTCACCGATGCGCACACCTCCAGGCTAGCCCTTGACCTTCCAGCGCACTGGAAGGTCTACCGTCCAGACAAAGGAAGGGAAAGCAGACGTGGAAGGGGTCCACATGTACCAGCCTGAGACGACCCGCGTCACGGTGCTGACCGTGCCGGGCTGCCCGAGCGCCCCGCTGCTGCGCGGGCGCATGGCCGAGGCGCTCGAAGGCCGGGCCGTGCCGGTGGAATGGATCGAGGTGAAGGACGCGGACGAGGCCACCCGGCACGGGATGACAGGCTCGCCCACCCTCCTGCTGGACGGCATCGACCCGTTCGCCCACGACGGCGCACAGCCGAGCCTGTCCTGCCGGCTCTACCGCCACGCTGACGGCACCACTGACGGCGCCCCGGCCGTCGCCGGCCTGCGTCGCGCCCTGACAGCGAGCGGACCATCTGGGGAAGAGGGAAAGGAGTGACGACCTGCTCCAGTCTTCCTTACTGGACGATGGCGCCCCGGTTCCACCCCACCCGCTCATGCAGCGTCCGCGTGCGTGAACTCCTCGTCACTGTCCGCCGGGACTGTGGTCTCCGCCGTGGTCGCCGGTGACGGCCTGCGACGGCGTAGGTGTGCCTCGCGACGACGGCGGTGGTCGCACCGACTCCGCCCATGGTCGCCGGCCCCCGCGGCCGGAGCGATCCGCTTGGCCCGCTGACTCTTTCGGATGGCGGATGTAACCACGCTTACAGATGGCCGGAGGTGACCGCCGGTGGGGAGGGAAGGTGTCGCGGCAGGACCAGCGAGGGGTGCTCGGTGGCAAAGCGTGAATGTGCGGATCTGGCCGGACTTCCGTCGGCTGGCTACCCTGGACTCGACGCCCGGTTACATCGCTTCACCCCCTATGAGCTGGGACGATGCCCGAGCTGCTGGACATACGCTTGTCTCTTGACCTCGGTGCGCTTGGGTCTGCGGGCGCCTCTGTCCTGTGACATCCAAGCTTGAGCGTTGCCACCGAAGTGTGAGGGCCCGGCCTTGAGGGGCCCTGTTTGCCGTCGCGGTCGGGTCTCAGGTCTCCGTTCGTCGGGTTGACCCGTGTTGGTCGCAGCGACGATGGAACATCGCGCGGTACTCCCTCGGCCGCTGGCCCGTATGTCTGGCAAAGATGCCGCTGAACGCCCCAGGGTCGCCGTACCCGACATCGGCGGCGATGATGGCGACGGTCCTGTCGGTCGTCTCCAGCAGGTGTCTGGCTCGACGCACCCGGACCGTCTGCAGGTACGCGAGTGGCGTCTCGCCGGCTTCGTCGCGGAAGCGGCGGAGCATGGTTCTCGTGCTTACGTGGAACTCCTGGGCGAGGGTGGGCAGGTCATAGCGAGCACTGAGGTTCTGGTCGAGCCACCGCTTGACGCTGAGCGAGAATTCCCTGCCCACAGTGGGTATGAGCCCCGCGTCGACATAGGGAGCCTGCGTGGAACGCGCATCATCAACAAGCGCGATACGCGCGGTGCTACGGGCGACGCGAGGGCCGTCGTGCTCGCGGATGAGCTGCAAGGCGAAGTCGTACATGGCACTGAAGGCCGCTGTGGTCGTCACCCCCCGGTCGGTCACGACCAAGCTCTCCGGGCGGAGGCGCACGTCGGCGTACCGGCGGGCGAACCGATCCGCGAACAACCAGGACGTGGTCGCTTGGCGCCCGTCGAGCAGCCCTGCTTCAGCGACCAGGAAGGCGCCCACGCAGATCGATACGACAGCAGTCCCCGAGGCCGCCTGCGATCGAATCGACGCTGCTTCCGGTCCCAGGTTTGCGAGTGTCGCGTCGAGATCGAGCGTGGGCGAAAGCTCGAATCCCGGCACGATCAGGACGTCCACCGGGCGAACCGCCGAGACGTCGAGGACCGAGCCGCCGGCCGCGATCACACGACGCCGGGGCGAGATGACCGACGCCTCGTAGGCCGGCTGAACCGACCCTTGCGCCGCGGCGACGTGAGTTGCCATTGCCAGGAGGTCAGGGACACCGAATACCTCCGACGCGAAGCAGCCGGGGTACGCCAGCACACCAACGCGCAGCGGACTCATGCGGCCCCTCCGGCACCTTCGAACGGGTGGCGATATTACCGTGATACGTGGCGATGCCGCCGCTTCTCAGAAGGGCGGCCGCTCGTCATCATCTCGGTCATGACAATCATGCGAGGACAGAGCGACCCCTTGGACGACTTCTCACGGAGAGCCGTCAGCGTCGATGACGTCGACAAGACCGTGTACGTTGCCGGGTCAGGACCGGCAGTCATCCTCATGCCCGAGATGCCGGGTATCAGCCCCGACGTCGCGCGGTTCGCACGGTGGGTGCGTGATGCCGGCTTCTCCGTGTACCTGCCCTCTCTTTTCGGCGTCGACGGTGCCTATCCGCTCGCCGAGGCACGCGAGACCGTCGTCCGACGCGCCTGCGTCAGCGCCGAGTTCCGAGCCTTCGCCGGTGGCGGCACCAGCCCCGTCGTCACATGGCTGCGCGGCCTCGCCCGCCTGGCGCACGCCGAGCGTGGCGGGCCTGGCGTCGGCGCCGTCGGTCTGTGTTTCACCGGCAACTTCGCCTTGACCATGGCGCTCGAACCGGCTGTCATCGCACCAGTGGTCAACCATCCGTCGCTTCCGCTGGACGATCCCGGCGGTCTGGAGATCAGCGCCGAAGACGCCGCTGCCGTGGCTGAACGCGTAGCGCGAGAGGGATTGAAGGTTCTCGCCTACCGCTTCGACAACGACAGGTGGTGCACTGGTCAGCGGTTCGCGGCTTACCGAGCGCTGCTCGGGGACGCATTCGACGGCCGCGTACTCAAAGCCGAGACGGCGAACCCAAACCCTCCGCCCTTCTTCCGTGACGTCGTCGGTTGCGCCCACAGCGTCGTCACGGCACACCTCGTCGACCAGGACGGTCACCCCACCATGCAGGCCCGGAACGAGATCATCGCCTTCCTGGCCGAGCGGCTCGGCATGTGGGCTGAATGAGCCCTTGGCACTCCGGCACCTGGCGATGCGACAGAGCGCCGCCGCTTCCCGCTGCGATCCGGTCGTCGACCTGGCGTACTCGTGACCGCCCCTCGGCGACCACGCGTGACACAGGCCACTCAGGTTTCGATGACACACGCTCAATCTTCAGTGGCACAGGACAGCCTCTCCGGTAGGTCATGGTTTCTGATCACGCTGAAGGGGAGAGCTGTTCGCGCACCCATTCGGGATCGGGGTTGGTGTGTGGCTGGCCCGCCACGACGACGGTCGGCACGGTCTCATTGCCGTCGTTGGCTGCTCTCACCGCTGCGGCTGCTGCCGGGTCGCGCCAGATGTCGACCCAGTGCAACTGGCGGGCGCTGCGGCCCAGCCGGATGCGCAGTCGTATGCAGTACTTGCAGCCCGGCCGCCAGAAGACGACTGGTCGGCCGTCGACCGCGCTGCGGCGTTGTGCCTCCTGCGTACCCATCGACCTCGGGAAGACCAGGGGTGAGTTCACGCCGACGAGAGCCAGGAACCAGCGCGAGGGCGGAGATCACCACGACGGTGCCCACTTGCACCGCCCTTTCCGCGACCGTGAGACCGGGAGGTTAGTTGACCACGGTCAGCAGGGGAATAGTGACCGCGATGGTGGCCACCGCGGTGGCGAGGGTGCTCAAGGGGGTGTCGACCGCTGCCGCGATCAGCGGCGCAGCGACGAAAAGACCGAGAAAGGTCAGGTGGGTGGAGGTCACGAGGTTGAGCAGGACCGCAGTGCACAGAAGAGCGGCCGGGAGGCGACGCACATACCAGCGCGGGAGCGGCCAGCCCTCGAGGAGGTCTCAGAAAACGGACTTGTCCGGCGGCAGGATGGGCACGACTCCGATCTGAACCATCATGAGCGCTCTCCTTGTAGCGCCCGGGCTCAAAGACGACGATCTTCACCCACACGATCCAGGCCATCCGCCACCCTCCACCCACCTCTTCCGGGTCGTTGATCCCTGCGTGCATGCACCGGCCGCGCTCGGTGCGGGGACGAGGCCGGTGCGCCGTCGGCTGTCCGCGCCATGGAGGTGGATCACGTCATCGAACCACGGAAGGCGGCCAGCGCGGTCTTTCACTCGATGAGCGCGGCAGGCCGCGTTGACCTGCCTGCGGGCTTTCACGCGAGCCGGTCGATGAGGATCATCGCCACGTCGTCCGTCAAGCGGCCCTCGGTGTGGCGGATCAATGCCCTGTGCAGTTCGTCCAGGAATTCCTGTGGGGAGGTGCCGGCGGGTATCTGCTCCATGGTCTGCGGCAGAGGGAAGAAGTCGTTGTCACGGTTGCGGGCTTCGATCACGCCGTCGGTGTAGAGCAGCAGCCGGTCACCGGGCAGGAAGGGGTACCCCTCGGGCTTGGCAGGAGAGCCGTTGACGAGGTCTTCGAAACCGAGCGGCGGCAGCGGCGAGGCAGGCATCAGCGCCTGGATCTTGCCCTGGTGCAGCACCAGCGGAGGCGGATGACCGCGGTTGACCAGGTGCACCACATGTTCGTCCGGCACCTGGGCGATGAGCGCGGTGGTGAATCCCTCCATGAGGACTTCGGGAAGCTCTTCCTGAGAATAGGTACCCGGTACGGCGGCCTCCCGCCGCAGCGCGGCCGCGCAACGGTTCATCACCTCCTGCACCTCGTCCTCGTAGTGAACGGCCTCCCGGAACGCGCCCAAAGCCACCGCGACCGCGCGTATGGCGGACAGCCCCTTCCCTCGGACGTCCCCCACGATCAGGCGGACGCCGTAGCGCGTCTGCACAGCCTCGTACAAATCGCCGCCTACCTGCGCTCCCGTCCCGGCCGCGAGGCACAGGCTGGCCGCCCGCACCGGGCCCAGAAGCTCCGGGACAGGCCGCAGGACCACCTCCTGAGCCGCCACAGCGATCCGGCGGACCTGATCGAGCTCGCTCCGCCTGCGCGCACGCACCGCGGCACTCAGAATGACACTGGCCACAGACACCACGACCAGCCCCAGGAAGTTGCCGATGATCAGCTGCGTCTGAGTCCCCCACGACTGGTTGTAGGTCGCAGAAGTCACGTTCACCCCCACAGCCAGGGCTGCCGTGGACAGCGTGCCCACCGGGCCCATCGTCAGCGCGGCCAGCGCCGGCGTCGTGGTGAGCATGGGACCGGTGACCAGGCTGTGCGCCGGCGAGAGCTCGATACCCAGCACACCCAGCACGATCACGAAAGGCGCCCACTGCGCCAGCACAAAACCGACCTCACCGCGAGCACCCACCCCCGGCCCAGAGAAGCCCCCCGACCGAACAGACGAACGAGAATGCGACCTCATGGAAACAGCCTCCCTCGCAGAAGCCATTACAGCCTCCCGGAAAGCCGTGACCGGCAGCGCCCCCTGCGTGGGCGAACCGTACGAAGAGCTCTACCGCCCCCCACATGGGACACCGTTTTAGCCCGCGAAGTCCTCGTCAACGCCACAGCCCGTCGTCCAGCCGGTCTCTCACCCACATCGCCGTCATACCGCACGGATTGCCCGCCCGCGCGATCTGCGCAGTCAGAGATCGGACTGCGAAGGGTAACGGCACCGGTGTTCACACCCCGGCGTTCCCGCTGCCCCGCTCGACCGGGATCCACAGCTGGGAGTCGGCCTCCGCGCCGATCTCCACCGGCTGGGTCCGCAGGAGCTCCGGACCCGGCCGGGGCGCGTACGGGTTCGAGGGGAACCACTGCGTGAACACGTCCCGCCACAGCTCCTGGAGCGCGCTCGGATACGGCCCTTGGTTGTCGAAGACCGCCCATGTCCCAGCCGGCACGTCGAGTACGTCGAGCTCCTCGGCTGCCGCCTCGGGAGAGGTCGCCACGCCGACCCAGTAGTCCACCTCGGCGCCCTCCTCCCGGCTGTGGGTCAGGTGCACCACCGCCGACAGGATCCCCTCCGGCTCGCCGCCACCCAGCCCCTTCATCCGGACGATCGCCTGCTCGTCCAGGCTCTCCACGTGCGCCGCGGCGGCCGCGTTGACCCCCTCGTGCACGAGTGGAACCGTGGCCTTCTTGCCGACGACCCGAAATGCTTCCTTCTCGACGATCCGGTACCGCATAGCCGTACTCCCTTCGACGACGACGCGGAAAGACATCCGCGGCTGGGACGTCAGCACAGCACCCGTGAGCCGGGCATCGCCCGGTCCGATGCCGTGCACCGACCGGAACGCCCGGGCGAACGCCTCGCCCGAGCCGTACCCGTACCGCACCGCGACGTCGAGCAGCGTCTGCTCACCGGCCAGCACCTCGGCCCCGGCGAGGGTCATTCGTCGGCGTCGCACGTAGACCGGCAGCGGCATCCCGGCGAGCGCGGAGAACAGCCGCCGGAAGTGGTATTCCGACACCGCGGCGATCCGGGCCACCTCGGCCATGTCGATCTCCCTGTCGAGGCACGCCTCCAGGTGGTCCAGCGCCTGATTCAGCCGCTCCAGCATGCGTATCCGTCCTTCGTTCTTGTGTCTTCACTGTAGGAACGCCCTCGTGCCGGCCAGTTGCAGCCACAGCAGCCGCCGGCCGGCAGCCGAGCCCAAGCCGGAGCCACTCGCTGCGTGCGGCGCCCTGGCGGTCTCCGACCGGGCCGGGCTGTCGCGAACACCTGGTCGACGAGCGACCCCGGGCCGCGTGTATGCCCCCTGGGAACAGCTGCCGATACGGCACGTCAGTCGCCTGGATGAAGTACAGAAAATCCGCTCGCGCCCCGCCCGACAAAACCCGTGCGGGAATTATCGGGCCGGAGCCCTGGCCTTACCTGAGGCTGACGCCCATGACTGACATTGAGGGATTGTGCGCGCCGCGGTTTGCCGCAGTACGTGAGGCACTGGCAGTTTTGCTCGGCACGGACGACGTGGGCGCCTCGGCGGCCGTCTGCATTGACGGCGAGCCGGTGGTCGACATCTGGGGCGGGTACGCCGATGCAGACCGTTCCATCAGCTGGGAGCGCGACACCATCGTCGGCGTGAACTCGACGAGCAAGAACATGACGGCCCTGTGCGCGCTCATCCTGGCCGACCGAGGCCAGCTCGATCTATCCGCACCAGTCGCCGCCTACTGGCCCGAATTCGCCGCGGCCGGCAAGGAGAGCGTGCTGGTACGGCACGTGCTGTCGCACACCGCGGGACTGCCTGACCTGTCCGGGCCGAGGACGATCGAGGAGCTCTACGACTGGGAGAGCGTAACGACCGGGCTGGCCGCGCAGGCGCCCGAATGGGAACCGGGAACGGCAGCCGGCTATCACGCGCTCACCTTCGGGTTCCTTGTGGGTGAGATCGTCCGCCGCATCACCGGCCGCAGCCTCGGCGAGTTCTTCGCCGAGGAAGTGGCCAAGCCGCTGGGCGCGGACTTCCACATCGGGCTCTCTGCGGAGCATGACTCTCGCGTCGCACCGCTCCTCCCGCCCCCTTCACTGACCGACGAGTACGCCTCCAGTGCGCCGCCCGGACCGGACGGCGCACGCCGGGAGTACACCGGTGTCCTGGTCCGGGTCAAGGACGCCAACTCTGTGGCCTGGCGCCGTGCGCAGATCCCGGCGGTGAACGGCTTCGGCAACGCCCGGTCCGTCGCCCTCGTCCAGTCGGTACTGGCAAACCACGGTTCAGCCGCCGGTATGCGACTGCTGTCCGCAAAGGGGTGCGAGCCCGCGTGGCAGGAGGTGTTCCACGGTGAGGACCGTATCCTGCGGACGCCGATGTCCTGGACCTCTGGTTTCGGCAGGTTCGGCAACACCTTCGGCTGGGGTGGCTGGGGCGGCTCACTGGTCATGAGCGACCCCGGCGCACGCATGACGGTGGCCTACGTCATGAACCAGATGATCGACCGGGACCGACACGAGGACAACCGCGGCATGGAGATCATCATGGCCGCATACAGCGGACTGCACTGACTCGCAACGCAGCGGTCCGGGCCGGCACATGCTCCTCGTCTCCGTGCGCCATCGGCGACGTCGGGATCACCCATGACCGGTGCGGAAGCAGACCCCGGACGCCGGGGACATGGCCGCTCGAGTACGACATGCCCGGCAACCGGCTGGGGAAGATCGGCGACACCGAGATCAGCTGACCGGGGGCACCTAATCTCTGCTGCCTCGGGCCTGGCGGTCCAGGAACTCGATCAGCCGTGTTTCGGAACGGGCAAGCATCTCCCGTTGTCCGCGGGGAAGCGAAGCAAGGGCGTCGACCAGGACCCGCTTTCGCGGGACGTGCACCATGTTGCCGGAGTAGATCCGGCAACTGGAACACCAGGCGAGTCCGATGCACCGCTCGAACATGGAGGACTCGGGCGGATGGAATCGGTACTCGTACGAGCGGACGGGCGTTCCGCAGGCGGCACAGTTCCGACGGTCCCCGTCGGAGACCGTGTCCCAGGTCCCGACCTTGCGCCAGTGCCGCCGCCCAGCCGGTCCTCTTCAAGTCGTCATATCCAACATTCTCTCCCCCAGCGAGTCGCCCGGCACAGCCGTCCCGGCGAAGACGGGGCCGGTGCAGACCGGAAGCCGGGGCCACTTCAAGCCGGAACAATCGCCACATCAACCCTGAAGTGGGGCCAATTCGGGCCGGAAAAGCGGGGCCCGTTCAGACCGTTAACGCCACCTGGCTGGCCTCCCGCGACACCGACCGCCTCCACACCGAGCCGCACTCGTCGCGGAGTGAGCGCGCGACCAACACAGCCCTGTACGAGATCGAGACCAGCGAGGGCAACGACGGCACCATGCGGCTCCCCGAACGCTCTGGACGCCCGGCGAGGACGCGACGGAGAACGGCTTCCTCGCCCACTCCGGCCTTCACGTCACCGGTCTCGGCGACCCCACCGACAACCACTTCTACTCGGTCCCGTTCATCTTCCCTGGCAAGTCAGCGTGTTGAGTCAGGGACAGCGCAACACAGCCTGTCGGCACTGATCGGTGACGAGTGTCTCTGGCCTCCTGCTGACGAGAAGGCCCGTGAAGATCTTGCTGAGGGGGCCGTCCGGCCGTAGGCGGGGCGGCCCCTTGGTCCATGTCGTGGTCCGGGCGTGCTCACCAGGGTCTGGTCAGTCGACCACGCGCACTATCAGCCGTACAAGGGCCATGACTCCTCGCCCGATCCATGCGAACAGTCCTGTCTCCACGGCCAGCTCGGCAGCGTCCCCGGCCACGTCCCCTCGGTCCGACTGGGAACGGCACCGGTAACAGGAACGGGGCCAACGGCGCTTTTCCGCACCACACTTCTTGCATCTCGCCATAGCCTCATTCTCTCCTTGCCTCCGGACCACCCGTACATGCGGAGCCCTGCCCGCACGCGCCGCAGCCGGCGCACCCCATGCGGAACTGCTGCGGACGCACGGGCACGACGCAGATCGGTTGTAGCCGTGGCCGACAACTCACCCCAGGGCAGCCCTACTGAGCACTGTCCGGCGGATCATGTGACCTGTCTGACCGGTCGCTCGCTGGTTCGGGTATGAGCCGGGGGGACTGACGAACCGCAAGTGGTCGCTTTGCAGCCTCATCTGCCGCCGTCGGGCGGTCGGGGAAGCCGGTGGAATGACCACCGCATGGCGGTGAACGGGACCCTCTTCCGGTTCCGGACCGGGGTCCCGTGGCGTAATTGACGGCGACCATGACAAGCTCCCCATAGGCGGCCACTTACCGCCCCACTGATGGCCACGGGGTTCCCCACGTACGGCCAGATATCTCCCCGCTCGCATTGGACGTATCCCGCTCGGCGAGGCTCGGGCGGGTGAAGAACAGCAGGGAGATCATGGAGATCCTTGAGGCGTACGACCTCACGGGCAGTTACCGCGCCGCGGCCGAGGTGACCGGCGTCGACCACCACACGGTGGCCCGGTATGTGAAGATGCGGGCCGCCGGCCAGCACCCCGACCAGCGCCGTCACCGGGCCCGCGCGATCGACGACTATCTGCCGAAGATCGAGGAACTGGTGGTCCGTTCGCAGGGCAAGATCCGCGCGGACGTGGTGCACAAGAGGATCGTCGCGATGGGCCTGACCGCGGGGAACGCACCACCCGCCGCACCGTTGCCGAGGCGAAAGCCCAGTTCAAGGCCGGTCGAGGGCGGGTCTATAGGCCGTGGGTGACCGAGCCGGGGCTGTGGATTCAGTACGACTTCGGCGACGGACCGACCATCGCCGGCCGCAAGACCATCCTGTGGTGCGCCTGGCTGGCCTGGTCCCGCTTCCGGATCGTGATCCCGATCCGGGACAAGACGCTGCCGACGGTCACCTCGTGTCTGGACGCGACATTCCGCCGCATCGGCGGAGTGCCGGCATACGTCCTGACGGACAACGAGAAGACGGTCACCACCGACCACGTCGCCGGGATCGCGGTCCGCAACCCGGAAATCGTCGAGGTCGCCCGGCACTACGGCACGACCATACGCACCTGCCTCCCCGCGGACCCGGAGACGAAGGGCGGTTCCGAGGCGACGGTGCGGATCGCGAAGGCCGACCTGGTACCGAACGACGTCAACCTGCGCGAGCATCACAAGACCTTCGGCGAGCTGGAGGCGGCCTGCCGAGCGTTCTGCGACGAGGTCAACTCCCGCACGCACCGGGCGACTCGGCGCAAGCCAGCCGAGCGGCTCGCCGAGGAACGACGGCGGCTGCACCCGCTGCCGAGGAGGCCGTTCACCTCCGCGTTCGGCACTACCCGGCGAGTGGACTGGGAGTCCACGATCTCGGTCGCAGGGGTCCGCTACTCCGTTCCGCACGAACTGATCGACAACCGGGTCTGGGCCCGGTTCCACGGCGACGAGCTGATCGTCACCGCGATCGGCGAGGACGACTCGGCCCACGAAGCCGCCCGCCACCGCCGCGGCCAGCCGGGCACCCCGGTCCTGGACGACGCCCACTATCCGCCGCAGGAGAACAAGAACAACGACCGCACCTCGAAGGCCACTTCGGCAGAGGAGGCCGCCTTCCTCCAGCTCGGGCCCGGGGCAGCGTCCTGGCTGGTCGAAGCCGGGGCGGCCGGGGTCCGCCGCATCAAGGTCCTTCCCGCTCAGGGCCAGGACATAGGACAGCCCTCGCTCCTCAAGACCGAGCCGGAACGGGGTGCTGACGCCGTAGCCGGCGTCGGCGACCACGACCGGCGCCTTCAACTGCCACTGGGTGAGTGTCTCCAACAGGCCGAGCGCGAGACGCCACTTCTCCCGGTGCACCACGTCGTCGGGGACTCCTGCCCTGCGGCATCGGTCCGGCTCGTCCGTCCACTCACGCGGCAGATACAACTGCCACTCCAACGGGCACGAGGCGGTGTCGGTGGCGGCATGGACATTGACCGCGACCTGGCAGTTCGCCCGTTTGCCGGCCGCTCCGCAGTACTGGCGGGCCACCCCGACTGACGCCTTGCCGCACTTGGGGAACGACACGTCGTCGATCACCCACACCTCGGGCCTGACCACCGCGGACAGCCGCGCGAT
>NZ_JBIRZZ010000034.1:0-17694 GCF_044391385.1 Streptomyces sp. NPDC018693 | reverse complement strand
TCGCCGTACTCGCCATGAACCAACCACGCCTCTTCACCCGCTGGCGCAAACAACTCACCACCACCCCCGCCTGACACCACCCCCGACGGATCCACGACGTTCTCCGAGGAGTGCCCCATGACCTCGACCGGCCTGCCGGACAGCCTGATCGCCACCCTCCCCGGATCCGCTTACACCGATCCCGGGACCTTCACCCAGGAACAGGAACACATCTTCGAGACCATGTGGTTCTGCGTGGCGCGCGCCTCCGAGCTGGCGAAGCCCGGTGCCTTCCGCACCGTCGACGTGGGCCGCGAGAGCATCCTCGTCACCCGCGCGAGGGACAACAGCATCCGCGCGTACTTCAATGTGTGCCGGCACCGCGGCGCCAAGCTCCGCACCGAGGAGGCCGGCGAGGTCAAGCGGGCCTTCCAGTGCCCGTACCACGCCTGGACCTACGACCTGACCGGCAAACTCGTCGCGGCACCCAACCTCACCAAGATGCCCGACGTCAGCCGCACCGAATACGGCCTGATCAACGTCCATGTGCGGGAGTGGCTCGGCTACGTCTGGGTGTGCCTCGCCGACAACCCGCCCTCCTTCGAGGACGACGTCATCGGCGATGTCGTCGCCCGCCTCGGTGATGTGGAGGCGATCGAGCACTACGACATCGAGAACCTCTCCGTCGGCAAGCGGATCACCTACGACGTGAAGGCGAACTGGAAGCTCATCATCGAGAACTTCATGGAGTGCTACCACTGCGCCACGATCCACCCCGAACTCACCGAGGTGCTCCCGGAGTTCGCCGACGGATACGCCGCCCAGTACTACGTCGGCCACGGCGCCGAGTTCGGCGAGGAGGTCCAGGGCTTCACCGTCGACGGCAGTGAGGGCCTGGACCGCATCCCGGGCGTCGCCGAGGACCAGGACCGTCGCTACTACGCCATCACCGTCCGGCCGCAGGTCTTCATCAACCTGGTCCCCGACCACGTCATCTTCCACCGCATGTACCCGATGGCACCCGACCGCACGATCGTCGAGTGCGACTGGCTCTACCTCCCGCACGTCGTCGACAGCGGCAAGGACGTCAGCCGGTCCGTGGAACTCTTCCACCGGGTCAACCAGCAGGACTTCGACGCCTGTGAACGCACCCAGCCCGCAATGAGCTCCCGGACCTACGCCAAGGGCGGCGTCCTCGTCCCCAGCGAGCACCACATCGGCGCCTTCCACGACTGGGTCAACGACCGCCTGGGCACCCCCCGGGCGTGACTCAACCCAGATAGCCCATCCGGTGACTGATCTCCGCCGCCCCCTTGACCAGCAGCGGAGCCAGCTCGTGAAGACGTTCCTCGGTGAGCCGGTACGAGGGCCCTGAGGCGCTCACCGCCGCGACGACGTCCCCTTCCCGGTTGCGGACCGGGGCGGCCATCGCGTGCAGGCCCACCTCCAGCTCCTCCAGGGCCCAGGCGTAGCCGCGCTCCCGGGCCTCGGCGAGGTTCTTCTCCAGCTTGGTCTTGGCGGTGATGGTGCGCGGGGCGACCTTCTCCAGGCCGCCCTGGGCCAGCAGCGCAGAGCGTTCCTTGACGGGCAGGTGGGCCAGCAGGATCTTGCCGCTCGACGTGGCGTGCAGCGGGGTCAGCTGGCCGACCCAGTTCTGGGCGGTGACCGCCCCAGGGCCGCGCACCTGATAGAGGTTGACCGCGTAGTGCTCCTGCAGCACGGCGATGTTCACGGTCTCGCCGATCTCCTCGGCGAGACGCTCACAGACCGGGCGGCCCTGCTGGGTGATGTCGATACGGCCCGTCACCGCGCCGGCCAGGCGCACGATCCCGAAGCCCAGCCGGTACTTGCCGCGCTCCCCCGCCTGCTCCACCAGACCCCGCGACTCCAGGGCACCGAGCAGGCGGAACGCGGTCGACTTGTGCACATCGATCTCGCCCGCCACCTCACTCACACCCGCCTCGCCGCGCTGGGCGAGGATCTCCAGGACGCTGATGGCGCGGTCCACCGACTGCACACCGCCGGCCTGTGAACTTGAGGTTTCCCCTTCAAGGCTGTAGTTGCTCATGACGCAACTATACCCACGGTAAACAACGGCGCTGCAAGTAACGGCGCCGTCTCCGAACGCCGGCGGCACGATCTTCCGGCGCGCGGTGGCGCTCCCGTTGTCGACCTGTTCCCACCTGTGTAGGGGCCTGTTTCCCGGTCGCCCCGGACCCTCTTGACACCCCCCTGTACGGCAGGCACATTGAGTTGCGCAACCTGAAGCATGTTGCGCAGACAGCAACCAAATCGGCTGGACTCGTTCTCAAACCGGAGGTGCGGCGATGGCGGGACCGCGTGTGGTCATCATCGGAGCGGGTGTCGTGGGGGCGGCGCTCGCGGACGAGATCTCGGCGCGGGGCTGGACCGAGGTGACCGTGGTCGACCAGGGCCCCCTCCCGGCCACGGGGGGCTCGACCTCGCACGCCCCGGGCCTGGTCTTCCAGACGAACTCCTCGAAGACCATGACCGAACTGGCCCGCTACACCGTCGAGAAGTTCTGCTCCCTCGACGTCGACGGCAAGCCCTGCTTCCTGCAGGTGGGCGGCCTCGAAGTGGCGACCACCCCCGAGCGGCTCACGGAACTGCGGCGCCGCCACGGCTGGCTCACGGCCTGGGGCATCGAGTCGCGACTCCTGTCCACCGACGAGTGCGTCGAGCAGCACCCACTGGTCAACCGCGACAAGGTCCTCGGCGGCCTCCTCGTCCCGACCGACGGCCTCGCCAAGGCCGTCCTCGCCGTCGAGGCGCAGATCCGCCGGGCCACCGAGCGCGGCGTGCGCTTCCTCGCCCGCCACGAGGTCCTCGACGTGCTCCAGGCCGACGGCCAGGTGACGGGCGTCCGCACCGACCAGGGCGATCTGGAAGCCGACATCGTCGTGTGCTGCGCCGGCATCTGGGGCCCGAGGATCGCCCGCATGGCCGGCATGAACCTCCCGCTCACCCCGCTCGCCCACCAGCTCGCCTGGACCGGCCCGATTCCCGCGCTCGCCGGCCAGACCGAGGAGGCGGTCCGCCCGATCCTGCGCCACCAGGACGCCGACCTCTACTACCGCGACCGCTTCGACGGCCTGGGCATCGGCTACTACGGCCACCGTCCGATGCCGATCTCCGCCGACGACATCCTGTCCGTGGACGAGGCCGACCAGATGCCGTCGGTCCTGAAGTTCACCGAGGAGGACTTCGAGGGCGCCTGGACCGAGACCCAGTCCCTGCTCCCCTCGACCCGCGAGGCGAAGATCGAGGAGGGCATCAACGGCCTGTTCTCCTTCACCACCGACAACTTCCCGCTGCTCGGCGAGTCCCCGCACGTCAAGGGCTTCTGGGTCGCCGAAGCCGTCTGGGTCACCCACTCCGCGGGCGTCGGCCGGGCGATGGCCGAGTGGCTGGTCGACGGGCACTGCTCGTCCTTCGACCTGCACGAGTGCGACGTCAACCGCTTCGAGCCGCACCAGCTGTCCCCGGAGTACGTCCTGGCCCGCGACTGCCAGAACTTCGTCGAGGTCTACGACATCCTGCACCCGCTCCAGCCGACCGGGCACCCGCGCCCCCTGCGCACCAGCCCCTTCTACGCCCGCCAGCAGGAGCTGGGCGCCTTCTTCCTGGAGGCGAACGGCTGGGAGCGCCCGCAGTGGTACGAGGCCAACGCCCACCTGGTCGAGGGCCGCTCCGTCCCCACTCCCAACGACTGGGCCGCGCAGTACTGGTCTCCCATCGTCGGCGCCGAGGCCCAGGTCACCCGCGAGACGGTCGCGATGTACGACATGACGGCCCTCAAGCGCCTGGAGGTGACCGGCCCCGGCTCGGCGGACTTCCTGGAGCGCCTGTGCACCGGCAAGGTCGCCAAGTCGGTCGGCTCGGTGACGTACACCCTGCTCCTCGACCACGACGGCGGCATCCGCAGCGACATCACCGTCGCGCGGCTCGCCACCGACGTCTTCCAGGTCGGCGCCAACGGCAACCTGGACCTCGACTGGTTCAGCCGCCACCTCCCCGCCGACGGCACGGTCCAGGTCCGCGACATCACCCCCGGCACCTGCTGCGTCGGCCTGTGGGGCCCGCTCGCCCGCGAGGTACTGCAGTCCCTGACCGACGACGACTTCTCGGGCGACGGCCTGAAGTACTTCCGCGCCAAGCGCACCCACATCGGCTCGGTACCCGTCACCGCGATGCGTCTGTCCTACGTCGGCGAACTCGGCTGGGAGCTCTACACCACCGCCGACCAGGGCCTGAAGCTGTGGGACACCCTGTGGCAGGCGGCCGAGCCGCTCGGCGGCATCGTCGCGGGCCGCGGCGCCTTCAACAGCCTCCGCCTGGAGAAGGGCTACCGCTCCTTCGGCACCGACATGACCTACGAGCACGACCCCTACGAGGCCGGCGTGGGCTTCGCCGTCAAGCTCGACAAGGACGACTTCATCGGCAAGGCGGCGCTGGAGCGCCGTAAGTCCGACGTACGGCGCAAGCTGACCTGTCTCACCATCGACGACCCGGGCTCGGTCGTCCTGGGCAAGGAACCGGTGTACGACGGCGACCGCGCGGTCGGCTACGTCACCAGCGCCGCCTACGGCTACACCATCGGCAAGGGCATCGCCTACGCCTGGCTGCCGGCCGAGCTGACCGCTCCCGGCACGACCGTGCACATCGGCTACTTCGACCAGCGCGTCGAAGCCGTCGTCGCCGAGGAGCCCCTGTTCGACCCCGCCATGTCCCGACTCCGTGGCTGACACCCCCGCCTCGACTCCGAGGGAAGGAACACCGCCGGTGAACGCACAGCTGCTCGACGGCAAGGCGACCGCCGCCGACATCCGCCGCGAACTCGCGGAGCGTGTGGCCAAGTTGACGGCCACCAACGGCCGCCCCCCGGGCCTGGGCACCGTCCTGGTCGGCGACGACCCCGGCAGCCGCGCCTACGTCGCCGGCAAGCACCGCGACTGCGCCCAGGTCGGCATCGCCTCCATCCGCCGGGACCTGCCCGCCGATGCCTCGCAGCAGCAGGTCGAGGAGACGATCGACGAGCTGAACGCCGACCCGGCCTGCACCGGCTACATCGTCCAGCTCCCGCTTCCGCGCCACCTGGACGCCAACGCCGTACTGGAACGGATGGACCCGGCCAAGGACGCCGACGGCCTGCACCCCGTCAACCTCGGCCGGCTCACCCTGGGTGTCGAGGCCCCGCTGCCGTGCACCCCGCGCGGCATCGTCGAACTGCTCCGCCGCCACGACGTACCGCTCGCCGGAGCGCGCGTCTGCGTGATCGGCCGCGGCATCACCGTCGGACGCCCGATCGGCCTCCTCCTCACCCGCCGCTCCGAGAACGCCACCGTGACCCTGTGCCACACCGGCACCAAGGGCCTGGCCTGGCACGTACGCGAGGCGGACATCGTCATCGCCGCCGCCGGCTCGCCCGGCCTGGTCACCAAGGACATGCTGCGCCCCGGCGCCGCGGTCCTGGACGTCGGCATCACCCGCACCGGCGAGGGCCTGGTCGGCGACATCCACCCGGACGCCGCCCAGGTCGCCGGATGGATCGCGCCCATGCCCGGCGGTGTGGGCCCCATGACCCGAGCGATGTTGCTCGCCAACGTCGTCGAGGCCGCCGAGAGGAACGCGAACGCCGTATGAACCTGTCCCTGCCCCACGACGGAGACGTCCGATGAGCCCCCGCACCCCCGGCGCCGACCTCCCCGACCACCCCGACTGGCTGTGGCGCAACCCCGAGCCCAAGCGGTCGTACGACGTGGTGATCGTCGGCGGCGGCGGACACGGCCTCGCCACCGCGCACTACCTCGCCAAGAACCACGGCATCACCAATGTCGCCGTGCTGGAGAAGGGCTGGCTCGCGGGCGGCAACATGGCCCGCAACACCACGATCATCCGCTCCAACTACCTGTGGGACGAGAGCGCCGGCATCTACGAGCACGCCCTCAAGCTGTGGGAGGGCCTGGCGGAGGAGCTGGACTACCCGATCCTGTTCTCCCAGCGCGGCGTGCTGAACCTCGCGCACAGCCTCCAGGACGTCCGCGACAGCGTGCGGCGCGTGGAGGCCAACCGCCTCAACGGCGTGGACGCGGAGTGGCTCGACGCGGACGGCGTCAAGGAAGTCTGCCCGATCGTCAACATCTCGCAGGACGTGCGCTACCCGGTCCTCGGCGCCACCTACCAGCCGCGTGCCGGCATCGCCAAGCACGACTACGTGGCCTGGGGCCTGGCCCGCTCGGCGGACGCCGCGGGCATCGACATCATCCAGAACTGCGAGGTCACGGGCCTCGACGTGGTCGGCAACCGGGTGGTCGGCGTCCGGACGAACCTCGGCCCCATCGCGGCCGGCAAGGTGGCGCTCTGCTCGGCGGGCCACACCTCGGTCCTCGCCGCCATGGCCGGCATCGAACTCCCGGTCCAGAGCCACCCGTTGCAGGCGCTGGTCTCGGAGCTCCTGGAGCCGATCCACCCCACGGTCGTCATGTCCAACGCCGTCCACGTGTACGTCAGCCAGGCCCACAAGGGCGAGCTGGTGATGGGCGCGGGCATCGACGCGTACAACTCCTACACCCAGCGCGGCGCCTTCCACATCATCGAAGAGCAGATGTCCGCGGCCCTGGAGCTCTTCCCGGTCTTCGCCCGCGCCCACGTACTGCGCACCTGGGGCGGCATCGTCGACGTCAGCCCCGACGCCTCACCGATCATCGGGCTCAGCCCCGTCGACAACCTCTACCTCAACTGCGGCTGGGGTACGGGCGGTTTCAAGGCCACCCCGGGCGTCGGCTGGGTCTACGCCCACACCATCGCCCATGACACGCCCCACGCCCTCAACGCCCCCTTCTCGCTCGACCGTTTCACCACCGGCGCGCTCGTCGACGAGCACGGCGCGGCCGCCGTGGCCCACTAGGGAGCCGAACCATGCTGCTGATCCCCTGCCCGTGGTGCGGGCCCCGCGACGAGGCCGAGTTCCACTACGGCGGCCAGGCCCATGTGCCGTACCCGCAGGACCCGGCGTCCCTCTCCGACGAGGAGTGGGCCCGCTACCTGTTCTTCCGCGACAACCCGAAGGGCCCCTTCGCCGAGCGCTGGAGCCACGCTGCGGGCTGCCGCCGCTGGTTCAACGCGGTACGGGACACGTCGACGAACGAGATCCTGGCGGTGTACAGGACGGGAGAGGAACGCCCCGCGATTCTTGAGCCGAGGCCGGTGTTCCCAGCGGGGTCTGGGGCGGCAGCCCCAGAAGGGGCGCGGGGAACTGCGCGCCCAGCCCCCACTCACCCGCAGCTGAATGACAACCCCAGCGGGGTCGAAGGGGCAGAGCCCCTTCAGGAAGGGACGGGTAGGGGCGGCGGGGGCGAGACAACCCAGCCGTTCCGCCACGCGACCCGCGGCCGAATCGACCGCGACACCCCCCTCACCTTCACCTTCGACGGCACCGAATACCGAGGCTTCCGAGGCGACACCCTCGCCTCCGCCCTCCTCGCCAACGGCGTCATCCAGGCCGGCACCAGCATCAAGCTGGGCCGCCCCCGCGGCATCTTCTCGGCCGGCGTCGAAGAGCCCAACGTGGTCGTCCAGATCGAGGAGCCCTTCCCGGAGCCCATGCTCCCCGCCACGACCGTCGAGCTCTACGACGGCCTGGTCGCCACCAGCCTCCCCGGCCAGGGCCGCCTCGCCACCGAACCCGACCCGGCCCGCTACGACGCCGTACACGCCCACTGCGACCTGCTGGTCGTGGGCGCGGGCCCGGCCGGCCTCGCCGCAGCGGCGGCCGCCGCCCGCAGCGGAGCACGCGTCATCCTGGCCGACGACCAGCCGGAACCCGGCGGCAGTCTGCTGGGCACGGCCGAACACCTCGACTGGGTACGGGAGGTGACCGAGCAGCTCGACGCCGCCCCCGAGGTACGCGTCCTGCCCCGCACCACCGTCTTCGGCCACTACGACGACAACCACCTCCTCGCCGTGGAGCGCCGCACCAACCACCTCGGCGCCGACGCCCCGGAGAATGTCTCCCGCGAACGCGTCTGGCGCATCCGCGCCCGCCGCGTCGTCCTCGCCACCGGCGCCCACGAGCGCTCGCTGGCCTTCGCGGACAACGACCGCCCCGGCGTGATGCTGGCGGCCTCGGCCCGCACGCACGTCAACCGCCACGGCGTCCTGCCCGGCCGTCACGCGGTGATCTTCACGACCAACGACAGCGCCTACGCCGCGGCGTTGGACCTCCGCACCGCGGGCGTGGCCATCACGGCGATCGTCGACACCCGCCCCGAGCCGGGGGAATGGGCGGAGCGCGCGAGGGCTGCCGGCATCGAAGTCATGCCCGGCCACGCCGTCATCGGCACGGAAGGCGACCCGCGCCTCACCGCCGTGACCGTCGCCCTCTACGGGGAATCCACAGGGCAGCGGCAGTTCGCCGCCGACCTCCTGCTGGTCTCCGGCGGCTGGAACCCGGTGGTCCACCTGTTCAGCCAGTCGGGCGGCAAGCTGCGCTACGACGACACGCTGGGCTCCTTCGTCCCGGACACCTGCCGCCAGGCGGTCGAGGTCGTGGGCAGTGCGAGCGGCGTCCTCGACCAGGCCACGGTTCTGGCCCAGGGCGCGGCCGCCGGTGCCCGTGCCGTCGAGGCCGAGGGGTACGCGCCCGAGGCGCCCGGCCTTCCGCAGGTGGCCGCGCAACCGCGGCCGACGCCACCCATGCACGTGTACGTCGTCCCGGGCGGCACGGACGACACCCCCCGTTTCGTCGACCTCCAACGTGATGTCACCGTCGACGACCTGGCCCGCGCGACCGGCGCCGGTCTGCGCTCGGTCGAGCACACCAAGCGGTACACCACGGCCGGCACCGCCAACGACCAGGGCAAGACCTCCGGCGTCCTGGCCGGCGGCGTCGTCGCCGAACTGCTCGGCGTGGACATCTCGGCACTCGGCACGACCACGTTCCGTCCCCCGTACACCCCGGTCTCCTTCGCCGCCCTCGCGGGCCGCGACCGTGGCGTGCTGAGCGATCCGGTCCGCACGACGGCCATCCACGAGTGGCATGTCGCGCACGGCGCCCTGTTCGAGAACGTCGGTCAGTGGAAGCGCCCCTGGTACTACCCGCAGGACGGCGAGGACATGGAGGCGGCGGTGCTGCGCGAGTGCGCCGCCACCCGCGAGAGCGTGGGCTTCATGGACGCCTCCACCCTCGGCAAGATCGACGTACAGGGCCCGGACGCCGGCGTCCTCCTCGACCGGCTCTACACCAACATGATGTCCACCCTGAAGGTGGGCATGATCCGCTACGGCGTCATGTGCCGCCCGGACGGCATGGTCTTCGACGACGGCACGGTCATCCGCGTCGCCCAGGACCGGTTCCTCGTCACCACGACGACGGGCAACGCGGCCACCGTCCTGGACTGGATGGAGGAGTGGCTCCAGACCGAGTGGCCGGAGCTGAAGGTCCACTGCACGTCCGTCACCGAGCAGTGGGCCACCGTAGCCCTGGTCGGCCCGAAGTCCCGGGAGGTCCTCGGCTCGCTCGCCCCCCAACTCGCCGTGGCCAATGAGGACTTCCCGTTCATGGCCTGGCGCGAGGCGACGGTCGCGGGCATCGACGCCCGAGTCTGCCGGATCAGTTTCTCCGGCGAGCTCGCCTACGAGATCAACGTGTCACCCTGGCGGGCCCTCGCCCTCTGGGAGGCCGTGTACGAGGCCGGCGCCCCGTACGGCATCACCCCGTACGGCACCGAGACCATGCACGTCCTGCGTGCCGAGAAGGGCTACCCGATCATCGGCCAGGACACCGACGGCACCGTCACTCCGCAGGACCTGGGCATGAGCTGGGTGGTGTCGAAGAAGAAGCCCGACTTCGTCGGCAAGCGGTCCTACGCCCGGGCGGACACCGCCCGCCCCGACCGCAAGCACCTGGTCGGCCTGCTCCCCGAGAACCCGGAGGACTTCCTCCCCGAGGGCACCCACCTGGTCGCCGACAGCGTGCTGCCCGCGCCGCCCGTCCCGATGCTCGGCCACGTCACCTCCAGCTACCGCAGCGCCGCCCTCGGCCGGACCTTCGCGCTCGCCCTGATCAAGGGCGGCCGGGACCGCATCGGCGAGCGGCTGTACGCCCCCGTGGGCGACCGGCTGGTCCCGGTGACCGTCGCAAGCCCCGTCCTCTACGACCCCGAGGGAGCCCGCCGCGATGGCTGACACCGCTCTGACCGCCCCGCCCCGCAGCCCCCTCTCGCACGCCGCCGACCGCCTGGCCGCCGCGACCCGCGCCTCCGGGGGCGCGATCCGGCTGGCCGAACTCCCCTTCCTGGCCCAGATCAACGTGCGCCTCGACGCCAAGGGACCGGCGGCGGAAGCCGTCGGGCTGGCCCTGGGCCTCCCACTGCCCCTCCAGCCCAACACCGTGGTCCACGCGGGCGAGCTGACCGCGCTCTGGCTCGGCCCGGACGAATGGCTGCTGGTCGGACCGCCGGGCAGCGAGCGGGATGTGGAGAGCCTTGTCCGCGAGGTCACGGCAGACGAGCCCGTCTCGGTCACCGACGTCTCCGCGCAGCGCACCACGCTCCTCGTGAGCGGCCCCCGCGCCCACGACCTGCTGGCCCACGGTTGCCCGCTGGACCTGCATCCGCGGGCCTTCGGCGCCGGGCGCTGTGCCCAGACCACACTGGGCCGCACGCAGGTGGTCCTGGTCGCCCGGGACGAACCCCGGGCCGGATTCTGGGTGCTGGTCCGCTCGTCGTTCGCCGGCTATCTGGCGGACTGGTTGCTCGACGCGGCGACCGAATACGTCTGAGCGAGCTGGACGGGCTTTCCCGTCACCCTGCTGGGAGCTCCGTCGAGGGGCTCCCACCGGGCTTTGCACAGTAAGTCATCGTCGTACGTTCGAAGGCTGGACTCCTGTGAACGCCACGGCTCACGCCACCACCCCTCCGCACCCGGGCACGCCCGGCCTCCATCCGCACGGGCTGCCAAGACCCGGCCGGACGCTGGTCATGGGCGTCGTGAACGTCACCCCGGACTCGTTCTCCGACGGCGGGCTGTCGTTCGCCGCGGACGCGGCCGTCGCGCACGGACTCGCGCTGCTCGCACAGGGTGCGGACATCGTGGACGTGGGCGGTGAGTCGACCCGCCCCGGCGCGGCACGCCCGCCCGTCGAGGAGGAGCTGCGACGCGTCGTGCCCGTCGTCCGGGAACTGGCCGCGGCGGGCGCGATCGTGAGTGTCGACACGATGCGGGCCGAGGTCGCCGCCCGCGCGCTGGACGCGGGAGCGCGGCTGGTCAACGATGTCTCAGGGGGCCTCGCCGACCCCGAGATGCTGCCGCTGATGGCTCGGGCGGGCACGCCGTACGTGCTGATGCACTGGCGTGGACACTCCGCCGATATGCAGACGAACGCCGTCTACGACGACGTCGTCACCGATGTGCTCGACGAGCTGCGCCTGAGAATCGAGGCCGCGCTGGAGGCGGGGATATCGCCGGGCTGCCTGGTCGTGGACCCCGGGCTGGGCTTCGCCAAGACGCCGGAGCACAACTGGGAGCTGCTGGGCCGCCTCGCGGACGTCATGGCCCTGGGCCGTCCCGTCCTGGTGGGCGCGTCCCGCAAGTCGTTCCTGGGCAGCCTGCTGGCGGACCGGACGACGGGACAACCCCGTCCCGCGCGGCTGCGGGATGCCGCGACGACCGCCGTGTCCGTACTCGCCGCCGCGCAGGGCGTCTGGTGCCTGCGGGTGCACGACGTCGCCTCGACGGCCGACGCGGTACGGGTGACGGCCCGCTGGGGCGTCGAGGCAGCGGCGTCGACGCGGTCGCCGCTGCGGAGCCTCAGCCCAGATGGCCCATCCGTCGGCTGATCTCCTCCGCACCCCTGATCAGCGCGGGTGCCAGCTCGTGCATGCGTTCCTCGGTGAAGCGGTACGTCGGACCCGAGGCGCTGAGCGCGGCGATCACCTCGTTGTCGCGGGAGCGGATCGGGGCCGCCACGGCGTGCAGCCCGATCTCGAGTTCCTCCAGCGCCACCGCGTATCCGCGCTCGCGCGCTGCGGCGAGATCCTTCTCCAGCCTGGCCCGCGTGTTCAGGGTGTGTGCCGTCAGCTTCCGCGTGCCCGACGTCGCGAGCACCCCGGCGCGCTCCTTCTCCGGCAGGTGGGCCAGCAGGATCTTGCCGCTCGACGTGGCGTACACCGGGGTGAGCTGCCCGACCCAGTTGTGTGTGCCGACCGCACCCGGGCCGCGTACCTGGTGGAGGTTGACGGCGTACTGCTCCCGCAGGACCGCGATGTTGACCGTCTCGCCGATCTCCTCGCTGAGCCGCTCGCACACCGGTCGGCCCTGCTGGGTGATGTCGAGGCGCCCCGTGACCGCGCCGGCCAGGCGCACGATCCCGAAGCCCAGCCGGTATTTGCCCCGCTCGGCCGTCTGCTCGACCAGGCCGCGCGCCTCCAGGGCCCCGAGCAGACGGAACGCGGTCGACTTGTGGACGCCGATCTCCGCGGCCACCTCGCTGACGCCCGCCTCGCCACGCCGGGCCAGGATCTCCAGGACGCTGACGGCGCGGTCGACGGACTGCACCCCGTTCACCGCGGGAGCCGCTGTTTCGCTTTCTGCGATGTAGTTGCTCATAACGCAACGATACGTAATCGTCTGCGTGCGCCGAGGGGCCACAGTGACCGGACCGGAGGCCGGTTGGGTACTTGACGCCGACCAGGCGCGCGATGACTTCGCCGACCCCTTGACAGTGGATGTCGACAGGGAGACAGTTGTGCGGTCGTTGCTCATGGTGAAAAGAGTTGCTGATTATGCAACCCGATGAGCGGCTTCGGCGAGCGATCGACGACCTCCCGCCATCCAGAACATCAGGCCGAAGATCCCGGAGATCGCGTTCGGCCCGTCCCCTCGACGAGGAGATCGACCGTGACACACGAGGTACGCGCCGTCGTCGCCCGGAAGAAGGGCGCACCGGTCTCGGTGGAGACCATCCTGGTCCCGAACCCCGGCCCCTGTGAGGCGCTGGTGCGGGTGCAGGCGTGCGGTGTCTGCCACACCGACCTGCACTACCGGGAGGGCGGGATCACCGACGAGTTCCCGTTCCTGCTCGGCCACGAGGCGGCCGGTGTCGTCGAGGCGGTCGGCGAGGGCGTCACCGACGTCGAGCCCGGCGACTTCGTCGTCCTCAACTGGCGTGCGGTGTGCGGCACCTGCCGTGCCTGCAGCAAGGGCAAGCCGTGGTACTGCTTCGCCACCCACAACGCCGACCGGCCGATGACCCTGGCCGACGGCACGCCGCTGTCCCCGGCCCTCGGCATCGGTGCCCTCGCCGAGAAGTCGCTGGTCGCAGCCGGCCAGTGCACCAAGGTGGACCCGACCGCCGCGCCCACCGCGGCCGGGCTGCTCGGCTGCGGCGTGATGGCCGGGTTCGGTGCCGCGGTCAACACCGGCGGCGTGGGCCGCGGCGACTCGATCGCGGTGATCGGCTGCGGCGGTGTGGGCATGGCCGCGATCGCGGGCGCCAAGGTGGCCGGTGCCTCCCGCATCATCGCCGTCGACGTCGACGAGCGGAAGCTGAGGTGGGCCGAGCAGTTCGGTGCCACCGACACCGTCGACTCCTCGCGGACCGACGCCGTCGAGGCGATCCGCGAGCTCACCGGCGGCTTCGGCGCCGAGGTCGTCGTGGACGCGGTCGGCCGCCCCGAGACCTTCAAGCAGGCATTCTACGCCCGCGACCTGGCCGGCACCGCCGTCCTCGTCGGCGTACCCACCCCGGAGCTGACCCTCGACCTGCCCCTGCTGGACGTGTTCGGCCGTGGCGGCGCGGTGAAGTCCTCCTGGTACGGCGACTGCCTGCCCTCCCGGGACTTCCCCGCCCTGATCGATCTCTACCTCCAGGGCCGCTTCGACCTGGGCGACTTCGTCACCGAGACGATCTCCCTGGACGACGTGGAGGCAGCGTTCGCCACGATGCACCACGGCGACGTCCTGCGCTCGGTGGTGGTCCTGTGACCGCACGGATCGAGCGCCTCGTCGGCCCTGGTGATCGACAGGAGCCGGAGATCATCGCCGCCGGCCGCGGAGCACGACCCCCATGAGGCCGGCCTCGGCTTCGCCGTTCGCCGCGACAAGGAGCACTTCAAGATTCCCAGGAGATGGACAGATGGCCTCTTCGTACGACGTGATCGTGGTCGGCCTGGGCGGGATGGGCAGCGCGGCCGCCTGTCACCTCGCCACCCGCGGTCAGCGAGTGCTCGGCCTGGAGCGCTTCGGCCCGGCCCACAACCTCGGTTCCAGCCACGGCGGTTCCCGGATCTACCGGCAGGCGTACTTCGAGGACCCGGCCTACGTGCCGTTGCTGCTCCGGGCCCACGAACTGTGGGAGAAGCTGGCCGCCGACTCCGGCCGCGAGGTCTTCACCGAGACCGGCGGACTCATGATCGGCCGTGAGGACAGCGCCGCCTTCGCCGGCACCCTGCGCAGCGCCCACGAGTGGGGCCTGGACCACGAGGTCCTGGGCGCCGCCGACATCCGGCGCCGTTTCCCGACCTTCACTCCGGCGGCCGAGGACGTCGCCTTCTACGAGCGCAAGGCCGGTGTCGCCCGGCCCGAGGCGACCGTCACCGCCCACCTCGATCTGGCCCGGGCCCACGGCGCCGACCTGCACTTCGCGGAGATGGTCCGCGGCTGGGAGGCCGACGGGCCGGGCGGCAAGGCGTGGGTGGTCACCGACCGCGGCGCCTACACGGCCGACCGGCTCGTCATCGCACCCGGGGCCTGGGCGCCGAAGCTCCTGGCAGACCTCGGCGTGCGCGTGACGGTGGAGCGGCAGGTCATGTACTGGTTCCAGCCCGAGGGCGGCACCGGCCCGTTCACCCACGACCGGCACCCCGTCTATGTCTGGGAGGACCCGGACGGCACCCAGATCTACGGGTTCCCCGCCCTCGACGGCCCAGACGGCGGCGCCAAGGTCGCCTTCTTCCGCAAGGGCGTCCCCAGCGACCCCGACACCCTCGACCGCCGCATCCACCCGGACGAGATCGCGGCCATGGCCGAGTACCTGCGTCCGCGCGTCCCCACCCTGCCCGGCCGCTTCCTCAAGGCCGCGGCCTGCATGTACGCCAACACCCCCGACGAGAACTTCGTCCTCGCCAAGCACCCGGAGCATCCGCAGGTGATCGTGGCCTGCGGCTTCTCCGGCCACGGGTTCAAGTTCGTCCCCGTCATCGGCGAGATCCTCGCCGACCTGGCGACCGTTGGCACCACCGATCACCCCATCGCCCTGTTCGACCCTCGCCGCGTGCGCGTCTGACACTTCCTGAAGGTGACGAGATGACCGTTACGAACCTGCCGCCCAGCCTGATCCCCACGCTGTCCGGCACGTACTACACCGACCCCGAGGTCTTCGCCCAGGAGCAGGAGCGGGTCTTCGAGAGCATGTGGTTCTGCGTGGCCCGCGCGCCCGAGCTGGACAAGCCCGGCGCGTTCCGCACCTACCAGGTGGGCCGCGAGAGCGTGTTGGTCTCCCGCTCGCGGGACGGCTCCGTCAAGGCATTCCTCAACATCTGCCGGCACCGTGGCGCCAAGCTCTGCACCGAGGAGTCCGGCGAGGTCAAGCGGGCCTTCCAATGTCCGTACCACGCCTGGACCTACGGGCTGGACGGCAAGCTGGTGGCCGCGCCCAACCTGACGTCGATGCCGGACATCGACCGGACCGAGTACGGCCTGGTCAACGTCCATGTGCGGGAGTGGCTCGGGTATGTGTGGGTGTGCCTCGCCGACGAGCCGCCCTCCTTCGAGGCCGACGTTCAGGGCGCGGTCGTCGAGCGGCTCGGCGACATCGAGTCGATCGAGCGCTACGGGATCGACGACCTGAAGGTGGGCCGCCGCATCACGTACGACGTGAAGGCGAACTGGAAGCTCATCATCGAGAACTTCATGGAGTGCTACCACTGCGCCACGATCCACCCCGAACTCACCGAGGTGCTCCCGGAGTTCGCCGACGGATACGCCGCCCAGTATTACGTCGGCCACGGCGCCGAGTTCGGCGAGGAGGTCCAGGGCTTCACCGTCGACGGCAGTGAGGGCCTGGACCGCATCCCGGGCGTCGCCGAGGACCAGGACCGTCGCTACTACGCCATCACCGTCCGGCCGCAGGTCTTCATCAACCTGGTCCCCGACCACGTCATCTTCCACCGCATGTACCCGATGGCACCCGACCGCACGATCGTCGAGTGCGACTGGCTCTACCTCCCGCACGTCGTGGAGAGCGGCAAGGACGTGGACCGATCGGTGGAGCTCTTCCACCGGGTCAACCAGCAGGACTTCGACGCCTGTGAGCGCACCCAGCCGGCGATGACCTCGAAGGCGTACACCAAGGGCGGCGTTCTGGTACCCAGCGAGCACCACATCGGCGAGTTCCACACCTGGCTGCAGAACAAGCTGGAAGTGCGGCCCACGCACTGACCCCGCCACCATGCCGCCCGTCCACCTGCTGTTGCGGCCCCTCCGGCAGGTGGACGGGCCACTGCCGACGACCTCGCCGCCGTGTCCTGGGCTCCGCGCGTCAACTCACGCCGAAATCCCCGGCGGACGGCGCCACGAGCATGCCGCGGTTCCTGCGCTACAGCCCCTCATGTTGCGACCTGCGCAACTCCTGGATGTCGATTTCGATCATGTTACTTGCAGTGACGTTGTTTACTACGCGTATAGTTTCACTGTGAGCAACTACAGCCCTGACACGGAAACGTCGAATTCACAGGCCGGCGGTGTGCAGTCGGTGGACCGCGCCATCAGCGTCCTGGAGATCCTCGCCCAGCGCGGCGAGGCGGGTGTGAGTGAGGTGGCGGGCGAGATCGATGTGCACAAGTCGACCGCGTTCCGCCTGCTCGGTGCCCTGGAGTCGCGGGGTCTGGTGGAGCAGGCGGGGGAGCGCGGCAAGTACCGGCTGGGCTTCGGGATCGTGCGCCTGGCCGGCGCGGTGACGGGCCGTATCGACATCACCCAGCAGGGCCGCCCGGTCTGTGAGCGTCTCGCCGAGGAGATCGGCGAGACCGTGAACATCGCCGTCATGCAGGAGCACTACGCGATCAACCTGTATCAGGTGCGCGGTCCGGGGGCCGTCACCGCCCACAACTGGGTGGGCCAGCTGACCCCGTTGCACGCCACCTCCAGCGGCAAGATCCTGCTGGCGCACATGCCCGCCAAGGAGCGCGCCGCGCTGCTGTCCACCGCCGGTATGAAGAAGGTCACCCCGCGCACCATCACCGCCAAGACGAAGCTGGAGAAGAACCTCGCCGAGGCCCAGGAGCGCGGTTACTCCATCACGCTGGAGGAGCTGGAGGTGGGCCTGCACGCGATGGCCGCCCCGGTCCGCAACCGGGACGGCGACGTCATTGCCGCACTCAGCGCCTCCGGGCCCGGCTACCGGCTCACCGAGGAGCGTCTGCACGAGCTGGCTCCGGTGCTGGTCAAGGGGGCGGCGGAGATCAGTCACCGGATGGGCTATCTGGGTTGAGTCATGCCCGGGGGTGTCCAGGTGGTCGCTGACCCAGTCGTGGCAGGCGCCGGACTGCGTTGTGTAGGAAGCTACGCCGCGTGCGAGGGGATGCCGCCGCTGGGGCGGTGTGTGGATCCGTCGGGGGTGGTGTCAGGCGGGGGTGGTGGTGAGTTGTTTGCGCCAGCGGGTGAAGAGGCGTGGTTGGTTCATGGCGAGTACGGCGA
>NZ_JBIRZZ010000033.1:0-23971 GCF_044391385.1 Streptomyces sp. NPDC018693 | reverse complement strand
GTGGTGGGTGTGGGGTTGATGGTTGGCCAGTTGAGGGGGTGGCCGTGGGTGTGGGTGGTGGCGAGGGTTTTGAGGTAGGTGTGGTGGTTGTTGGTGGTGCGTTGTTGGGTGGGGGTGGTGTGGGGGGTGTGGGGGGTGAGGGTGGCGTCGGGGCCGATTTCGAGGGTGTGGGTGGTGTTGTGTTGGGTGAGGGTTTGGGTGGTTTGGTGGTAGTGGACGGTGTGGCGGAGTTGGCGGGGCCAGTAGTCGGGGTCGGGGGTGTGGGGGGTGCCGGTGAGGCTGCTGATGAAGGGGGTGTGGGGTGGGTGGTGGTGGATGTGTCGGGCGGTGGTGGTGAGTTCGTCGAGGATGGGGTTCATGTGGGGGGTGTGGAAGGCGTGTGGGGTGTGGAGTTGGCGGGTGGTGCGGCCTTGTGCGGCGAAGTGGGCGGCTGTGGTGGTGACGGCGTGGTGGTCGCCGGCGATGACGAGGCTGTGGGGTGAGTTGATGGCGGCGAGGTGGACGTGGTCGTTGAGGTGGGGCTGTATTTCGTGGGGGGTGGCCTGGATGGCGGTCATGGTGCCGGGTGGGGTGGTGTGCATGAGGCGGGCGCGGGTGGTGATCAGGTGGGCGGCGTCGTGGAGGGTGAGGATGCCGGTGGTGTGGGCGGCGGTGAGTTCGCCGATGGAGTGTCCGGCGGCGAGGGCGGGGGTGATGCCGTGGTGGGCGAGGAGGTGGGTGAGGGCGCGTTGGAGGGCGAAGAGTGCGGGCTGGGTGTAGTCGGTGCGGTGGAGGAGGTCGGTGTGGTCGCCCCAGATGACGTCTTTGAGGGGGTGGTCGAGGTGGGGGTCGAGGGCGTTGCAGGTTTCGTCGAAGGCTTCGGCGAAGGCGGGGTGGGCGTGGTAGAGGTCGTGTCCCATGCCGGGGTACTGGCTGCCCTGTCCGGAGTAGACGAAGGCGATCTTGGTGGGGCCGGTGGCGCGGCCGCGGACCACGCTGGGGTGCTCACGCCCGTCCGCCACGGCCTGGAGCGCGGCGAGGAGTTCGTCGCGGTCACCGGCCAGCAGCACCGCCCGTTCGGTGAAGTGGGTCCGGTGCAGGGCCAGGGTGTGCGCCACTTCCGCCGGTGTCAGGTCGGGGTGTTGGGTGAGGTGGGTGCGGAGGCGTTCGGCTTGCTCGCGCAGTGCCCGGGGCTCGCGGGCCGACAGCGGCAACACGCTCGGACCCTGCTCGGGTCGGTCGGGATCACCCCGGGTCACAGCCGTGTCGCCCAGCACCACATGGCAGTTGGTGCCGCCCATGCCGAACGAGCTCACGCCCGCCACCCGGCCCGCCGACCGCGCCGGCCAGTCGGTCGGCGTGTCCTGGACGCGCAGCCCGAACTCGCTCAGTGAGATGCTCGGATGCGGGGTGCGGTAGTGCAGGCTCGGCGGGATCTCGCCGTGCTCGATGCTCAGCACCACCTTGAGCAACCCGACGATGCCGGCCGCCCCCTCCAGGTGTCCCACGTTCGTCTTGGCCGAGCCCACGGCCAGCGGAGCGTCCGCCGGCCGGCCGGGGCCGAACACCTCGCCCAGCGCCGTGGCTTCGACGGGGTCCCCCACCTTGGTCCCGGTGCCGTGGAGTTCCACGTACGCCACGTCCGTGGCGCGCACCCCGGCGCGCCGATGGGCCAGGGTCAGTACGTCACGCTGCGCCGCGGAGCTGGGCCGCGTCAGGCTCTCGGTGGCGCCGTCGTTGTTCACGGCGCTGCCCAGCAGGACGGCGTGGACGCGGTCGCCGTCGGCGAGGGCCGCACCGAGCCGCTTGAGGACGACGACGGCGCCGCCCTCGCCGCGTACGTAGCCGTTCGCGTCCGCGTCGAAGGTGCGGCAGCGGCCATCGGGGGAGAGCGCGCCGAACGCGGAGACGGCGTGGGTGGTCTCGCCGGCGAGGTTGAGGTGGACGCCCGCCGCGAGCGCGAGGGCCGACTCACCGGAGCGCAGGCTCTCGCACGCCATGTGCACCGCGACGAGCGAGGAGGACTGCCCGGTGTCGACCACCAGGCTGGGTCCGCGCAGTCCGAGCGTGTACGAGACACGGTTGGCGACGATCCCCCGGTGCAGGCCGGTCAGGGAGTGCCGGGTGGTGGCGGCGGTCCCGTACCGGTGGAGCAGCAGCGCGTAGTCGTCGGCCATGACGCCCGCGAAGACGGCGGTGTCGCTGCCGCGCAGTGCGGCGGGCACGACTCCGGCGTGTTCCAGCGCCTCCCAGCTCAGTTCGAGGGCGAGCCGCTGCTGCGGGTCCATCACCTCCGCCTCGCGCGGTGAGACGCCGAAGAATTCGGCGTCGAGCAGGTCGATCCCGTCGAGGAATCCGCCGCGCCGCACGGTACTGGTCTCGACCCCGTCCGCGGCGTCGGGGGACGGCACGTCCCAGCGTCCCTCGGGTACGTCGGTGATCGCGTCCGTGCCGGTGCGCAGCAGCCGCCAGAACTCCTCGGGGTCCGCCGCGCCGGGCAGTCGGCAGGCCATGCCGATGACCGCGATCGGCTCCCGCGGTGTGCCGGGCTGCCCGGTCCCGTCCTGTCCCGTCCACTCGGGCATGTCCCTCGTCGCTCCCTGTGCCGTGTGGGGTGCAGTCGGTCCGCCGGCCGAGGCGGGCGGACCGACTACCGTGCGGTGGTGGCGGGTCGGGTCACTCCGCGGCGGCGGACTGCTCCCGACGGCGGCGCACCAGGGCGAGACCACCGATGCCGGCCAGGCCGACGGCGGACACGGCCATCAGCGGCGTGGCGACGGGCGAGCCGGAGTCGGTGGACTCGGTGCCCGTGGTGCCCGTGCCGGCGAGTTGCAGGGAGGCGTTCGTCGTGGTGGCGGCGGTGGACGCCGGGACGACCTTCAGGGCGGGGGCGGCGTGCGGCGGGTGCGGCTCCTCGCTGGTCGGCCGCTCGTCCCAGCGGACCACCTCACCGTCGTTGTAGGTCTGCACGGCGGTGAAGTAGATCGTGTCGACGGCGGGGATGCGTCCGCCGAGGATCTGGAACTCGTCGAAGTCGCCGGCCTTGATCTGGTGGTAGTTGCTGTTGGCGGTCCAGGTGACGGACAGGACGCCCTCACCGATGTTGCCGCCGGTGTTGACCTTCTCGATCTTGTGGGTCCAGCCCGGGTGCGGCTTGGCCAGGACATTGCCGAGCTTACTGCTCGCCTCGGTCGGTAGAATGATCTGGACCTTGGCCGTTCTGGTGCTCACACGCTCGTTCGGAACGCGGAAGGTCAGGGTGGGAAAGGAACCTTCGACGGCGGCCGACGGTTCGCTGACGGTGATGTGCGCGGAAGCCGGAAGAGCACCGGCCAGAACAATTCCGGCGGTTGCTGTGAGCGCGCCGATAACCTTGGGCAGGGTGCGGGACATCTCTCCCCCTCAATGTCGCTGGAAATAGGCCCCAGAGGGGCCGGAGAGAATTCTTCCGGAGACCTTCGGCCGACCGCATCTCCCACATTGCCCCACGACGGAGAGTCGGATCCGTCCCGCGTGCCCGGCCGGGTTCAGTCCTCCGAGAGGGTCCGGGTGATCTGGTCGATGCGGCTGAACCGGCCGTCAGCGGACAGGTCCCCGAACATGTAGACCTCGGTGTCGACCTTCCTGCCCTTCCTCATCACGGCGTGGACGACCAGTCGGGCCGCGATGCGATTGCCCTGCATCATGGCCTCCTTGACCTCGTAGGTGCCGGACTCGAGGTTCTTGCGTACCGGGCGCAGATGGGCGATCAGCCTCTCCCGGTCGATGAGGACACCGTCGCTGATCTGCACGAAGCCGGGTGTGTAGTAGCGGTCGATGACGGCTCCGGGTTCTTCTTCCCCGAAGACGGCCTCCTCTTGGAAAGAGGTGTAGAAGTTCTCGAGGAAGCGCTCTGGGGGCATATCGGAGAACGCGCTCATCATGCTCCTCGCCTATGGGATTCCAGATACCCCCGCCGGGTACCTTGCGAAGTCGTCAGTAAATCAGGGTGCGGTGACGGCTGCAACCGCGGCCGCGGCATTCGCCCGGGAGGCGCATTTCCTCGATCGGCCTCAGGCTGCGACGGGTTGGAGACGGCCGCCGCGGTGCAGCGACCGCATCGCCAGGGCGCAGCCGGCGCCGGTGAGCGCCAGGGCGAGCCAGGGCAGCGCGGGCAGCCCCGCGGAGCGGGCGGCGTCCAGGGCGGCACCCGTGAGCAGGTTCCCGGCGGTGATGCCGATGCCGCACAGGGTGTGGTAGAGCCCGTAGTGCGTGGCCACGTACCGGTCTCCGGCCAGGGCGACGATGGTGTCCATCTCGAACGGGTAGGCCAGCATCGTGCCCAGCGCGATGAGCAGCGCGGCCAGCAGCGAGGGGACCACCGCGAGCAGGGCGCGCGCCGGGCCGGAGTCAGGTGTCGGCACCGCACTGACGGCGAGCAGCGGCAGGAAGGCCGCGGCGAGCGCGGCGAGCCCCAGCGTCAGGGCGCGGCCGGAGCCGAGGGTGCGCCGGCACCATGCGGTGACGCGGGTCTGCCCCACGATGGTGGCGAGGCCGGACGCCCCGAACAGCAGGGCCACTCCTACTGTGCTGGTGGTGCCCTCACCGCCGAGGCGCCGCACCTCCAGCGGCAGCGCCAGGTACACCTGGAAGGACAGCGTGTACGACCCGACCATCGTCAGGGAGAACAGCAGGAAGGTCCGGTTGGCGACGACGGTGCGCCACTGGGCCAGCACCGACTGCGCGAGGGCGTCGCCCTCCTGTCCGCCGTGGCGCGCCGGCAGAGCGAGCAGTTGTGCGACGGAGAGCACGGCGAAGACCGCTGCCGCCACCAGGCAGGTGAGGCGGAAGCTGACCGCGGTGAGGGCCAGGCCGACGAGCGGTCCGAGCAGGATGCCCGCCTGGTAGAAGACGTTGAACAGGGCGAACGCCTCGACGCGTCGCTCTCCCGCGTCCTGGGCGAGGTAGGCGCGCACGGCCGGGTTGAACAGGGCCCCGGCCAGTCCGGTGGCGGCGGAGGCCGCGAGCAGGGCGGGCAGGGCGTCGACGAGTCCCAGCACGGCGAAGCCCACGACACGCAGCAGCAGTCCGGCGACGATCATCGGCTTGTAGCCGAGCCGGTCGGCGAGCGTGCCGCCGAAGAGGAACATGCCCTGCTGGCTGAAGTTGCGGACGCCGAGGACGAGTCCGACGGCCCACGCGGCCAGCCCGATGTCGCCCGCCAGATGCTGCGCCAGGTAGGGCATCAGCATGTAGAAACCGAGGTTGATGGTGAACTGGTTGGCAATCAGCAGCTGTGCGCTGGGGCTGAACGAGCGTACGTCGCGGGCGAGTGTCCTCACTGCAGCCCGCCCGCGCTGCTGACCACGCGCAGCGGCGCGGCGGTGGGCCGGGGGTCGACGACGAGGGAGCAGCGGGTCCAGGCGAGGGCCTCCGCCTCCCCGGGGTGGGCGACCTCCAGCGGCTCCTCGGCGGGCACGGTGTGCAGGATCCCGTGCGCCGCGCAGTACGCGTCGTCGTACACGGTGGTGAGGTAGCGCTCGGGTCCGTCCGGGAACACGGTGGCGATCCGGGTGCCGGCGGGCAGGGTGCGGGCCAGCCAGGAGGAGACGAGCGTGACGGCGCCGACGCTCCAGCCGCCGGTGGCGTAGTGCGACTCGGCGAGCCGACGGCAGGCCCACACGGCCTCGCCGGGCGCGACCCAGTGCACCTCGTCGAAACAACCGTAGGCGACGTTGCGCGGGAAGATGCTGGAGCCGAGGCCGCGCATGAGCCGGGGTCGGGCGGGCTGGCCGAAGATGGTCGAGCCGATGGCGTCGACTCCCACCATCCGTAAGTCCGGGAAGAGCTGGGACAGCACTCGGGCCAGGCCGGCGGAGTGTCCGCCGGTGCCCACGCTGCACACCAGGACGTCGATGTGGCCGAGCTGGGTGGCGAGTTCGAGTGCCAGCGGGGTGTAGGCCGCGACGTTGTCGGGGTTGTTGTACTGGTCCGGGCACCAGGAGCCGGGGCGTTCGGCCAGCAGCTGCCGGACCCGTTCCCGGCGGGCCTCCTGCCAGCCGCCTGCGGGGTGGGGGACGTCCACGATGTCGACCTCGGCGCCATGGGCGGTGAGCCTGGTGCGCATGGACTCCTCCAGCCCGCGGTCCGTCACCAGTGTCACCGGGTGTTCCCACACCATGCCCGCGAGCGCGAGGCCGAGGCCGAGGGTGCCGCTGGTGGACTCGACGATGCGGCCGCCGGGCGGGAGGTCGCCGCGGGCCCGCGCGCGTTCCACCATGTGGAGCGCGGCACGGTCCTTGATGCCGCCGGGGTTGGCACCCTCCAGCTTGGCCCAGAAGCCGCGGCCGACCGGGGCCACGGGCTCGCCGATGTGCAGCACCGGGGTGTTGCCCACGAGTGAGGCGATGCTGTGTGCGGGGTCCGACGGCCCGTTGCGGCCCGGCCCCGAGCGGGACATGCCGTCGTGGCCCGACGCACTGAGAATGCGCATGGGGGGGTTCCTCACTGGTCAGTTGGCGAAGACGTACCTGCCTGCACGCCGGACCACGACCAGGGTGTGTATCGCCGCACCGGGCGAGCGCGCGTCGCTTTCAGCGCGGTCCGGGCTTCTCATCGCCAAGACTGGTGTGCCCGCGCGACACTGTCACCGCCCAGATTGCTCGGTCGTTACCTGCCGGAAGAACCGCAACGGTCACGCCTGGCCGGAGAGTTCGTAGCCGGCTTCGTCGACGGCCGCGGCGATGGCCGGCTCGTCGGGCGCTCCCACCGTGGTCACGGTCACCTGTCCGGCGGCCAGGTCGACGTCCACCCCCACGACATCGGCGACCTCGCTGATCGCCTCGGTGACGGCCGTACGGCAGTTGTTGCAGACCATCCCGGCGACGCCGTAGGTGGTGGCACGGGTCTCGGCGGCGAGCTCGCGACCGGACATGGGAACCTCCCGCGATGCGAACGGAGCTATACGTTACCCCGGTACCGTATACCGTTCGGGCCCGGAACGGGCCCCGCGGCCACCGCGGAACCGTGGTTCAGGACGTGCGGAAGCGTCGCGGGCCGGCGAGCGGCGGGCGGCGAACAGCGCGCGTACGACCGTGGCGGGCCGCATCACGGCCGACGGAGCGGTGAGCAGGTGCTGGACCTCAAGCATGATGCGGTGGGCGTGGACGGACACATGGCTGGCCAGCATCACCTGGCGGACGTACCGGTTGACCAGGCCGGTGCCGGGCGGTCGCGGACCGACCGTCTCGGGGTACACGAAGTCGCCGCCGGTCGCCATCTGCCAGGGCGTGTCGATGATGCGTCCGGCGGCCCGGTAGTAGGCGCGGGCCATCGGGGCCGACGGCCCCTTGAACCGGTCGAGGCACTCCCCGAGTGCGATCGCCTCCAGCGCGGCGACGGTCATGCCCTGCCCGTAGAGGGGATTGAAGCTGCAGATGGCGTCGCCGAGCGCCACATGGCCGGCGGGCAGCCGGCGCAGCCGCTCGTAGTAGCGGCGGCGGGCGCCGGGATAGGTGAACTTACGGGCGTTGTCGTCGTCCAGGGGCTTGGCCCGGGCCAGCAGCCCGGCCATCTCGGGGGCCTCCAGAGATGTGGCGAAGTCGGTGAAGCCCGCCGGGTCCACCGGGGCGTGCGCCCGGTGCCAGCCGCCGAGCGTGACCATCCAGCGGTCGCCCTCGATGGCGAACGCGGCCGCCGCCCGTTTGTCGTGCGGCGGCACCGCGCTCATCAGGTACAGCAGCGCCCCGTCCTTCAGGTCTCCCGGGCTGCGGTGCAGCAACCGGGTGGTGTAGCCGACGTCGATCTTCACGGTGTCGACGCCGGGCTCCGGGTAGCCGAACCGCCGCAGGGTGCGGGACGGGCCGCCGCCTCCGCGCCCCGTGGCGTCCACGACCAGGTCCGTCGGGATCCGCTCGTCCCCGTCGAGTGCGACGCCTGTCACCCGGCCCCGGTCGAGGACGAGTTCCCGCACCGGCGTCCGGTCCCGGACGGTGACGTTGTCCAGCGCCTCCACCCGGCCCCGCACGGCGCGTTCCAGGTAGGCGCGGCTCAGACTGACGCCCAGCCTGCCGCTGGCGAACCGCACGCGCAACGCGCCCATCTGGTGGAAGAGCAGGTCGTGCCCCGGGTCGAAGAGGACCGCGCCGCCCTCGACGAGTTCGTCGGTGAGCCCGGGAAAGAGCTTCTCCAACGCGAGCCGGCCGCTGATGAGCAGGGCGTGGGCATGCGCCCCGTGCGGAACGGAGCGTCGGTTTTCGGCCTTCTGGGGCAGGACGTCCCGCTCGAATACCGTCACCCGCCGAAACCGCCGGGACAGCGTTTTCGCGGCGACCAGGCCGCCCATGGAAGCGCCTATCACGACCGCGTGTTCACCCATCACGCCCATGCGTTCCTCCTCGGGAAATGCCCGCCGCTGCCACTGGCCCGCCGGCGCTCCGAGTATGGTCCGCGGCACCTCGCGTTGTCTTCTTCGTGATTGCTCTGCACCGCTCGCGACCGAACACGCGCCGCTCGAACTGCTGTTGCGTCGACGGGATCCGTGTGCCAGGCTCACAGGCATCCTGGCGGACTTGCAGCACGGGGGATGCAGAGGGTCCGGTGGAGGCGACAGCCGTGCGGAAGGCCCGTGTCGGCTCGGCGCACACCCGATCCGGCCGGATGGAGTCCTGGACTCTTTTCGCTCCGTTTTTCCTGGCCGCGGCCTCTCTTTTCACCGGCCTTCCCTTTCTCCCGTCCCCGCCCGACGAAATCGAGCGCCCTGAAAGAACCAGCAGTTGAGCGGGTCCACTGACGGGAGAGCGATCGGCATGTCCAGTTCCTCGATGCGCGGGACGTCCTGGACGGAGGATCAGATGGGCGACCAGTCGGACCGACTGGTCGTGGTGACCGGCGGCAACGGCGGCATCGGATATGTCACGGCGCGTGAACTCGCGCGGCGCGGCGCCCACACCGTGCTGGCCTGCCGCGACGACGGGCGCGCGGCGCGGGCCGTCGCCCGGCTGCGTGCCGAAGTGCCCGGGGCGCGTGTGGAGGCGCGCCGGCTCGACCTGGCGGATCTGGCGTCGATCCGCGCGTTCGCCGCGGCCTGGGACCACGACCGGCTGGACGTCCTCGTCAACAACGCGGCCGTCGTCATGGTCCCGCTGTCCCGGACGGCGGACGGCTTCGAGTCGCACTTCGGCGTCAACCACCTCGGCGCCTACGCCCTGACCGGCCTGATGCTGCCACACCTGGTGAGGTCCAGGGACCCGCGCGTCGTCACCGTCAGCAGCGAGTCCCAGCTCGTGGCCCGGTTCGACCTGGACAATCTCAACGGCGAGCGGCACTACCGCCCCGGTGCCGCCTACGCCCAGTCCAAGCGCGCCAACGTCTACTTCTCGGCGCAGCTGCACCGGTGGGCCACCGCCGAAGGACTGCCGCTGCGCAGCATGATCGCGATTCCGGGAATGACGGACACCGGTGTCCTCACCAAGGCGTCCCAGCACGGCCGGCTCTGGATGGCCACCGTCCCGAGGATCGTGAGCCTGTTCGCGAAGGAGACCCTCGAGGGCGCGCGGCCCTCGCTGTACGCGGCGACGGTGCCGGACCTGCCCGGCGGTTCGTACATCGCACCCTCGGGCCCGTTGCAGGTCCGCGGCGCGCCCGCCCCACGGTACGGACGCAAGACGGTCCATGACCCCGCGACCGCCGTGGCCCTGTGGGTCATGTCCGCACGACTCACCGGGGTCCGTTTCACCAACCCGCTCGGCTGAGTGACACTCACCCCACCCTCGTTCCCTCCCCATTTCAACTTCCCTGCGTCGATGCGTTCACGCCACTCCATGGCTGATTCGCAGCGCCTTCCTGAACCCCGCCGTGGGGCTCTGCCTTATTTCCGACATGCCGAATTCGGTTGACAATGACCCGGCCGCCGCCCCTCTGAGACGCGGACAACATGTCCGCAAGGACGAAGAAGACATGGCAGCACGCCGTGTTGAAGGATTAACGCCGACGCTCAACCCGTCAAACATGCAGCCACATGGCCCAGCAGAGAGGAAGCCCACAGAATGGAACACCTCGCACAGGGCGCGGTCATTACCATCCGCGAGCGGTTTTATGAACCCCTCAGTCTGGATGACCTTGCCCGCTCTGTGATGGTGAGCAAGTTCTACTTCCTTCGCGTATTCCGCCGCATCACCGGCGTAACCCCAGGCCGCTTCCTCAGCGCTGTCCGCCTGCACGAGGCAAAGCGTCTCCTGGCCGACACCTGTCTCAACGTGGCCGACATCTCGGCGCAGGTCTGCTACAGCAGCACCGGCACGTTCTCCCGCCGGTTCACCGCGTCCGTCGGTATCTCCCCCACCCAGTACCGCAGAATCGCCCAAGGAGAGTGTTCTGAGCATCCGAAGGTCCTCGTCCCCGTCACGCCGGCCGGCCCACTGGGCTCCGTCTCCGGCACCGCCCACGTCATGGGCACACCGCTCTCCCCGCTCTGTATAGGCGCCTTCGACAGCCCTGTCGTACAGGGGCAGCCGGTGGCCTGGTCCATCCTCGACGGTGCCGGGCCCTTCTCTTTGAACAATGTGCCGCCGGGCATCTGGTATCTGCACGCCGTCGCCCTGGGCGCCCACACCGCGGGCGACTTCACCAGCGGGCGTCCGCTCCTGGTCGGCACGGTGGGCCCGGTGCAGATCACCGGCGGGACCCATGTTCGCCTCGACATGGCCGTCCAGCCCGAGGACTGGACCCGCCCGCCGGTACTCCTCGCCCTGCCCGGCCACGATCCCCTGCCCGGGCAGCCGTCCCCCAGGCCCCTCCCCCAGCGGGCCGCGCCACCGGCTCCGGCATACACCGACCGGCGTGTCCTGGCCACCGCCTGACCGTACACATACCGGAGTCCGGGCCACGGCGGGGGTGGCCGACGGGCAAGCGGCCGCGGGTGTTCGTCGCCCGCGGCCGTCTCGATGTGTACGAGCCGACGTGTGCGACGTGTACGAGCACGGGACCGCCGCCGAGCAGCGGTCCCGGCCGGTTCACCGACGCCAGCTGTGCGGGGCCCGGAAACCGAGTTCGCGTTCCCACCACCGCCAGTCGGCCTTCACCCGGCCCCGCCGGTCCGGGGCGAGCGGGGCGGCGCGGGCGAGCAGGACCGCGGTGAGCGCCGCGAGTTCCTCGGGCTCGGCGTGGCCCTTCTCCACACGCAGAACGTTCTGGAGCGGAACGGAAGTGGTCATGACAGGATCCTCCGTCGAGTGAGGGACCGGTACGGAAAGTCGTCCATCAGGCCGCACTCCGCCGCGTAGTACGGATGCACCAGTTCGGACTCGTACTCCTCGACCATGCGCGCCCGCGATCTCCCCGATCGCCCGGGCCATGTCGTACGGGCGGTTGCCGTCCGCCCGGACCAGGTTCAGCAGGACGTCGCTGCGGCGGTCGGCCGCGCCCGTGCACTCCACCCGCGGGGGGTTCTCACGGCCGCGCAGTGACGCCGGAGGTCTCCGCATGGACGTCGGCGCCGCCCAGGCCGCTCCGGGTGGCCGCAATTCGGTCTCCCATTTTCGCCCCCAGAAGCAGGAAACACCCGATGGCGCCCGTATCAATTCACCACGTAACGCGCGGAATCCCGCCCGCAGCACCCCTATTTCCTGGGCCACGAGTTTATTCCCGCTTGACAATTGCCCCCTATTTCTGAGGAGTCGGCGTCACTCGCCCCGTGATCTCCAGGGCACCGCCCTCGGTCCAGCGGCCGAGGTAGTTCGACTCCGCGAGCGATCCCGTGGCCGGCAGGTCCCCTGTCGGCAGGCCGCGCGTGCCCAGACGGTCGAAGGGCAGTGCGGTCCCGGACGCCCAGATCGCGCCGGTTCGGCCGTCCTTGAGGGTGCGTCCCTCGGCGTCGCGGATCGTGATCCGCACCCGTGACACGGCGCCGCCGACGACGGAGGGGGCGTGCGAGGTGACGCCGTCCGCCGAGTGGTCGACGGCCGCCCAGGGCATCGCTCCGTCGAGCGGGGCGAACTCGGCCAGCAGACGGGTCCGGGGCAGCATCTCGAAGTGCCGCTGAACGAGTTCGGCGGGACAGGGCTCACCGACGAGCAGGACCGTGCGCAGCCGGGTCGGGGCTCCCCGTACGGCGCCGTCGAGCGCGGTCGCGTAGTCCGCGGGCCGGAGGACGGCCGTGGTCTCCTGGTCCGTGGGCCGCGGCGCGACCGGAGTGGCGCCGCGCCGGGAGGTCAGCGTCACCCCCGCGCCGAACGCCCACCAGGCCCCGGTCAACGCCTCGGGAGCGCCCGGCTGCTGACCGACCGCCACGGCGCGGTCGGGAGGACCGATCCGGCGGGTGCGGTCGGCCAGGGAGAACAGCCACGCGCGGTGATCGACCAGGTGGCCCGTTCCGTCGGTGTGCTCGACGAGGAGGTGCGCCGCGTCGGTACGGCTGGAGTGGGGCAGCGACGCCTCCGGGCGCCGCGGCGAGATCCTCGACCACATCCGGGGGTCGTCCAGCACCAGAGCCGGCAGGTCCCACCGTGCCCGCAGGGCGGTGCCGCACAGGACCAGGGAGGCACCGCTGACGTCGGCGCAGCGCTCCAGCGTCGCCCGGTCCGCGTCGCGCGGCACCGGCACGCACACCGCGCCCAGCTTCAGGACGGCCAACTGGGCCACCAGGAACTGCACTTGGTCGGTGCAGTGCAGCAATACGGGATCGCCGAGCTGGACGTCGGTGCGCAGGAGGGCGGTGGCCAGTTGGGCGGCGCGCCGCTCCGCGGCTCCGTAGGTGATGCTGCGGCCCTCGTCCTGGACGGCGACACCGGTGTCCCGGTGCCGGGCCATCAGGGAGAACAGGCCGTCGAGAGTCCCGCCGTGGCCCTGTGCGGCCGGCAGCGCGCCCCGGCGGGCCGCCGGCGCTCCGGCGGCCGTGATGCCCTCTGTCCCGTCCTTCGCCAAGGTTGCTGCTGCGCGCACTGATCCCCCTGGAGATGCCGTCCTGCCACGGTGATGGCCGCCCGTCGGGAGGTGGGAACTCCCGGCCCGGGCGGCCCGGCTGGAAGTCTGCCGTCCGTCTCTGGGCAGCTTCTTGAGAGAACCTTCAGCCCGGCGAGGTGTCCGGCCCCGGACATGGCGGCACGGGCATGCGGACCGTCGCATGCCCGTGCCGTCGGGGTCGGGCGGGCCGTGCTTTCGCCGGGGGATACGGCCCGCCCGGGCTCAGGGTCTGCCGGCCGGCTCCGGCGCCTGGTCCGACTGCGGCGGGACACCCCCGGCCCGGCCCGCCGACGGCGCCTCCAGGGCGACCTTGGGCAGCACCCGGTCGAGGGCGCTCGGCAGCCACCAGTTGTGCTTGCCCAGCAGCAGCATCAGCGCCGGGACGAGCATCATGCGCAGGATGAAGGCGTCCAGGGCGACAGCGCCGGCCAGCGCGATGCCGGTCATGACAGCCGCCCGGTCGGGGCTGAGGACGAAGGATCCGAAGACGGCGATCATGATGAGGGCCGCGCTGTTGATGACCCGGCTGGTGTCCACCAGACCGGCCGCGACGGCACGGGTGTTGTCCTTGGTGTACACCCACTCCTCGTGCATCCGGCTGACGAGGAACACCTGGTAGTCCATCGAGAGGCCGAACAGCAGGGGCAGCATGAAGGCCGGCATGTACGAGATGATCGGCCCCTCCTTGCCCATGCCCAGCAGGTCGATGCCCCAGCCCCACTGGAAGAAGGCGACGATCAGGCCGAACGAGGCGGCCGCCGCGATGAGGTTCATGACGGCGGACAGCAGCGGCACCACGACGCTGCGGAAGGCGATCATCAGCAGAACGGCGCCCAGCGCCACGATCAGGGCGACGAACAGGGGCAGCCGGTCGCCGATCTCCTCCGCGAAATCCTTCTGGATCGCGGTGGCGCCGCCGATGTCCACACTGATGCCGCTCTCCCGCTCCGCCGCGGGCACGACGTCGTCGCGGAGCCGGTCGATGAGCCGGTCGGTCTTCTCGTCCTGCGGCGAGGTCGTCGGCACCACCTGGATCACCGAGGTGGGCACGTCCTGCGGCGTCGGCAGCAGGGAGACCCGGGCCACACCGTCGACGCCCCGCACCTCGTCGGCGAGGGCATCGACGGCCGCGCGGCCGTCCGCGCCGCCCGGCACGTCGACGACCATCAGCAGCGGGCCGTTGAAGCCGGGGCCGAACCCGTCGGCCAGCAGGTCGTACGCCTGCCGCGTGGTCTGCGACTCGGGGTGGTTGCCCTGGTCGTTGCCGCCCAGACGCAGAGACAGTGCCGGCAGGGCGAGGACGACCATGACGGCGAGCGCCGCGGCGGCGACGACACGCGGGCTGCGCTCCACGAAGGCCGCCCAGCGCACCGACCACGAGCTGGCCGGGACGGTCTGCTGGGGTCCCTCGGCCGCGAGCCGGCGCCGCTCACGGCGGCTGAGCACCTTCATGCCGAGCAGACCGAGCATCGCGGGCAGCAGGGTGAGGGCGGCGGCGACGCTGAGGACCACCGTCAGGGAGGTCGCGATCGCGATGCCGTTGAGGAACCGCATGCCCAGCGCGAACATCGCCAGCAGCGCGACACACACGGTGCCGCCGGCGAAGAACACCGCGCGGCCCGACGTGTCGAGCGCCCGCTCGGCGGCCTCCGCCGGGGTGAGCCCGGCCTTGAGGCCCTTGCGGTGCCGGGTGACCACGAAGAGGGCGTAGTCGATGCCCACACCGAGACCGACCAGGGAGCCCAGGATGGGCGCCGCGTCGGGCATGGTCACGCCATGGCTGAGCAACGCGAGCAGGGAGACCGACGTGCCGACCGCGAAGATTCCCGTCAGGACGGGCAGCAGCATGGCGAAGAGGGAACCGAAGGCCAGGAAGAGGACCACCGCGGCGGCCACGATGGCCACCAGCTCCGCCAGCCCCTCGGGCGGCTGCTGCGCGTACTCGATGGCCTGTCCACCGAGTTCCACCTGCAGCCCGTCGGTGCGGGCCTCCTCCGCCCGGTCGATGACCTTCTCGGTGTTCTTCGCCTCCAGGTCGAACGCCTGCTTGGTGAAGGTCACCTCGGCATAGGCGGTGCGCCCGTCCTCACTGATGCGCGCGGCGCCCTGCTCGCCGTAGGGGCCGGCCACGTTTCCGACGTCCGGCAGCTTGGCGATGTCGTCCAGGACGGCGGTCATCCGGGACTGGACGTCGGCGTCGCGCACCGACCCCTGGTCCACGTGCCAGACGACGGCGTTGACGTCGCCGCCCAGCTCCGGGAACGCCTCGGCCATGCGCTCGGTGGCGCGCCCGGACTCGGTGCCCGGCAGGTCGAAGGCGTTGGAGTACTTGTCACCGGCGGCCGCGGCCGCCCCCGTCCCGAACAGCATGGCCACCCACAGCAGGAGGACGACCAGGCGGTGTCTCAGACACCACCGTGCGATTGTTGCCATATGCGTGAACTCCCAGTGTGTGACTGTGCCCTGACGGGCGTGCAGTTCGCCCAGTGTGGGAGGGGCCGCTCGCAGACCGCTGTCAGAACGCTCACCGATCGCACACAGGATTGGCCGAAGTGCAGCTCACACCGTGGATGCCGGATGGCAGTATGGCCGCATGCTGGTGGGACTCCTCGGACCGCTGGAGGTCCGCGCCGACGGCAAGCTCGTGCCGATCGGCGGGGCACGGCTGCGCAGCCTGCTGATTCGCCTGGCCCTGGACGCGAGCCGTCCGGTGTCGGTGGGCGCCCTGGCGTCCGCGGTGTGGCCGGATGAGGCGCCGACGGACCGGGCGCACGCACTTCAGTCGTTGATGAGCCGGCTACGGCGGGCGCTTCCGGCCGGTGCCCCGCTGCGCTCCGCACCCGGTGGCTACTGCCTGGACCTGCCGCCCGAGTCGGTGGACGCGCTGCGCTTCGAGGAGCTGGCACGCAGCGGCAGGCGCGCGCTGCTGGGCGGTCAGCCGGTGCTGGCGGCACGGGAGTTGCGGGACGCGCTGGCGCTGTGGCGGGGTGAGGCGCTCGCCGATCTGGGGAGCGTCGGGTTCGCGGCGAGCACCGTGGCCCGGCTGGAGGAGCTGCGGCTCACCGCGATCGAGGACTGCGCGGAGGCCGATCTGGCCCGGTCGGCCGAACTGACGTCGCTGATCGCCGAGTTGGAGGCGCTGGTCGCGGCGCATCCGCACCGTGAGCGGCCGCGCGGGCAGCTGATGCGCGCGCTGCAGGCGGAGGGCCGCTCCACCGAGGCGCTGGCCACCTACGAGCAGTTCCGCACCTGGCTGGCGGAGGAACTCGGCACCGATCCCTCGCAGGAGTTGCAGCAGGTCTATCTGTCGGTGCTGCGCGGGGGGCCGGCCGGCGGGCCGTCGGGGCAGTCAGGGCCGACCCGGTCGGCCCGTGACGCCGTACGGCCGTGGGCACCGCGCCCGGCACTGACCAGCTTCGTCGGACGGGAACACGAACTACGGCTGCTGCGCGCACAGTTACGCAATCACCGACTGGTGACCCTGCTGGGCACGGGAGGGTCGGGCAAGACCCGGCTGGCGACGACTCTGGCGGCCGAGCAGGCCGCCGACCACGCGGGGGGAGCCCCGATGGTGGAGCTGGCGCCGGTGACCGCGCCGGAGGATCTGCCGCAGGCGGTGCTGGCCGCGCTGGGCATTCGGGACCCCGAGCTGTCGGAGTCGGCGGGTGCCCCGCAGGACCGGGTGGAGCGCCTCGTCGAGGTGTTCTGTGTGACGGACACCCTGCTGCTCCTGGACAGCTGTGAGCACTTGGTGGACGCGGTGGCCCGCCTTGTGGACGATCTGCTCAGCCGCTGTCCGGGGCTGCGGGTCCTGGTGACCAGCCGGGAGCCCCTCGGCATCCTGGGCGAGTGCCTGCTTCCGGTGCCTCCACTGGGCGTGCCGGAGCCCGGCGGTCCGGCGGAGGAGGCGCTCAGGGCTCCGGCGGTGCGGCTGTTCGCCGACCGTGCCGCCGCCGTACGGCCGGACTTCGCGGTGACGGTGGCCAACGCGCGCCCGGTGGCGGAGATCTGCCGCCGGCTGGACGGTCTGCCGCTGGCCATCGAGCTGGCGGCGGCCCGGCTGCGGCTGCTGCCCGTCGAGGAGCTCGCCGCCCGGCTGAACAACCGTTTCCAGCTGCTGAGCGCCGGCAGCCGTACGGCGCTGCCCCGGCACCGTACGCTGCGGGCCGTGGTGGCGTGGAGCTGGGACCTCCTGGAGGAGGACGAGCAGCGGCTCGCCGAGGCGCTGTCCACGTTCCCCTCGACGATCAGTCTGGAGGCCGCGGAGAGCGTCGACCCGTCGGCCGGGGACACGCTGGAGACCGTGGCCGCGCTGGTCGACAAGTCGCTGTTGCAGCTGGTGGACGGCGCCGAGACGCGGTACCGCATGCTGGAGACGATCCGCGCATACGGTCTGGAGCGGCTGGCGGAGCGCGGGGCGGTGGAGCGCGCCCGGGAGGCGCACGCGCGGCACTTCCTCGACCTCGCGGAACGGGCGGAACCCCGGCTGCGCGGGCCGGACCAGGTCCGATGGCTGGCCAGGCTCACCGCGGACCGCGACAATCTGCTGGCCGCCGTGCACTTCACGCACGAGCGTGGGGACGCGGCGGGTGCGGTGCGGTTCGGCGCCGCGCTCGCCTTCCTCTGGGTCCTGAACGGCGAGTATGCGCAGGCCGTGCAGCTCCTGCGGGCCGCGCTGCGGCTGCCCGGCGAGGCGCCCGCCGACAAGCGGTCGGCGGCGGCGGCTGCGTTCCTGCTGAACGCCGTACTGTCGGGCCACTCGGCCGAGGCCCGTGCGGACCTGGACCGGCTGCGGGCCGCGGTTCCCTCGCCGGTCACGGCGCATCCCGCCGGGCCGATCATCCCGCCCCTGGTGGCGATGGTCTCCGGGCACACCCAGGAGGGGCTCGCGGCGATCGACGAGGTCGTGCCGCCCGCCGATCCGTGGGCGCGCGGGATGCTGCGTCTGATCCGTGCCTTCCTCAACGGCAACCACGGGGACATCCACGCGGCCTGCCGGGACCTCGGGGAGGCGGCGCGGGAGTTCCGTGCGGCCGGCGAGCGCTGGGGGCTGGTCACGTCGTTGACCTATTCGGCTGTCGCGCTGACGTCCCTGGGCGAGTTCGAGGCGGCGATCGCGGCGCTGGAGGAGGCGATGGAGCCGGCCCGTCAGCTCGGCGGCCACGACCAGCAGCGCGTGTGGCTGGCCATCGCCCGGTCACGCGCGGGCGACACCGAGGCCGCGCGGGCGGAGCTGCTCGACGTGGTCGCGGATGCCTCGTCGACGCGCTATCTCGGAATGGCCCGGCTGCAACTGGGCGACCTCGCCCGCTGGGCGCAGGATCTCGACGAGGCCGCGCACCAGTACGGTCTGGCCCGCGACGCGTTCGGCCCGCAGGCGTCCAACGCCGCGTTCCACGCCCTGTACTGGTCCGGTATGGGCCGCCTCGCGCTGGCCCGTGACGACGCCGGCTCGGGCCGCGCCCATCTGCGCAAGGCGCTGTCCGTAGCGGTCGGGGCGCACGACATGCTGCTGGTGGCCGAGGCGGCCATCGGTGTCGCGCGGCTGCTGGCGCACCGCGGCGCGGTGGAGGCGGCGGCGCATGCGCTCGGCGCGGCGCACGCCTTGCGGGGCGCGCCCGACGCGCACAACCCGGACGTGGCCTCGCTGATCGGCTCCCTCACCGTCCGGCTGGGCGAGGAGGCGTATGCCAAGGCGTACGCCTCCGGGCAGGGGCTCAGCCGGGAGGGTGCCGTGGCGTTGGTCGAGTCACACCTTTGAACGCGAGCGGGCCGGGCCCGGCTGAACGCCGGCAATACAGGCCGGCTGCGACAGCGTGTCCAGATTCCGAACTGCGGCCCGAGGAGATTTCCCCGGGCCGCTTCCGTCAGGCGTCCACCGCTCCTGATCGGCCGCCGCCGCTCCTGGCACGGTCGCGCGTGCGCACGTCCGCCGCCGGGAACGCGTCGACCACCACTTCCGTGCCCGAGCCTTCACCGCTCGTCCTTCGCCTCACGATCGCCCCTCGGAGACCACCCGACCGGTCGCAGCGGCCGACTCAGCCCGTACACCCAGCGGGTCCACCCGGCCAGCTCGGGGCCGGAGGCCGGCCCGGCGGCCTTTCCGACGACATGGGCCATCTCGTCCATGAACACCATGGCTGGCGGGCCGCTTCCAGCGACCAGCCGGCCACATCCTCGTGGCCGCGGCGGGGCTGCCGTGTTGAACGGATGCCGACACGGACGTCGGAGGCTTCCCGCCGGGGCCGCGTACCGGGAACCCGGGCAGGCGGGCCAGGCGGGGTGCCTGTCGGTCGCCTCGCACGGCGCCGGGTATGCAGCCCGGTGTCCGCCTGATGCCTGGGCTGGTACTGCCGACGAGTTGACTGCCCGCGGTCGGCATCCGCGTCGTCGGCGCCACGCACGATGCGCGGATACCGCTGCTCGCCCCAGGGGCGCGGGCCCGGTCCTCAGCGAGTGTCAGATCCATCATGCCTGTTCGGAGGTGGTTTCGGTAGGACGGAGCGCACGTCCGTTCGGACTTGTCGCCGGTGGTGGTCTGCCCGCAGACTCGTCGTCATCCACTCTCCGACGTCCGTGTCGGCATCCGTTCGCGGCTGCCGACGCGTTCGCCGTGTTGTCTCGTCGCGTGACGGGGGCGGGCCGGGGGGTGAGGGAACGAAGGGGGATCGATGGATCAAGACATGGTTCTGCGGGCGAAGGTCAAGCTGCTCGGCGCCAACCGGCGGGTGGTGCGCGGCGTCGAAGGGCTGTCGATCTACCGCCTGCTGACGCAGGTCGAGCCGGAGGTGTACGGGTCGAAGCTGGCGTACGTACTGGTGGAGGCCAGCGCCTCGCCGCTGGTGCGGGAACTGCCCGGGCAACGGCTGGCCCTCTTGGACGAGGCGGTGGCGGTGGCGACGGCCCTCGGCGCCGCGAATCCCTACCGAGCCAAGGTGCTGGCGAGGGCTCTCGCCGCCCGGCGGGAACTTGAGGGCCGGCAGGCGACACAGCAGGAAGAAGAACGCCGGCAGCTTCACCGTCACGACGCCCGTTCACCATTGCGCGTCAGGTGACCTGGGAGTTGAAGTCCACGAGAGCTTTCCGGCCGGCTCAGCTTTGCGTGCCGCGGACCGTGCCGCGGAAGCCGAGTGGGCTCTTGCCCGTGTGCCGGTGGAAGAACTTGCTGAAGTTGGTGGTGCTGGAGAAGCCGAGCCGGGCGGCGATCCGGGCGGCGGACTGGTCGCTGTGGGCGAGCAGCCGCTTGGCCTCGAGCAGGACGCGGCGGTCGATGAACTCCTTGGCGGTGACTCCGTCGGCCGCGAGCGTGGCGCGGGAGAGCGTGCGCGCCGAGTAGCCGAGGGCGTGGGCGTACTCCTCGACGCGACGGACGCTGGCGAAGTCGCGTTCCACCGCGGAACGGAACCGTAGATACGGCTCGCCCGGGTCGGTGGCCGGGCTACCCTGGGCCTGGATGTGGGCGGCGCGCAGGACCAGCGCGCCGAGCAGTTGGCGCAGGATGAGCACGTGCGCCTCCAACGGGACGCGGCCCAGGGCGTGGAACTCGTGCTCCAGATGCGCGGACGCGATCTCCAGGGCCGTACGGTCCGCGCCGACGGGCGTGAGGAGCGGCGGCGCGTACCGTTCGTCCAGGCCGGACCTCGAAAACGCCGAGGGCACTCTCGCCCCACTGCTGCACCCGGCCGGGACGCACCCACAGCCAGGCCCCGGTTCGAGGGTGTAGCCGGTGAAATCGACCGTGTGCCGCAGCCGACCTTCGGACAACGTGATCAGGTGGTGGAAGTCCGGGCGCTGGGGAAGCGTGATCCACCCCTTGCCGAGACGGACCGGTGCCCGCTCCCGCCGCGGTGTCCAATTCTGACCATCATGAGTCGCCAGCGTATCCGGGTCGCGCCGGATTTGGCTCCTACGTTTCCGGTGTGACCGCGGCGCACCACCGCGGCGGCCACTGACAGACAGACCAGATCCAAGGACAGGACGACCTACCTCATGAAGACCGAACCGCCGAACGAAGCGCACGCCATCGGCCGCGCGAGGCTGACCTACGCCTTCGACACCTACTGCGGCTGGTGCTACGGCTTCGGCCCGGCCCTGCACGACTTCGCCGCCGCCAACGCGGACCGGATCGAGCTGCGGGTGCTGTCCGGCGGCCTGTTCACCGGGGCGCGCGCCCTGCCGGCGGCGGCCTACCCTCACGTCCCCGGCGCCAACGAGCGCATCGCCCAGCTGACCGGTGTCACCTTCGGCGCCGGCTACCGGCGGGTGCTGGCCGAGGGCACCGCCGTGATGGACTCCGCCGACGCCGCCGCCGGCCTGGTCGCGCTGCGCGGCCAGCCGGGCGCGAACGCCCTCGAAGCCGGCGCGGCCATGCAGCGCGCCTGGTATCTCGACGGCCGCAGCCTCTCCGACGTGCAGGTTTACCGGGACATCGCGGCCGAGCTGGGTCTGGATCCGGATGCGGTGGCCGCGGCCTACGCCTCCCCCGCCGCTCGCGCCGAGGCGGAGGCCGACTTCCATCAGGTGCGCCGCCTGGGCGTCGACAGCTACCCGACTCTCCTCCTGCACACCGCACACGGCACCGACCGCATGGGCGGCCCGGTCGTCTCGGCCGACGCCCTCACCCGCGCGCTGGACCAGCACCTGGCCGCCACCACCGCCTGAGCCCTCCGTGCTCCCCCCGGAGGCAAATCCCCTTTGAAAAGCCCCACTTGCAAGGCACAACCCATGTCCACCACCCTGACGTACACCGTTCACACCGCCGATGACACCGGCCTGCACAAGTCATCCGTCCTGATCACCGGAGAGCGCGAAGCACTCCTGGTCGACGGCTAGTTCACGCTCGCCGAGCAGCACCGCGTCCTGGCCGACATCATCGACAGCGGCAAGGAGCTGACCACCGTGGTGGTCACCACCTCCGACCCGGACTAGCTCCGCGGCGGGCACCCCGACCTGGTCTGGCGCACCGGGTACCTGTGGCGCCCGAGGACCGCGCGGTCGTCGGCGGGGTGCTGCTCTTCGCCGGTCTGCATGTGTGGACCGCGGACACCGCAACGGCCCGCGAGCGCGCCGCCTGGGCCCAGACGCTCGCCGAGATGGAGCAGCTCAGCCCGCACTACGTCGTCGCCGGCCACCGCTTCGCCGACTCCGCCACCGACGCCTCGGTGATCGCCGACACCCGCGCCTACCTGGCCGAGTTCGAGCAGGAGCTGGCCGGCAGCGGCAATGCTGCCGAGGCGCTGAAGGCCGCGATGCTGGGGCACCACCCGGACCTGGGGCTGACAATGCTCACCGGCACCCGGGCGAGAGTGGGAGCACGGTCTGGAGGTGTCCGCGCGCGGAACAGGGGTAGGTTCCACGACGGCTGAGCTGATACGGGATAAGGGGAGACTGTGTCTCAGTGGAGCGCGCAGCCTGGTGACGGGTCGTCGGAGTCCGTCAGGTCGACGCCGCTGGGGTTCGTGCTGGCGTTGGCCTCGATCGCCGCGGTGATCATTTGGGGCGCGGTGTGGTTCATCGGTAATGCCCGGAAGCTGATGGTGGGCGAGCCGGCCACCGTGCGCAGTGTGACGCGGTGCGTGGAAGGTGGCGGACAGGTGCTACCGCCGTCCCATTGTGACGGGTCGTGGGTGTTCTCGGACGGCCGCACTGGCGCCGGTGAAATCATCACGGGCAAGGGCGGGGTGTCCGCGGGTGACACGATCTTCGCGGGGGACACATGGGCGTACTGGGAGTCTGCGCCGTTGCACCAGATGGTGTGGATTCCCAGTGGCGTCTTATGCGTGGCCGTCGTGATCGCGGTGCCGATCTGGGTGAACCACCGTCGGAAGAAGCGGGCATCGGTCCGTGCCTCGTGACGCGATCGTGTCCTGCCACCGGAACGGACAGGGCTCACGTTCCGCACTCCTGAACAGCAAGGGCTACTTGTACACCTGACGGAGTGGGTGGGGACGACTGAGGGCGGGGACTTTGAGCGCACGGCAAAGGCCAACGGTACGGCCGGTTCACGCGCCCTCCAAGGCGAGGGCCACATGACCGTTCTGCGACACTCCGTTGCTGTCCTCGCCCTGGAACCCGAGCGGCTCCAGGAGCTCACCGAGCTGATCTTCGATTTCGCCGAATCGACCCGGGCCCAGGGAGACGAGATCGTCCTGGAGGACGGACGGCCGGTCGCGGACGTGCGACTGGTCAAAGGGCGGCATTTGCGGCCAGGCGCGCGGTACGAGCTCTCGGACGCCGGTGCCACGGATCACGTGACTGTGCTCGTACGTGAGTGGCAACGCCGCAGAGTGGTAGCCGTGGAACAGTTGCTGGTCTCGGACGATGTGACGGGATGGATGGCTCTGCGGCTGCGCAACCCCGACCGACCGCGGCTGCTGGAGATCGAAGGACGGGTGCGGGGACCCGAGGGATCTGGGGCGCTGCGCCGGGGCTCGGGAACGGCGCGGCTCGACCTGACCGCATGGTGGGCGGCCGCCGACCTCGCGCCCGGGGTCCCGTCGGCGGTGGGTGCCCCGGCGACGGCACGGCTGAAGCACCGGCTGTTCAAAGCGCGTCTGCATGTGCGGCCGCGGCGGGCGGACGGCGGACGATGGCAGGTGGACGTCGCAGTCACCGTGCGGGGGCGGTGGCTGTTGCGGCCGGTCGCCGCCATCGCCCTGATGGTGGCCGGGCGCCCGATGCGGCGAGGTTTCCGGTCCGCGGTGGAGCAGGCGGCTGACGCATGGAACCGGTCGATCGGCGAACTTCTGGCGCTCACCCCGGACGACGTCCGGGCCGAGCTGACGAGGCAGGCAACCGAGCGGACCCCGGAGGGGCCGATGGGCGCTCCGGCCCCCTGAGCCCGCATGGGTCGGCTTCCCGCTCTGCCTACCTGCCCAACTCGAACGCCGACTGGCCGATTACAGCACAGAGTCACCCGACCTGAGAGGGTGTTGGGTCTAGGTGGATTGCCCTTTGCCTCCTAGTGCCGCATCAGGCAACGTTCGCCCTGTCGACCACGGCTCGTAGCCGTTGATCGGCGGCGTGACGGTTTCGCCAGATGATGTAGCGGCGG
>NZ_JBIRZZ010000032.1:0-26394 GCF_044391385.1 Streptomyces sp. NPDC018693 | reverse complement strand
CTCACCCCCACCACCACACAACCCCACCCCACCGCAGCCGGCTCGCACCCGCTGCTCGGTGCCGAGGTCAACCTGGCGGGGGCGGAAGGCCGTTGGTTCACCCAGCGGCTCACTGCCACCACCCCTTGGTTCCTCAGTGATCACCAGGTGCTCGGCACACCGGTGCTGCCGGCCGCCGCGATGCTCGAGTGGGCGCTCGCCGGAGCGGCGGAGTTCGTCGGGGGCGATCGCGGGCGGGTGTTGGAGGGCGTGACGTTCAACGAGTTCCTCCACTTCGCCGACGGGCGTGCCGTCGACGTGCAGGCGGTGCTGGAGCCGGGGCGCGACGGGCATCGGGTCCGGTGCTTCGGCCGGACGGCCGGGGCCGGCGCGGCTGCCGGGAGCTGGACGGAGCACGTCACGGTGCGCTCCGTGGGCGAGGCCGCGCCGCGGTCGGGTCGTGTCGACGTGGAGTCCCTGCGGGCGCGGATGGACGAGCGGCCGACGGCGGTGCTGTACGAGCGGCTGCGGCGGATCGGTGTGGACTACGGGGAGGCGTTCCGCGGGCTGAAGCGGCTGCTGCGGGACGGTGACACGGCGCTCGGCCTGGTGGAGCCTGTCGCGGCGGTGCGCGAGGACGGGGCGTACACGCTGTCGCCGCCGGTACTGGACGCGTGTTTCCAGGTCGTGGCCGCGTTCACCCAGGAGGACGGCCAGGAGGACGAGCATGTGCTGCGGCTGCCCGCGGCGGTGGAGCGGATCAGCGTGTACGGCGGGCTGCCGGGCCGCGTGTGGTGTCTGGCGGGCTGGAACGGCATGGACGACTCGGGCGGCTGCTCGATGGATCTCGATGTGCTGGACGACGCGGGGGAGCTGCTCGTACGGGTCGAGGGGTTGCGGTTCGTGACGGTGTCGCCCGACGCGCTGTCGGGGCTCGCGGGCACGACACCGCGTGCGTACGACATCGTGTGGGAGCCGTTGGACGGCGCCGCGTCCGAGGGCGCGGTGGACGATGCCGTGGCCGGGCGTGGCACCTGGCTGGTGTTCGATCCGGACGCCGGGCGGGCGGAGGGCCGGGCCGCGGAGTTCGCCGAGCTCGGCTGCCGTGCGGCCGTGCTGTCCTCGCGGAGCACGGCGGAGCTGTCGGGCGACGTCGAGCGCGTGCTGGCCGAGGTGCGTGCCGGGGGCGGCGAGCTGGCCGGAGTGCTGATGCACTGTCCGGCCGCGGCCGACGCGGGCGGTGACCAGGTTCTCGACGAGGTGTACCGGAGTGCCCGCCGGACGTTCGCCTTCCTGACTGTGCTGCTCACGTCGCTTGCGGCGGCTGAGGAGACGCTGCGGCAGCTCGTCGTGGTGTCCGAGGGGGCGGTCCGCCTCGGTACGGAGTCCGGGTCCGGGTCCGCCGTGGAGGTGCCGGGTGCCGTGGCGACGGGCGCGGTCAGGGCTGTCGTAGCGGAGTATCCGGATCTGAAGTGCGTGCAGGTGGATGTGGAGGCGGGCGCGGCGCTGTCCGTGCCGCCGCTGCGGGAGGTGCTGGCGCGTGCGGGTGGCTTGTCCGGGGCGGGTCATCTCGCGGTGCGGGGTGGCCGGTGGTTCCGGGCGTTGCTGCGGGAGGACCGGATCGGTGGTTCGGCGGCGGCGCTGCCGGTTGTGGCGGATGGCTCCTATCTGGTGACCGGTGGTCTGGGTGGCCTGGGTCTGGCCGTCGCCGGTCGGCTGGCGGACCGGGGGGCCCGGTCGCTGCTGCTGGTGGGTCGCACCCTTCCGGCCGAAGTGCCGTCGGCAGTGGTGGCGCTGCGGGAGCGCGGGGTGCGGGTGGAGCTGCGCCGGGCGGATGTCTCGGTGGCGTCGGACGTGGCGGAGCTCTTCGCTTACGCGCGGCGGGAGTTGCCGCCGCTGCGGGGTGTGGTGCACGCGGCGGGTGTCACCTCGGACGGGCCGCTGGTGGAGCTTGGCTGGGACCGGTTCCGTGCGGTGCTCGATCCGAAGGTGCGCGGTGCCTGGCATCTGCATCGGGCGTCGCTCGGTGCGCTGGAGGGTGGCGGTGCGGCGCCGGTGGAGTTGGACTTCTTCGTGCTCTTCTCGTCGATGACCGGGTTGACCGGGTCGGCCGGGCAGGCCAACTACGTACTGGCGAACGGTCTGTTGGACGCCGTGGCGGAGCACCGTCGGCGGCTGGGGCTGCCGGCGCTGAGCGTGGCCTGGGGTGCCTGGGCGGAGGTCGGTATGGCCGCCGGTGCCGAGGTCGGGCAGCGGATGGCGGCGGCCGGTGTGGACGCGATGCCGGCGGGTGAGGCGCTGGACGCGCTGGAGCGGGTGGCGGGGTCGGTGTCGGCGCGGGTGGGTGTGGCGCGGATGGACTGGCGGCGGTATGCGGCCGCGGTGCCCCGGATGCTGCCGTACACGCTGCTGGAAGGGGTGCTGCCGCGGGGGGCGTCCGGTCCTGTCGGGTCGGGTGACGCCTTCTCGGTGGAGGAGCTGGCCGAGTTGGTGTTGAAGGACCCGGAGGAGGCGCGGGACGTCGTACTGGACCGTCTGCTGGGGGCTGTCGCGCTGTTGCTCGGTCTGGACGAGGCGGCGGTGGCGGAGTTGCGGCCGCGGTTCGCCGGGATGCGGTTGAACCTGCTGGGTCTTGACTCGCTGGCGACGGTGCGGCTGCGGGGCCGGCTGCTGAGCGACTACGGGGCGGATGTGCCGCCGGACTTCCTGTTCGGCGGTGGCACGGCCGTGGAGATCGCCGAGTCGGTGTGCCGTCAGCTGACCCTGCGGGGCCTGGTGGCGTCGGAGGACGACGGGGTCGCGCAGGACTCCGGTGAGACGGAGGTGCTCACGCTCTGACCCGCCGCGTGGCGGCCGTCGGCTTCCGAGCCTTTCCGACCCAGAGACCGAGAGGAAGAGCCCTGCAGTGAACGTGAACGACAGCGACGGCGCCGTGGCGCGGTTGGTGGGCGAACTGGCCCGTAGTGAAGTCAGGTTGAGGCTGGTCGACGGTGACCGGATCGAGGTGAGTGCGCCGAAGGGGCGGCTGACGCCGGCGTTGCGGGAGAGTATGGCGCGGCACAAGCCGGAGCTGCTGCGGTGGCTGGCGCGGGCGCGGGAGGCCGCGTCGGCCGATGCGGTGGATCTGCCGACGGTGACGGCGGACGAGAAGCGGCTGTACGAGCCGTTCGCGCCGTCGGATCTTCAGCAGTCGTTCCTGATCGGGAGTCGGCCGGGGTTCGAGTTCCATGTGCGGCCGCACCAGTACGGCGAGTTCGAGTTCGACGAGCTGGATCCGGCGCGTTTCACGGCGGCGTTCAACCGGGCGGTGTGGCGCCAGCGGCGGAATCTGGTGGTCGCCCGGGAGGACATGCTGGTGGAGACGGTGCGTGATCCGGCGCCGGTCCAGGTCACGGTGACGGATCTGCGGGGGCTGCCGCCGGCTGAGGCGGAGCGGCGCATGCTGGAGACACGTCAGCTGATGGAGCGTCAGGAGCCGCCGCACGACCGGTGGCCGTGGATGGAGCCGCGGCTGAGCCTGTACGGGGAGGGCCGGGCGCGGTTCCACTACAACAACAACAATCTGTTCGCGGACGCCCCGAGCGCCTTCCGGCTGCTGACGGACACCATGCACTACTACCACCATCCGGAGCAGGAGCTCGCCGAGTTGGAGGTGTCGTTCCGGGACTGTGTCCTGGCGCTCGCCGAGCTGGAGGAGTCGCCGCTCGGTGAGGCGTCCAGGAAGTACTGGTGCGACCGGATGGCGGACTGGCCGGACGCCCCTGAGCTGCCGTTGGCGGCGGGGTCGGGGCGGCAGCAGCGGTCAAGGCTGTCGAGGCGTGACCTGCATTTTCCGCCGGAGCAGTTGAAGGCGCTGCGGGCGCGGGCGGACGCTCGTGGCCTGACGCTGACGAACGTGCTGCTCGGGGCGCACGCCGAGGTGATCGCGTACTGGAGCGGTTCGCGTCACTTCCTGCTGAACAACATGATCACGCACCGGTTGCCGATCCATCCGCAGATGCGGGAGATCCTGGGGAACTTCGCCTCGCTGTATCCGCTGGAGGTCGACTGGCGGCACGACGAGGGTTTCACGGACCGGGTGCGGCGCCTTCAGGCGCGGGTGCTCGCGGATGCCGAGCATGTGTACTGGAGCGGCAGCAAGGTGCTCCAGACGCTGAACCAGGTGCGGCGAACGCCGGGGCGCGCGGTGTGTCCGTTCGCGGTGGGCAGCGCCCTGTTCGTGGGGCCGGCCGATCCTCCGTCGTACAGCCTGCTGGAGACTCCGCAGACGCTGCTGGACACCGAGTTCTGGGAGTTGCGGGACGGTCGGCTGTGGGTGATCTGGGACGTCATCGAGTCGATGTTCCCGGAGGGGCTCATCGACGCCATGCTGGACGGCTACCGGTCGCTGGTGCACCGGCTGGCGGAGGACGAGGACGCCTGGGACGCACGGGCGTTCGAGCTGCTGCCGGAGGGGCAGCGGGAGCGGCGGGAGCTGGTGAACCGGGCGGCGGCCGACGCGCCCCCGGCGCCGGACGGGCTGCTGTACGAGTGCCTGGCGCCGGCGGACGCGGGGCGCGCGGACCGTACGGCGGTCGCGGGCGTCCGTTCGTCCCTGTCGTACCGGGAGGTCGGCGAGATGAGCCGGCGGGTGGCCGGGCGGCTCCAGGAGTGCGGGGTGCGTCCGGGGGACCGGGTGGCCGTGCTGCTGCCGAAGGGGCCGGAGCAGATGGTGGCGGTGCTCGGTGTGCTGACGGCCGGGGGGGTGTATGTACCGGTCGATCCGGAGTGGCCTGCGGACCGGGTGCGGTATGTGCTGCGGGACACGGCGGCGGCCGCGGTGGTCACCGTGGGTGCGCTGCGGGGGGCCGTGCCGGTAGAGGTGCCGGTGGTGGCGGTGGAGGACGGCGGTCCGGCACTCTCGGACGACGTGGTGCGCGACCCGCGGGATCCGGCGTACATCATCTACACGTCGGGGTCCACGGGGCGCCCGAAGGGTGCGGTGCTCGACCATCGGGGTCCGCTGAACACGGTGACGGACATCAACCGGCGGTTCGGGATCGGCCCGGACGATGTGGTGTTCGGGGTGTCGTCGCTGTGCTTCGACCTGTCGGTGTACGACGTGTTCGGGACGCTGGCCGCCGGGGCGACCCTCGTGTTGCCGGACGCGCCGGGCACCGGTCCGGCGGACTGGGTGGAGCAGGTCCGCTCGGCCGGGGTGACGGTGTGGAACTCGGTGCCCGCGGTGATGCAGCTGTTCGCGGAGGAGGCGGCGTCGGCGGGTGTCACGTTCCCGGCGCTGCGCACGGTGCTGCTGAGCGGGGACTGGATACCGGTGGACCTGCCGGACCGGGTGCGGCGGATCGCGCCGAACGCGCGGGTGATCAGCCTGGGCGGCGCCACCGAGGCGTCGATCTGGTCGATCTGCTTCCCCGTGGAACGGCGCGACCCGGCGTGGCCGAGCATCCCGTACGGCCGGCCGCTGGCCCACCAGCCCTGGTACGTGCTGGACGACCAGGGGCGGGACGTGCCGACCTGGGTGGCCGGCGACCTGTACATCGGCGGCGCGGGTCTGGCGCTCGGCTACTGGGGCGACCGGACGAAGACGGACGCGGCGTTCGTGACGCATCCGCGGACCGGTGAGCGGCTGTACCGCACGGGGGACCGGGGGCGGTATCTGCCCAGCGGGGACATCGAGTTCCTGGGCCGGTCGGACAGCCAGGTGAAAGTGCAGGGTTTCCGGGTCGAGCTGGGTGAGATCGAGCACGCGCTGGCGGAGCATCCGGCGGTGCGGCGGGCCGCGGTGGTGACCCGCGCGTCGGGCTCCGGCACGCAACTGGCGGCGTTCGTGGTGTGCGAGCGGGAGGAGCGGCGGCCGGACGCGGAGCTGGCCGAGGAGCTGACGGCGGCGACGGCGCGGCGGCTGCCCGCCTACATGGTGCCGGGGCGGATCAGCCGGCTGGACCGGCTGCCGCTCACCGCGAACGGCAAGCTGGACCGGCGTGCCCTGGAGGCGATCCGGCCGTCCGACGACGACACGGCGCGGGAGTACGTCGCTCCGCGCACGCCGGTGGAGTCGCTGCTGGCCGGGGCCTGGGCGGAGATCCTCGACGTCGCGCGGGTCGGGGTGCACGACGACTTCTTCGATCTGGGCGGGCAGTCCTTCGCGGCACTGCGGCTGATCCGGCGGATCGCGCGGGAGTACGGCCTGCGGGTGCCGCTGGGGACGCTGTTGGAGCGCCGTACGGTGGCGGGGCTCGCGGCCCATCTGGAGTCGGCGGACGACGGGCCCTCCCCGCTGGTCCGGCTGTCGGGGCCGGAGCCGGCGCAGGACCGCGGTGTGTCCCCGTGCTTCCTCGTGCACCCGGCGGGCGGGAACGTGCTGTGCTACCGGGACCTGAGCGGGCTGCTGGGCGGGCCGGTGTACGCGTTCCAGGCGCCCGGTCCGGCGTCGGGCCAGCGGGTGCTGGAGAGCGTGGAGGAGATGGCGGCGCTGTACGTGGCGGCGCTCACCGAGGTGCGGCCGGCGGGGCCGTATCTGCTCGGCGGGTGGTCGTCGGGCGGGGTGATCGCGTTCGAGATGGCGCGGCTGCTGGAGGCGCGCGGGGAGCGGGTGGCCCGGGTGGTGGTGATCGACTCGCCCGCTCCGGCCGAGCCCCGTGAGCTGGACGACGCGCGGCTGTTGCTGTGGTTCCTGGAGGACCTCGGTATCGGGTTCACGCCGGGTCTGGTCCCGGAAGAGGCGGTGCGCGGGCTGGCGGGGCTGGCGGACGCCGAGCGGCTGGCGCGCACGCTGGAGCTGGCCCGGGCGGCGGGGCTGCCCGACTCGGCGGCCGATCCCTCGGACCTGGCGGCGGCGCTGGCCGTGTTCCGTGGTGTGGTCCGGGGCTGCAACGCCTACCGGGCGGGCCGGATCGACGCCCCGCTGACGGTGCTGCGCGCCCGGGACGGCGCCGTCAGCGAGTTCGCCGGGCATCCGGCCGCCGACGCGCCCGACTGGGGCTGGTCGGCGTACACCCGTGGCGGTGTGCTCCCGGTGCCGGTGTCCGGCACCCACTACACGCTGCTGACCGATCCCCGCGCGCTCGACACCGTGGCCGGCGCACTCAACGACCGATGACGCCCCGCCCGCGGTCGGCGCATCCGGCGGCGGGCGACGGCGCGTACCCAGGAGGACTCTTCCCATGGCACAGGACCTCGCACAGGATCTCATCGCCGAACTGCACCGGCTCGGCATCAGGCTGCGGCTCAACGACGGCCGCCTGGACGTGGTGGCGCCGGCGGGCGCGCTCACCGCGGAGCTGCGGGATCGGCTGCGGACGCATCGCGACGAGCTGCTTGCCGCGCTGCGCGCCCGCACCGGCGACGACGGCCCGCCGCCGGTGCGGCTGCGCCCGGACGAGCGGCACGAGCCGTTCCCGCTGACGGACATCCAGCACGCCTACTGGGTGGGGCGCGGCTCGGCGATGGAGCTCGGCGGTGTCTCGACGCATCTGTACTTCGAACTGGAGCGCACCGGGCTGGACCTGGGCCGGCTGTCGGAGAGCCTGCGCAAGGTGATCGACCGGCACGGGATGCTGCGGGCCGTCGTCCAGGCTGACGGCAGGCAGCGGGTGCTGCCGGAGGTGCCGGCGTACGACATCGAGGTCGTCGATCTGCGGGGCGCCGACGACGCCGGGGTGGCCGCCGGGATCGGGCGGCTGCGGGCGGAGCTGGAGCATCAGGTGCTGCCGGCCGGGCGGTGGCCGCTGTTCGACATCCGCGCCTGTCTGCTGGACGGTGATCGAGTGCGGCTGCACGTCAGCATCGACGTGCTGATCCTGGACGGGCTGAGCCTGTATGTGCTGTTCGGGGAGTGGCGCCGGTTCTACGAGGATCCGCACTGGTGTCCGGAGCCGCTGGAGCTGTCGTACCGCGACCATGTGCTGCACGAGGAGGCGCTGCGCTCGTCGGAGGGGTACCGGCGGGACGAGGAGTACTGGCTGGGGCGGTTGGAGTCGTTGCCCGCGGCGCCCGCGCTCCCGTTGGCCGTGCAGCCCTCGCGGTTGGAGCGGACCCGGTTCGCGCGCCGTGAGCACCGGATGGAGCGGGTCCGTTGGGACGCGCTGAAGGAGCGGGCCCGCGAGCGCGGGCTGACCGCGTCGGCGGTGCTGATGACGGCGTTCTGCGAGGTGCTGCGGCTGTGGTCGACGGAGCCCGACTTCACGCTGAACCTCACCCTGTTCAACCGGCCTCCGGTGCATCCGCAGATCAACGATGTCATCGGCGACTTCACGACGCTGACGATGCTCGCGGCGCACGATTCGGGGGCGGCGACGTTCACGGGCCGCGCGGAGGCGGTGCAGCGGCAGCTGCTGCGGGACCTGCGGCACATGGCGTACAACGGGGTGCGGGTGCTGCGGGAGCGGGCGCGGCGGCTGGGCGGCGGTCCGGGCGCGGCGATGCCGGTGGTGTTCACCAGTGCCCTGGTGCTGGGCGAGCCGGACGAGGACCCGTCGGCGGGGCTGCGGTTCTTCGGTGAGCGGGTGTACGGGCTGACGCAGACGCCGCAGGTGTGGCTGGACCACCAGGCGGCGGAAGAGGGCGGCGACCTCGTCCTCAACTGGGACGCCGTGGAGGAACTGTTCCCGGCGGGGCTGCTGGACGACATGTTCGGCGTGTACCGGGAGGTCCTGGACGCGCTCGCCGCGGACGGGGCGGCCTGGGACGAGCCCGGCCGGGCGCGGCTGCCGCGCCGGCAGACCGAGGAGCGGGAGCTGGCCAACGCCACGGCGGCGGAGGTGCCGGACGGCACGCTGTGGTCGCTGTTCGAGGACCGGGCGGCCGGGTGTCCCGACGCGGTGGCGGTGATCGACGAGGACGGCACGCACACCTACCGGGAGGTCGCCGAGCGGTCCCGGCGGCTCGCCCGGCGGCTGGGCGCGCTGGGCACGGCGCCGGGTTCCCTGGTGGCGGTGGTGCTGGAGCGGGGGTGGCGGCAGGTGGCCGCCGTGCTCGGTGTGCAGGGCGCGCGGGCGGCGTATCTGCCCGTCGATCCGCAGTGGCCGGAGGCGCGCCGCAGCGAGCTGCTGACGATGGGCGAGGTGCGGGTGGTGGTGACGTCGCCGGCGCTGCGGGACGCGCTGGCCTGGCCCCGGGACGTGCGGGTGGTCACGCTGGAGGACGCCGAGGTGGCCGCTGAGTCCGCGGCCGCGCTGCCGGCCGGCCCCGGGCCGCGGGACCTGGCGTACGTCATCTACACATCGGGGTCGACGGGGCGTCCCAAGGGCGTGGTGATCGACCACCGGGGGGCCGTGAACACGGTCGTGGACATCAACCGGCGCTTCGGGGTGGGTCCCGCCGACCGGGTTCTCTCCGTGTCCGCGCTCAGCTTCGACCTGTCCGTGTACGACGTGTTCGGAGTGCTCGCCGCCGGTGGCACCGTGGTGCTGCCGGCGCCGTCGCGGGCGCAGGATCCGGCGCACTGGACGGAGTTGGCGGACCGGCACGGAGTGACCGTGTGGAACTCGGTGCCGGCCCTGATGCAGGCGTGGACGGAGGCGCGCGGCCGGGACGGGTCGGCGCAGTCGGCGCTGCGGCTGGTGCTTCTCAGCGGCGACTGGATCCCGGTGGCGCTGCCGGACGCGGTGCGGGCCCAGCACCCCAAGGCGGAGGTGATCAGCCTCGGCGGGGCGACGGAGGCGTCGATCTGGTCGGTGTGCTACCCGATCGGGGAGGTGCCCGGGGAGTGGGCCCGTATCCCGTACGGCAAGCCGCTGACCAACCAGACCCTGCATGTGTACGACGCGGCGCTGCGGCCGTGCCCGGTGTGGACGACAGGGGAGATCTACATCGGCGGCGTGGGTGTCGCCCGGGGGTACTGGGCGGATCCGGAGCGGACCGCGGAGCGTTTCGTCGTGCACCCGGGGACCGGGGAGCGGCTGTACCGGACCGGTGACCTGGGCCGGTATCTGCCCGGCGGGGACATCGAGTTCCTGGGCCGGCAGGACCACCAGGTGAAGATCAACGGCTATCGGATCGAGCTGGACGAGATCGCGGCGGCGCTGCGCCGCCAGCCGGGCGTCGGTGAGGCCGTCGTCGGTGTGGACACCAACCCGCACACCGGCAACCGGCAGTTGGTCGCGCATGTCGTGCCCGCCGCCGACGGCGAGGAGGGCACGGGCACCGGCGGGACGTGGGAGCCGGCCGTGGCGGCCGGTGCCCTGGCGGTGCGGGACGGCGCGGCCGAGCGGGGCGCCGAACTGGCCGGCTACCGCGGGGTGCTGGAGTCGCTGGAGGCCCTGTGTCCGCCGCTGATGGCCCGCACCCTGGCCCGGCTGGGGGCGTTCACGGCCGTGGGTGACGCGGCGTCGGCGTCCTCGCTGGTCGAGCGGCACGGGCTGCGGCCGGGCTACCGGGCGCTGCTGGACCGGTGGCTGGAGGCGCTGGTGGCGGACGGGTTCGTGGTGCGCGCGGACGACACCGGAACGTACCGGTGCGTGGCCGGGTTCGACGAGGCCGCGCTGGACGAGCGGGTTCGGCGGGGGCTGTCGGAGGTGACGGCCGGGGCGGGCGAGCGGGTCCTCGTCGACTACTTCGCCGCGTGCGCGGACCACCAGGTGGCGCTGCTGCGCGGCGAGACCAGCCCGCTGCAGTTGCTGCTGCCGGGCGGGGACTGGACGATCACCGAGGCGCTCTACGCGGGCAACCCGGTGTCGGTGGTGCAGAACACGGCGGTCGCCAGGGCGGTACGAGCCGCGGTGGAGGCCGGGCCGGCCGAGCGTCCGGTGCGGATCCTGGAGGTGGGGGCGGGCACGGGTGCGACGTCGGCACAGTTGCTGGCCCACCTGCCCGGCGGGCGCGCGCGGTACGTGTTCACCGATGTGTCGACGTACTTCACGGAGCGCGCCCGGCGCCGGTTCGCCGACCACGCGGGCGTCGACTACGCGGTGTTCGACATCGACCGTGACCCGGCCGAACAGGGGTACGCGCCCGGCTCGGTGGACGTGGTGGTCGCGGCGAACGTGCTCCATGACGCGCGGAATCTGGAGCGGACCCTGGCGGGTCTGCGGTCGGTGCTGGCACCGCGCGGTCTGCTGGTGTTGCTGGAGGGCACGGTCAACTCGCTTCAGCAGATGGTGACCGTCGGCTTCATCGAGGGTCTGGCGCAGGACCACTGCGGGGACCGGCGGCTGCCGCTGCTGCCGGTCGCGGCCTGGCGGGTGGCGCTGGAGGCGGCGGGCTTCGCGGGCTTCTCCGCGCTGCCGGGTGAGGAGGCTGATATCGACTTCCATGGCCAGCAGGTGATGATCGCCCGGGCCCCGGACGGCACCGCCGCACCGGACGCGGAGAGCCTGCGGACGGCTCTGCAGAACCTGCTGCCGTCGTACATGGTTCCCCGCCATGTGCTGCTCGTCGACCGGCTGCCGCTGAACGCCAACGGCAAGGTGGACCGCTCGGCGCTGCCGGCACCGTGGGCCGAGTCGGCCGTCGAGGAGCGGGTGGCCCCCCGGGACGAGGTGGAGCGCCGACTGTTCGCGATCTGGTCCGAGGCGCTGGGCCGCGACGACTTCGGGGTCACCGACGACTTCTTCGACCTCGGCGGGGACTCCCTGCACGCGGTGAGCATCCTGGGCCGGCTGCAGGAGGAGTTCGGGCTGGCGGACGCCGCCGACGAGGGCCTGGACCTCCTCTTCGACCATCCGTCGATCGCCGCGCTGGGCGCGGTCCTGGGGGCGTCGGCCGATGCGTGACGACTTCACCGGCGGCTGGGACGACGTGGTGGTGGGGGCGGGCTCCGCGGGGGCCGTGCTCGCCGCCCGGCTGACGGAGCGCGCCGACCGCCGGGTGCTGCTGATCGAGGCGGGGGTGGAGCGGCTCGGGGAGCCTGAGGCGTCGGCGCCGCTCGGCACGGCCGTACTGTCCGGCTACAACTGGGACTACACGGCGCACGTCGGTGCCGCCGCCCGGGGCCGGCGCGCGCCGTACTCGGTGGGCCGGCTGCTCGGTGGGTCCTCCGCGGTGAACGGGGCGATCGCGCTGCGCGGTCTGCCCGAGGACTTCGACCGCTGGGCGGCCGCCGGGCACGACGTTTGGGCCTGGCGGGAGGTCCTGCCGTACTTCCGCGCGTTGGAGGCGGACGCCGACTTCAAAGGGCCCGAGCACGGCACGGACGGGCCGGTGCCGGTGCGCCGGCCCGGGCCCGGCGAGTTCGACCCGGTGGCCACCGCCTTCCTCGACGCGTGCCGGGCCCGGGGCCTGCCGGAGGTCGACGACATGAACGCGGGCTCCGGGGCCGGGGCCGGTCCGCTGCCGAGCAACGCGCGAGACGGCCGCCGGGTGTCGACGGCCGACGCCTATCTGACGCCCGTGCTGGGGCGGCCGAACCTGACGGTGTGGACCCGGGCGACCGTACGGCGGGTGCTGTTCGCGGGGAGCCGGGCCACCGGCGTGGAGGTACTGCGCGACGGCGCGATCGAGGGGGTGCGGGCCGACCGGGTGACGTTGTGCGCGGGTGGCGTCAACTCGCCGCTGGTTCTGGAGCGTTCGGGGGTGGGCGACGCTCGGCGGCTGGCCGCCCTCGGGATCCCCGCGGTGGCGGACCTGCCGGGGGTGGGCGAGGGACTCGCCGACCATGCGGCGATCATGGTGTGGGCGCGGCCGCGGCCGGGGGTGTGCCGCCGGGGACTGCCCCGGCACCAGGTGATGGCCCGGCTCGCCGACGGCGCCGACTGCCCGGACCTGGGCCTGTTCCTGGCGAGCAATGTCTCCGACGACACCATCCCGGAGGTCGGGGCGGTCATGGCGGAGCGGCTCGCGGTCGCCGTTTCCGCGATGCTGCTCGACGCCCGCTCGCGTGGCTCGGTGCATGTGCGCGGCCCCGACCCGGACGACGCGCCGGTGATCACCCTGGGTCTCGGCTCGGCGCCCGCGGACGTGGCCCGGCTGGCCGAGGGCGTCCGGGCGGTCGCGGAGCTGCTGTCCTCGCAGGCCATGTCGGGGGTCTTGGCGGAGGTGCTGCTGTGGACGGAGTCGGTGGTGTCGGACGAGTCCCGGCTGCGGCGCGCGGTCGGTCGGTTCGTGACACCGCTCGGGCACGCCTCGGGCACCGTCCGGATGGGTATCGACGGCGACGACCTCGCCGTGGTGGACCAGTACGGCCGGGTGCGGGGTCTGGAGAACCTGCGGGTGGCCGACGCCTCGGTGATGCCGGCGCCGCTGCGGGCCACGCCGAACCTCAGCTGCATCATGCTCGCGGAAAGGGTGGCCGCATGGATGGCCTGACGAAGGACCCCCGTTCCCATCCCGGGCCGGTGGCCCCCGTGACTGACTGGGAGGTGCGCTGGCATCCGGCGCCCGGGGCGCGGATCCGCCTGCTGTGTCTGCCGCACGCGGGCGGTGGCGCGCTCGCCTATCGTGCGTGGGCGCGGGCGCTGGCCCCGGACATCGAGGTCGTCGCGATCCGGCTGCCGGGCCGTGAGAGCCGGTTCCGTGAGGAGCCGTTCAGCCGGCTCGGCGACCTGGTGCCGGGCCTGGTGAAGGATCTGGCGCCGCTGCTGGCGGAGCCGCACGCCTGGTTCGGCCACAGCATGGGCGCGCTGATCGCCTTCGAGGCGTGCCGGGCGAGCCGTGCCCTCGGGCTGGGCCGGGCCCGGCGGCTGCTGGTCTCCGGGCGGCCCGCACCGCATCTGCCGCTGCGGGGCGCGCCGGTCCACGCGGCGCCGATGGCGGACCTGGTGGCCCGGCTGCGGGCCAACGGGGGTACGCCCGACGAGGTCCTCGAAGACGACGTGGCGATGGCCGCGCTGCTGCCGATGCTGCGTGCCGACTACTCCGTCGCCGAGACCTACGCCCATCGGCCGGACGAGCCGCTGGACTGCCCGCTGTCGGTGTTCGGCGGCGAGCAGGACCCGCTGGTCACGCCGCAGGAACTCGCCGCCTGGCGGCGGCACTCGGCGCGTGGCTGCACCGTACGGACGTATCCGGGCGGCCACTTCTATCTGCATGAAGAGCCCGCGCCACTGCTGCGGGTCATCGAGTCCGACCTGCTTCAGGGAGAGCACTGTGAGTGACATGGACCCGCGCAGCCGTGACGCGGCCGGGCAGTGGGACGTCACGGACCTGCCGTACGACGCGGCCAAACAGTTCCCGCTGACGGACATCCAGTCCGCCTATCTGGTCGGCAAGAGCCGGCTGATGGAACTCGGCGGCATGCAGCAGTACTACGTCGAACTCGACGCGGTCGGCTTCGACCCGGTCCGCGCCGAGGAGGCCCTGGCCCGTCTGATCGACCGCCACGAGACGCTGCGGACGGTGATGCTGGAGGACGGCAGGGGCCGGGTCCTGGAGCCGGGCACGCTGCCCCGGGTGCCGGTGACCGTCGTGGACCTGGCAGGTCTCGGGTCCGAGGAGCGGGAGGCGGGCCTGGCCGCGACCCGGGAACGGATGTGCACCCGGGGCCTGGACCCCAACAACTGGCCGCTGTTCGAGGTCGTGGTCAGCCGGCTGCGCCCGCACCGGCACCGGGTCCACTTCCGCTACAGCCTGGTGCTGGTGGACGCGCCCAGTCTCGGCACGGCCATCAACGAGTGGCTGGAGCTGTATCACGACCCGGGGGCCGCTCTGCGGCCCGTGGAACGGACTTTCCGTGCCTGGCGTGCCGAGCTGCTGGAGCGGGAGGGCGGCGAGGAGTTCCGCGAGCAGTGGGCGTACTGGGAGAAGCGGCTCGACTCGCTGCCCGAGGGCCCTCGGCTGCCGCTGCTTCGGCAGCCGGGCAGCATCGCCGACGTGTCGTTCACCGGCCGCACGGTGTGTCTGAGCCGGGAGCAGTGGCGGCGGTTCGGCGCCAACTGCCGCAAGCACAAGGTGCTTCCGGCCACCGCGCTGATGCATGTGCTGGCCGAGGCGCTCGGCGCCTGGGCGGCCGCGCCGCACTTCTGTCTGAACGTGGTCCATCTCAACCTGGTGGCCCGGCACGGCGGCCCGCCCGCCGTGGGGCAGCGCACGGCGACGCTGCCGCTGGAGGTGGACCAGCGCGGTGACGCGACGTTCTGGGAGCGGGCCCGGCGGCTGCAGCACCGTCTGTGGAAGGACGTGCAGCACTCCGATGTGACGGGCGTGCGCATCAGCCGCGAGCTGGCGGCACGCCACGGCTGGACCCAACGGGCGTCGTTCCCCTACGTGTTCACCAGCAACCAGGGCCCCGGCTGGGACACCCCGCCGACCCGGCGCAGGCCCGCCTTCCGCCCGGTGGCCCGTGTGCAGCACACCCCGCAGGTCCTGGTGGACAACCAGATACGCGACCTGCCGGACGGGGGCGTGGCCTCCAACGTGGACTTCGTCGACGAGGCGTTCCCTCCGGGCCTTCCGGACCTGGTCGCCGACTGCTACCGACGGCTGTTGGAGTCCCTGGCCGGCGCGGACGGCGCCGATGTGGAACCCGACCCGGTGCCGGCCGCGTACCGGGAGCTGATCGACGCCGTGAACGACACCGCCGGGGAGTTGCCGCCGGGCCGGCTGGAGGATCCGTTCCTGCGGCGGGCGGCCGAGCGGCCCGAGTCCGTCGCCGTCGTCACATCGGGGCGCACGCTGACCTACGCGGAGGTGGAGGCCCGGTCCCGTGCGGTGGCGCACTGGCTGCTGACGCACGGTGTGCGGCGCGGCGCCGTCGTCCCCGTGGTGATGACCAAGGGCTGGGAGCAGGTCGTGGCCGTGCTCGGCGCGCTGCGGGCGGGCGCCGCGTATGTGCCGATCGACGCGGGCATGCCGAAGGGCCCGATGCACGACCTGCTGCGGGAGTGTTCCGTCCCCGTGGTGCTCGCCCAGTCGCACAGCCGTCCGGATCTCGACGGGCTGGCGCCCGCGCTGCCGGTACTCCTGGTCGACGAGGCCGCCGCCGACGCGCCTGTCCTGCCCGAGGTGGCGGCGGGGCCCCGGGACCTGGCGTACATCATCTACACGTCGGGGTCGACGGGCCGGCCCAAGGGCGTGGCGATCGAGCACCGCAGCGCGCTGAACACCGTCGTCGACGTCGACGAGCGGATCGGCCTCGGGCCGGACGACCGGGTCTTCGGGATCTCCTCGCTGGCCTTCGACCTGTCGGTGTGGGATGTGTTCGGCACCCTGGCGGCGGGCGCCACCCTGGTCCTGCCGGACCCGTCGCCGCGGCCCGATCCGCTGGCCTGGGCCGCCGCCGCGACGGAGCACGGGGTCACGGTGTGGAACTCGGTGCCGGCGCTCGCCGAGATGCTCGTCGAGGTCGCCGAGGAACGCCCCGGACTGGGCCGGCCGCCGCTGCGCGCGTTCCTGCTGAGCGGCGACTGGGTGCCCACCGCGCTGCCGGGACGCATGCGGCGTCTGTGGTCCGGGTCCCGTGTCATCGCGATGGGCGGCGCCACCGAGGCGGCCATCTGGTCGAACATCTACGAGGTGCACGACGTCGACCCGGCGTGGCGCAGCATCCCGTACGGCCGCCCGCTGCGGAACCAGACGATGAAGGTGCTCGACCACCGGCTCGACGTACGCCGGCCGTGGGCCGTCGGCCGTATCCACATCGGCGGGGTGGGTCTGGCCCGTGGCTACTGGCGGGACGAGGAGCGCACCGCCGAACGGTTCATCACCCATCCCCGGACCGGGGAGCGGCTCTACTGGACGGGTGACCTCGGCCGCTACTGGCCGGACGGCACGATCGAGTTCCTCGGCCGGGAGGACCGGCAGGTCAAGATCCTCGGCTACCGGGTCGAGCCCGGTTCGGTGGAGGCGGCGCTGCGCGAGCATCCGGCGGTGCGCGAGTGCGCGGTGTGCGTCGACGACGCGCCGGGCGGGCAGCGCCGGCTGGTCGCCCTGGTCGTGCCGGAGCCGGGCGCGGTGCTCGACAGCGCCTCGGTGGTGACGTACCTGCGCACGCATCTGCCGCACTACATGATCCCGGGCCACACCCGGATCGTGGACCAGCTGCCGCTCACCCCGAACGGCAAGGTCGACGCCTCGCGCGCGCTGGCCGAGCTGAACCTGCCCGTGGCGGCCGACGCCGCGGAGGCGGACGGCCCGCTGGTGAAGCGGCTGGCGGCACTGTGGGCCGAGCTGCTGGAGGTGCCGGCCGTGGACGCGGCCGCCAACTTTTTCGCGCTGGGCGGCAATTCGCTGCTCGCTCTGCGCATGGTCAACCGGGTCCATGCGGAGTTCGGGGTGGACCTGCCGCTCGGGCGGGTCTTCGAGGCGCCGACGGTACGGGAGTTCGCGGCCTGCGTCACCGAGGACGCCGGAGCGGGCGAGCGGCCGGGCTGCGCGGTGCGGCTCACGGACGGTGTGGGCGAGGAGATGTTCCTCTTCCATGTGATGGGCGGTTCGGTGGCGCCGTACCTGCCGCTGGCGCACGCCTGGCCGGGGCCGGTGCACGCCTTCCAGAGCCGTCCGCACACCGATCTGTCGGAGGAGGCGTTCGCGCCGGATCTGCGGGCGATGGCCGCAGGCTATCTGGAGGAGCTGCTGCGCCGCAGGCCGGAGGGGCCATACCTGCTGGGCGGCTGGTCGATGGGCGGCATGCTCGCCTACGAGGTGGCCTGCCAGTTGCGCGAGCAGGGCCGGGAGGCGCGGGTGTTCATGCTGGACGCCCGGATCACCGACCTCCGGCTCGCCGACACCGAGGTGGGCCGGCATCTGGCGTTCCTGGTGACGCTCGCGCTGGGCCCGGCGCCGGCGGCGGCGGAGGCCGTCATCAGGGCCGCCGCGCCCGGGCGGACGGCGCGGGCGGCCCGTGACGCCTGTGTCGAGCACGGGTTGCTGCCGGCGGAGGTCGATGTGACTGGTTACGAGCGGCTGCTGCGGATCCACCAGCACGAGACGCGGGTGACGGCGGCGTGGCGGCCCGGACCGCACGACGGGCCGACGCTGCTGTACGTCGCGGACGAGGAACCGCGGCCGGACTCGGTGGACATCTGGCGGGCCGCCTGTCCCGGTATCGACGTCGAGCGGGTCGCCACCGATCACTCGGGCATCGGCAAGCCGGACCGCCAGGTGGAGATCGCCAAGCATCTCCCGTCCTGGCTCGCCGACCGCGGCTTCCCCGCGAGCTGATCCGAGCGACAGGCGCCGGCCTCCGCACGGCCGGCCCGGGTGGCCCCGGGCCGGCCGTGACGTCGTAGCGGCTCATGGCCGTATTTCGGCGCAACGAGGGAGAAGGGGCCCGCCTGCCCTGCCCCACAATCGGTCGGGACACGCACGCGCCGGACCACGGAAACGGGGAGCGATGGGATTATCGGGCAGGCACGCGGTCGTCGTAGGCGGGTCCATGGGTGGTCTGACCGCGGCCAGGGTGCTGGCGTCGCGGTTCGAGCGGGTCACGGTACTGGAGCGCGACGAGCTGCCGGACGACGGCCAGGAACGTCGCGGAGTTCCGCAGGCGGGGCACGCGCACGCCCTGCTGACGAAGGGGCGGCTCGAACTGGAGGCGCTCTTCCCCGGCTTCACCCGGGACTTGCTGGCCGGCGGAGCGGTGCGGTTCGACGCAGGCCGCGACACGCTCTTCTACCAGCTGGGGCGGCCCCGCGTCCGGTTCTTCAGCGACCATCCCCTCATCACCATGAGCCGCCCCTTCCTGGAGCGGACGCTGCGCGGCCGGGTGCGGGCGCTGCCCGGGGTGGAGATCCGGGAGCGGACCGCGGTCGCGGGCCTGACCGGCGACGCCGGCCGGGTCACCGGCGTGCTGACCGCCCGGGGTGAGACCGTCGACGCCGATCTGGTGGTCGACGCGACCGGTCACAGCACGCACCGCACGGACCGCTGGCTACAGGCTCTCGGCTGCCCGCCGCCGCAGGTGTCGTCGGTCCGTATCGACGTCGGATACACCACCCGTCTGTACTGGCGTACCGACGCCATGGAGCGGCTGGCCGACGGGGCGTTCGCCTACGCGTCCACCGGGATGCCGCCGCACGACAAGCGGGCCGCGGCGGTCGCGCCCATCGAGGACGGCCGGTGGATCGTCACGCTGGGCGGCTGGCACCGGGCCAACGCGCCCGCCGACGTGGCGGGTTTCGCGGACTTCGCGGCGCGGCTGCCCAGCCCGCACATCGCGCGGCTGCTGTCGACGGCGGAGCCGGTGCACGACGGTACCGCCCGCCGCTACTCGGCGCCGACCGCGCGCCGCCGCCACTTCGAGCGCCTCGGCGCACCGCCCGCCGGCTACGCGGCCCTGGGGGACGCCGTGTGCACCTTCAACCCGCTGTACGGGCAGGGCATGACTCTGGCGATCCTCCAGGCCGTCGAGCTCGGCCGGTGTCTGGACCGCCACGGCACCGCCGAGGAGATGACACGGGAACACTTCCGGAACGTGGCCCGCATCGTCGACCTGCCCTGGCGCATGAGCACCGAGAGCGACCTGATGTTCCCCGAGACCGTCGGCCACCGGCCGCGCGGACTGGCCGCACGCGCCTGGTACACGCGTCAGGTGCTGCTGGCCTCGCACGTCTCGGAGCGGGTGCACCGCGATCTGCTGCGGGTGACGAGCCTGGTGGCTGCTCCGTCCGCGCTGTTCGATCCGCTCGGCGTCCTGCGCATTCTGTGGGCCGCGCGCCGCTCCCCCGCCCGCCGTGCCGGGTTCGACGCGCGCGAGGTGCGAGTCTGAGGACGGCGCCGCCCGCGCTCCCCGGGCGGGGGAGCGGGCAGCGCGTGGTGTCTCAGTCGAGCCAGGCCGGTACGTCGGTGATGCGCAGCACCGCCGTGGACGCGGACCAGCCGGGGGCCGCGGCGTGCAGCATGACGTGGTCGCCGGGCGTGAGCCGGCCCTCGGCGAGCAGCCGCTCCAGGGTGATGACCTGGTCGCAGGCGCCGATGTGACCGACGTGGCGTCCGATCTCCCAGCTGGACCGGTCGGCCGGGATGCCGAGCGGCTGCAGGAACCACTGCTCCACGGCCCGGCCGTCGGCGTTCAACGAGATCAGCGCGGCGATGTCCGAGGCGTTGAGCTCGGCGTCGACGAGGGAGCGCTGCATCAGGTCGAGGCTGAACTTGCTGATGAGTTCGATGGCCTCGGTCATCGGCATACAGCTCTCGGTGAACTCGGCCACCGTCCGCGCCAGGTCGAGCGGTGCGAAGCGGGCCTCCTGCGGCGGCAGCAGGTCGTCATTGCCCCGGTGCCAGCCCTCCAGCTCCGGAAGCGTGCTGGAGTTGATGGCGAGGAGTTCGGCGAAGCCGCCCTCCGCGCTCAGGACGAGGGCGGCGCCGCCGTCGCCGACGACCACGGCGGGGGCGGAGCCGCGCCACCGGTCGACCAGGGGCGTGGAGTAGTTCTCGGCCGAGGTGATCAGTACGCTGCCGCGCCCGGCGTCACCGGTCAGGAATCCGGTGGCGACCTCGATCCCGGCGAGGGTGCCGTTGCAGCCCTGCTTGAGCTCCAGTGACGGCATGGCGCCTAGTCCGAGTTCGCGCAGGATGTAACCCGGCTTCGAGATCTCGTCCGGGCCCTGGTAGAAGGCGCCCGCGTGCAGCAGCGACTCCACCGGTTCCCCCTCCGGGCCCAGCCGGCGCAGCGCGGCGCGCGCGGCGGACACGGCCATGTCGAGGGCGGGGGTCTTCCCGGCCACGTGGGTGCCGCGCCAGCCGATGGTGTCGTACAGCTCCTGGTCGTAGAGGCCCTGGGCGATCGCGTCCTCGGCGCTCATGGGCTCCGGCAGATGGGTGCCGAGGGAGCTGATGTGCACGCCTTGTACCTTCACGGTGTTTCACTCCTGTCGTCGGTGGCGCCGTCGGCGGTGGTGGTGTCGGAGGAGGCCGCGGCGGCGGGCCCTCGGTGTGGGGTGAGCCGCTCCCGCAGGTGCCGCACCAGGAGGTCCGGGGTGGGCAGGTCGCGGACGAGGGTGGACGGCAGCCGCAGTCCGGTGGCCTTGTCGAGCCGGTTGCGGAACTCGATCGCGCTGAGGGACTCCAGGCCGAGGTCCCTGAACGGCAGTGCGGTGTCCACCGCTTCGGGCGAGGCGTGGGACAGCGCCTCCGCCGCGGCGGCGCGTACCAGGGCGAGCAGCAGATCGCGCTGTGCGGCGGGGTCGAGCCCGCGCAGCCGGGCGCCGAGGTCGCCGGTGCCCGGCGGGTGTTCGGCGCGCGCCGTCGCGGTCCTGCGGTCGGGCACCCGCAGCAGGTGCCGCAGCGGCGGTGGCACGGTGTCGGCCCGGGTCCGGTCCCGCGGCGCCGTGGTGTCGGGGCGGGCCAGGACCACCGCGGGGGCCGGACCGGCCAGGGCCGTGTCGAGCAGGGCGGGTTCCTCGTCGGCGGGCAGCGGGGTGAAGCCGGGTGCCTGGGCCGCGCCGGGGTCCGCCGCGCGTGGCCCCCATGCGAGGCAGTGGCCGGTCAGGCCCTGGGCGCGGCGGCGGTGGGCGAGGGCTTCGAGCAGGCAGGCAGTGGCGGCCCGGGCCGGGTCGTCGGGCGCGCCCAGCGTCCCGGCGCTCGATGTGATCAGGACGAACGCGTCGAGGTCCCGGTCGTGGGCGAGTTCCCGCACCGCCTGCGCGGCCCGCACGCGGGTACGCAGGAGCGCGGCGAGCCGCTCCGGGGTGTCCGGCTCCCCCGCCGCGGCGTCGTCGGTGCCCGCACTGTGGACCAGTGCGGTGAGGGGCTGCCCGGCGAGGAGCGCCGCGAGGGCGCCGGCGTCGGTCGGCTCGCACTCGGCGACGGTCACCTCGGCGGCGACTCCGTCAAGTGCCGTACGGATCCGGTCACCCGCGCCCGGGGAGTCGGGACCGACGGCGAACAGCAAGCGCGCGGCGCCGTACCGCATACTGAAGTGACGCGCCGTCAGCAAGGTGGTGTCGCCGGCCACGTCACCGGTGAACAGCACCGTGCCGTCGCCGCGCGGCGCCCGGTCCGTCGTGCCGCCCGTCGCGAGGGCGAGCCTCGGTGTACTGAACGCGCCGTTGCGCACGGCGAGTTGGGGGACGTCGGCGGTCAGGGCGGCGGCGAGGGCGCGCCGCGAGGAGCGCCGCCCGTCGGTGTCGATCAGCCGGAAGCGGCCGGGACTCGTGGTCTGCGCCGAGCGCATCAGCCCCCAGGCGGCGGCGTCGCCGAGGGCAGGCACGTCCTCGTCGGGCGCGACCGCGACGGCACCACGGGTCAGCAGGATCAGCCGGGCGACACCGGCGCCGTCCCCTTCCGGCGACAGCAGCCGGATCAGGCGGGCCGTCCGGGTGAGGGAGGCGGCGGTCTCTTCGGGGCAGTCTTCGGGGCCGTCCTCGGCCGGGTGCAGCGAGGTGCCCAGCGCGATCACCGTGTCGGGCACCGGCGCCCCGGCGGCCAGGGCGGCCCGCAGTGCGTCGACGGTGCGATGGGCCTCGGTGTACGTGCCGGCGGCCATGAGGGCGGAGCGCACCCCCGCGGGGTCGGCGCCGACCAGGACGCATCGTCCGAGGGGGCGGGGCTCGGTGGCCGACGGTCGCGCCCAGTCGAGGCGGAGCAGCGGGGCGTCGCCGGCGGTGGTGGCGGGGCCGGGCTCCGCCGGGACGACGACTGCGCGCAGGACCATCACGGCTTCGCCCGTGTCGTCCGCGAGCACGAGGTCCAGGGTGTCGCCGTCCGCGGGGCGGACGTGCACGCGCAGAGCTGTGGCTCCGGCCGCGTGGAGCACGGCGGTGCCGACGGAGGCCAGGGCGCCGGGCTGTCCGGGTCCGTCGCCGTGCCGGGCGGCGTGCGCCACACGCAGGGCCGCGTCCAGCAGCTGCGGGTGGATGCCGTACGACTGCGCTTGGGTGTGCGTGTCGGGTGGCAGCGCCACCTCGGCAAACGTCTCACCGCCCCGCCGCCAGGCCCGCCGGGCCCCTTCCGGCAGCCGTGCCGCGTCGACCGCGACGGCGTCGGCGGGCGGCCACATGCTCAGGTCGACGGCGGCCGGAGCGCCGGCGCTCGTCAGCAGGCCCGTCGCATGGCACCGCCAGCTCTGGCCGGGTAGCGCGCCCTCGGGGCGGCTGTGCAGGGCGAACGTCCGGTCGCCGGTGGCGTCGGGCGGGTCCACGACCAGGCGGAGCTGGAGCGCGCCGCGCTCCGGCCGGGTCAGCGGCGCGGCCACGGTGAGGTCGGCGACACCACCGCAGCCGACCTGGTCCCCGGCGCGGACGGCGAGTTCCACCACCGCTGCCGGCAGCCCGCCCGGTCCGGTGCCGACGAGTTGCGAGCCCGCGGTGATCCGCCCGGTCAGCACCACCTGCTCGGTCCCCGGCAGTTCCACCGTCGCCCCGAGCAGCGGATGCTCCGCCGCGTCGACCCCGGCCGCGACGCCGCCTCCGCCCGCCGTGCCGACGTCCAGCCAGTGCCGGCGGTGCCGGAAGGCGTACGTCGGCACATCGGTCCAGGTGGCGCCGGTGCCTTCGTAGGCGTGTGTCCAGTCGACCCGCGCCCCGTGGGTCCAGGCCCGGGCGAGACCGGCCGTGAACGCCTCGCGCTCCGGGCGGCCCGAGCGCAGCAGCGGCACGAACACCGGTTCGATGGTGCCGTCCGGGTCGGCGGGCAGCGCTGCGGGGCCCATCCCACTGAGCACCCCGTCGGGCCCGAGTTCCAGGAACACCGTGGCTCCGGCGCCGGCCAGCGTGCGGACGCCGTCACCGAAGCGCACCGCCTGCCGGACATGCCGCACCCAGTAGTCGGGCGAGGCGAGTTCGTCGTGCGTCGCCATCCGGCCGGTGACGTTGGAGACGACGGGCAGCCGGGGTGCTTGGAGGCGCAGTCCGGCCACCACGTCCCGGAAGTCCCGCAGCATCGGCTCCATCAGCGGTGAGTGGAAGGCGTGCGAGACGGTGAGGCGTTTGGTCCGCCGTCCGCGCACGTCGAGTTCCGCGGCGGTCTTCAGTACGGCGGTCTCGGCGCCGGAGACGACGATCGCGTACGGCCCGTTGACGGCCGCGACACCGATCTGCTCGGCGCCGTCCGCGTACCCCAACTCATCGAGCACCTGGGTGACTTCGTCCTCCGTGGCTTCCACGGCCACCATGGCGCCACCCTCGGGCAGCGCCTGCATCAGCCGGCCCCGAGCGGCCACCAGACGTGCCGCGTCGGCCAGGTGCAGGACTCCTGCCGCGTGGGCGGCGGAGATCTCGCCGACCGAGTGCCCGCCGAGGAAACCGGGGCGCACCCCCCACGACTCGACCAGCCGGAACAGCGCGGTCTCCAGGGCGAACAGCCCGGCCTGGGTGTACACCGTGCGGTGCAGCAGCGTCTGTGCCGTCCGCCCGAACACGACGTCGGCGACCGACTCGGGCTCATGCCCGGCCAGTTCCCGGTCCAGGGCCTGGCACGCGGCGTCGAAGGCCGCGGCGAACTCGGGGAAGGCGGCGTGCAGTTCGCGCCCCATGCCGACCCGCTGCGAGCCCTGCCCCGTGAACAGCACGGCGAGTTCCGCCCGCCTCTGGACGGTGCCCTCCGTCAGGGTGGGCGCGCCCCGGCCCCCGGCGAGCGCTTCCAGCGCGGCGAGCATGGCCGCCGGCTCCCCGGACGGTGCGGTCAGTACGGCGCGGTGCTCCAGCGCCGCCCGGCCGGCCGCCAGCGACCATCCGGTGTCCAGCAGGTCCGCGGGCGCTGCCGATCGCACCCGGGAGATCAGCCTGCGGGCCTGTTCGCGCAGCGCCGCCTCGTCCCGGGCCGAGACCACCCATGGGGGAAGGGACACGTCCGCCGTCGGGCGCGGCCCGCCCGGGGCGCTGCGGCCGCCCTCCGCGTCGGCCTGCTCCAGGATCACGTGCGCGTTGGTCCCGCTGATGCCGTAGGAGGACACACCGGCGCGTCGCGGGCGGTCCGTGGCGGGCCACGGCCGGGCCGCGTCGAGCAGGGCCAGGCCCCCGGCCGCCCAGTCGACGCGCGGGGTGGGCCGCTGTACGTGCAGGGTGGCGGGCAGGACTCCGCGCCGCAGCGCCATGACGGTCTTGATCACCCCGGCTACACCTGCCGCCGCCTGGGCATGGCCGATGTTGGACTTCAGGGAGCCCAACCACAGTGGCCGCCCCTGCGGCCGGCCCCGCCCGTACACGGCCGCCAGGGCACCCGCCTCGACCGGGTCGCCGAGCCGGGTGCCGGTGCCGTGCGCCTCGACGGCGTCCACCTCGTCGGGGGTGAGACCCGCGTCGGCCAGGGCCGCGCGCAGAACGCTCTCCTGGGCGGCGCCGTTGGGCGCGGTCAAACCGTCGCTCGCACCGTCCTGGTTGACCGCCGAGCCGCGCACCACCGCGAGGACGGGGTGCCCCTCCCGCCGCGCGTCCGACAGCCGCGCCAGGGCCAGGACGCCCGCCCCCTCCGCCCAGACGGTGCCGTCCGCGTCGGCGGAGAAGGGCTTGGCGCGCCCGTCGGAGGCGAGCCCGCGCAGCCTGTCGTACTCGACGAACAGGGCGGGCGTGGCCATCACCGCCACACCTCCGGCGAGGGCGAGCGAACACTCGCCGCGCTGCAGCGCACGGCACGCCAGATGCAGCGCGACCAGCGAGGACGACGACGCGGTGTCCACGGTGAGCGCCGGCCCGCGCAACCCGAGGCTGTACGCCACCCGTCCGGACAGCACCGCGCCGGAGCTGCCGGTGAGCAGGTGCCCGGCGACCCGCTCCCCGGCCTGCTGCAGGAGCGTCAGATAGTCGGCGGAACCCGCGCCGGTGAACACCCCCACATCGACACCGCGCAGCGCCGCCGCGTCGATGCCGGCCCGCTCCAGCGCCTCCCAGGACGTCTCCAGCAGCAGCCGCTGCTGCGGGTCCATCGCGAGCGCCTCACGCGGCGAGATCCCGAAGAAGCCGGCGTCGAAGCCGGCCACATCGTCCAAGAAGCCGCCGCGCCGGGCCGGGTACACCCCCGGGGCGTCCAGCTCCCAGCCTCGGTCCTCCGGGAACGGCGACAACACCTCACGGCCGTCCGCCACCAGGTCCCACAGATCCTCCGGCGAACCCACACCGCCGGGCAGGCGGCAGCCCATGCCGATGACCGCCACGGGCTCCCATCCGCCGATCACCGCGTCGCTCTCCACGCGTGGCCTCCTCGGTTCCCGCCCGTCCGTCCGCCGGTCCGTCATGAGATGCCGAGCTCTTTGGTGATGAAGTCGAACACCTCGTGGTCCGAGGCCGAATGCAGAGCCTGTCGTACGGGGTCCGGCTCGCGGTGCGCGGACGGCTCAGGCTCCGGGACCGCATCCGTGCCGTGTCCCAGGAGGGCGGCCACATGCTCGCAGAGTTCCGCGGGGGTCGGCCGGTCGTAGATCAGCGTCGCGGGGAGCCGCAGTCCGGTCGCCGCCGTGACTCGCTCGTGAAGCTGCAACGCGCCCATGGAGTCGAAGCCCAGGTCCTTGAACGTACGCCGCTCATCCACTTGTTCGGGCCGGTCGTGCCCGAGGATGTCCGCCACACAGGCCAGCACCGTCTCCCGTACTCCCCCCGCATCCAGCCCATCGGGCTCCTCCTTCTCCGGCAAGCCGGCCGCTGTCGGGTGCGCGAGGGTGCGGGGGACGAA
>NZ_JBIRZZ010000031.1:0-27032 GCF_044391385.1 Streptomyces sp. NPDC018693 | reverse complement strand
ATCCTTTTCCGATCCGATTTCCTCGGTGCTTTCCGGGCTTCCGCTTTGTTTTCGCGGTTTCCCTTCCGGCGGTTCCGACTTTATCAGAAGTTCTGGGCCGGTCTGACCGGCGGCCATTCATTTCCGATTTATCGGGAGGGGGCTTCTACGGAATCGATGTGAATCGGTGTTCCGTGAGGCCGATGTAGATCCTAACCGATGCCGACCGGATGACATCCAGTTCCAGGCAACTGTTCAAATCTACCTCCCCGCGCGACCCGTGTCAACGGCTCTCGTGGGGCGAAGAGGAGAGTAGCAGCTCAGCAGGCGTGTCCGCACATCACGCGGCCGTCGGCACGGTGGCGCTGCGCTCGGCGGCCTCGACGTCACCCGTCTGGCCCGCGCGGGCCGCCCGGCCGCCGAGGACGTAGACGTAGGTCAGGAAGGTCAGCTCGGCGACGATGCCGATGGTGATGCGGGCCCAGGTGGGCAGGCCGGAGGGGGTGACGAAGCCTTCGATGGCGCCGGAGACGAAGAGGACCAGGGCAAGGCCGATCGCCATGCCCACCGCTGCGCGGCCTTCCTCGGCGAGGGCCGTGCGTCGGGTGCGCGGGCCCGGGTCGATGACCGTCCAGCCGAGGCGCAGGCCGGTGCCGGCGGCGACGAAGACTGCGGTCAGTTCGAGCAGGCCGTGGGGGAGGACGAGGCCGAGGAAGGTGTCGAGGCGGCCTGCCGACGACATGAGGCCGAATCCGATGCCGAGGTTGAGCATGTTCTGGAAGAGGATCCAGAGGACGGGCAGGCCCAAGAAGATGCCCAGGACCAGGCACATCGCGGCGGCCTGGGCGTTGTTCGTCCACACCTGGGCGGCGAAGGACGCCGCGGGGGGGCTGGAGTAGTACGTCTCGTACTGGCCTCCGGGACGGGTCAGCTCGCGTAGTTCGCTGGGGGTGGCGATGGTGGACTGCACTTCGGGGTGGGTGCCGATCCACCAGCCCAGGACGACGGCCACCGCGGTGGAAAGCAGGGCGGTGGGTACCCACCAGTGACGCGATCGGTAGACCGCGGCGGGGAAGCCGTGGGTGAGGAAGCGGGTGACGTCGCGCCATGAGGCGCGGCGGGTGCCGGTCACAGCGCTCCGCGCGCGTGCCACGAGTTGGCTGAGTCGGCTGGTGAGCTGTGGATCGGGCGCGCTGGACTGGATCAAAGAGAGGTGGGTCGCGGTGCGCTGGTAGAGGGCCACGAGTTCGTCTGCCTCGGCGCCGGTGAGGTGGCGCTGGCGGCGCAGCAGGGCGTCGAGGCGGTCCCACTCGGCTCGATGGGCGGAGACGAAGACATCGAGGTCCATCGGTGTGCCTGCTCCTCGGCTGTTCGTCGGGGCGTCGTGGCGGCCGGCCGCGTTTCAGCTTGTCGTACTGCGGCGCGATGTGTTGCTCAGCTTGGCAGACTGGCCGTTCGCAGGGCAGGTCAGGGGAAGGGACGGCGGACGTGAGTGAGCTGGTGACGGGTGAGGCGGTGGCGCTGGAGGTGCAGCCCGCCAGGCTGCCCAGCAGGGCGCTGGCCACATTGCTGGATCTGAGCGTGGCCGTGGCGGTCTACATCGTCGTGATGATCGGGTTGATGGTGGCCACGGCGTCCTTGGACGAGGCCGCGCAGATCGCACTGTCGATCGCCACGTTCCTGCTGGTGCTGGTGGGTGGGCCGATCGCCGTGGAGACGCTCAGTCATGGGCGTTCGCTGGGGAAGCTGGCGTGCGGGTTGCGGGTGGTGCGGGATGACGGCGGGCCGATCCGGTTCCGGCACGCGCTGGTGCGGGGTGCGATCGGGGCGGTCGAGATTCTGCTGACGGGCGGGGTGGTGGCGTGCATCGCCTCGCTGGTGTCGGCGCGTGGGCGGCGGCTCGGTGATGTGTTCGCCGGGACGCTGGTGGTGCGGGAGCGGGTGCCGGCCGCGCGGGCCGGCTTTGTGCCGCCGCCTCCGCCGTGGCTTGCGGGGCGTTTCTCCGGGCTGGATCTGTCGGCGGTGCCGGATGGTCTGTGGCTCGCCGTCCGCCAGTACCTCGGCCGGATGCAGCAGTTGGATCCGCAGGTCGGCTGGGCGATGGCGGAGCGTCTGGCGGGCGACCTCGCGGCGCGCACGGGGGCACCGGTGCCGCAGGGGGTGCCGCCGGCCATGTATCTGGCGGCCGTGGTGCAGGAACGGCAGGTGCGGGAGATGCGGCGGGCGTTCGGGAGTGGGCCGACGGCGGACGCGTACGGTCAGGTGGGGGGCAGTGTCCACGGTTCGCCGGTGGCTGGAAATGGCCCTACGGCGGGTGCCTATGGCCCCTCAGATCCCTCGGGTTTCTCTGTTCCCGCTGCACCCTCTGTTCCCGCTGCACCCTCTGCTCCCTCGGGTACGCCTGATTCTTCTTCTGGTGCGTCGGCTGGGCAGCAGTCCGCCGATCGGCCCCCGACGGGGTTTGTGCCGCCTGCTTGATCAGTCGAAGGTCGACGGCGGTGTTTCGAGGTCTTCCAGTTCGATGCCGGGGGCGGCGAGGACGACGTCGCCGGCGATGTGGACGGTGTGCTGTTCGCCGGTGTCCAGGGCTGTGACCTGGTATTCGTCCACGATCAGAGGGCCGTTGTCAGTGGCGTGTGCTTCTCTGTTCAGCAGGGCCCAGGACTGGTCCACGGTGCGCGGAGCGAGGACCGGGTCCGTGAAGGTCACCAGGCGTACGCGGGTCGCGGGAGCGGAAGGGGTGAGGCGCAGGAGACGGGTGGTGGCGATGAGGAACGCGGGGGATGTGCCGGCGAAGGCGTGGGCGCGCACGTTGCCTTCGGTGGCATGGATGCCGGTGGGGTCGGTGCGGACCCAGGTGACGCCGTCCAGGGCGGCACCGCGCACCTGCCAGCCGCCCGCGTGGAGTTCCAGGCGAAGGGGGCGGCCGAGCTCGTCGAGGGTGAGGTCGACGGAGCCGTGGTGATCACCGCTGGGGGTGGTCAGCTGCGCGACGTAGCGTCAGCCGGACGGGCCGGGGGCGCACTGGAAGTGTTCTTCCGCGAGGGGGGTGTGATCGTGTGGATCGTGGAGCGAATAACGGCCGCGGGGCATGGGAGTCCTGAGGTCTGACGGTCCGGCCGAAGGGCCGAAGGGGCAGGCCCCCGACACGGGGGTGCGGGGGCCTGCCTCTGAGGTTCTGCCGACTACTGGCCCGGCTGGTTACTGCGGGCTACGGGCTCAGTAGCGGTAGTGGTCCGGCTTGTAGGGGCCGTCGACCTCGACGCCGATGTACGCGGCCTGCTCGGGGCGGAGCTTGGTCAGCTTTACGCCGAGTGCGGCCAGGTGGAGGCGGGCGACCTTCTCGTCCAGGTGCTTGGGCAGCGTGTAGACGCCGGTCGGGTAGGCGTCGGGCTTGGTGAACAGCTCGATCTGGGCCAGGGTCTGGTCCGCGAAGGAGTTGGACATCACGAACGACGGGTGGCCGGTGGCGTTGCCCAGGTTCAGCAGGCGGCCCTCGGAGAGGACGATGATCACCTTGCCGTCGGGGAAGGTCCAGGTGTGGACCTGCGGCTTGACCTCGTCCTTGACGATGCCGGGGACCTTGGCGAGGCCGGCCATGTCGATCTCGTTGTCGAAGTGGCCGATGTTGCCGACGATCGCCTGGTGCTTCATCTTGGCCATGTCCGAGGCCATGATGATGTCCTTGTTGCCGGTCGTGGTGATGAAGATGTCGGCCTGGTCGATGACCTCGTCGAGGGTCGTGACCTGGTAGCCGTCCATGGCCGCCTGGAGGGCGCAGATCGGGTCGATCTCGGTGACGATGACGCGGGCGCCCTGTCCGCGCAGGGACTCCGCGCAGCCCTTGCCCACGTCGCCGTAGCCGCAGACGACGGCGGTCTTGCCGCCGATGAGGACGTCGGTGGCGCGGTTGATGCCGTCGATCAGGGAGTGGCGGCAGCCGTACTTGTTGTCGAACTTCGACTTGGTGACGGCGTCGTTGACGTTGATCGCCGGGAAGAGGAGGGCGCCGTCGCGCTGCATCTCGTACAGGCGGTGGACGCCGGTGGTGGTCTCCTCGGTGACGCCGCGGATCTCGGACGCCAGCTGGGTCCACTTCTGGGGGTTCTCGCCCAGGGTGCGGTGGAGCAGCTGGAGGATGACGCGGTGCTCGTCGGACTCGGCGGTCTCCACGGCGGGGACCTTGCCGTCCTTCTCGTACTCGACGCCCTTGTGGACGAGGAGGGTGGCGTCACCGCCGTCGTCGAGGATCATGTTCGGGCCGCCGGTGGGGCTGTCCGGCCAGGTCAGGGCCTGCTCGGTGCACCACCAGTACTCCTCCAGGGTCTCGCCCTTCCAGGCGAACACCGGGATGCCCTGCGGGTTGTCGGGGGTGCCGTTCGGGCCGACGGCGATGGCGGCGGCGGCGTGGTCCTGGGTGGAGAAGATGTTGCACGACGCCCAGCGGACCTGCGCGCCGAGGGCGGCCAGGGTCTCGATCAGGACGGCGGTCTGCACGGTCATGTGCAGGGAGCCGGTGATGCGGGCGCCCTGGAGGGGCTGCGCCTCGGCGTACTCCTTGCGGATCGCCATGAGGCCCGGCATCTCGTGCTCGGCGAGCGTGATCTCCTTGCGGCCGAACTCGGCGAGGGAGAGGTCTGCGACCTTGAAGTCCTGTCGGCTGTCGACAGTCGTCATTGCGAGCTGCTCCTCGGGATGGGGTCGAGGTCTGGGTAGGGCTGGTCTGCGCGGCGGCGGACACAGGGGTGCCCGAAGAGGACACAGGCATGCCCGCGTGCGCGCAGCGCAGTCCGTCGGAGGCCCTCTCTCCCTCGGCCGGCCCCGTGTCGTGACCGCCCGACCGCCATCAGCAGCGACGTCTGGCTCCGTTCCAAGCTACACCGCGCGGCGGTGCCGTCCCCAGTCCGCCTCCGAACAGATCACGCCGATCACACGGTGTGACGGATGGGGGTGGGGCTGTTCACGGGCAGCCGCTACGCTCTGCGCCCGCGGAAGGCCCGCATGGGGAGGAGTGCGATGGCAGGCAGGGGGCGCGGGCTGGGGAGGGCAGCCGTAGTGGTGGGCCTGTTGGGGGTACTGGTGGGGGTGGGCGGCTTCGCCTTCTTGCAGCATTCCTTCGGGGGTTCCGTCGTGGCGGGCGACAACATGACGCCCACGCATGCCCGGGGCGACCGGATCGTCTACGAGCGGATCGACGGGAGTGAGGTGCGGCGCGGGGACGTGGTGGTGCTCTCGGCGCCGGACCGGTACGGGTTCGACGAGCTGATCATCATGCGGGTCATCGGAGTGGGCGGCGACCGTGTGGCCTGCTGTGCGGGAACGGGGGCGGACGCGCGTGTCAGTGTCGACGGGGAGCCGCTCGACGAGCCGTATCTGGAGGGTGGGGAGGCCGACGGCGGGTTCGTCATGCCCCGGTACGACGTGACGGTTCCTGAGGGGCGGCTGTTCCTGCTGGGCGACCACCGGGCGCTCGCGCGGGACTCGCGGGCGTTCGTCGACGATCAGGGCGGGACGCTGCCCGCTTCCGTGATCCGGGGGCGGGTGATCGACGACTACTCCGTCCCTGTGTTCCTCGGGGCGGCGATGATCCTCGGGGTGGTGTGCGTACTGACCGCCGTGGGTCTGGGGATCGCCGCCGTCGTCGTACGCCGGGAGGCGCGGGTGGGGCCGCCTGCGCCGCCGTGGGTGGTGCGGGTCTGACAGGGATGTGGCCGTGGTGGACGGCGAAGGGGCTCGCCGGGAATGGCGGGCCCCTTTCGTCGGGTGGGCGGTGGGTGTCAGGGGTGGGCCGGGCCGCCCGGGGTTGCGTCCGGGTCGGCGCCCTTGGCGGCCTCGGTCTCGCTGTAGATGTCGGGTTCGAGGTAGATGACCCGGGCGATCGGGACGGCGTCGCGGATACGGGACTCCGCGGCGTTGATGGCGGAGGCGACCTGGGCGGCGGTGTCCTCGTGCTGGACGGCGATCTTGGCGGCGACCAGGAGCTCGTCGGGGCCGAGGTGGAGTGTGCGCATGTGGATGATGCGGGTGACCGTGTCGCCGTCGACGACGGCGGCCTCGATCTTCCTGACCTCTTCGACGCCCGCGGCCTCGCCGAGCAGCAGGGACTTGGTCTCGACGGCCAGGACGAGCGCGATGAGGACGAGCAGGACGCCGATGCAGAGGGTGCCGATGCCGTCCCAGACGCCGTCGCCGGTGACGAGGGCGAGGCTGACGCCGCCGAGGGCGAGGATCAGGCCGACGAGCGCGCCGAGGTCCTCCAGGAGCACGACGGGCAGCTCGGGCGCCTTGGCGTGGCGGACGAACTCCTTCCAGGACTGCTTGCCCCGCAGGACGTTGGACTCCTTGATGGCCGTGCGGAAGGAGAAGGTCTCGGCGATGATCGCGAAGACGAGGACGCCGACCGGCCAGTACCAGTGGTCCAGTTCGTGCGGGTGCTTGATCTTCTCGTAGCCCTCGTAGATGGCGAACATGCCGCCGACGGAGAAGAGGACGATGGAGACGAGGAAGGCGTAGATGTAGCGCTCGCGGCCGTACCCGAAGGGGTGTTGCGGGGTGGCCTCACGCTGGGCCTTCTTGCCGCCGACGAGGAGAAGGGCCTGGTTGCCGGAGTCGGCGAGCGAGTGCACGCCCTCGGCGAGCATCGACGACGAGCCGCTGAAGGCGAACGCCACGAACTTCGATGCCGCGATCGCGAGGTTGGCGGCGAGTGCCGCCACGATCGCCTTGGTGCCGCCTGACGCGCTCATGTGCCCGCGTTGTCCTTTCGCTTGTCCTCGCTGGTCCGCTGTCGGTGGGTCATTGTTGCAGTCCGCCGGGGCGGCGGAGTGTCAGTCGTCCACAGGAGCGGTCATACGATCACAGTGGCGCGGAACAGGGTGCCGGTCCCGGACGCCTGGACCTGCTCGGCGGCGGGGACGAACACCGAGGCGCCGGGGGTGAGTTCGTGCTCGCCGACGCGGAGTGTGCCCGCCGTGCAGAGCAGGATCTGCGGGGTGGGGCGGGTGAGGTCGTGGGCGGCGGTGCCCGCGGGGAGCACGTACCGGGAGAGGCGGAACTCGTCGATGGGGGTTTCGTAGACCTCCTCGCCGTCCGGGGCGGCCTCGGGGCGCAGTACGCCGGGGTCGCCGGGCTCGAAGCGGACGATGCGCAGGAGTTCGGGGACGTCGACGTGCTTGGGGGTGAGGCCGCAGCGCAGCACGTTGTCGGAGTTGGCCATGATCTCGACGCCGAGGCCGTTCAGATACGCGTGCGGGATGCCGGCGCCGAGGAAGAGGGCCTCGCCGGGCTGCAGGCGGACGTGGTTGAGGAGCATCGCGGCAATGACGCCGGGGTCGCCGGGGTAGTGGTGGGCGATGCCGGCGTAGGGGGCGTGGTCGCCGCCGAGGCGGTGGCAGGCGGCCGCGGCGGCGGCGACCGTGTGGGCCATCTCCGCGCGGTCGGCGGTCAGTACGGCGGTGAGGACCTCGCGCAGGGCCGCGTCCTCGGGGTGGGCGCGCAGCACGTCGACGTACGGCTTGAGGGAGTCGACGCCGAGGGCTTCGAGCAGGTCGGCCGCGCGCGCGGGGTCACGGAAGCCGCACAGGCCGTCGAACTCGGTGAGGGCGCAGATGAGTTCCGGCTTGTGGTTGGCGTCCTTGTAGTTGCGGTGGCCGGCGTCCACGGGGATGCCGCGGCGCTCCTCGTCGTCGTACCCCTCCTTCGCCTGCGTGAGGTTCGGGTGGACCTGGAGAGAGAGCGGGGCGCCGGCGGCGAGGAGTTTGAGGAGGAAGGGCAGGCGGGGGCCGAACCTGGTGACGGCTTCGGGGCCGAGTTCCTGTTCGGGGGCAGCCTGGATGACCTCGTCGAGGGTGCCGCGGGGGGTGCGCGAGGGGGCGCCGGGGTGGGCGCCCATCCACATCTCCGCCTGCGGTTCGCCGGTCGGTTCGACGCCGAGCAACTGGGGGATCGCGGTGGGCGAACCCCAGGCGTAGGGGCGGATGGTGTTGTCGAGGCGGTCCATGCGGTTCTTTCTGCCTGCTCTCTCTGTGTACGGCGCGTGCGACGCCCGGGGGCTTACATCAGGCTCCCGAGGCGAGCGCCAGGTAAACGGCGGCGAAATCCGTGATGGCGATCAGTTCGGCGAGGGTCACGAGTTCGTCGCCGGGTTCGGGTTCGAGTTCGCTGATCGGCGTGTCGTGGCTGAGGGCCAGGTCGCGGGCGGCAGGGGCGGCGGTGAGGCCGCCGATGGGGCGGTCGCGCAGCAGCACCACGCGCGCGTGCAGGGCGGGTGGTTCCTCGACGCGGTCGCGGAAGAAGTCCTCCGGGTCGGCGCTGGCGGCGAGCGGGCCGGCCAGGAGGGCGCTGTGTTCGGCGAGCGCCTCGGGGAGTTCCGCGACGAGCGTGGGGCGGCCGGCGAGTTCGGCGAGCGCGGCGGCGAAGCGGCGGCCGGCGGGGCCCGCGGAGACGCCTTCGGTCCATACGACGGGCAGGGCGTCGGCGAGTTCGGCGGCGAGGGTCTTGGCGGGGTTGTTGTAGGTGGCGATGGCGGGGCCGCAGCGCTCGGCGACGTGGTCGAGGCGGTCGGCGACCTTCTCCAGCGCCTCGGCCGGGGCGGGGATCAGGGCGATGCGGTCAAGGAGGGCCAGCAGCGGCGTGAGCAGCGCCCAGAGCACGCCGGGGGCGGAGGCGGCCTGGGGTACTTCGTCCGGCTCGTAGGGCGCGGTCGCCATCGGGACGAACAGGCCGTGTGCGACGCCGGACGACTCGGTGAGCGGGGAGCGGGCGGGCGCCACGGCCACGACGGTGCAGCCGCGTCGGTACGCCTGCTCGGCGAGGAGGGAGAGGCCGGGTTCGCTGCCGTCGGGGGTGGTGATGAGGAGCAGGTCGACGGAGCCGGCCCAGCCGGGGAGTTCCCAGCGCAGGGCGCCGGCGGCCGGGGCGACGCCGGTGGGGGCCAGGCGGGTGACCGGGCAGGCGGCGCCGGCGAGGGTGCGCAGGAGGTCGGCGACGCAGGTGGCGGCGGCGCCGGGGCCCGCGATCATGATGGCGCGGGGGCGGCCGTCCGGCTTGAGCTCGTGGATGCCGGCCTCGGCGGCGTGCCGGGCGGCGGTACGGACCCGGGCGCCGGCCTCGGCCGCACCGCGCAGGAGGGCGCGACGGTCGGCCTCGGCGAGCGCCTCCGGCGTGTCGAGCAGCGATTCGTCGAGCATGGCGTCAGTCTCCGATCGCCGGGTGGTCGAAGGGAAGGTGGGGCCTTGAGGGGGCGCCAGGCGGTGGGCGGTCGGGCCGCCGGTGGGGGCCTGCGGGGCCGCTGGTGTTGGGGACGGCAGCGGCTCGGGGCGGTGGGGCTGGGCGTGGGGTGGGTGCGCAGCCCGGCGCGACGGGGTGCCGCTGCGCCCACCCGTGCCGCCCCAGCGGCACGACTGCCCGCAGCTGCGGCAGCCGGAGCTATGGCTGCCGTGGTAACCAGCCGCTGTCGGGTGAGGGGCGTATCACGCGGCGGGGTTGTTCGGGACCGGGGTGCCTGGTCGCTCGTCGGCGGGGGCGCGGTGGGGCCGGCCGGGTGGGCGGGGTGCCGCGTGCCGGCGTTTCGGACCGGGCGCCTTCGGGTCACGCCGGGCGGCGGGCCTCGTCGACGAGGAGGACGGGGATGCCGTCCCGGACCGGGTACGCCAGGCCGCAGTCCTGGCCGGTGCAGATCAGCTCGGCGTCCTGCTCCTTGAGGGGGGCGTGGCAGGCCGGGCAGGCGAGGATCTCCAGGAGGCCGGCTTCGAGCGGCATAGGGTGTCCCTTCGGAGTGGGCGGCGCGGTGTGCGCCCGTGTGCGGATGCGCCTGGTCAGCGTACCGCCGGAGCGGGCTCCGATGCGGGTTGGCGGGGGCCGCGGGCGGCGGGGCGCGCACGTGGTCGTACGCGCTGCCGGCCGCCCGCGTCGTGTGGCGCCCGCGCCCCCTCCGGGGTCCCGGTCAGCCTCGGATGATCGCCAGCACCTCGTCGCGCACCTTGGCCATCGTCGCCTCGTCGCGTGCCTCGGCGTTGAGGCGGAGCAGGGGCTCCGTGTTGGAGGGGCGGACGTTGAACCACCAGTCGGCGGCCGTGACGGTGAGGCCGTCGAGTTCGTCGAGGGTGACGCCGTCGCGGTCTGCGTACGCCGTCCTGATCGCGGCGAGGCGGCCCGTCTGGTCGTCGACGGTGGAGTTGATCTCGCCGGAGCCGGCGTAGCGGTCGTACTGGGCGACCAGGCCGGAGAGGGGGCCCTCCTGGCCGCCGAGGGCGGCGAGGACGTGGAGGGCGGCCAGCATGCCGGTGTCCGCGTTCCAGAAGTCCTTGAAGTAGTAGTGGGCGGAGTGCTCGCCGCCGAAGATCGCGCCGGTGGTGGCCATCTCCGCCTTGATGAAGGAGTGGCCGACACGGGTGCGGACGGGGGTGCCGCCGTTCTCCTTCACCACCTCCGGGACGGTCCAGGAGGTGATCAGGTTGTGGATGATCGTGCCCTTGCCGCCGTGCCTGGCGAGTTCGCGGGCGGCGACCAGGGCGGTGACCGCGGACGGCGAGACCGGGTCGCCGTGCTCGTCGACCACGAAGCAGCGGTCGGCGTCGCCGTCGAAGGCGATGCCGAGGTCGGCGCGCTCCTCCCGGACGCGCTTCTGCAGGTCCACGATGTTGGCGGGGTCGAGGGGGTTGGCCTCGTGGTTGGGGAAGGTGCCGTCGAGTTCGAAGTACATCGGGACCAGGGTCAGCGGCAGGCCGGAGAAGACCGTGGGCACGGTGTGGCCGCCCATGCCGTTGCCCGCGTCGACGACGACCTTCAGGGGGCGGATGGAGGTCAGGTCGACGAGGGAGCGCAGGTGCGCCGCGTAGTCGTCCAACGTGTCGCGCCGGGTGATGGTTCCCGGCTCGGCCGCCGGCTCGGGGGCGCCCGACTCGCGCCACCGCTCGACGAGTTCACGGACCTCGGCGAGGCCGCTGTCCTGGCCGATGGGGGCGGCGCCCGCGCGGCACATCTTGATGCCGTTGTACTTGGCCGGGTTGTGCGAGGCGGTGAACATGGCGCCCGGCAGGTTCAGCGCGCCCGAGGCGTAGTAGAGCTGGTCCGTCGAGCACAGGCCGATCTCGGTGACGTCGACGCCGAGGGCCGCCGCGCCGCGCGCGAAGGCGCCGGACAGGCCGGGCGACGAGGGGCGCATGTCATGTCCGATCACGATGGCCTGCGCGCCGGTCACCTGCACGAAGGCCGCGCCGAACAGTTCGGCCAGCGATTCGTCCCACTGGTCCGGGACCACCCCGCGTACGTCGTACGCCTTCACGATCTGCGACAGATCAGCAGTCACGGCCAACCCTCCTGAAAGTCCTATCGGTCACCCCAAACTACCCGCCCCGACCGGTCGTCGGCTGTGCGTCCGCCGAGTGGACTTCCGGGCTTGACTTCGGCTCACGGTGGTTTACGGCCACGCCGGGCCAAGGAGGCGGAGGTGTCGGGGACTTGGGGAGGGCGGCCGTCAACCGGGCGGCGGGCGAGGGGATTCCGGAGGTCAGTTGTCCGGGGAGCGCAGTACCCGCAGGTGACCCCGGCGGGCGACCTCCATCGGGTCCGCCCCGCGTGAGCCGCCTCCGCCGGCGCCGGCCGCCCGCTCCTGGGGGCGGGCCGCCTCACGGACGGCGTTGGCAAGCGCTTCCAGGTCGTCGCCGCTGGGGCGGGCCGGGGTGGAGCCGTCGAGCAGGCGGACGACCTCCCAGCCGCGCGGGGCGGTGAGGCGCTCGGAGTGCTCGGCGCACAGGTCGTAGCAGTGGGGTTCGGCGTAGGTGGCGAGCGGGCCGAGGACCGCGGTCGAGTCGGCGTAGACGTACGTCAGCGTCGCGACGGCGGGTCGGCCGCAGGCGGTTCGCGAACAGCGACGTACAGGGCTCACGACGTTGGACGGTACCGCACTCTTGAGCGGGCCGCGACGACTCTCCACCAGGTCACTCCACCGTGTCGTGTTGTGAAACGCCTCACGGACACCCCCTGTCATACCTCGCTGACCTGCGTGAACACCAGTCTTATACGGGTCCCGGTATCTCGGATGCGGTCGCCGAGCGGTACAAACGCCCTCAATTGCCACGAGATCGCCGCTCTCGGAGAGATACGGAATCGAGCCCAACCTTGGCTGGAATGGCCGTCCCCCGACATGGCGTGCGGGGAGGGTGGGCGGGCGTGGCGGGGACTACGCTTCAGTAGTGATGGACAACCCCGTACCGCCCCGTGTCGCAGGCCCCGGGCCCCGCCGTCGTGATCGTCACGGCCGGGGCATGCGGGGGCCGATCGCGCCGCCGCAGGTGCCGTTGGCCGCCAGTCGGGCGGAGGTGTTCGCCGATCTGGTGCAGGACTCCGTGGAGCGGCTGGGGCGGCGGTGGCCGCAGCTTGCGGAGATCGACTTCATGGTGCTCGAGGTGCCTCGGTTGGACGGGGTGGGGCGGTGGAACGACGAGGCGGTGCCGCTGGGTGGGGTGATGGGCGCGCGGGACGGGCGGCGGGCTCGGGTGGTCGTGTACCGGCGGCCGGTGGAGATTCGTACCAAGGGGCGGGATGAGCGGGCGGCGCTGGTGCACGAGGTCGTGGTCGAGCAGGTTGCCGAGTTGCTCGGGTTGACGCCGGAGACCGTGGATCCCCGGTACGGGGAGGACTGACAGCGGCGCCGTGGCTGTCGCCCTAGCTATAGCTAGTGCTGTAGGACCTGCAGGTTCTGGGTTGCGGTGGGGACCGAGACCATGCCGTGGTCGTCGGGGAGGGTCTGGATGGTGAAGGCGGAGGTCTTGGTGTCGGAGGTGGTGAGGGTGCGGGAGGCGTAGAGGGGGGCGCCGGAGAGGGGTTCAAGGGTGAGGGCGTAGGTGCCCTTGAGGCCGGTGGGGGTGAGTGGGGTGATGTCCTGGGTGGTGCCGGGCTTGATCGTGTAGGTCTTCGAGACCGGCTCGCCGCCTTCGGTGCCCGCCGAGGCGGTGATCTTGACCTGAGCCTCGCCTGTGGGAGCGGTCAGGGAGAGGGTGGTGCCCTTGGCGGTGTTGGCGACAGCCGACGCGCGCGTGGCGACGGGGCTGGTGGCGGGGATGAACGCGGTCTCCTGCGCGTCGCCCTTGCCGCGCACGACGCGGACGGCCGCGACCACCGGGACGGACCGGCCCGCCGGGGTGAGCACCAGGGAGCCCGCCTCGCCGCGTGTGACGTCGCCGAGGTCGGCCGTGGCCGTCGTGCCGGCCTTGAGGTGCAGGGTCTCGTGCCCGGCCGGGGTGATCAGACCGGAGGCGGAGGCCAGCTGCACCTTGAGGTCGGCGTCGGAGCTGCCCGGCGCGAAGGCGACCAGGCGGACGGAGACGGCGTCCTTGGGGATGCCGGGGATGACCAGGCTGCCCGCGGGCTCGGCGGACGCGGGCAGCCAGTCGCCGCCCAGCCGCTGGTCCAGGGCCTGTACGGCGGCGGCGGCCCGCCCGCTGCGCACGTTCACGTGCACGGTGAGCTCGTCCAGCTTCTGGTCGGTGAGCGTGGACAGCAGGATGGGCTTACTGGAGTGCGGCTTGACCGTGATGTTCTCGCCGGCCGTGGTGGCGAGGGTGCCGTCCTGGCCGTAGAGCTCGATGTCGACGACGGCGGCGGAGTCGTCGGGGTTGGTGAGGTGGACGTAGTCCGTGCGGTCGGCGGCCGTGCTGGCGCCGGGGAACCAGAAGTCGGTGTCCGGGGCGGTGCAGTTGACGCCGAGCAGGCCGCGGCCGTTGCCTGCGGAGACCTCGGTGGTCTGCTGGACGGTCCAGCCGGAGGCGTAGCCGCCCTCGGCGACGCCGACGAGCGCGGGCCGGTCGGCGCCGGAGGTGCTGCCGGTGGCCGGGGTGCCGGGCGCCTTCGCGGTGAGGACGGGCTTGGCCGCCGTCTTCCTGCCGTCGCCCGCGGGGTCCTCGGTGGCGGGGCTCAGCTGGGCCTTGCCGTCGCCGGCGGCGCCCTTGGTGACGGGTGTGAAGGACGTGTACACCGTGTCCGCGAGGTCGGAGCTGCTGGGCGCCGGGCAGACCAGGCTGGTGCGCTCCACGGGCAGTTCGGCTGCCGCCTTGGCGGTGTCCGTGCCGGACGGGCCGGGCTCGGTGAGCACGGCGAACCCGGTGACGGCGGCGAGCGCGGCCGTGCCGGCGATCAGGGACAGGAAGGTGCGGTTCACTGCTGGCTCCCGTCGGGGCGCTCGCTGCCGGTGCCGTGGGGCTGGTCCTGGGCCGGGTCGTAGGCGGGGTCGTAGCCCTGGCCGTACGCCGGGTCGTAGGGCTGCTGGTAGGTGCCCTGGTCGTGGTACGGGGTCGTCTGCTGCCGGCCGTCGTAGGCGTACGGGTCGTACTGGCCGCTCTGGTAGGGGTCGTACGTCTGCTGGTCGTAGCCGCCCGCGGGGTACTGCTCACCGGCGTAGCCGTAGTCGGCGGGCGCCGGGGCCGGGGTGTCCCAGTCGCCGTAGGGCTGCTGCTGCGGGACGGCGGGCGGGGTGTCCTGCTGCGGAGGGGACGCGGGGGCGTCGTCCTGGGTGGGGTCCTCGGTCTCGGCGCGGTCGCGCAGGCGGCGGGCGCGGCGGCCCTCGCCGGAGCCGGCCTGGACGGGGATCGGCTCCTCCTCGGGGAGGTCGTCGTCGACGTCGCGGCGGCGGCCGGGCAGGGCCAGGACGACGAGGACGACGGCGAGGAAGCCCTGCGCCCACAGCCGGGCGGAGTGGGTGAACGGGTCGTCGTAGAGGACGTCCAGCTTGCCGCCGGTGGCGGGGAGCTCGAAGCCCTGGGCCCAGCCGTCGACGGTGGTGGCCTTCAGCGGCTTGCCGTCCAGGGTGGCGGTCCAGCCGTCGGCGGCGGTGTCGGCGAGGCGCAGGATGCGGCCTTCGGCGCCCTCGGGGATCGTGGTGTGGATCTCGACGGGGCCGGCGGCGACGGGGGTGGGGGTGCCGGAGCCGGAGCCGGGGACGATGGCGGCGCGGGAGACCTCGCCGTTCACCGACCACAGGGCACCGCCGTCCTGCTGGCTGAGCCGCTTCAGTCCGGGTGTGGCGTCCAGGACGCGGCTGATCTCGCGGGGTGCGCCCTTGTGGACGAGGACGTAGGCCACGGCGAACTTGCCGAGCTGGTCGGCCTGGTCGGCGCCGGAGCCGGCGACGAGGTTGGCGACGACCTTGTCGAGCCGCTCGTTCGTGCCGTCGGTGGCGGCGAGTTCGGCGTCGCCGAGGCGGACGCCGGAGCCGCGCACCAGCATGTAGTCGACGTGGGCGGTGGAGTCGCTGTCGAGGACGAGGGTGCGGGCCTGGTCGCGGTTGCCGGCCTCCTCGGCGACGAAGGCGGGCACCTGGACGGGGTCGCGGCGCTCCAGGGGGCCGTCGGCGCCGCCGATCATCCAGCCGGCGGCGACGAGCAGCGGGCCCGCTGCCGAGGCGAAGGCGATCAGCGCGGCGACCGGCTGGCGCCAGCCGAAGCTCTGCTCGGCGACACGCGCGCGTGCGCCGTCGGCGCCGAGGACGGCGGCGGTCAGCAGGGCGATGCCGTAGACGAGGGTGGCGGGGCCGGCCCAGGTGGAGGCGTTGGACAGGACGGCGAAGACGAGGCCGACCAGGGCGACCGCCCAGGCCGTCCAGACGGCGAACTGGCGCTCGGTGCGCAGCAGGGCGGCCAGCGCGGCCAGGACGATGCCGATGAGCATCAGCCCGTCGACCGTGCCGGGCCCGCCGGGGCTGGCGCCGAGCAGGTCGAGGGCGGTGGCGGCCGAGGCGCCGTACTCCAGGCCGGCCTCGGTGAAGAAGCCGAACGGCAGCAGCGTCAGCGACCAGGGCGCGAGGATCAGCAGCGGGGTGCCCAGCTGGGCGAGGAAGCGCAGTCCGTAGGCGGTGAGGTCGGTGCGGCGCACGGCGAGGACGGCGAGGCCGAGGATCGCCGCGATCGGCCACACGATCGGTGTGAAGGCGGTGGTGAGGGTCAGCAGCAGTGCGTACGCCCAGGTGGCGCGCCAGCTGCCGCGGGTGTCCGTGCGGCCGGTCAGGCCGGCGGCGGCGAGGCCCGCGCGCGCGATGAGCGGCAGCAGCACGGCGAGGACGGCGGTGCCGACGCGGCCGCCGGCGAGGGCGCCGGTCGCGGCGGGCAGGAAGGCGTAGACGACGGCCGCCCACGCGCGCAGCAGGCGTGACTCGACGAGCGGGCGGGAGGCGAAGTACGCGGTGAAGCCGGCCAGTGGCACCGAGCAGACCAGCAGGACGGTCAGGGCGAGGCCGGTCGAGCCGAGCAGCAGGCCGGCGAAGGTGGCGATGATCGCGAGGTAGGGCGGGGCGGACTGGGTGCCGCCGGCGCCCACCGGGTGCCAGGCGTCGAGGTAGCGGGACCACAGGTCGGAGGCGTCGGCGGGGGCGGGCAGCAGGGCGCCGCCGGCGAGGGCGCCGCCGCCGAGCAGGTTGCGGCAGGCGACCAGGGAGACCAGGAGCAGCACCAGGAAGAGCACCGGGCCGGGTTTGCGGGCGATGCGCTTGAGGCGGGCGAACTGCTCGACCTCCATGAAGTCGGCGTCGTCGCCGCCGGGCCCGGACTCCAGTCCGCCGCCGTGCCGGCCGGCCGAGGACGCCTCCTGGTCGGAGCCGCCGAAGAGATTGCCGGCGGCCTGTTCGACGGTGGCTCGCACGGTCGCGCCGGGCGGTGGGAACAGGGGCCGCAGCTCACCCTTGTCGACGAGGGGGCGGCCGCGTGTTCTGCGGCCGGCGATGATCCGCTCGGGCCGCAGCAGGGTGCCGAGCAGGCCGCGGATCTCGTCGACGGCCTGTCCGGGGACCTTGCCGACGAGGTACGCGAGGGTGCGCAGGAGGGTGCCGAGGATCACGCGCAGCAGCACCCAGGGCAGGGCGGCGGTGCGGGTGTTGACGAGCAGGGTGTAGACGGCACCCGCCTTGTCGACCTTGTGCGGGGAGGCGGTGGTGCGGCCGGCGCAGTCGACGGTGCGGCGCTCGCGGGAGGCGGCCTCCGCGTGTCGGACGACGGCTTCGGGGGCGACAAGGACGCGGTGGCCGGCGGAGTGCGCGCGCCAGCACAGGTCGACGTCGTCGCGCATGAGGGGCAGGCGCCGGTCGAAGCCGCCGAGTTCCTCGAAGACGTCGCGGCGGATCAGCATGCCGGCGGTGGACACCGAGAGCACCGAGCGCACGTGGTCGTGCTGGCCCTGGTCCTGTTCGCGGCGGTCCAGGCCGGTCCAGCGGCGGCCGGAGGAGGCGATGGTGACGCCGACCTCCAGCAGCTGGCGGCGGTCGTACCAGCCGCGCAGTTTGGGGCCGACGATCGCGACGTCGTCGCGGCCCAGTTCGAGTTCGTTGTCCACGACCCGGAGCAGTTCGGCGAGCGCGTCGGGTTCGGGGGCGCAGTCGTCGTGCAGCAGCCACAGCCACTGGACGGGTTCGCCGTGCGGCAGTTCGGGCAGGTCGTAGGCGTCGTCGCGCCAGGTGCGCGTGACGGGGTCCCAGCCGCTGGGGCGCTTGAGGTACGGCAGGTCGTCCGGGGTGAGGACCGGGGCGGTGCGGGCGGCCTCCTCGACGGCCTGGCCGAAGCCGGTGCGGCGGGCGAGGTGGAGCACGCGGTCGTCGCCGAGGGCCTCGGTGATCAGCTGGGCGGAGTGGTCCGCGCTGCCGGTGTCGGCGGCCATGGCGAACTGGACGGGGCGCTCCTGGCCGAGCAGCCCGGCGAGCGCGTCGGGCAGCCAGCGGGCACCGTCGTGGGAGACGAGGACCGCGGTCACCACGTGACGCGGGAACTCGGGCGGGCGGGTCGGGTCGAATCCCGCCGGGCGGGTCGGGTCGAATCCCGCCGGGCGGGTCGGGTCGAATCCCGCCGTGGCAGCGCCCTGGTGGGCTGCCGTGTGGCTGTGCACGGACATCGAGGTACGGGCCCCGGTTCGGTGGACTGCGGTGGGCGACGCCTGTGCCATGTGAGGGTGGCGGGGCGTCTCGGACGAGCGACCACACTATCGGCTGGGCATGACAGCGGCCCGCCGCCTGTGGATAACCCAGCTGCGACGGGCCGTGGAGGTCCGTGGTCTTCGTGCGTGCGTTCAGACCGCTGCCTTCTTCAGGCGGCGCCGTTCCCGTTCGGACAAACCGCCCCAGATGCCGAAGCGTTCGTCGTTGGCGAGGGCGTATTCGAGGCATTCGGAGCGGACCTCGCAGGCGAGACAGACCTTCTTGGCCTCGCGGGTCGAACCGCCCTTCTCGGGGAAGAAGGACTCGGGGTCGGTCTGGGCGCACAGCGCGCGCTCCTGCCAGCCGAGCTCCTCGTCCGCGTCGTCGACCAGCAGTTGCTGCACCAGCTCGGTCATGTGCGCCCCTCGTCTGTCTTTCGCGTCCCCGTGACGTGGCCGTTACCGTTTTCGGCTGAACGACACGAGTGAAATTACAAGTGTGCTGCTCCGGGCGAGTCAAGCCGAGATCTGCTATTGGGCCCCTTATTCACTCTGCGGAACCAAGGCCATGCGGTAAGTGTTCAAATCGCCATAAACCTTGACATGCAGGCGGGGCCCCTGGAGGGCCTCCGACTCCACACAGCGCCCGTTCGGGTCCGCGTGGAGGAAGACGCCCGCAGGATCGATCCCGTTCCGACACGCGCGGCGAAGCGATCCGGATCACGGTCGGATCACGGGATCGCAACGGGGCTTGCGTGCCCGGCTTGTGCGCCATGTGTCCCGATGGGTCCATGAACAAACCTTTCACCACCGAGATGAACCGGATGAGGTGAAACATGTCCCACATACCGGGCGTCGAGTTGACACTCCGGGTGTGAACCGCTGTCCTTGTGGGCATGCTCGCGAACTTGGCACTCACCTCGACCCGCACCGCCGGGTCCCACGGTGCTGCCCGCGCTCGCTGTAGCTGTTGCCGCTGTTCCAGCTGTTGAGCTCAACGCGCTCCGGCTGCCCCCACCGGGTCCACCGCGACTCGGCTGCCCGTTCCCCCGCCTCCACCAGGGCACCTCCGTCCCCCGCGACCCGGGCGGACGTCCCCCTTACACAGACCTCTTCCGCCGAGGAACCACGCACCCCATGAACAGCGACAGCGACCTCCAGATCGCCGGCGACATCCTCGAAGTACCGCACCTGCTCCAGCCCCCGCGCGAACACCCGGCCACCGTCGCCGAGTTCGCCGGCCTGGCCCGCTCCGTCGCGGCCGACCGCTCCCAGTGGGAGCACCTCGTCCGGTACGACGCCACCACCCGCTGGTACCACCGGCTGCGCACCGGGCCCGGCTACGAGGTGTGGCTGCTGTCCTGGGTGCCCGGACAGGGCAGCGGGCTGCACGACCACGGCCGCTCCTCCGGGGTGCTCACCGTCCTGGACGGCACGCTGACCGAGCGCACGGAGCGCGCCACGCGCGCGTTGGCGGCCGGCGCGCAGCGGGTGTTCGCGCCCGGTTATGCGCACGAGGTCGTCAACGACTCCCTGGAGCCGGCCGTCAGCCTGCACGTCTACTACCCCGGCCTGACCGAGATGCCGATGCACACGGCCCCGCACTGCGAGGGGCGCACGCTGCCGAGTGCGCCGATGCGTTCCGTGACCGCCTGACGCGTTGTCGTACCCGCCTGCCAGACTGGCTCCCATGCGCATCGTGGTTCTGGCAGGCGGCATCGGCGGTGCCCGTTTCCTGCGCGGTCTGAAGAAGGCCGTGCCGGACGCGGACATCACAGTCATCGGCAACACCGGCGACGACATACACCTCTTCGGGCTGAAGGTCTGCCCGGACCTCGACACGGTGATGTACACGCTGGGCGGTGGCATCAACGAGGAACAGGGCTGGGGCCGGGCCGACGAGACCTTCCACCTCAAGGAGGAGCTCGCCGCGTACGGGGTCGGACCGGAGTGGTTCGGGCTCGGCGACCGGGACTTCGCCACGCACATCGTGCGGACGCAGATGATGGGCGCCGGGTATCCGCTCAGCGCGGTCACGGAGGCGCTGTGCGACCGGTGGAAGCCGGGGGTGCGGCTGATCCCCATGACGGACGACCGGGTCGAGACGCATGTGGCCGTCACACTGCCCGACAGCGACTCCGCCGCGGGGTCCGGCGAGCGCAAGGCGATCCACTTCCAGGAGTACTGGGTCCGGCTGCGCGCCTCCGTGCCGGCGCAGGCCGTGGTTCCCGTGGGGGCCGAGCAGGCGAAGCCGGCGCCAGGGGTGCTGGAGGCGATCGCCGAGGCGGACGTCGTCCTGTTCCCGCCGTCCAACCCGGTCGTCTCCATCGGCACCATCCTCGCCGTGCCCGGCATCCGCGAGGCGATCGCCGAGGCGGGCGTGCCGGTGGTCGGCCTCTCCCCCATCGTCGGGGACGCGCCCGTGCGCGGCATGGCCGACAAGGTGCTGGCGGCGGTCGGCGTCGAGGCGACCGCCGCGGCGGTCGCCGAGCACTACGGCTCCGGGCTGCTGGACGGCTGGCTCGTCGACACGGTCGACGCGGCCTCGGTGGAGCGGGTGGAGGCCGCCGGGATCCGCTGCCGTGCCGTGCCGCTGATGATGACGGACCTCGACGCGGCCGCGCGGATGGCCCGCGAGGCGCTGGAGCTGGCGGAGGAGGTGCGGGGGGCGTGAGCGGGACCTCGTCCGACGGCTACCGCGTGTGGGCCGTGCCCGGGCTGCCCGAGGTGCAGGCCGGGGACGACATCGCCAAGCTGATCGCCACGGCCGAGCCGGGGCTGGCCGACGGGGACGTGCTGCTGGTCACCTCGAAGATCGTGTCCAAGGCCGAGGGGCGGGTCGTACGCGCCGACGACCGGGAGGCCGCGATCGACGCGGAGACCGTGCGGGTGGTGGCCCGGCGCGGCACGCTGCGGATCGTGGAGAACCGGCAGGGGCTGGTGATGGCCGCCGCGGGTGTCGACGCCTCCAACACTCCGGCGGGGACGGTGCTGCTGCTGCCCGAGGATCCCGACGCGTCCGCGCGGGCCATCCGGGAGGGGCTGCGGGCCACCCTCGGCGTCGACGTCGGCGTCGTCGTCACCGACACCTTCGGGCGACCCTGGCGCGCGGGGCTCACGGACGTGGCGATCGGCGCCGCCGGCGTACAGGTCCTGGACGATCTGCGCGGGGGCACGGACGCGTACGGCAATCCGCTCAGCGCGACCGTCGTCGCGACGGCCGACGAACTGGCCGCCGCCGGCGATCTGGTCAAGGGCAAGGCCGCCGGGCGGCCGGTGGCCGTCGTGCGCGGGCTGCCGCACGTGGTGGCCGCGGGCGAGGGGGAAGGTGCCCGGGCGCTGGTGCGCGCGGGGCGGGACGACATGTTCCGGCTGGGCACCTCCGAGGCGGTCCGGCTGGCGGTCACCCAGCGGCGTACCGTGCGGTCCTTCACCGACCAGCCGGTCGACCCCGGTGCCGTACGGCGCGCCGTCGCGGCGGCCGTGACGGCGCCGGCGCCGCACCACACGACGCCGTGGCGGTTCGTGCTGCTCGAGTCGGAGGAGTCGCGGGTGCGGCTGCTCGACGCGATGCGGGACGCGTGGGTCGCGGATCTGCGGGGGGACGGGAAGAGCGAGGAGTCGATCGCGAAGCGGGTGCGGCGGGGGGACGTGCTGCGCAACGCGCCGTATCTGGTGGTGCCGTGTCTGGTCATGGACGGGGCGCACACGTACGGGGACGCGCGGCGGGACTCCGCCGAGCGGGAGATGTTCGTCGTCGCGGCCGGGGCGGGGGTGCAGAACCTCCTCGTCGCGCTCGCCGGGGAGCGGCTGGGGTCGGCGTGGGTGTCCTCGACGATGTTCTGCCGGGATGTGGTGCGTGAGGTGCTCGGCCTGCCGGGCGACTGGGATCCCATGGGGGCGGTCGCGGTCGGGCATCCGGCGGAGGAGCCGAGGGCTCGGGGGGAGCGGGAGGTGGGGGCGTTCATCGAGGTGCGGTGAGTGTGGGTGGGTGCGGTGCGGTGCCGTGGGTGGTGTGGTGGCGTGCCGTGGGTGGGCGCGGTGCCGTGGTGGGTGCGGGGGCCGTACGCTCGTAGGACTTGACCGGCTTTTCGGGGATCTTCGTGGCAGGACGTTTCGCTCCTCGGCCCACGCGCACGACTGTGCGGGGTGGGCAGGTCGGTGTGCCCGCGCCGCGGGCGGGCGCCGCTCCCACGGCGGGGCGGGTACGGACGTATGCGCCGGACGGGCCGCTCGATCTGGGGCTGGTGCTCGGGCCGCTGCGGCGGGGGCCCGGTGATCCGACCTTCCGCGTGCTGCCGGACGGGTCGGTGTGGCGGGCCAGTCTGACGCCTGCCGGGCCCGGGACGCTGCGGGTCTCGCTCCACGGCGGTGAGGTGCGCGGGGAGGCGTGGGGGCCGGGGGCTGAGTGGCTGCTGGAGCGGTTGCCGGAGTTGGTGGGGGCGGCCGATGATCCGTCGGTCTTCGTGCCCCGGCATCGGGTGGTGGCGATGGCTCGGCATCGGCGGCCGGGGTTGCGGCTGACGCGGACCGGGCTGGTGTTGGAGTCGTTGATTCCGTCGATTCTGGAGCAGAAGGTCACGACCGATGAGGCTTATCGGGCATGGCGGTTGCTGGTGCGGAAGTTCGGGGAGCCGGCGCCTGGTCCCGCGGGGGTGGGCGAACGGCGGATGTGGGTGATGCCGGGAGCTCGGACGTGGGCGCTGATTCCCTCCTGGGAGTGGCATCGGGCCGGTGTCGACAACAAGCGGGCGTCGACGGTTCTGCGGGCCGTGCGGGTTGCCGGGCGGTTGGAGGAGGCTGTGGGGATGGGGGTGGCTGAGGCGCAGGCGCGGTTGGAGGTGGTGCCGGGGGTGGGGCCCTGGACGTCGGCGGAGGTGGTGCAGCGGAGTCATGGGGCGGCGGATGCGGTGACGGTGGGGGATCTGCATCTGCCGGGGATTGTGGGGTTTGCGTTGGCGGGGGACCGGGATGCGGATGACGCGGTGATGTTGGAGTTGCTGCGGCCGTATGCGGGGCAGCGGCATCGGGCGGCTCGGTTGATTCTGTTGAGTGGGCGGGTGCCGGGGCGGCGGGCCCCGCGGATGCGGCGGGGGGACATCGGGAAGTTGTGAGGGGGGTGCCGGGTGGGCGTGCGGGCGTCGTGGGCGCTGCCTCAGGGTTTCGCCCCCGCCGCCCTTACCCGTTCCCATCCCCAGGGGCTCCGCCCCTTCGACCCCGCCAGGGGGCTCCGCCCCTTCGACCCCGCCAGGGGGCTGCGCCCCTTGGACCCCGTCGGCCCTGAACGGGCCTCGTCCTCAAACGCCGGACAGGCTGGAGGGCCTGGTTGGGGGCGGTGTCCGCCCCTGCGGCTGGGTTGGGCGCGTTGGGTGCCCGAGCGGGCCGGGGTTGCGGAGGGGCAGGGGGTGGGAGCCCCCTGCCCGTGGGGGTTACTGGTCCGGGGAGAAGCGGAGGGCGCCTGCGGGGATTTGGGCGTCGCACCAGACTCGGGCGCCGTCGCGGAGTTCGTTGTCGGGGCCGACGATCGCGCCGTCGCCGATGACGGTGCCGGTGAGGACGGAGCGTTCGCCGACGCGGGCGCGGGTGCCGATGAGGGAGTCGGTGATGACGGCGCCGGGTTCGATGACCGCGCCGGGCAGGATGGTGGAGCCGAAGACCCGGACGCCCCCGGCGATGAAGGCGCCCTCGCCCACGACCGTACCGCCCGTCAGTTTCGCGTCGGGGGCGACCCTGGCCGTCGGCAGGATGAGGCGGTCGCCGCAGCGGCCGGGGACCGCGGGCGACGGGGCGCGGCCGAGGACGAGGTCCGCCGAGCCGCGGACGAAGGCGGCCGGGGTGCCCAGGTCCAGCCAGTACGTCGAGTCCACCATGCCCTGGAGGTGAGCTCCGGCCGACAGCAGATCGGGGAAGGTCTCGCGTTCGACGGAGACCGGGCGGCCGGTCGGGATGGTGTCGATGACCGAGCGGCGGAAGACGTAGGCGCCCGCGTTGATCTGGTCGGTGACGATCTCCTCGGGCGTGGTGGGCTTTTCGAGGAAGGCCAGGACCTTGCCCGTCTCGTCGGTGGGGACCAGGCCGTAGGCGCGCGGGTCGGTGACCTGCGTGAGGTGGAGGGAGACGTCCGCGGACGTGGCCTCGTGGGTCGCGACGAGCCCGCGGATGTCCAGGCCGGTGAGGATGTCGCCGTTGAAGACCAGGACCGGGTCGTCGGGGCCCGAGTGCAGGCGGGAGGCCACGTTGCGGATGGCGCCGCCGGTGCCGAGGGGCTCCTCCTCCGTGACGTACTCGATGTGCAGGCCGAGCGACGAGCCGTCGCCGAAGTACGGTTCGAAGACTTCCGCCAGATACGAGGTCGCGAGCACGATGTGGTCGACGCCCGCCGCTCTCGCCCGCGCCAGCTGGTGCGTGAGGAACGGCACCCCCGCCGCCCTGACCATCGGCTTGGGAGTGTGCACCGTGAGCGGGCGCAGCCTGGTGCCCTTGCCGCCGACCAGGAGGATCGCTTCTGTCACCTGTCGTCTCTGCTTCCTGCCGGGACCGGCCGAACTGTCTTTCGGCCGGTCAGTGTATGCAGACCGGTGTGTGGCGCCTTCGATGGCCGTGCGGTGTTCCGTCCCAGCCCTACAACTGTCCCCAGTCCCCTGGCTGTCGCCAGTCCTGCGACTGTCCCCAGTCCTACGGCTGTCCCCCCGACGGCGATTGAATGTGCCCCCCACTGCCCGTGTCCCCGGAGTCAGCGCCCCTGGAGGCGCGCCGCCGTCGAACGGGCCGAGCCGAGTTTGCCGTAGAGCTGCCGCCCTGGGCATTCCGTGGCGAAACCGTCCCGGTGACCTGAGATCACGTGCAGTCGTACGTTCTTTCCCTTTCCGTAGAGATTGCCACCACCGGACGTCAGGTATGTCTTTCCTTGCGGATTGCCCCCGTGCAGACCCAGCTTCCATGCCGTCAGGCCGGCGACGGCCCTGACCGCCGCGGCGGACGGCTTGGTGGTGCCGAACGTGCCGATGACCGCGATGCCCATGCTGTTGGTGTTGAAACCGCGGGTGTGGGCGCCCAGGACCGGCTTCGTCACTCCCCCGGCGCGGCCCTCGTAGATGTTTCCGCACTTGTCGACGAGGAAGTTGTAGCCGATGTCCCGCCAGCCCATGCTCTTGACGTGGTAGCGGTACATACTGCGGATGAGTGAGGGGGCCTGGGAGCACTTGTACGTGTTGCCGTTCGCCGTGTGGTGCACGAAGGCCGCCTTGACCTTCTTCGTGTAGGTGAACTTCTTCTTCCGCAGCGACTCGTCGGCACCCCAGCCGCGGCGGGTGACGATGCGCGGGCGCGGGCCGATGTAGGGCCTGGCCCGCTGGTTCTCGGTCAGTTCGGTGCCGCGCAGGGAGAGCAGCTGGCTCTCCGTCCGGGCGCGGTCGAGGGCGGGGATCTCGGTGGCGTCGAGGGGGGCGAGGTCGGCGTTGGCCGCGGAGGCGGAGGTGGCCGCGGTGTCCGCCGCCTCCGCGTTCAGGTGCAGGGCTCGGGTGCCGGTGGGGGTGGGGGGTGCGGGGGAGGTGGTCGTGCCGGGGTCTACGAGTTCCAGGCGCAGGCCCGTCGGGAGGTGCGGGGCATCGCCCGCGTCCGGGGTCTCGGGCGTCTCGGGGTGGACGCGGACCTCCACGCCGTCCGAGTCGCCCACCCACAGGGGGGCGGTGGCGCCGCGCGCGCGGGCGGAGTTGTGCTCGGGTGAGTCCGGGTCGGGGGCGTGATCGGCGTTGTGGGTCTGCAGGTCCTGCCAGTCGGACCAGGCGTCCGTGCCGGCGGGGCGGGTGCGGACCTGGACTCGGCCGTGCAGTTCGACGTCCGGGTCGTCCCATACGACGCCGAGGAGCGAGAAGTTGCCCACGGTGCGGCGGGGCAGGCCCCGGTCGGTGGCGCCGGAGCCGGTTCCCGTGCCGGTGCTCGTTCCCGTGCCGGTCGGGGCGCGGTCGCGGGTGAGCGGGGCGAGTGGCAGGGACTGGGTACTGCCGGGCAGGTCGGGGGTGTCCGGGTCTGTCGGGCGGGCCTTGGCGGTCGCCGCCTCCGCCGTCGGTGCCGGGGGGACAGGCACCGCGACGGCGGGCGGCGCCAGGGGCAGGGCCAGGGCGGCCGCGCAGGTGACACCGATCGAGGAAGCAAGCAATCCACGCATGCTCTCAATCCTGGACATAGTCATATAAATCTGTCCATTGGCGAGTTGACGGGCCGTCCGATGGGTTGCGCCGAACCGGTGGTGACGGAAGGCGGTCGGTGGTGGGTGGGGCGGGGTGGCTGCGCGTACGCTTGCGCGGGTGAATGCCACCGATCGCACCCCTGCCGACCTGCTGCGTTCCGCGCTCGCCGCGGATCCCGCGCGCCCGCTGGTGACCTTCTACGACGACGCCACGGGTGAACGAGTCGAATTGTCCGTGGCCACCTTCGCCAATTGGGTGGCGAAGACGGCGAATCTCCTTCAGGACGGGATGTCCGCCGAGCCCGGGGACCGGGTCGCACTGCTGTTGCCGGCGCACTGGCAGACGGCGGTGTGGCTGATCGCCTGTTCGTCGGTGGGGGTGGTCGCGGATGTGGCCGGGGACGCGGGACGGGCGGACTTCGTGGTGGCCGGGCCGGGGTGGTTCGAGGAGGGGCTGGCGTGTCGTGGGGAGCGGTACGCGTTGTCGCTGGCGCCGCTGGGGAGGCGGTTCGTGCCGGGGCCGCCGGAGGGGTACGCGGACTACGCGGTGGATGTGCCGAGTTTCGGGGACCGGTTCGTGCCGTACGCGCCGGTGGATCCGGAGGAGGCGGCGGTGATCGTCGCGGGGGCGGAGCTCACGGGGGCGGAGATCGTGGACCGGGCGCGGGGGGATGCGGCGGGGCTGGGGTTGATCGGGCCGGGGTCGCGGTTGCTGTCGGGGTTGGAGTACGACACGTGGGAGGGGTTGAGCGCGGGGCTGTATGCGCCGCTCGCGAGTGGGGGGTCCGTGGTGTTGTGCCGGAATCTGGAGCGGGCCGGGGAGGAGACGTTGGCCAAGCGGATCGAGAGTGAGCGGGTCACTGCGACGGCTCGGTGACCGTGGGGGGTGCCTCTATGTCCTTCGTCAAGCCGGGGCTGGTCATGCGGTGGCTGGTTCGGGGCCGCGTGCCTCGTAGAAGGTTCCGTCGCGGAGCAT
>NZ_JBIRZZ010000030.1:0-34136 GCF_044391385.1 Streptomyces sp. NPDC018693 | reverse complement strand
TCCGGCGTCCCCTCCGAGCGCGGGAAGAACTCGTACCAGGACCCGAACAGCGCCCGCTCCCGCTCGACCAGCAGCGGCAGCGGGGCGGAGGCGGTCACCAGGTCCCGCAGCGGGTGGCGGGCCAGCACCTCCTCGACCTCCGGCGCCAGCGCCGCCGCGAGCCGCGACGCGGCCGGCCGGGACTCGTCGCGCAGCGCCTCCACGGCGGCGAGGAGCACTCCACGCGGCCCACTGGGCGCGCCGGTGGCGGCGCGCTCGTACAGCCGGGCGCCCTCCTCCAGGACCAGTTCGGTGTCCATACCCGCCGGGATCTTGATCTCGGCGTGGTGCCGCCAGGTGTGGACCGGGTCGCCCCACGCCTCGACGGTGTACGACCACATCCCCGGCGCGTCCGGGGTGACGGTGGCGCCCCAGCGGTCGGTGCCGGGGGCCAGCTCACGCATCGGGGTCCAGGGGCCGTGGCGGCCGTCCGGGCCGGTCAGGACGACATTGGCGGCGACGGCGTCGTGCCCCTCGCGGAACACCGTCGCGGTGACCTGGAAGGACTCGCCGACGACCGCCTTGGCGGGCCGGCGCCCGTGCTGGACGACGGGACGGACGTCGAGGACCGGGATGCGGCCGACGGCGGGGGCGAAGGGGGGTTCGATACGGGGCGTCGGGGGTGCTGACGAGTGGTGGTACGTGGCGGGCATGACCGCTCCTGTCCGCATCAACGAGGGTGGGCGGATGAAGTGGGGAGGTGGGTCCTGCGATGGTTCCGAGGTGGTCCTGAGGTGGTGTCTTCCCACCCTATTCGGGTGGGCAATCCGGCACTTTGTTAACTACTCACGCGTATGTCTTCACACGCGGCCGACCCCGTCCGGCACCGCACGGAGCCGGCCGCCCTGGCTCCGCCGCTACGGCGACGGCACCTGGAGGAGTTTGTCCGGCGAGCCCGCCCCCCGGCCGGAGACCTTCCCGCTCACCGCCCCCGACACCAGCGCCTTCTCCACCTGTGCGGGGGTGGCCTTCCGATGGTCGGCGAGGTACAGCGCGGCCGCGCCCGCCGCGTGCGGCGCCGCCATCGACGTACCGGAGTACACCGCCCGGCCGGTGTCGCTCTTGTGCGACGCCGAGGTGATCGACACGCCCGGGGCGAACAGGTCGAGCGCCGAGCCGTAGTTGGAGTAGGACACGCGTGCGTCCTTGGCGTCGGTCGCGCCGACGGTGATCGCCTCCCGGACGTCGGCCGGGGAGTGCCGGGCGGCGGCGTCGCCGTCGTTGCCCGCCGCGATCGTGTACGTGACGCCGGAGCGGATCGAGGCCCGTACGGCGGCGTCGAGCTGGGCGTTGTACGGGCCGCCGAGGCTGAGGTTGGCGACGGCGGGCTTGCGGGCGTTGCGGGTGACCCAGTCGATGCCGGCGATGGCGCGGGCGGTGGTGCCGGCGCCCGCGTCGTCGAGGACGCGCACCGAGACGACCTTCGCCTGCTTCGCCACGCCCACGCCGCTGCCGGCCACGGTGGCGGCGACATGCGTGCCGTGCCCGTTGCCGTCGGAGGCGGTGCGGTCGTCCCCGACGAAGTCCCAGCCGTGGCTCGCCCGCCCGCCGAACTCCTTGTGCGTGATCCGGACGCCGGTGTCGACCACATAGACGGTCACCCCGGCACCGGCGGAGGCCGGGGCGCTGTACCGGCCGTCGAGGGGCAGCCCAGCCTGATCGATCCGGTCGATCCCCCACGACGGCGGCTTCTTCTGCGCCTTCCGCTCCGTCCGCTGATCCGCGATCACCCGCGTGTCCTGCACGACGGACACGACACGCGAGTCGGCCGCGAGCCGCCGGGCCTGTCTCGGGTGGGCCGTGACCGCGTACCCGTTGAGGACAGAACCATAGACATGGCTGATTCTCGCCCCGTACCCGGCGACGAGCCGCCGCCCGTCCTCCGACGGGGCCTTCACCTCCTCCTTCAGCATCACGAGGTAGCTGCCGCCGACGGCGTCGGGTGCCCCCGCGCCGACGACGGTCCCCTCCGGTACGGCGTGCGCGGGCAGGGTGACGGCCGACAGCGCCACGGCCGTGGCCGCCGCGATCAGACTCCCCATCCCGCGCAGACGCCGGTGTCGCGTCCGTGCCATGGTCCGAGTTCCCCTCCTCGACTCGACACCCGCGTGTGCGCGTGCCGGGTGCGTCAGGGGGCAGCCTGTCGCGCGGAGCGAAGGGGCACAAGACGGCCCATGGGGAGGAAATCGGCCGTATCGGGGCGGGGGGCGGTCCGGAGGGCGCACGCGGGCACGGTCGCGCCGAGTTGACGGACGGACGTTCGGTCCGCTGATGTGTCAGCTGATGCGATGGTGCCAGCGCAGGGCCGGAGTGTCGCTGATCCAGTACGCATGAGCCTTCTGATCGAGGTGTAGGTGTACCGCGTTGACGTCCGGCTCACCGGCCTCCGAGCAAGCCCGTACGGTGCTTTCGACCGCGTCCCAGAGTCGGACGGGGCCCCCTTGACGCACCGTCCATTCCGCACCGTCACCGGTCAGCGTTGCGAAGGACTCGCGGCCGGTGTCGAACAGGTACACCGTTTCCCGGCCGTCGTCACCGACAGCGCGCACAAGCTGTGCGCCGGGTACGGCGAGTTGTGTGAGGAACGCGGGCGTCCACTCGTCGAGCACCGTCGGCGAAAGTGTGGTCCTCCGCTCGGTGTCGGCATAGGCGGCGCGTGCGGCGAGGTCGCCCGACAGCGGGACGGCGGCTTCGGCGCGGGCGGGCATGAAGGAGGAGCGGCCGATGATGCGGCCTTCGGCGGTGCCGCCGTCCCTGACGGTGAGCTTCGCCAGGCCGGTGCCGTACGACCAGGCGCCGGGGCCGATGGTGGCGAGGATGATGCCGTTGGGCCTGGTCTGGCGGACCCAGCTGTAGGGGATGCGGCGTACGGCGCAGGTGGCGATGATCCGGTCGTAGGGAGCGCGGCTCGGGTTGCCCAGGAGCCCGTCACCGGTCACGGTCCAGGTGGAGTAGCCGGCCTTCTCCAGAGCCGCATCCGCGGTCGCGGCGACGTGGGGGTCCACCTCGATCGTGGTGACGTTGTCCTCGCCCAGCCGGTGACACATGAGGGCTGCTGAATAGCCGGTGCCCGTACCGATCTCAGCCGTGTTTTGGCCGTCTTCCACGTCGAGGGCTTCGAGCATGCCGACGACGGTCGCGGGCACGGTGGAGGAGGAGGTGGGGAAGCCGGCGACGGGTTCGGTGGCCCGGTCGGGAGTCAGATGACCGTCGAGTTGAACTGATCGCTGTAAGCCATCCGGATCCACTCGCGCGGATCGACGGCATCCGGGGGGACCGGCCGCCACAGGCCGGTCTCGCCGTCCGGGAGGAACACCCCGGCGGCGAGGAAGAGTTCCCGGGGGACGGCTTCGACCGCCGCTCGCCACGCCGGGCTGCTCAGGTGCCCTTGCCGGGCCAGACGCTCGGCGAGGGCTTCCGAACCGGCGGCCGCACAGGGCGCAGTCCATTGCCATCTGCTGGCGGGGGCGCAGTCGGGCGATGTCCGGCAGGGCCGTGGGGTGGCTGGTCACTGGTCGGCCTCGGTACGGAGTTCCGCCCAGACTTCCTTGCCCCAGGGGCGTCTGCCCGGGCCCCTGATGTCGTAGCCCCAGCGGTCGGCGACGGAGTCGATGAGGAGCAGACCGCGACCGGACTCGTCGTCGACACCGGCCCGGTGGAGTTCCGGTACGAGCCGCGGGGCCCGGTCCACCACGCCGACGCGTACCCATGCCGGGCTCGGCCGTCTGACGACCAGCCGAACCGAGTGGCAGGACGTGTGCTTGGCGGCGTTCCCGATCAGCTCCGAGATGATCAGCGTGGCGCGGTCGGTGTGGTGGTCGTCCAGGCCCCAGACGGCAAGCGCGTCACGGACGAATCCGCGGCCGATCTCCGCCGTCTCCGGCTCGCACGGAAAGGTCCGGCTGTAGGCGGGGCAGTCGGTGCAGGCGGTCGGAACCAGGGTGCGGAGCCTCGTCATGGGCGGTGCCTTCGTGGTCGTCTCGGCGCCCGGTCGGTCCCCTTCACGGGAGGCAAGGGCGGACCGGGCCGTCAACAGCCGCCCGCACGGGGACGGGCGGCCAGTGACCAGACAACTCCCCTTTGGCATCAGGTGATTAGGGCGATCGGCCGGGTATCCGCCGGAAAGCCCTAGGGCGATTTGACGGCTCTTTTGCATGACGGAAGAGTGGTCGTGAGGCTACGGTGCGTACATGGACCCCACGCGCAACACGGTCCTTGAGGCGTGGATGGACGAGCACGGGCACAGCTCCAACAGCCTGGCCGAGGCCGTGAACAGGGCCCAGGAGCGGCTGACAGGGCGGCCCGGCGGCCACGACGGCTCGTCGGTACGAGCCTGGAAGTCGGGCCGGGTCAAGTGGCCCAAGTCCGCTACCCGCAAGGCACTTGAGGACGTCACCGGGCTGCCCGCCACCGCCTTAGGGTTCGTGCCACGGGGCAGGACTCCGTCCGCCTCAGACGCATCGCAGGAGGACCCCGACTTGAAGCGCCGCACCCTCGCCGGCGGCATCGCCGCCGCTGCCGTCGCAGCTGCAGCCCCCGGCATCGCAGCACCCCGCCGTATCGGCATGAGCGACGTCGGCCGCCTACAACACCGGTTCGCCGAGATCATCGCCAGCGACCACCGCCACGGCGGACAACTCGGCATCGAGCAGCAGGCCACGTCACTCGCCGACGAGGCGCTGAACCTCCAGAACGTCGGCAGCGCCAGCCAGCGCGTACGCAGCAACCTGTACGCATGCGCGGCCTCGTTCCGCTCCTCGGCCATGTGGGCCGCGATCGACGGCCGCCGATACGACGACGCCCAGCGGCACATGCGTGAGGCTCAGGCCCTCGCCGAGATGTCCGGCGATCAGGCGATCAAGTTCCGCATCTGGAGCCACGCGGGGACCATGTACCGGCACATGGGCCGCCCCGCCGACGCCCTCGCCGCGAACGACGTCGCGCGCGGGCTGAGTATCACCCGCCGCGACCCCCTGTTCGCGTCCCTGGGGCTGGCCCGGCAGGCTGCCATCCACGGTGTGGCACAAAACCGCACCGGCACTCGCCGCGCGTTCGACCAGGCGCAGGACGCCATGGACCGCGCTGATCCCGATGACTACCGCCCTGTCTGGATGCTCGCCTTCTATGACCAGGCTGAGTTGGACTCCTTGGCCCTGTCGGCATACCTGTCGCTCGGCGACTATCCGACGGCTGAGTTCCATGCCCACCGCTGTCTGTCCGCCCTGCGGCCGCACATGGTCCGGTCGCGGGCCATCACCACGACCCGACTCGCACATGCCCAGCTCGCCCAGGGCGATGCCGATGCCGCCACGGACACCGCGACGAAGGTCCCCGCCGACGCCGCCACCCAACACGCCCGGGTCTCCCGCATGCTGCAAGAGTTCGGGGCCGCACTGCGAGCTACCGCGCCCGGCAGTTCTACCGTGCAGACCTGGAGCGAGCACACTGCAGCTTGGAGGACCCCCGCGTGACCACGGCACCCGCTATCGAAATCCGTACATTCACGACACTTGACACCGTCCGTGGCGACCTGATCGACGTCTACGCCGAGGTGCGCGCCCCACTCCTCCACCTACCGAACTACGCAGTGACGGCATTCGGCGAGCGCCTGGACCGGCATGGCGGCGAGCCCGGTTTCATGGCCGTCCTCGCCTACGCGGACGGGCATCCGATCGGCTACGCCTACGGCAACACCATCGAGCACGGCGACCGGTACTGGCAGCGCACCACCCCACCACCGGCGGACGAGTACATCAGGTCTCCGGCTGTTGCCCTCAAGGAGATCGGTGTAAGTCCCGCGTGGCGCGGAACGGGAACCGCGCGACGCATCCATGATGCTCTCCTCGCGACCCGCCAAGAGCCCTACGTGACGCTCATGGTCAACCGCGCAGCCGGTGACGGAAAAGTCCACGCGCTCTACCGCTCATGGGGCTACGAGGACATCGGCCAGAGCCAGCCTTCACCGGCCTCGCCCATCCTCACGGTGATGATCCGCGCCACCTCTTGACCGACACCGCCGCTGCCGCTTCGAGTAGAACGGCCCCATGCGTCGGGACCTATGTCGGTGCAAGAAGCGGGCCCGAAGACCCTGACGGTACCGGCCTGAGGGCCGTTCCGGGGGTGTGGTGGGCTCCGTAGCGTCGGGGGGCATGGAGAGCAAGTCCCCTCGTTACGCCGCCTTTCGCCGTCGCGCCCTGGTTCTCGGGAGCGCGGCCGCCGTGCTCGGTCTGACCGCCGGGGTCGGGATCGGGTTCGCCCTGGACGACGGCGGTTCGTCGGAGTCCTCGGACACCGCCCCGGCTGCCGCGCCCGCGAAGCTGGTCGTCCCGGCCAATGCCACCGGGGAGAACGGCACCGTCATCCCGTACGGGAAGGCCGGCGCGCCCGTCACCGTGCATGTGTACGAGGACATGCGCTGCCCGTACTGCGGCATCTTCGAGCGCGACCTCGGGCCGACGCTGGACTCCCTAGTCGACTCCGGCAAGGTGAAGGTCGAGTTCCATATGGCCGCCTTCCTCGACAAGCGGCTGGGTGGGAAAGGCTCCAGGACCGCGCTGGGTGCTCTGGGCGCGGCCCTGAACGAGAGCCCGGCCAAGTTCAAGGCGTTCCACTCCGCCCTCTACGAGGCCCAGCCGGAGGAGGAGACCACCGACACCTTCGGCAGCACCTCCAAGCTGCTGGAGATCGCCGAGAAGGTGCCGGGCCTGCGCACCCCCGCCTTCAACAAGGCAGTCAAGGAGGGTACTTATCTCCTGTGGGCCGACAAGGTCGCCGACGCCTTCTACGAGAGCGATGTGACCGGCACTCCGGCCGTGAAGGTCGGCGACACCCACATCACCGTGATCGACGAGGAAGGCAAGGCGGTCGGCGCCGACCGCTTCACCGAGCAGATCGACGCCGCCGCGGCCAAGCGGTGATGCCAGGGCTGTGCGTGCCGGGCTAGCGCATCAACACCCCCGCCACCTCGGCCACTTCCTCCGACGGTACCGACAGCAGGCCCAACTCCGCCGACGAGGCGAGGAGTCGGTGGTTGGGGAGGATGCGGACCGTGTAGCCGAAGGGGCCGGTGCGGTCCAGGGAGAGGGGGCCCTCGTAGATCCAGCGGCCCTCCAGGTCGGGGCCCGACGTCGGCTTCAGGGGGACCGTGGTGGCGTCGGTGATGCGGTCCTCGGAGTCGACCCGGCCGGAGAGGGACTGGACCTCGACGTCGTCGGGGGCGAGGTCGCCGAGACGGACGCGGACGCGCAGTGCGAGGGTGGTGCCGAGTTCGGCGGTGGCCGTGGACGCCGAGGTCTCGACGTGGTCGACGCCGACCCGGTGCCAGGCCGAGCGCACCCGTGCCTTCCAACCGGACAGCTCACGGGCGGAGTTCGGGTCCATCGAGCGGTGGGCGAGGGCGGCGGGCCCGTAGAGGCGTTCGACGTACTCGCGGACCATGCGGCCCGCCAGGACCTTCGGCCCGAGCAGGGTGAGGGTCTGGCGGACCATCTGGATCCAGCGGTCCGGCAGGCCCTGCCGCCCCTGCTCGTAGAAGCGCGGCGTGACGCGCTGCTCCAGCAGGTCGTACAGCGCCGCCGCCTCTATGTCGTCACGCCGGTCCGCGTCCGTCCCCACGCCGTCCGCCGTGGGGATCGCCCAGCCGAAGTCCGGCTGGAACCACTCGTCCCACCAGCCGTCCAGGACGGACAGGTTGAGGCAGCCGTTGAGCGCGGCCTTCATTCCCGAGGTGCCGCACGCCTCCAGGGGGCGCAGCGGGTTGTTCAGCCAGATGTCGCAGCCCGGGTAGAGCTTCTGGGCCATCGCCATGCCGTAGTCGGGGAGGAAGACGATGCGGTGGCGGACCCGGGGGTCGTCCGCGAACCGCACCAGCTCCTGGACGAGCCGCTTGCCGCCGTCGTCCGCCGGGTGCGCCTTGCCGGCGACCACGATCTGGATGGGCCGCTCGGGGTGCAGAAGCAGGTCCATCAGGCGGTCGCGGTCGCGCAGCATCAGCGTCAGGCGCTTGTACGACGGGACGCGCCGCGCGAAGCCGATGGTGAGGACGTCGGGGTCGAGCACGCCGTCGATCCAGCCCAGCTCGGCCGTCCCGGCGCCGCGCTGCCGCCAGGACGCCCGCAGCCGCCGCCGTACCTCCTGCACCAACTGTTCCCGCAGATCCCGCCGGAGGTCCCAGATCTCCTGGTCGGGGATCTCCGCGACCGAGTCCCAGCGGTCGGAACCGCCGACGCTGAGCGCGTCCTCGGCACGCTGGGCGCCGATCTGGCGGGCGCCGAGGCGGAACACCTCCGGGGCCACCCAGGTCGGGGCGTGCACCCCGTTGGTGACGGAGGTGATCGGCACCTCGTCGGCGTCGAAGCCCGGCCAGAGCCCGGCGAACATCTCCCGGCTGACCCTGCCGTGCAGCAGCGACACCCCGTTGGCGCGCTGGGCGAGGCGCAGGCCCATCACCGCCATGTTGAACAGGTTGGGCTCGCCGCCGGGGTAGGTCTCCATGCCCAGCCCGAGGACGCGTTCGACGTCGATGCTCGGGAGTTCGGCGTCGGGGCCGAAGTGGCGGGCGACCAGCTCGCGGTCGAAGCGGTCGATGCCGGCCGGGACGGGCGTGTGCGTGGTGAAGACGGTGCCGGCCCGGACCGCCTCCAGCGCGGCGTCGAAGTCCAGACCCCCGTCGGCCCTCACGTCGTCGCAGAGCTCGGCGATCCGCTCCAGGCCGAGGAAGCCGGCGTGTCCCTCGTTGGTGTGGAAGACCTCCGGGTGCGGATGACCCGTCAGCCGGCAGTACGTCCGTACCGCCCGAACCCCTCCTATCCCCAGCAGCATCTCCTGCAACAGGCGGTGCTCGCTGCCACCCCCGTACAACCGGTCGGTCACCCCGCGCTCGCCGAGGTCGTTGTCCTCGACGTCCGAGTCGAGCATCAGCAGCGGGACCCGGCCGACCTGGGCGAGCCAGACCCGGGCGCGCAGCCGGCGGCCGGCCGGCAGGGCCAGATCCACCCAGGCCGGGGTGCCGTCCTCCTCCTTCAGGAGGGTCAGCGGCAGCTCGTTGGGGTCGAGGACCGGGTAGTGCTCCTGCTGCCAGCCGTCCCGGGACAGCGTCTGCCGGAAGTAGCCGTGCCGGTAGAGCAGGCCCACCCCGATCAGCGGTACCCCCAGGTCGCTGGCCGCCTTCAGATGGTCCCCGGCGAGGATGCCGAGGCCGCCGGAGTACTGCGGCAGGGCGGCCGTGATCCCGAACTCGGGCGAGAAGTAGGCGATCGCGGCGGGCAGCTCACCGCCCTGAGCCTGGTACGCCTGGTACCAGCGCTCGCCGGTCACATAGTCGTGCAGGTCGTCGGCGGCGGCCGTCAGCCGGCGCAGGAAGCGGCGGTCCTCGGCCAGCTCGGCGAGGCGCGCGGGGCGCACACTGCCGAGCAGCCGTACCGGATCACCGTCCGAGACCGCCCAGCGCTCGGGATCGACGGACTGGAACAGGTCACGGGTCTCCGCGTGCCAGGACCAGCGCAGATTGCGGGCCAGGTCGCTGAGGGGCCTCAGGGGGTCGGGGAGAACGGGTCGGACGGTGAATCGACGGATCGCCTTCACATTCCACCTCGTCACGCGTGCGGAGGGGGACGCACGGCGGTGTGCGTCCCTTCGTCAGTGTCGACGGTAGTCGTTACCGGGGGGTTGGTGGGGGAGTGTCCGGTTGGTTGGGGGTAGTGAATTCGACGTCCGGTGGGAGGGTGTGGCCGAGTTGGTGGAGGCGGCGGGCCGCGGCGGTGGGGGTGCGGCGGAGGTGGTCGGCGACGGAGAGGACGTGGGTGAGGCGGAGGCGGACCGGGCAGTCCGGAAGGAGCCAGTCCTCCGGGCCTCCGTTCAGGGTCACCCGGGATCGCCGCTCGCTCCCCACACCCGTCGGACGACACGACACCTCAGGTCGATCAAGGAGTGGTCGGGCCGGGCCAGTTGACTCAGGCGTCGAAGCCGTGGCGGGATGCCTCGATGTGGCCCAGGTACCGGTGGGTCCAGTCGCACAGTCCGTCGATCGTCACTCGCAGGGCCTGGCCAGGCTCGGTGAGCGCGTACTCGACCTTCGGTGGGACGACGGGGTGCACCGTTCGCTCGACGAGGCCGTTGCGTTCGAGCATGCGCAGGTTCTGGGTGAGCATCTTGTGGCTGATGCCCTCGATCTCGTTCCGCAGCTCGCCGAAGCGCAGGGTCTGCTCGCCCAGGGCCTCGATGATCAGCAGCGCCCACTTGTTGGCGACGTCCGAGAAGATCTCCCGCGCCAGGGAGTCCGCGCGCCTCAGGTCCGCGTCGTCGGGCGAGCCCGTGAACTGCTTGGTCACCATGAGGTGCTCCAGTCACCGAAAAGTGCGTACTTCCACGTCAGCGGCCACTCTCCTACGGTTTCCGAGTAACCACAAGAGACCACGGGGCTCCCGTGAGAAGGAGGCAGGCAGCATGGCCGTCACACTGATCAACCCCAGCGGATTGCCCGAGATCGATGTCTACCGGCAGGTGTCGATCGCGACGGGGACGAGGCTCGTCTTCGTCGCCGGGCAGGTCGCCTGGGACGCGAAGGGGGTCACGGTGGGCGAAGGCGACCTCGCCGCCCAGGTCGAGCAGTGCTACCTCAACATCGCCACCGCCCTGGCCGAGGCCGGCGGCTCCTTCGACGACGTAGCGAAACTGACCGTCCACGTCGTCGACTGGACCCCCGACAAAATGCCCCAGCTCCTGGAGGGGATCAGCCGGGCCTCCACGGCTCTGGGGGTCACCCCGGTGCCGCCGGCCACGCTGCTGGGCGTCGCGGCACTGGACGTACCCGAGCACCTGGTGGAGATCGAGGCCACCGCAGTCCTCGACTGAGCGGCCTCCGTGCCTTCGGAGCGGGTTGAGCCGGGCCTTGAACAGGCAGAACTCATTGACCTCGGGAGGCGTTCGAGCTCGGCGTCCTAACCGACACGGCCACTTCCGGGGGTCCGCGCCCCGTGCGAGAGGAGCGAATGTTCCACCCGAAGGGCGTGAAGAGCGAGGTGGAGCGGGCGATGAGTCGTCTGTGGTCTAGGACGCTTGTCGTCGGGAGAGGGTCAGTGTGCGTCGTACTCGGTCGATCTCGGTGACGACGACCGTGACCTCGTCGCCGACTCGGACGACGTCCGACGGGGCTCCCACCGGTGTCCGGGCGAGCTCTCGCAGGTGGACCAGGCCCTCGATTCCGTCGGCGACCTGGACGAAGGCGCCGAACGGGATCAGCTTGGTGACCCGTCCGTGCAGCTTCTGCCCCACCGCACTGCCGTCGGCGAATGCCTGGAAGGGGTCCGGCCGAGTCGCGCGCAAGGACAATCTGGCCTCCAGGTTCCATGTGTCGAACTGGAGAAACTCGCACGAGACGCGCTGCCCGACCTGTACGACCTCGGAGGCGGTTTCGAAGCGGCCCCAGGACAGCTCGGCGAGGGAGATGAACCCGACGCCCGGGAAGACCGGGTGGTCGGGACCATCAGCCAACGCGACGAACACGCCGAACCGTTCGATCGCCGCGACGGTGCCGGAAAGGAGCTCGCCACGCCGCAGTGCTTCCAGGAACGCCCAGAGTTGCGGGTTGTGCAGGCGGTCAAGCACTAGACGGCGTCCTGAGGGTCGGTGCACAGTCGGCGCAGTACCGACCCGCAGCGGCGGGCGTAGGCGTGTTGTAGGCCGCGGGTCGCCGGGCCGCCCGCCTTCGCGTACCACTTGGCGGCTCGGCTGAAGGCGGAGACCGTCAGCCAGACCGTGCCGTCGCCGGTGCGGTCGACGAGGAACGCCTCCTCGCCGCACTCGGGGTGGCCGGTGAGGGTGCCGTAGGCCCAGCCCGCGCGGCGGGGTTGCTCCACGGTCCAGACGATGCGGCAGGGGGCCTTGATGACGCCGGCGAGGGTGACGGTGACGTCGACGCCCTCGGCGGCGCGGTCCGCCGTCGCGTCGATGCCGACGCCCAGCGCGCGGTGCAGTTCCCAGGTGAGGACCGCCTCGGCCGCTCTGCGGAAGACGTCCTCGCCCTCGCCGATGCGCGCGCGCACGTGGAGGGGGTGGAAGCCCGGAGGGCAGAAGCCCGGTTGCCGGGTCGCGCCGACGTCGTCGTACGTGAAGGACATGGGGCCCTAGCGTACGGCGACGTCGGGGGGCGCGGCCGACCGGTCCTTCAGACGGCGTCGAGGGCCTCGGTGATCTTCCGGATCATCTCGGCCAGGGCGGGGCTGGGCTGCTCGCTCCGGTGGGTCCTGGTGGCGCTTTCGAGGGCGACGACGACGGTGCCGCGGAAGTTGTCGGCCTCTGCGGGATCCTGCTTCCTCAGCAGGCCCATGGCCGCCGTCAGGGCGGGAAGTACGGTGTCGGCGAGTTCGGCCACGGACTTGCCGTTCAGGCCCCTGATCTTCGCCTTCTCGGCGAGGACGTGCCCGACCGGGCCGGTCGCGGAGCCCAGGGCGATGCTGCCCTCGGTGGCGATCCTGTGGGGCGAGTCGGCGGCGCCGGCGGCGGCCGCGAGCGCGACGGCGCCGTACGCGGCGGTGCGCAGGGTGAGCTTGTCCTGGTCGGTGAGGGTGATGGACATGGTGTGTGCTCCTCGGTCGTCCGGTGCGAACCCCGGAGTGGGGCGCGCGTCGTTTTCCTTGTGCACAGAGCCTGCGCCCGTCCGGTTTCACGGCGGCCTCATCGCGCTTTCAGCGGGCGAATGGGCGGTGGGATTCATTGAAAGCCAGTGCGTTCGAGTATCAGGCCGTCAGCCGACGTTGACCGCCGACCAGGCCGCCGCCACCGCGTTGTACTCGGTGCTGCCGGAGCCGTACAGGTCGCGTGCCGCGTTCAGGGTCGCCGTACGGGCGCCCGAGTAGCGGGTCGTGGACGTCATGAGCCGTTGGACGTCGGGGAGTTGTAGGAGACACCGACGTCCAGGCTGCCCAGCGAGGACGACCAGTCGTCCGCCGACGAACCGTCCCGGCTCGGCCGGTCCATGTAGCGCAGCGGGGTGCCGTTGCCGCGGATGTCGGAGGTGGCCTCGTTCAGGGTAGAAGTCCCAGGTGACCTGGGCGCCGTAGTGTGCGCCGACGGCGGCGGGTCTGGGTGTTGGACGGCGCGCCGGTGCCCTTGCGGGAATGTGAACGGGCGCCGCACCGGCGGGAGTTGACCCCACCGGGACGGCGCCCTGTTCGGTGCCCGTCGCTACGGGACCGGCCTGCGAGAGCGGCCTACGGGAACGTCAGCTTCCAGCTGTTGATGTGGCCGGTGTCGATCGCCGCGTTGTCCTGGACCCTCAACTGCCAGGTGCCGTTGGCGACTTCCGAGGAGGCGTTCACCGTGTAGGTGGTGTTGATGTTGTCCGAGCTGCCACCGGTGCCGTACGCCTTCAGCGTGTACACCGTGCCGCCGGGAGCCACCAGCTGCACCCGGAGATCCCCGATGTACGTGTGGACGATGTCCACCCCGACCTGGAGGTTGGACGGCGCGTTGCCGGTGCGGCCGGTGACGGTGATCGAGGACGTCACGGCCGCGCCGTTGTCCGGAATCGATACGTCGGTCGTGTTCTCGAACGTCGTACCACCGCCGCCGCCCCCGCCGTCCGAGCGGGAGCCGACCGCGACGCCCGCCCACGCGTCCTGCACGGCCTTGTACTCGGCGGATGTCGTGCCGTACAGCTCACCGGCCGCCGCGAGGGTGCCGGTGCGGGCGCCCGCGTAGTTGGTGGTGGAGGTGAACTTCGTGGTCAGCGCGCGGAACCAGATCTTCTCCGCCTTGTCGCGGCCGATGCCGGTGACCGGAAGGCCGTCCGCGGTCGGCGAGTCGTAGCTGACGCCGTTGACGGTCTTGGCGCCGCTGCCCTCGGACAGGAGGTAGAAGAAGTGGTTCGCGGGGCCGGAGGAGTAGTGCACGTCGATCGACCCGATGCCGGAGTACCAGCTGTCCTTGGAGTTGCCGTCCCTGCTCGGCCGGTCCATGTACCGCAGCGGGCTGCCGTCACCGCGGATGTTGATCTTCTCGCCGATGAGGTAGTCGCCGGGGTCGGAGGCGTTGTTGGCGTAGAACTCGACCGTGGCGCCGAAGATGTCGGAGGTCGCCTCGTTCAGACCGCCGGACTCGCCGGAGTAGTTGAGGCCCGCGGTGTTGGAGGTGAGACCGTGGGTCATCTCGTGCGCGGCCACGTCGATCGAGGTCAGCGGGTTGGCGTTCCCCGAGCCGTCGCCGTACGTCATGCAGAAGCAGCTGTCGGACCAGAACGCGTTGACGTAGTTGTTGCCGTAGTGGACGCGGGAGTACGCGCCGACGCCGTCACCGCGGATGCCGTTGCGGCCGTGCACGTTCTTGTAGTAGTCCCAGGTCAGCGCGGCCCCGTAGTGGGCGTCGGCGGCCGCGGACTCCAGGTTGGACGGGCTGCCGTTGCCCCAGACGTCGTCGGAGCCGGAGAAGAGCGTGCCGGTGCCGGAGGTGCCCCGGTTCAGGTTGTACGTACGGTGGTTGCCGCGCGCCCCGTCGGTGAGGTTGTACGTCGAGCCCGACTGGGTGGTGGTGAGGGAGACCGTGCCCGAGTACACCGTGTTGCCCGTGCCGGTCTGCACCGCCTCCCACTCGTACAGCTGCTCGCCGGTGGTGGCGTCGGTGATGACGTGCAGTTCCTGCGGGGTGCCGTCGTGCTGGACACCGCCGACGACCGTCTCCCACGCCACGGTCGGGGTGCCGCTCGCGGCCCAGATCACCTTGCGCGGCGCCCGGTTGACGCCGGGGTTCTCGGCGTCCTCGGCCTTCGCGGCGGCCAGCGCCTGCTGCTCGGCCTTCGCGGTGGGTACGGCGGTCGCGGTGGTCGTCGGCCTGATGGCGGCGCGGGTCGCCTTGACGACGCCCTCGGTCGCACCGGCCGTGTCGGTCGCCACGACCAGGTCGCCGCCGAGGACGGGCAGACCGGCGTAGGTGCGCTCGTAGCGGGTGTGGACCGTGCCGTCGGTGTCCTTGACGACGTCCCGGACGACCAGCTTCTCCTGTGCGCCCAGACCCAGTTCCCGGGCCGTCCGGGCCCGGTCGGCGTTCGCCTGGCCGATCAGCTCGGCGCGCTGCGCGGGGGAGAGCCGTATGGACTCGGTGCCCGGGACCGCCTTGCCCGCCGCCTGCGGTGCCTTCTCCGGGGCGGCGGTCGCGGCGCCGGACTGCACGGCGGCGGCGACGAGCGCGGCCACGCCCACCAGGGCGACGGCCGCGGTCTTGCGGTACGGAACGTGGGAGGTGCGTCTGCGAGAGGGACTGCTTCTCAACACTGACTCCTTCTGCGGGCCGCGGATCGCGCGGCCGGGGAGACCGGGCGGCGGGTGGGCCGACCGGGCAGAACAAGGTGGTGCGCAGTGCTTGCAGAGCGGCGGGTCCGGGTGTGGGAAAGGTGGGGTTGCTGTGGACCGGCCGTGGGAAGCGTGGCAGGAGATCATGGCTTCTGTCAGGAGCGCGTCAGAAAGTTGGCCGGAAAAGGTCCGTTGACCGGGGGGTCACATCCGATATACGGACACTTTGCGGGTTGTTCACCGGGGGCCGGGGTGTGGCCGTGGGCTGGGCCTGTGGCGGTGGTGTCAGTCCCCGTGCCAGGTCCTCCACAGCGCCGCGTACGCCCCGCCCGCCGCCACCAGCTCCTCGTGCGTGCCGAGTTCCGTCAGCCGCCCGTCCTCCATCACGGCCACCCGGTCCGCGTCGTGCGCGGTGTGCAGCCGGTGTGCGATCGCGATGACCGTACGGCCCTCCAGCACGGCGGCCAGGGCACGCTCGGTGTGCCGGGCGGTCGTCGGATCCAGCAGGGCCGTCGCCTCGTCGAGGATCAGCGTGTGCGGGTCGGCCAACACGACGTGGGCGAGGGCGAGTTGCTGCGCCTGTGAGCCGTCCGTACGACAACCTCCGTGCCCGAGCCGGGTGTCCAGCCCTTCGGACAGCTCCCGGACCCACCCCGCCGCGCCGACCGCCGTCAGCGCGGCCCACAACTCCTCGTCGTACGCGGCCGGTTCGGCGATCCGCAGATTGTCCCGGACCGTGCCGAGGAACACCGCGACCGGCACGCCGCCCACGGTCACCGTGCCCGCGGTCGGCGCGTCCACGCCCGCCAGCAGGCGGCTCAGCGTGGTCTTGCCCGCGCCCGACGGGCCCACGATCGCCAGCCGCTCACCGGGCCGCACGGTCAGGTCGACGCCGCGCAGCACCTCGCCGCCGGGCTCGTAGGCGTACCGCACGCCGGTCACCTCGATCCGGTCGTCCGCCGGCGCGGGCGCCGCCTCCCGGGCCTCGTGCCGGGGGGCGCACCCGCCAGCCCCTCCACGCGGGCGAACGAGGCGCCGCTGGACTGCAGTTGCTCCACCCGGACCAGGATCTGGTCGAGGGGCTCGGTGAACTGGCGCAGATACAGGGCCGCCACCACCGTGCCCAGACTCGTCGCCCCGCGCGCGTGCAGCGCGCCGCCGGCCAGCAGCACACCGGCCAGTGCCCGCCCCGGCTGGCACCGCACCAGCCACCACAGATAGCGGGCCCCCGCCCCGGCGGTAGGGCGTGCCGGGATCCTCGTACGCGTCGATCATCGACAACCCCCGTCGCCACACCCGTCGCAACCGCCGTCGCCGCTCGCCGTTCGCGTCACGCCAGACTGTCCCGCCACGCCCGGTGCAGATCGGCGAACCGGCCCGTGCCGGCGATGAGTTCGGCCGGACTGCCGTCCTCGACGATCCGGCCGTGCTCCATCACCAGCACCCGGTCGGCGATCTCCACGGTCGACAGCCGGTGCGCGATGACGACGGCCGTACGGCCGTGCAGGACCGTCGCCATGGCCCGCTGCACGGCCCGCTCGCCCGGCACGTCCAGGGAACTGGTCGCCTCGTCGAGGATCAGCACCGCCGGATCGGCGAGCAACGCCCGTGCGAACGCGACGAGCTGGCGCTGACCGGCCGAGATACGGCCACCCCGTTTCCGCACGTCCGTGTCGTAGCCCTCGGGCAGCGTGCTGATGAACTCGTGCGCCCCGATCGCCTTCGCCGCCCGCTCGATCTCCTCCTGGGTGGCGTCCGGCCGCCCGATGGCGATGTTCTCGGCGACCGTGCCGGAGAACAGGAACGCCTCCTGCGTCACCATCACCACCCCGCGCCGCAGCTCAGGCACGGGCAGTTCGCGCAGGTCGACGCCGTCGAGCAGGACGCGCCCTTCGGTCGGGTCGTAGAAGCGGGCGAGCAGCTTGGCCAGCGTGGACTTGCCCGCGCCGGTCGTGCCGACCACCGCGACCGTCTGCCCGGCCGGCAGGGTCAGGTCGAAGCGAGGCAGCACCTCGCCGCCGGTGCGGTAGCCGAAGGCGACCGAGTCGAAGACGACCTCACGGCCGGGGAACTCGCCCTTCAGCGGCGGCAGTTCCCTCGGCGCCGACGGCTCCGGCACGGACGGCGTCTGCGCCAGCAGCCCCGCGATCTTCTCCAGCGAGGCGGCCGCCGACTGGTAGGAGTTGAGGAACATCGCCAGCCGGTCGATGGGGTCGTACAGCCGCCGCAGATACAGCACCGCCGCGGCCAGCACCCCCAGCTCCAGCGAGTCGTCCGCCACCCGGTGGGCGCCCCACAGCACGATCAGCGCGACGGCCGTGTTGGCGACCACCCGGGAGCTGACCACATAGCGGGCCATCTCCAGCAGCGCGTCCCCGTTCCGCCGCTCGTGCCGCCGGTTCAGCTCGGCGAACTCGGCGTCGTTGACGGCCTCCCGGCGGAAGGCGCGCACCGGGCGGATGCCGTTCATCGTCTCCACGAACTTCACGATCACCGCCGCGATCGCCGTGGACCGCGCCCGGTACACCTCCCCGGCCCGCCGCCGGTACCTCCGTACGAGCAGATGGAGCGGTACGAACGACGCCACCGCCACCCCGCCGAGCCCCAGGTCGAGCCAGAGCAGCATCGCGGAGATGTACACGAAGGACAGCGCGACGCCGACCAGCTCCTGCAAGCCCTCGTTCAGCAGCTCCCGCAGCGACTCCACATCCGTCGTCGAGCGGGAGATCAGCCGGCCGGACGTGTAGCGCTCGTGGAAGTCGACGCTCAGCGCCTGCGCGTGCCGGAAGATACGGCCGCGCAGGTCGAGCAGCACGTCCTGGTTGACGCGGGCGGACGCGATGATGAACGCGTACTGCAGCGCCCCCGAGGCGAGCGAGCACAGCAGATAGCCGACGCCGACCGCGACCAGCGGCCCCAGGTCGTCATGGTCGCGGAACGCCGGTACGGCCCGGTCGATGGCGTACGCCACCAGCAGCGGGCCCGCCTGTACCGCCGCCTGCTGGAGCAGCAGCAGAAGCGTGGTCACCGCGACCCGGGCCTTCATCGGGGCGAGCAGGGAGCGCAGCAGTGCGGCGGTGGCGCCCGGCGGGGTGGGCAGGACGTCCCGGTCGAAGGGGTCGCCGGTGTCCTTTGCGTCGGGGCGCCGGTCCTCGTCGTCCGGCGTGGCGGGGGCGGGGGTGGTGGGGGCGGTCATCGGAGGTGGGCCTCCTGGTTCCCGGACGGGTTCCCGGACATCAGATGGGCGTACTCGGCGTTGCCGCGCAGCAGTTCCTGGTGCGTGCCCACGGCGGCGATCCGGCCACGGGAGAGCAGGGCGACCCGGTCGGCGAGCAGCACGGTGGACGGGCGGTGCGCCACGATCAGCGCGGTGGTGTCGGCGAGGACCTGGCGCAGCGCGGCCTCCACGGCGGCCTCGGTGTGCACGTCGAGCGCGGACAGCGGGTCGTCCAGCACGAGGAACCGCGGTCTTCCTACGACCGCCCGTGCGAGCGCCAGCCGCTGCCGCTGCCCGCCGGACAGGCTGAGCCCCTGCTCACCGACCTGTGTGTCCACCCCTTGCGGCAGCCCCGCCACGAAGTCGGCCTGCGCGACCCCGAGCGCCCGCTCCAGCTCGGCCCTTCCCGCCTTGCCTCCGGCCCCCATGAGTACGTTCTCCCCGACACTCGCGGAGAACAACGTCGGCTCCTCGAAGGCGACGGACACCAGCGAACGCAACTCCTCCCGCGCCATCCCCGCGATATCCACCCCGTCCAACGTGATCCGCCCCGCCGTCACCTCATGCAACCTCGGCACCAGCGCCGTCAACGTGGTCTTCCCACTCCCGGTGGCCCCGACGAGCGCCATCGACTCCCCGGGCCGGACGTGGAGATCGACCCGCTCAAGCACGGGAGGCGAGGCGGGCGAGGCATCGGGGTACCGGAAGGAAACGCCTTCGAATCTCAGCCCACCTTCGGCAGCGGCACCCCGTAGCGCCGGGCTGTGCACCCCACCCCCCGGCACGGCCTCCTCCGGCTCCGCGTCCATCACCTCGAAGTACCGCTCAGTAGCCGTGGCCGCCTCCTGACTCATCGCCAGCAGGAACCCGATCGACTCCACAGGCCACCGCAACGCCAGCGCGGTCGACAGGAACGCCACCAACGTCCCCGCCGACAACACTCCGTCCGCCACCTGCACCACCCCCACCACCAGCGCCGCCCCGATCGCCACCTCGGGCAGCGTCACGATGACCCCCCAGATCACCGCCAGCAGCCGCGCCTTGCGCAACTCCGTCCCCCGCAGCGTCCCCGACAGCTCCCGGAACGCCCGTGCCTGGCTCCGGTGCCGCCCGAACCCCTTGATGATCCGGATCCCGAGCACGCTCTCCTCGACCACGGTGGTCAGATCACCCACCTGGTCCTGCGCGCGCCGCGCGACCTGCGCGTACCGCTTCTCGAAGACCAGACAGGTCACCATCACCGGCACGGCCGGCCCGAGGATGACCAGCCCGAGCGTCCAGTCCTGGAGCAGCATGATGACCACGCCGACCAGGATCGTCACCCCGTTGACCAGCAGAAACGTCAGCGGAAAGGCGAGGAACATACGCAGTAGCATCAGATCGGTGGTCCCCCGGGACAGCAGCTGCCCGGACGCCCACCGATCGTGGAAGGCGACCGGCAGGCGCTGCAGATGCCGGTACAGATCCGCCCGCATCTCCGCCTCGACATGGGACAGCGGCCGCGCCACCAGCCACCGCCGCAGCCCGAACAGCAGCGCCTCGCCGAGCCCGAGCAGCAGCAGAAACAGCGCGCCGAGCCACACCCCGCCCGGATCCCGGTCGGCGACCGGCCCGTCGACCATCCACTTCAGGACGAGCGGGATCACCAACCCCATGCAGGAGGCGACTATGGCGACGAACGCGGCCGTGAACAGCCGTGCCCTCACCGGCCGCACATAGGGCCACAGCCGCAGCAACGTCCGAACGGCGGACCGGTCCTCGCTGGTTGCACTGGTCGCAGACATCAGTGCCGAGCCTACGGACCGCCGCGGACACGGCCCACCGAGTTTCTGGTCCTACGACCCGTGTGCCACGGCCGGTCAGCGGTCCGCGACCCGCATCTCGAACCAGGTCGTCTTGCCCCGGGGCAGCAGGTCCACGCCCCACCGGTCGGAGAGTCTGTCGACGAGGAAGAGGCCGCGGCCGCTGATGTCCAGTTCCTGGACGGGAAGGAGGCAGGGCAGCCCCCGGGAGGGGTCGCGGACCTCGACGCGGATACGGCCTCTGGGGCGGCGCAAACGGAGCCCGAAGACACGGGCGCCGGTGTGGCGTACGGCGTTGCCGACGAGTTCGGACACGAGTAGGACCGCGTCCTCGGTGAGCTTGGGCGAGAGCCCCCAGTGGCGCAGCACCACCACCTGGGTGAGCCGGCGTGCCGTGGCCGCCGACTCCGGGCGGGAGGGGAGCGGAACCTCCGCCTCCGTCGGATCTCCGAACAACTCGATCGCCTTGAGCGCCCGTTCGTCCTCGATCGCGGGCGACCAGCGCGCCGCGTCCACACGCCCGTGCCCCCGCGGCTGTTCGATACCCTCCAGCCCCGCCATGCCCCCATCATGGCCGCCCGGGAGCCGCTCCGTGGCCGTTCCGTGGGAATACGCCCCCCGAAAGCGACCGTTTCACATCATGCGTCCGGCATGTGCCAACGGTACGGCGGGGGCCGAAACACCGCCCTTGACCTGCGGTGACGACTCGTCCGAGGGCAATCGACAGGCTCCCTCGACAAGGCGGACTTAAGGTCGCCTTAAGGTTCCCATAAACCGCCCCATCGAGGGACCCGGATCAGACACTCCGTCAACTGCAAGCAGTTCGGAAAACTTTCAACGAGATGAGTGTCACAGGAACTTGGCCTTGCCCGGCCCTTCCTCCACGAAGCTCCGCATGCCCCGCTCCCGGTCCTCCGTGGCGAACAGCCCGGCGAACCAGTTCCGCTCGACCGCGAGGCCCGTGTCGATGTCGGTCTCCAGGCCCGTGTCGATCGCCTCCTTCGCCGCGCGCAGGGCGAGTGCCGGACCCTGCGCCAGCTTCGCCGCCCACGCGTGCGCCTGGGCGTACACCTCGTCGGCCGGTACCACACGGTCCACCAGACCCAGCGCAAGCGCCTCGTCCGCCGTCACCATCCGGCCCGTGAAGATCAGGTCCTTCGCCCTGGACGGGCCGATGAGCCGGGACAGCCGCTGGGTGCCGCCCGCGCCCGGGATCAGCCCGAGCAGGATCTCCGGCTGGCCCAGCTTGGCGTTCTCGCCGGCGATCCGGTAGTCCGCGCACAGCGCCAGCTCGCAGCCGCCGCCGAGCGCGTACCCGGTCACCGCGGCCACCACCGGCTTGGGGATGCGGGCCACCGCGGTGAAGGAGTCCTGCAGGGCGCGGGAGCGCAGGACCATCGCCGTGTGGTCCATGGCCTGCATCTCCTTGATGTCCGCGCCAGCCGCGAACACCTTCTCCCCGCCGTACAGGACCACCGCGCGCACGTCCTCGCGGCGCGCGGCCTCCTCGGCGAGTTCCTTCAGCCGGTCCTGCGTGGCGATGTCCAGCGCGTTCATGGGCGGGCGGTCGAGCCGGATCGTGCCGACACCCTCGGCGACTTCGAGATTCAGGGTCATGCCAGCAGGTTAACGGCCACTAACGACAACGGGCCCGGTGCCGTGGGTCACAGCACCGGGCCCGCCGTCAGGGACGACTTCCGCGGACGACTACTTCGTCCACTCCTCCCACGACATGTTCCAGCCGTTGAGCCCGTTGGACGGGCTCACCATCGGGTCGGTGGAGTTCTTCACGACCACCACGTCACCGACCATCGAGTGGTTGTAGAACCACGCGGCCGGCACCCCGCTGTCGTAGCCGCCGCGCACATCGCGCAGGCCGATGCAGCCGTGGCTGGCGTTGTAGTTGCCGAAGGCGTCGCCGCCCCAGTAGTTGCCGTGCACGAAGGTGCCGGACTGGGTCAGCCGCATGGCGTGCGGGACGTCCTTGATGTCGTACTCGCCGTCGTAGCCGACCGTGTCGCCGTTCATGCGGGTCACCACGAACTTCTCGCTGATGACCATCTGGCCGTTCCAGGTGGCGTAACCGGGCTTGCCGGTGGTCACCGGCAGGGTCTTGACGACCTTGCCCTCCTGCATGACCTGCATGGTCAGCTTCTTGGCGTCCACGACCGAGACCTGGTTGCGGCCGATGGTGAAGGACACGGTCTTGGACTGCTTGCCGTACACCCCGTCACGGCCCTCGACGCCGTCCAGGTTCAGCTTGACCGTCACCTTGGTGCCGGCCTTCCAGTACTCCTCGGGCCGGAAGTCGAGCCGGTCGTTGCCGAACCAGTGGCCCTGCACGTCCACGGCCGGCTCGGTCTTGATCTCGATGGCCTTCTCGACCGCCTCCGGGTTGGTGATGCCCCGGCTGAAGTTGATCGAGAACGGCATGCCGACGCCGACCGTGGAACCGTCCTCGGGCTTGAAGGTGCCGATGAACGTGTTGGCGGGCGTCAGCGTCGTGAACGACGCGTCCTCGGCCGCCTGCCGCCCCGCGGAGTCCTTCGCGACCGCGTGCACCTGGTACTTGGTGGCCGCGGCCAGATGCGTCGTCGGCGTCCAGTCGCTGCCGTCGGCGCTGATCGTGCCGTCGATCTTCGTGCCCTTGTCGTCCTTGACGACGACCTCGGTGAGCTTGCCCTTCGCGGCGGTGACCTTCAGCGCGCCGCTGGTGTCGACCGCCGTGGCGCCGTTCTCCGGCGCGATGGTGACCACGGCCTCGGACTGGCCGCTGACCGGCTGCGCGGAGGCCGCGCCCTTGCCGTCCTGCGCCTTGGACCCGGAGTCCGAGCCGCCACCCCCGCCGGCGCAGGCGGTCACCGCGAACAGCATCCCGCCGACGGCCAGCGCCAGCCGGCCCCGCCGTCCCACGCGACGCGCGTCAACCGACGCCCCCGATATCGGTCCCACAAGCACTTTCTGTCTCCCCTCGCCGGGCCCTGACCGGCCCGCACCCCTGCGCGTCTCCCGCGCGCACTGGCGCATATTAACCACAAGGTCAGGGGCCCCGGCGCGGTGGGACTGTCACCGTTCCGTCCCAACTCGGAGCAGGTCAGGCCCGACTCGGACCACCGGCCGAGGCGGTCACCTCTCCGCGCCGCCCGCCACCCACTCCTGCCACGACATGTTCCAGCCACCGAGCCCGTTGTCGGGCGCCACCCTCTTGTCCTTGCTGTGCACGACCTCGACGACGTCCCCGACGAGACTGCGGTCGAAGAACCAGCCCGCCGGGGTGTCCGAGGCACCGCCCTTCACATCCCGCAACCCCACGCAGCCATGGCTGACGTTGGCACTGCCGAAGGTGTCGTGCGACGCCCAGTAGTTGCCGTGCAGGAAGGTCCCCGAGTCGGTCAGCCGCATGGCGTGCGGCACGTCCGGGATGTCGTACTCGCCGCCGAAACCGACCGTGCGGCTGTTCATGCGGGTGACCTCCAGCATCTCGGTCACCACCATCTTCCCGTTGTACGTCGTGGTCTTCGGGGCGCCAGCGGTGATCGGCACGGTGGCCAGCAGATGGCCGTCGCGCCGCACCTCCATGGTGTGCCGGGCCGCGTCCACCACCGACACCTGGTGGCGCCCGACGGTGAACGAGAACGTCTTCCACTGCAGCCCGTACACCCCCGGCGCCCCCTCGACGTCCCGCAGGCGCAGATCGACGGTGACCCGGGTGCCGGGCTTCCAGTAGTCCCTGGGCCGGAAGTCGAGCCGGTCCTTGCCGAACCAGTGCGGCCGGACCTCCACGGCCGGCTTCGCGGTCACCCGTACGGCCTTCTCGACGGCGGCCCGGTTCTCGATCTCCCGGTTGAACTCCAGCGAGACGATCATCCCGGTGCCGACCGTGGCCCGGTTCTCCGGGCTGACGTAGCCGACGAACCGCTCCTCGGGGACGTACGTCGTGAACGTGGTGTGCCGGGCCGAGCGATGCCCGTCGTCGTCGACGGCGACCGCGTCCACCGAGTAACGGGCCGCCAGCGCCAGTCGGTCGTCGCGGGGCCGCCAGGTCAGCCCGTCGGCTGAGATGGTGCCGGGCACCTCGGTCTCCTGCGCGTCCTGCGAGCGCCTCACCCGCACCGACTCCAGCCGCCCGTCCGGCACCCGCACCCGCAGCCGCTGCCCGGCGCCCACCTCCTTGGCGCCGTCCTCCGGGGTGACCTGGATGACGTCCTCGGCCGCCCGGTGTTTGCCTAGCATCCCGTCCAGCCCGCCGGGACCGTCCCCGGAGCAGCCGGCCAGCCCGGCCGTCAGTCCTGCCCATGCCAGTACGGCGGCCAGTGCGGCCCCCGCGCGCCGCGCGCGCCCGTGTACGTATTTCACGCGGTGACCAACGACGGGTGTGCTCCGGGGAAACGTGAGTGCGACCCGCGCGATGGGCAGAACAGGGGGAGGACGACGCGACGCTGGAGCGGCGGCCGGGACGCCCGCGCCGTGCCACGAGCCGACCAAAGGGGCTGACAGGTGTCCAGTGCAGCCGAGCAGGAGGCAACGGCGGCCCAACCCGCCACGCCGGCCGACCACGCCATGGCCGACCACGGCACGACGACCGACAGCATCACGCCCACCAACCCCACGACCCCGGCCACCCCGACCGACAGTGCCGTTCCGGCCGACGGGCCCGCGGTGGCCGACAGCGCCGTGTCCGCCGGGCGCACCACCTCGGCCGCTGGCGCCACGTCTGCCGACGGTGACACGCCCGCCGATCCCGCCGACCCGGCGATTCCGGTGGACGGGCCCGCGGTGGTCGGCAGTGCGGTGTCCGCCGGGTGTACGACCTCGGTCGCTGCTGCCACGTCGGCCGGCCGTGCCGCGCCGGCCGATGACGTCGTACCCGCCGGTCCCGACCGGTCGGCCGAGGCCGGTCCGACCCTGAACGGTGCCGCCCGCAAGGCGCCCACCGTGCCCGGTGTGCCGGTGCGGCCCGGGGCGCCCACGCCGCTCGGTGCGCGCTTCCGGGTGGGGCCGGACGGTGTGGCCGGGACCAACTTCGCGCTGTGGGCGGGCGGCGCGGAGGCCGTGGAGCTGTGCCTCTTCGACGAGGAGGGCCGCGAGACCCGGGCTCCGCTCACCGAACTCACCCACGAGATCTGGCACGGCTTCGTGCCCGGCGTGATGCCCGGCCAGCGCTACGGCTACCGGGTGCACGGCCGCTGGGACCCCTGGACCGGGGGCCGCTGGAACCCGGCGAAGCTGCTCCTCGACCCGTACGCCCGTGCCGTCGACGGCGAGTTCGGCCTGCCTCCGGAGGTGTACGGCCATGTCCGCGACTGGCCCCAGCAGCACATCGCGGACACCGTGCGCGACGAGCGGGACTCCGCGCCGTACGTCCCGAAGGGCGTCGTCGTCCACGATGACGACGACTGGTCCGACGACCGCCGCCCCAAGACCCCCTGGGCGGACTCGGTCATCTACGAGCTGCACGTCCGCGGCTTCACCGCGCTGCACCCCGGCATCCCGGAGCACCTGCGCGGCACCTACGCCGGCCTCGCCCACCCGGCGGCCATAGCGCACCTGACGAAACTCGGCGTCACGGCCGTCGAACTGCTCCCCGTCCACCAGTTCGCCCACGAGGACCACCTGCTCCGCCGCGGCCTGCGCAACCACTGGGGCTACAACTCCATCGGCTACTTCGCCCCGCACGCCGCCTACGCCGCCTCCGGTACGACCGGACAGCAGGTCGGCGAGTTCAAGCGGATGGTGCGCGCGCTGCACGCGGCCGGTATCGAGGTCATCCTCGACGTGGTCTACAACCACACGGCGGAGGCGGGCGAGTTCGGCCCGACGCTGTCCCTCAAGGGCATCGACAACCGCGGGTACTACCGCCTCCAGGCGGACGCCCGCAGGTACGCCGACTACACCGGCTGCGGCAACACCCTGCACGTCGTCCAGCCCCAGGTGCTGCGCCTCATCACCGACTCCCTGCGCTACTGGGTCACCGAGATGGGCGTCGACGGCTTCCGCTTCGACCTCGCGGCCGCGCTGGCCCGCTCCATGCACGACGTCGACATGCTCTCCCCGTTCCTCGCCGTCATCGCCCAGGACCCCGTCCTCAGGCGGGTGAAGCTGATCGCCGAGCCCTGGGACGTCGGCTCCGGCGGCTACCAGGTCGGCGCCTTCCCACCCCTGTGGACGGAGTGGAACGACCGCTACCGCAACGCCGTACGCGACTTCTGGCGCCACGCCCTGCCCGACGTACGGGAGATGGGCTACCGCCTGTCCGGCTCCAGCGACCTCTACGCCTGGGGCGGCCGCCGCCCGTACGCCTCCGTCAACTTCGTCACCGCGCACGACGGTTTCACCCTGCGCGACCTGGTGTCGTACGAGCGCAAGCACAACGAGGCCAACGGCGAGGGCAACCGGGACGGCACCGACGACAACCGCTCCTGGAACTGCGGCGCGGAGGGCGAGACCGACGACGCCCGGATCCGCGCCCTGCGCCGACGCCAGATCCGCAACCTGCTGACGACCCTTCTGCTGTCGACCGGCGTCCCGATGCTGGTCGCGGGCGACGAGATGGGACGCACCCAGCGGGGCAACAACAACGCCTACTGCCAGGACAACGAGATCGGCTGGATCGACTGGGGCCTGCTGGAGGAGCCCGGCTGGCGGGCTCTGTTCGACCTCACCTCCCGCCTGATCGCCCTGCGCCACCGCCACCCCGTGCTGCGCCGCCGCGCCTTCTTCTCCGGCCGCGCGCACTCCGCGGACGGCCTGCGCGACCTCGCCTGGTTCACCGCACGCGGCACCGAGATGACCGAACACGACTGGTACGCCCCCGCCGCCACCCTCGGCATGTACCTCTCCGGCCGCGACATCCCCGGCCGCGACGAGCGCGGCGCCCCGATCCGCGACGACAGCTTCCTCGCGGTCCTGCACGCGGGGGAGCGCCCGGTGGAGTTCGTGCTGCCGGGACCGCCGTGGGCGGAGACGTACGAGGTGCTGGTCGACACATCGAGGGAGGCCCAGGCCGACCCACCGGGCGTGCACCACGGCGCGGGCACGGCCCTCACGATCCCGCCGAGGGCGGTACTGCTGTTCCGGGTCGTGGACTGACCCCCAGGGGGCGGTGGGCGACGCCGCGCCGACTCCGATCGGGTGAATGGCCGATTTTCAGTCGCTTTGCCCCTTAAATGGTGCGGGTGACCCCCACCCCCCGCCGCGCCGCACTTCGCATCGGGGCCGGCCTCGTCGCCGTAGGCGCCTGCACCCCCGCCGAAGCCCCCCGCGCCCCCGCACGCGCACCCGCCCGCGCCCCGGCGGCCCCCTCCCCCCGACGCTTCCCCGGTCACCCCACCCAGATCGACCACGGCCCCCGCGACCACCCCCAGGTCGCCCTCACCTTCCACGGCGACGGCGACCCGGACACCGCCCGAGCCGTCCTCACCGAGGCCGAACGGCACGGCGCCCGGCTCACCGTCCTCGCCGTGGGGACCTGGCTCGACGCCCACCCCGGCCTGGCCCGCCGCATCCTCGACGGCGGTCACGACCTCGGCAACCACACCCACCGCCACCTCGACATCAACGCGATGACCGAGACCGAGGCCCGCGCCGAGATCACCGCCTGCGCCGAGCGGCTGAGGCGGCTCACCGGATCCATCGGCACCTGGTTCCGCCCCTCACGCGCCGCCCGCGCCTCCCCCCTCGTCGAGCGCCTCGCCCGAGCCGCGGGCTACCCGCACGTCCTCTCCTACGACGTCGACTCCCTCGACTTCACCGCGCCCGGCGCGCCCGCCGTCACCCGCAAGGTCCTCGCCGACGTCCGCAACGGATCCGTGGTGAGCCTGCACTTCGGGTGTACGGACACGGTCGCCGCGCTCCCCGCCGTACTGGAAGAACTCGACCGCCGCGGACTGCGCGCGGTGACCACCACGGAGCTGCTGACCTGATGCACGCCACCCTCCTCCCCCGGACCCTGACCGCCTCGGCCGTGCTCACCGCGCTCGCCGCCCTCGCGGGCTGCGGCACCGAGACCCGGGACCAGGCGGCCGAGAAAGCGACCAAGGCCGCCGTCCCCGCCCCCGCCGCCAAGAAGCAGACCGTCGACGGCCTGCCCGGCATGCCGCCCGTCCTCGACCCGAAGGACGTGTACGCCGCCGACCGTCCCAACCAGCTTTCCCCGGTGGTCAAGGACTTCCCCTCCCGGGTCTACGTCCCCAACACCGAGTCCGACACCGTCTCCGTGATCGACCCGAAGACGTACAAGATCATCGAGACGATCCCGGTCGGCCGCCAGCCCCAGCACGTCGTGCCGTCCTGGGACCTGAAGACGCTCTGGGTCAACAACAACCGCGGCCACACCCTCACCCCCATCGACCCCAAGACGGGCAAGGCGGGCAAGGAGGTCGAGGTGCACGACCCCTACAACCTCTACTTCACGCCCAACGGCAAGTACGCCGTCGTCATGGCCTCCCTCGACCGCGAACTCGTCTTCCGCGACCCGCACACCATGAAGCGGATCAAGACGGAACCGGTCACCTGTTACGGCGTCAACCACGCCGACTTCTCCCTCGACGGCCGCTACTTCATCGTCTCCTGCGAGTTCAGCGGCGAGTTGCTCAAGGTCGACACGGAGAAGATGAAGGTCGTCGGCCAGCAGAAGCTCCCCTTCGACGGAGCGATGCCGCAGGACGTGAAGATCTCCCCGGACGGCAAGAAGTTCTACATCGCCGACATGATGGCCGACGGCATGTGGGTCCTGGACGGCGACACGTTCGCCGAGCCGAAGCTGCTGCCCACCGGCAAGGGCTGCCACGGCCTCTACGTCAGCCGCGACTCCCGGGAGATGTACGTCTCCAACCGCGGCGAGGGCACCGTCTCGGTCTTCGACTTCACCGAGAACAAGCTGACCAAGAAGTGGCGCCTGCCCGACGGCGGCAGCCCCGACATGGGCGGCGTCTCGGCCGACGGCAACGTCCTGTGGCTGTCCGGGCGCTACGACGCCGAGGTGTACGCCATCGACACCCGCACCGGCAAGCAGCTCGCCCGCATCCCCGTCGGCAGCGGCCCGCACGGCCTGGCCGTCTACCCGCAGCCGGGCCGCTACTCGCTCGGCCACACCGGCATCTTCCGCTGACCGCAGACCAGTCGACCCGCCACCGCACGGGTGCTGATCCACGGCGCGCCGCCGCAGGGCCGGAAGGGTGATCCGCATGATCACAACTCGCCTGCGGCGGCGCGTCGAACCCCGCGAGATCACGAGGTGGCACCGACCGCCCGGCTCGGTGAGCCTTCAGCGCGTGCGGAGCAGTGCCTCCGCGCCCACCGGGCGGTAACCGGCCGCCTGGAAGGCGCGCAGGCTGCGGGCGTTCCCCGGCGCGACCTGCGCCCACAGCGGCTCGCCGGCCAGATGCCGGGCGGCGGTCACCAGCGCCCGCCCCAGCCCCCGATGCCGCACGTCCTCCTCGACCTCGACCGACACCTCCAGCCGCCCCGCGACCCCGCGCCCCATCACCAGCACCCCGCCCGCCTCGGCCGTCCAGGCGCGCACGTCGTCGCGCCGCTCGCGGGCGTAGGCGATGCGCGGATGGCCCGGGTCCGTGATCTCCGTCAGCGCCGGCACCGGCTCACCCGGCAGCGGCGAGGCGACCAGCACCGCGTCGACGCACTCGGTGACCCGGCCCGTGCGCTCCAGGAAGGCGGCCAGGAACCGGGGGTTCATGCTCGCTGCGAGCGCGTCGCAGTCGGCCGCGGCCAGGGTGTCGTACACCCACTGCGGATCCTCGTCCGTGAAGACGACGGAATGCGCGGTGAAGGAGATGACCCCCGCGTCGCGCGCCGACATCTGCGGCACGACGGTCGTCCCGCCGTCCGGCGGCGGGAAGACGCCGTTCGCCGCCGCGTCCAGAATGTCGCGCAAGGTCTCCATCACGGGCTCCTTGAATCACCTTGAGTCACCTTGAGTCTCCCCCCACTGGAACCCCCACGGCGGCGCTGGACGCGCAGATCCGGCCGCTGAAGGTGACCCGGGCGGTGCTGTCGAGTGTGGCGAAGCGCGGTTCCACGGCGGCGGATCATGGGTCGATCTCGCGGAGGACCCGACGCCCGAGCAGGTCGACGCCTGGCTGGAGTTGGCCGAGATGCTCCAGGACCCCGACTTCCGGGCGCAGATGCGGCGGGCCGTCGAGTTCAACGCGGCCGACCGGAACCCGGGCGCTGCGCGCGGCCAGTTCGTGTGGTTCACCAAGCGGCTCGTGGAGTCGGTGGCCCCGGCGCGGGAGCGCGGCATCGCGCGCTCGACTCCTCGCCGTCGTGAACCGGCAGCCCGCGCCCCCGCACGCGGAGGACTTCGCCTGGGTGGTCACCGCACTGCGCGGTCGTACGGCCCGTTAATCTGACCTGCGGCAATCATGCCTGCACATGACAGTTACGGGATGTAAGGGGCGGATCGGTGGCGGACATCGAAGAAGCGCGCAAGCAGTTCGACCGGATCGACACGGACGGCGACGGGTTCATCACCGCGGCCGAGTTCAAGACCGCCCTGGCGCAGGGAGGCGACTGGAACGTCACCGAGGAGGTCGCCGAGGCCATCATCAAGACCCGTGACCTCAACGGTGACAAGGTGCTCTCCTTCGACGAGTTCTGGTCGTACCTGAACAAGTGACGCGCACGCGAGGGGGCGTCCGGCCGAAGTGAAAACGCCTGGCCGGGCGCCCCTTTGCGCGGTCAGAATCAAGCCATGGGATGTGACATCCACGGCAAGGTGGAGTGCCGGACCGGCGACGGATCGTGGGAGTACGACGAGGACGAGTGGGCCTGCGCCATCGACCTGGAGCTGCTCCACCTCGGCCGCAGCTACGACGCCTTCGGCTGCCTGTTCGGCGTGCGCAACGGCTGGGACTTCGCCCCCCTGGCCGCCGGCCGGGGCCTGCCGGAGGACGCCTCCACCCCGACCCGCAGGGCCTTCGACGACCCGGACTGGCACAGCCCGTCCTGGATCAGCTGGGCCGAACTGAAACGCGCCGACTGGGACACGCGCGGGTCCGGCGAGGGCGCGCCCACCCGGCGCGAGGCGGCTCTGGAACACGCGAACTGGACCCCGGTGTGGTCGGTGATGCGCACGCTGGCCGGGCTGTACGGGGGTGACAACGTCCGGCTCGTGGTGTGGTTCGACAATTAGGAGAGAGGGCGTGCCCGCGGAGGAATAAGCCCCGCACCCCTACCGTTGACGCACTCAGTTGCATGTGCATGCATTTAATCGGAGGGCGTGACATGAAGATCGGCATCATCGGCGCGGGAAACATCGGCGGCAACCTCACCCGGCGGCTCACCGCCCTCGGCCACGACGTCTCGGTCGCCAACTCGCGCGGCCCGCACACGCTCACGGAGCTGGCCGAGGAGACGGGCGCGACCCCCGTCACCGTCCAGGAGGCGGCACGCGGCGCCGAGATCGTCGTCGTCACGATCCCCCTGAAGGCGATCGCGGACCTGCCCAAGGGCCTGTTCGACGAGGCGGCGGACGACGTGGCCGTCATCGACACCAACAACTACTACCCGAAGCAGCGCGACGGCCGGATCCCCGAGATCGAGGACGAGGGCCTCACGGAGAGCCGCTGGACCGAACGCCGGCTCGGCCACCCCGTCATCAAGGCGTTCAACGGCACCTACGCCCAGGACCTCCTCGACCGCCACCGCCCCGCGGGCGCCCCCGACCGCATGGCCCTCCCCGTCGCCGGCGCCGACGAACCGGCCAAGGCCAAGGTCCGCGCCCTCATCGACGAACTCGGCTACGACACCGTCGACGCCGGCGCCCTCGACGACTCCTGGCGCCAGCAGCCCGGCACCCCGGTGTACGGCCTGCGCGCGGGCGCCGCCGAGGTCACGAAGGCCCTGGCGGAGGCGTCCCCGGAGCGGCAGCTGGACTTCCGGGCGTAACCCCGGCCGGCGCCGCTACCCGCGAGGCGCGTCAGCACTCGATGATGTTCACCGCCAGTCCGCCCCGCGCCGTCTCCTTGTACTTCACGGACATGTCGGCGCCGGTGTCCTTCATGGTCTTGATGACCTTGTCGAGGGAGACCTTGTGGGAGCCGTCGCCGCGCATGGCCATGCGGGCGGCGGTGACGGCCTTGACGGCGGCCATGCCGTTGCGTTCGATGCAGGGGATCTGGACGAGGCCGCCGACGGGGTCGCAGGTGAGGCCGAGGTTGTGCTCCATGCCGATCTCGGCGGCGTTCTCGACCTGTTCGGGGGAGCCGCCGAGGACCTCGGCGAGCGCGCCGGCGGCCATGGAGCAGGCGGAGCCGACCTCGCCCTGGCAGCCGACCTCGGCGCCGGAGATGGAGGCGTTCTCCTTGAAGAGCATGCCGATGGCGCCGGCGGCGAGCAGGAAGCGGACCACGCCGTCCTCGTCGGCGCCCGGGATGAAGTTGATGTAGTAGTGCAGGACGGCCGGGATGATGCCGGCGGCGCCGTTGGTGGGGGCGGTGACCACGCGGCCGCCGGCCGCGTTCTCCTCGTTCACCGCCATCGCGTAGAGAGTGATCCACTCCATCGCCAGCGCCAGCGGGTCGCCCTCGGAGCGCAGTTTGCGGGCGGTGGTCGCGGCCCGCCGCCTCACCTTCAGGCCGCCCGGCAGGATGCCCTCGCGGGACATGCCGCGTGCGACGCAGGACTCCATCACCCGCCAGATGTCCAGCAGACCGGAGCGGATCTCCTCCTCCGTCCGCCAGGCGCGCTCGTTCTCCAGCATGAGGGAGGAGATGGACAGGCCGGTTTCCCGGGTCAGGCGCAGGAGCTCGTCGCCGGTGCGGAAGGGGTACTTCAGGACCGTGTCGTCCAGCTTGATGCGGTCCGCGCCGACCGCGTCCTCGTCGACGACGAACCCGCCGCCCACCGAGTAGTACGTCTTCGACAGCAGCTCGGCCCCGGCGGCGTCGTACGCCCGGAGCGTCATGCCGTTCGCGTGGTAGGGGAGTGCCTTACGGCGGTGCAGGACCATGTCGTCGTCGAAGGAGAACGGGATCTCTCGCTCGCCGAGGAGGCGGATGCGGCCCTGCGACCTGATCGACTCCACCCGCTCGTCCGCCGTCTCCACGTCCACCGTGCGCGGCGAGTCGCCCTCCAGGCCCAGCAGCACCGCCTTCGGCGTGCCGTGACCGTGGCCGGTCGCGCCCAGGGAGCCGTACAGCTCGGACCGTACGGACGCGACGGAGGGCAGCAGGCCCTCGTTGCGCAGGCGGCGGACGAACATGCGGGCCGCGCGCATCGGGCCCACTGTGTGGGAGCTGGACGGGCCGATGCCGATCGAGAACAGGTCGAAGACCGAGATGGCCACGGGAACTCCTTCAAAAAGGGTGGGGGCACACGTCGTCGGGTGCCCCCACCGGGGAACTGCTACTTGTTCAGGCCGGGGTAGAGCGGGTGCTTGTCGGCCAGGGCCTTGACCCGGGGCTTGAGGGCCTCCGCGTCGTAGGACGGCTTGAGTGTTTCGGCGATGACGTCGGCGACCTCGGCGAAGTCCTCGGCCGTGAAGCCGCGGGTGGCCAGGGCGGGGGTGCCGATGCGCAGGCCGGAGGTGACCATCGGGGGGCGGGGGTCGTTGGGGACGGCGTTGCGGTTGACCGTGATGCCGACCTCGTGGAGGCGGTCCTCGGCCTGCTGCCCGTCCAGGTCGCTGTCGCGCAGGTCGACCAGGATGAGATGGACGTCCGTGCCGCCGGAGAGCACGTTGACGCCGGCCTCGCGGGCGTCCGGCGCGGTGAGCCGGTCGGCGAGGATGCGCGCGCCCTCGACCGTGCGGTGCTGGCGCTCCTTGAACTCCGGTGA
>NZ_JBIRZZ010000029.1:0-41052 GCF_044391385.1 Streptomyces sp. NPDC018693 | reverse complement strand
TCGCTCAATCTCCGGTACGCACCTACACTCTTCGGCATGGTGGTGAAGCCGAAGCAGGCAGCTGTGTACTGCCGTCTGTCGTACGCCCCGGACGGGTCGCTGGAAAAGGTGGAGCGGCAGGAAGCGGACTGCCGGGAGCTCGCGGCGCGGCTGGGCTGGAAGGTGTCCGAGCGGCACGTGTTCGTCGACAACTCACGGTCGGCGTGGCAGCGGCGCAGGAAGAGGCCGGCGTGGGATCAGCTCCTGGCGGCGGTGGAGGCCGGGGAGATCGACGGCATCGTCGTGTATCACGGCGACCGGATGATCCGGCAGCCGTTCGACCTCGAGACCCTGATCAACCTCGCGGACAACAAGGGGCTGCGGATCTCGTCTCCGTCGGGCACACGGAACCTCGACAGCCCCGACGACAGGTTCATCCTGCGGATTGAGGCCGCCCAGGCGTGCCGGGAGTCGGACAACATCAGCCGGCGCGTGACGCGCGGTGTGAAGGCCCGGGTGGCGAAGGGGAAGCCGGGCACGGCGGGCGGGAAACGCCCGTACGGGTGGGGTGTGCAGACGGGCACGCGGACGAAGACGGACCGGGCCGGCAAGGAGATCCGCGTGCCGGTGTTCGACACCTCCCTGCCGGTCGAGCGGGAGATCAAGTTCATCCGCAAAGGGGTCGAGCGGATGCTGGCCGGGATGGGCCACGCTGCGGTGGTGCGGTGGCTGAACAGCCAGGGCGCGGTGACGACCGAGGGCAATCCGTGGACGGCGAAGTCGTGGAGGAATGTCGTGCTGGCCCCGCGGGTGGCGGGGCTGATCGAGCACGACGGGAAGCTCCACAAGGCGGCATGGGACGGCGCCGTGTCGGTGGAGGTGTGGGAGGCCGTCAAGGCCCTGTACGCGGCGAGCGCGGCTGAGTCCCCCTACCAGGGGCGGGAGCGCAAGTACCTGCTGACGGGCATCGGGGAGTGCTTCCGGTGCCACAAGGGCGCTGAGGGGGCCTGCAGGGGTGAGCCTTGTCCCGGTCCGCATCACACCGTGAGGTCGAAGCCCACGGGCGGCCGCAACCGCAAGGACTCGCGGATCTACTTCTGCCCGGTGTGCAAGGGCGTCGGCCGTAACCTCGAGCTGCTGGACGCGTACGTCGAGGGCCGCGTCCTGAGGTTGCTGTCGAGCGACGGCTTCAAGGAGGAGCTGGCCCGGGTGACCGCGGCAGAGAGCGGCGCGGACGTGCAGACGCAGATCGCGGCGCTGAGGGCGCGGCGCAAGGCGGTGGCGGCCCAGTTGGAGGAGCTGGCCGACCATCCGGACGTGGATGCGACGCTGTCCACGCTGGCGGTGGCGTCGTTCGACCGGAAGATCGCAGAGCTTGAGGCCCAGCTGGCGGTGCCGGCGCGGCTGCGCAGGATCGCGGACCTGGTCGGGATCGGGCGGGACGAGTGGAAGGCCCGGCCGGTGGATGTGCGGTCGACTGTGGTGCGGGACCTGTTCCGGGTGGTCATCCTGCCGACCTCGTGGCGTGGTCCTGGGTTCGACCCGTCCAGCGTGCGCCTCGAGCGGCGTCCCCTGGGTGCTCCCAGCCCGGAGGAGGGCAGCCGGAGCCGGGGATGAGACGGAAGGCAGAACGTTTCTGCTCTGCGGCTTCGGCCGCTTCGGCCTCTTCGTAGTCCGTCCGCGCGGCTACCGTGGCCCGTTCCAGGACTCTGAGCATCCTCCCGCGTTGCTCAGAGTCGGATTCACCCAGGGCGGTGGAGAGAGCGGTTTCCAGCACGCTGAGGCGTGCCATGAGACGTGTGTCGGGCTGCATAGGCATCCTTACGCCGGTAGCGCTTACCTGCCGTCGTTGAACGGTGACCGATTGTGCCACTGGCACGTGTTTTCGGTCTACAAAATGGCTCGAAACATGCCCCGCACCCCGTTTAGCGGCGCCGAAGCCGTACCCACACCTGCAGCGGTGAGCATCCCGGAAGCCCCCCTCCAAGATCGAAAAAAGCGGAATAAATTCCGCTGACTCATGCTCACCCAGGTCACAGCGTTTGTCGAGTGCCCCGCGACCTGCCCACTGACGACGACTGGATCACCGAGCGCCTCATAGCCGCAGGCCGGAGGATCCAGGAGGAGCGGGCCCGCCAGAATCTGACCCAAGAGGCGGTCTACCTGGCCGCCCGCGTAGACCGGCGAACGTTTCAAGCCGTCGAGGCGGGCCAGGGCAACCCCACTGCCACCACGCTCCTCAAGCTCGCGTACGTGCTCGGGATACCGCCGGAAGATCTCTTCAGGTGAGCGGCCGCCCCACGACGGGGGCGCAGGGCGGCCGCGTTCATCCCGCTGCCGGCGCGGTCGGCGTCGCGGCCGGCAGCGGGGGCTGTGAGAGCCCGTCAGCCGCGCGGCGCGGGCGTCTGGTTGGTCTGCCGCGGGGGCTGCCGGCAAAGGTCCTTGTGCTGGTACACGGTGGCGGCTACGCCGGTTCCCACCTCGGGGATGTACGTGTCGTACGGCTCGTCGGGATCGATCGGCTCGTCGCAGCGACCGCAGTACCTCATACGGGCCTCACCACCCGGTGCGCGCGGGACATCGCCTTACGCAGGCCCTCGAGCGTGCCCGGGCACGCCGGACCGGTACCCGTGGGCTTGCAGTTCGGGCACAGCACGGAATGGTCCAGGAGAGCCGCGAACGCCGCGCGCTCGATCAGCCGCGCCACCAGAGTCGGCTCACACAGCACGCCCATCGACGGCATCGGCACCGCCCAGTACGGCGAGAACGAGTCCGGGCCCGTGCAGTCCGCCCGGGGCACGCCGAGGTGGGCGTCACGCCCGAGGACACCGACCTCAAGGGGCGCCCACGCGGGCGTAGCGTCCTGCCAGGCGTGGGGGGTGCCGGCGGGGACGAGGCAGTAGTACGCGAGGCTGCGCGGGTCACAGATGACCGGCCCCCCGCCGAGGACCTCGGCGAGGAACGCGTCCACGTCGCGCGACGGCGCCGTGTCCGCGTCCGTGAGCGGCAGCACCAGGCGGCCAGGCAGCCGTACGGCGGACATGATGCCGCCGAGGGACAGCAGCGCCACCCCCCTGTCGGTCCACTCCTGGCGGGCCAGCTCGCGGTCCCTGGCGGCAGAGAGCAGCCACTGCTCGACGGCGAGGTGCCGGTCGGCAGTGGAGTGAACCAGCACCCCGGGCTCTGTTTGCACGGGGCGCAGGGCCCCCTGCCTTTCTCCAGCGGTCACAGCAACTCCCCGCGTCAGTGATCGGAATGTCACCGACCGTAAGTGCGCGGAGTGCTGGCAGCAGGTACAGTCCCTACCCCCATACAAGGGGGTAGGGTTCCTACCTGCTAAACGATCACATGGGGACCCCGAGATCGCTCGCCAGGGTTCGTGCGTCGTCGCGCACCAGGCGCGGCCCGCTCTTCACCAACTCCGGCAGAACGCTCCTCGTGTGCAGGTTGAAGCGGATCGTCTCCAGCGACTCCTGACGCGCCTTACCAAGCAACGACACTGCGGCGACGCTTTCGCCGAGCATGTGGTAGGCCCGGGCGGTCTCGATCAGGTGGTACGAACGCCGCGTTGCCGACGGGATCGCGCTCAGCTGAAGGGCTTCCGCCGCCTCAAGCGCCTTACCGGGCTGCATCAAGTCGTTGTGGATCGTGATGGCGTAGCCGTCGACGACGCCCTGCCCGAAGATCAGGTAGGGGTGGGCGTAGGTCTTGCCCAGCTTACGGGCCGCATCACCAGCCTTGTCCCAGTAGCGCAAGGCGTCGCCCTGCTGCCCGGTCTTCGCGTACGACAAAGCTGCGGCGAGGTAGAGGAGCCCGCGGCGGGCGATGTGCTCCGGGTCGTCCTGCTCGCGCAGGAGTGCGGCCGCCTGCTCGGCGAGATCGACACGTGCCTCTGCCGCTTCACCGGCGTCACGGTGGACGTGGTTCATGTACCAGGCTGCACCCGCGATCGCCCTGGGACTATCCGCAGACTGCGCCGCCGCCATCGCCCGGTCACCGGTTAGCGTGACGAGGTCCGGGACAGGCTGGAAGGAGAGGTACAGCTGGGCAAGGTGGTACGTCTCGGTCAGAGCCACCAAGGCACGCCGACGATCGGCGCCTTCAAGGACGCGGGCGGAGTGCTGAGCGTCGGCCAGGAGCGACGGCAGGAGATCGGCGATACGGGACCGGTGCCCTTCAGTGCCGCGGCGGACGGGGTGCTCCTCGTCGGCGGCGTGCCAGAGCTTCCAAGCGGACCGGACGCGGGCGGCGAGAACCTCGGCGGGCTCCGGCTCACAGTCGGCGACCTTCAACTGATAGGTGGTGAGGGCTCGTTTGACGGTCGGCAGCTTGCCGTGCGTCGCTTTGGTGTAGGTGGCTGTAGCAATGCGGTCATCGCCGGTCAGCTCGGTGATGTCTTCGATGCCAAGGGCGTGAGCCAGGCGGATGAGCTTGGGAAGGCGGGGCATCCCGATACGGCCGTTCTCAATGGCCTTGACCCACTCCACTGACTGGTCCATGACGCTGGCTACGTAGGCGCGGGTCCTGCCGCTGCGTTCGCGGGCACGCTTGACGCGCTGACCGAAGGTGAGAGTGGATGCGGTGGCAGTCTGCTCGGGCATACTGGTGCTCTCCGTTCTGTGGTCGCACTCAGAACGGTACGCCGATCGGCCCCCGCTGTGCGGGGGCCGTGGCGTTTGTTGACGCCCAAACACGAGACGCCCCCTGTACGGCCCGTGGTGGGCCGTACAGGGGGCATCGTGGGTCAGGAACTGCTGTCGGTAGGAAGCCGGGTCTCCACCCGCGTGATCCGATCCTCATGGTCGTTCAGCCGCTGGTCGTGCTCACCGAGCCGGTGCATGACGCCGGGCCGCGCCGGAACACCAGGCCGGCCCTCCGACCCAGCCCAGTCCTCCCACGCCTGATCGACCCGGTCAGCGATCCGCAGCACGGCCCGCAGCACACGCCACAACAGCGTGCCCAGCCCTGCGATCGCGACCAGGCCCACGGACCATGCCACCACGGAGTCGACCGGCCCCACGCCGGTCGCGCCGCTCATCCCGACCGCCCTGCACCGTCGCCGCCGCCGCTGTCGCGGAGCGTGCGTCTCAGGAAGTCCTCGAACGACCGATCCCCGCACCCCAGCTCGACGGGCACCCGGCCCGCCGCCGGCTGCTCGTACGCCGGCGGCCGCGCCAACCCCAGCAACACCCCCGCCACGACCTGCAGGGGCCGCCACGCGAGCCGCTCGGCCAGGGCCTCGAGCCCGCGGAACGCGGCGTAGTAGACGGCGCCCAGGCCCACGGTGACGGCGGCGGCCGCCATGGTGCTGTCCACCGGGATCCCGAGCCACCCAGTAGCGGCCAGGACCAGGGCAACCCCCCACGGCGTCAACGTCCGTATGAACGACGTGAACAGGTTCTTCATAATCCAGCCCCTTCCCGGGTCAGACATCGATGAGGATCAGGAACGCGTAGCCGAGCCACGCCAGGACAGCTACGACGACGCCCACGATGAGGGCGAGTTGGCCGAGACCGGTGAGGGCATAGGTGCCGGCACCCGAGGCGCCTCCGAGGACCAGGCCGAGCAGGAACGGCATTCAGTCCACCACCTTGAATCCGTGCTTCAGGCCGAGCCGCCTGAGGCTGTCCCGTCCGGGGATCCCGTCCGCTGCGGCCCCCCGGTAGCCACACCGCAGCTGCCACCGCCCGTACGCCCGCACGGTCGCCGTCCCGAAGTGCCCGTCCATGTACGGGCGGGCGAGGAGCCCCTCGTCGACGAGCGCGGCCTCCACCAGCCGCACCCCCGCCCCGTACGTCACCGGCGTCCCCGCCGCCGGCGGGTTGCTCCTGGCGGCCGCGATCAGCCGCGACAGATCCACACTCGGCGTGACCGGCGCCGGCGTCGTCTTCGGCGGCGCACTCCCAAGCCGCTTCGCGATCCGCGCCCGCAACGCCTGCCAGTCGACCCCGCGCGGGTCGACCTTGCCCGGCTGCCAGTCCAGATGCCGCAGCACCGACCCAGCCGTCCACCCATGCGCACGACACAGCGCGGCCGCCGCCCGCTCGATCGCGTCCAGCTGCACCTCCGGCCAGGGGTCCTCGCCGTCACCGAGGTTCTCGCACTCCATGCCGTAGAAGTGCCGGTTCCCGTCGGTGTTGGCCTCGTCGTCGACCGGCAGCTGCTGCTCGGCGATCACGGCACGCAGGACGTCGTCGTCACCGAGGCCGGCATGGTTGGCGCGGCCGTTGCCGATCAGGTGCACGTCGCCGTCCTTGGTGATGACGATCTGACACAGCGGCCCCGGCAGACCGGAATAGCCGGTCTGGCAGATCGCCACCGTACGCTCCGCCCCCGAGGTCACCGTGTGGTGGACCATCACCCCGTGCACCGGCCCCCACGGGCCCTTGTGGTTGCGGTTGTGGGTGCGCCAGCCGTCGTGCTCGACGACGACCAGGCCCTCACGCTTCAGCGCGGTGAGCAGCTGGTCAGCGGACAGAGGGGTAGCCATGAGCCCTCCTCGAGGCATGAGAAAGCCCCGGGCCGGGTGGCGCGGGGCGGACGGCGGCCGAGCGGTGCTCAGGCGAGTTGGTAGGCGCGCAGCCAGCAGCCTTGCCGCAGGTTGGTGGCGGTGCCGGACGACGTGTTCTGTGCCCACTGGAGGGACAGGATGCCCGTTGTGGTGGTGACCACGGTGCCCTTCAGGTCCAGGTTGAGGAAGTTGCCGCCGTTCGTACCGGCAGCGACGCCGGTCCCCGCCATGGTGAACCCGGCCTGTGTCACCTGCGATGTGGAGACGGTGTTGATGGCGTTTATGCCGTACACGTCAAAGGTGCGGGTGCCGGTGAAGGCGGGGCGCACCTTCAGATCGCTGCTGCCGAGGGTGCCGCCTGTGTAGTTGAGCCAGACCTCGAACACCCACGTGCCGGCCCTCGGCAGGGCGACGGCGAGGTCAGGATCGTCGTCGAGCGTCGTCGTGGACGCCCTGGACGTGGCGGACGGCTTGATGGCCCATTCCGGTGTCATCGCGTTCAGCAGATCGGCGTCCGGGGTGAGCCCTGACCAGAGCGGGGGGTACTTCAACGGGTCCTCCTACAGGGGTACGCGTGTCGGCTGGAAGAGCGTGACTTCGTCGCCGGCGGAATGGGCCAGGACCGCTCCGTTGACGCTGCGGGTGACGGTGAACGTCTGCGGCGACGTTGTGCCGCTGATGTCGGTGACCGTCATGCGTTCCCCTCCGACGAGGATGTCGAAGGGGAAGTGGCCCGGGTAGGTGGCCGTATCGGCCCACCGGTACAGGCCGGTCGTGGCCACGCTCATCGACGTGGCGCTGCTGGTGATGTCGGAGGCCAGTTCGGAGCCGCCGGTGTGGAGCCGCCCGTAGGTCGGTGAGGCGACGGTGTAGACGTTCCAGGGGGCGGCGGGCACGCAGTTGAAGGTGATCTTCCAGGCGTCGGGTCCGGCCTCTTCGGTGTAGCCGTGGACGAGGATGTCGACGTCGTCGGGGCCGTGGTCGGGAGGCAGGTTCGTCAGCCGGATCTTGTCGCCGACGTCCAGGCGCAGGATGTCGTCGATCATCGCGAACACGCGCTCGTTGGCGAGGTCGAGGGTGAGCCGCGCGTACCGCACCCCGTCGTAGGTGCCGAGGTTCAGCAGCCAGCCGGCTGTGTCCGCGGCCTGGTCGTCGGTGTACAGCGAGTACTCGAACGGCTTGTCGTAGCGGCCCACACCGTCCGGAGGGTCCTGCACCGACATCCGCCCGGATTCCAGCACGCGGCGCACCGGCACCGCGCCGTACGTGCGCTTGACGCTTACGTCGTTCGTGGTGAGCAGGTCGTCGTCGAGGGGCCTGAACGGCGGCGAGATCAGCCCGGCGGAGAAGTCCAGGGTGAGGCCGGGAGGCTGGTTCTCCAGCGTGGAATGCGCCCGGTGGATGACTTCCGCGCGGTCCCGGGCGTCGAGGACGTAGCCGAAGTCGGTCGTGTTCGCGTCGTTCAGCAGCTGCAGGAGCGTACGACGGTCCTGGATGCCCATCCGTTCCTGTGCGGACTCCGGTCCGGCCGTCGTCGCGGTGAACCCGGCCTCCGCGGCGAGTCGCTCGATGCGGGTGCCGGCGCGCTCGCCCTGGAAGCCGAACGCGGCGCTGTAGACCTCGGCGGCGGTCGGGGCGATGGTCCCCCAGTACGTGTAGTAGCCGGTGGTGGGAAGGTCCGTGGTGACGGACGCGTAGAACCATCCGACGCGCACGAACAGCACCGGCTCTGAGCCATACCCGGTGGCTATGCCGCCCGCCCTGAGTACGCCGTCGACGTACACCCCCCAGGAGGCGTCGGATCCGCTGACGACGGTGGTCAGCCTGATGTGGTGCATGGCGCCGTCGAAGACGCCGGCGTTGTTGATGGTGGCCTGCAGGGTGACCGAGGATGTCGTGTCGCCGCGGGACGTGGTGAACAGGCTGATCGTGCCGGCGGACTGGTCGAGCTCGATGGACCACCCGATACGGGGGTCGGCGTCCGTGCCGTCGCTGGAGTCGGCGATCAAGACGTCCATGTCCTGCTTGCCGCTGTAGAAGAAGTCGACGGACCAGCCTGACCCTGCCGATGAGGCGCGGCTGGTGACACCGCGCATCGTGCCGTCGGAGCCGGCCGGCAGCATGACCGTCGGCTCGATCCAGTCGGCCAGTCTCCCGTTGCCCCACTCGGGCCGTGCCGTGCCGCTTGTGAGGACCACCCGCATGCTCTGCGAGCCGTTCAGCGAGCGGCCCTCCGTGGACTCCACACCGTCGGTGAGCGGCCACGACTCCAGGGCCCCGTTGGCCTTGATGTAGCGCAGGAGCGCGGAGTCCTGGGGCTTGTTGCCGGCGTCCATGCGGCGGGTGATGCCGGTCGGGTTGATGCTGACGTAGTTGTCGTTGCCGGACAGGTCGCGGGTGGGCGGCCAGGCGGGCACCTCGCCGGCCATGCGGATGTGCTTGTTGGTGAGGGTGGCGGAGCCGTTCACGGTCCACGTCTCGCCGGTGGCGCCGGTGAACGAGGTGGCTCCGGGGGTGCCTGCGGCCACGGCCATGGACACGACCGCGGTGCCGGCGATGCCGTTGAGGAGCTTGAGGGCGAACACCTTCCCGTTCACACCGCCTTCCGACAGGCTGGCGACGTGCCCCACCTCGATGCCGGCGGAACCGTCGAACACCGCCGTCGTCGCACCGCCGATGACGGGGGCGCCGAGCAGGCGCCATTCCTCGTCGTCGACGGTGCGGCCGGTGTAGAAGCGGAGCTCATACCCGCCGCTGCCGTTGTCGACGTCGAGGGTGACCCGTAGCGCGGCGCGCTGCCCGTTGTGGAACCTCACCTGTTCGGTCGAGGTCCTGGAGATCCGGTTGGTGAGCGTGCCGTCCGGGGACCAGAGGAAGCCGGCGTCTCCGGAGGGGCTGATGAAGATTGCCCAGCTGCGGTTGTTGCCTGAGATGGCGTACCGTCCGGCGATGTTCGCGGCCGCGGCCCCCCAGTCCTCCATGGCCAGTTCGACGCGCAGGTCGAGGTCTGTGACGGCCAGGGCGGGGCTGTCGGGGGTGGTGAGCTTGTTGCCCGCGGTGCCGGGGAGCTGCGCCCACGGGGAGCCGACCGTGTAGCCGGTCCGGAACGGCGTGTTGCGGCCGATCTTCCCGTACAGGCCGGAGGCGGTGTTGCGGGGGGCGTACTGGTGGTCGCGGCTGTCCAGGGCGCATCTGCAGGAGGTGGGCTCGGCGTCGGACGCCGACTCGGACGACAGTCCGCGGCTGATCGTCACCGGCGACGTCGTGACGCGGACGTCGTCGGTGATGTCGTTCCAGGTGCCGTCGTAGTGCAGCTCGGCCCACACGGGCGGGGGCAGGCTCGGCATGTCACCTACCCTTCCGCGAACTTGATGACGTCGCCGCCCGCGGTGACGCGGACTTGTTCCTGGAACCACTCCCGGAAGGCCCTGGAGCCGCCACGGAATTCGAAGACGACCTGCGGCGTCTGTGCTCCGCCGAGGGTGGACGCGAACGTGGTCTGGGGGATCCCCGCCGGTGAGGCGGCGGGCCGGTAGAGGGCCGGGTCGACCAGGCCGCGCATCGCGTCGTCGACGACGCCGGCGTTGTCTTCGACGCCCATGGCGACACCGGCCGGGATCCAGTGGCCGATCTCGTCGGCGGCCAGCTTGGACGGGGAGCCGATGTGCAGGAAGTTCTTGATCGGGTCGACGATGTAGTTGCTGGCGAAGTTGCTGACCTGCGACCACAGCCAGCCTCCGGCCGCGGAGATCCCGTTCCAGATGCCGAAGACGAAGTCCAGGCCGACGTTGTAGAAGCGGTAGCCCTGGCTGGCCAGGGCCCCGGCCAGCCGTCCGGGCAGGCCCCCCAGCCAGGTCAGCAGGGACAGGGCGCGGTTGATCGCGGCGTCCTTCATCGACTGGAACGCATCCCACGCCCGGGAACGCACGCTGCTGCCCAGCCCGGACAGGGCGCCCCAGGCCCGGCCGGGCAGCGTGCCGACGCTCCTGGTGAAGGAATCCCACTGCCGGCTCACCGGCCCCGAGACGTACCGGGACCACAGCCCGGAGAACCACACGCCGATCGCGATACCGAGGACAGCGAACACTTCGGCGGCCTCGGTCGCCTTGTCCGAGACCCAGCCCGTGAAGGTGCCCCACCAGCGCGGGACGTTGGCCTCCAGGCCCTCGATCAGCTTCGAGACGAAGCCGACCATGAGAGAGATACCGACCGCGCTGATCCCCACGGCGACCAGCGCCGGCAGCGCCGCGATGGCGAGGAGGATCGCCCCTGCGATCGCGGCGATCTTCAGGACTTCCATCGGGTTCGCCATGGCCCACTCCGCCACGCGCTGACCGGCGCCCCGCAGCCCGTCGATGGCCTTCGGGACGAGCTCCTGGACCAGCTTCTGGCCGAGGCGCTGACCGAGGATCACCACGAAGTCCAGGACCCGGTCGACGCCCTCCGTGCCGCCCTGCCCGGCGTCGGCCCAGATGCTGGCGAACTCCTTGTGGAACCGTTCCTTGAAGTCGACGACCGCCGGGAGTACCTCGCCGCCGAGGAAGTCGATGACGTTCTGCTGCACACCCCGCTTGAACGCCTCCATCCTCATCGCCGGGGACTTCTCGAGCTTCTCCACGACCTTGTCGGCGGCCCCCGCCACCTCGTCGAAGCCGCCCGCGGCCGCAGCCGACGCCGGGTCCAGCGCATACAGGGCGTCCGCCTGGGTGTTGGCGAGGTCCCCGAACAGGGCCTGCGCGGCCGTCAGGCGGACGGTGGCGTCGTCGGTGCCGCGCAGGGCGTCCATGGTGTCCTGCAGCGCCTGGGTGGCCTCGTCGCCGCCCGCCCGCATCATCCGGCCGATCTGCTCGCCGCTCAGGCCGATCGACTCGAACGCCTCGTTGACCTGCTCGCCGCCGGCCAGGGCCATCTCGCTGAAGATGCCGATGGCGTCGGCGATGGCGTCGGAGTCCCGGGCGCCGGCCTGGAGTCCCTGGCTGATCAGGCCCATGGCTGTCGCGCCGTCCAGGCCCACCCGCCGGAACAGCGTGGAGTACTCGTTGAACGTGTCGAGCAGGTCGTCGCTCTTGTTGGCGACGCTGCCGAGGCCGGCGGCGATGAGGTCCATGGCCTCTTCGAAGCTGTCGGCCATGCCGGTCTTCACCATCTGGCCGGCCGCCGCGGTGGCCTTGTTGAGGTCCTGGTCGAATGCCTTGGACAGCGCCAGGGTCTTCTCTGTCATGTCCTCCAGGCGGCCCTGCTCACCGGTGAACTCGTCCATGTTGAGGGTCACGGACTTGATCGCGTCACCGACCTCGGTGGCCGACTCGCCCCAGCCGTCGGTGAACACGTTCGTCATGGCGTCCGTGGCCGCGCCCACGTCGGCGGTGGTGTTGACCAGCTGCGCCTCGAGGCGGGTGGTCGCCTCGGAGATGTCCAGCGCCTGCCCGAGCGTCGACATCAGCGCGGCCGCCATCAGCGCGCCGGCCGCGGCGCCGGCCGCCGCCAGGGCGGTCCCCATCTTCGAGCCGTTGGCGGCGACGTCGTCGGCCATCGCCTCCGTCTCGCGGTTTGCCGTCTCCCGCGCCGAGCGCATCCCGGCGGCGGTGTTGTCCCGGGTGGACAGGGCGAAGACCAGACTGGTGTCCGTCACAGCGGCCCCCCTCTCTGTGTTCGAACGTCACCGCCGCTGCTGCGCGGTCTTCTGCAGCTGTTCGAGGTAGTCGTCCAGCCAGTCCAGGAGGTGGTCTGCTTCCTCGACGGTCAGCAGGTCCCAGTCGCGGGGCGTCACGTGGAGCAGGTGGGCGGCGTTGCCCAGATGCCTCAGACGGCGAAGGGCAGCCGGGCTTTTCCCTCGTCCTCCGGCGCGCCGTCGAACTCCTTGAGCATCGCCTCGATGAGGTCCTCGTCGCCGTTCTTCTCGCGGAGCCGGGCCACGGCGAGTTCGATCTCTCCCTTGGTCATCTCGACCTTGAGTTCGTCCCAGCAGAAGTCCACGTCGTCGAACGCGATCGTCGGGTGCTGCCGCTTGAGCAGGACGTGCAGCAGCGCCCTGCGGCACAGCGCGTTGCCCTTCAGCACGCCCATGGCGAACTCGTTGAAGGGCTTCCCGGTGCGCTTCTCCAGGGCCTCCCGCTCGGCCGACAGGAGCTTGTTCGGGTTGTAGTCGAAGACCTGCTCGTCGCCTTCGTCGGGGGTGTACGTGACCTTCACAGTGACTGCCTTTACAGAGAGTTCAGGTGGATCGGGACGCGATCCGGTTGACCATGTCGGCGAGGGCCGACTTCACGGCGTGCGTGTACTCGGGCTTGCGCCCCTCGAAGGCGCGGTCGAACCACTTCGTCTTGCCGTGCTGCTGGACCCACACCTCACGGTCGCCGTAGACGGGGTGCCGCCAGCCGGAGGCCCGGTTGGTGCGCTTGGCCGCGTTGGCGAAACCGCGCAGGTTCGGCGTCTTGAACGCCTTGATCTTGGCGCCGGGGAAGCGGCCGGAGATCCTGGCCTCGGGCCGGATCTTCCGGGCGATCGACGACTTCAGCGCCGGCCCCCCGTGCGGGGTCGAGGACGCCATCGACATGATGCCGCTCTTCGCGGCGGCCGCCCCCGGCTTCAGAGCCTCCCGCATGTTCCGGGTCAGCTCCTTGCGCAGCTCCTTGCCGTCCTCCTCCGCGCGCAGCGCACGGGAGATGTTCCGCAGGTTCTGCGGGGTGAGCTCCAGGTTGAGCGATGCAGTAGAGGCCATCAGGCGGTGGTCCGGTCGACCGCCCCGGACGTCGGGTAGCTGACGCTGACCGATGCCTCGTCGCCGACGCTGCCCTGGATCGGGTGCCATCCCTTGATCAGGACGTTGCCGGAGTAGGCCGGGTTCGACGTCGTGGTGGTGGAGTTGTCGAGCTTGGCCGTGAACGGCACGACGGTGCCGAGCAGCGGCCACATGATCGAGTCGAGTTCGGTGGCGGCGACGTCCTGCAGGAACTCCAGCCCCAGCTGACCGGACTTGAGGCCGCCGAGGACTTCCTTCCATCCGAGACTGGCGTAGGTGGTGACGTCCTTCTCCTCGACGTCCACGGTCAGTTCGATCTTGCGGGCGTACTCGGACAGGTCGTTGGAGTTCAGCAGCAGGTACGCGGCGAGCAGCACCATCTTGGGCATCGGGGATCTCCCTCGGGGAAGCGGCGGTGGGGCGTCAGCGGATGCCGAACGCCACGACGAACAGGAACGACGGGTCGGTGCCGGTGATGGTCCAGGTGGGCCGGTACCAGGTGTCGGCGTGCGCAGCGGCGTCGGTGCGCAGGAGCTGCCCGCTGCGCGCGGTCGCCGCGTCGAACGTCAGCCGGGTCTCGGGCGTGCCGGCGAAATCCGACTGCGAGTCGGACTCGATCGCCACGGTGATGGTGGGCGTGCTGGTCCCGGAGACGCTGAGGACGTGCAGCGCGGCATACAGGCGCTGCCCGGCGGCGATCGCCCCCAGCTCCTGCGCGGTCCCGTCACCGGTGCTGCTGCGGGCCGTGCCGGGCGGGTGCGCGACCACCCCGCGCACGAGCGGCCAGGCGCTCTTCGCGCTGCCGGTCCAGGGCGCGACCTCGCCCACCGCGTCGCCGAGCTTGTAGCTGGAGCGCAGCGCCTTCATGAAGTACGCCAGATCACCGACGGCGGAGCCGTCGGGGCCGGCCGTCCACGCGCCGACCGCACCGAGCTGCGCCCAGGAGGCGTCGTCGACCATCCCGTCGTGGCCTGCCTCCCACTGCCCTTCGCCCATGAGCTCGGCCGCGGCCAGGCCCCCGACGACCTCCTTCCACCCCTCGGAGTAGTAGTTCGTCGTCGGCTTCTCCTCGACCTCCGACGTGACCTCGACCTTGTTGCTGTTGCCGGTGAGGTCGGCGCCGCCGGCGAACAGCCGGGCGTTCAGCAGAACGAAAGACATCAGCCGCTCCCGATGACGTGGATGATCAGCTCGGCGCCCACGTACTGGGTGCCGTTGTGCTCGTACCAGCGGTAGCCCTGCACGCGGCGCACGTGCAGGTCGTCTGCCGCGCCGTCCAGGGCCAGCTCCCCGGGGGCGCCGCGGGCGGCCTCGATCGCTGTCTTCAGGGAGCTGGGGCCCGAGCCGGACAGCAGCGCGTCGAGGATCTCCTGGGCACTCTTGTCGTCTGCACGCCCGACCAGGACACGGGCCGTGAAGTCAGCGGCATCGAGGCCGCGCCGGTACGCCTTGTCGTACTCCACGTCGAACTCACCGATGAAGAAGTGCGGCGCGGTGATCCCGTCCGGCACGTACGCGGTACAGGTCAGCCCTGGCGCCCCCGTGGGCATCACCACGTTCTTCGCGGCGGCCGCGATCCGCTCGCGTACGACGGAGAACTGCACTGCCCCTCCCCTCTCAGGCCAGGCCCGTCAGGATGTAGCTCTGGATCAGCCCGTAGACGTCCGGGTCGGTGCGGGACAGGCGGATCACGCCCCACTCCGAGGAGCCGAGCACGCCTTCCGGGCTGTCCTTCCGCTTGAACAGGCGCGCGGCGAGGATCCTCGTCCCCTCGACCACGACGTCCGGATAGGCAGGGAACCCCCAGCGGGTCGTCACCCGGGCGCGCCAGCCCGCGCCGGTAGGCCAGGACCCGCCGATCCGCAGCAGCGAGGTGACCGGCTCGAGCTGATCGAGGGCATCGGTGGGCTCGGCCTCGACCTGGCTGGTGATGTCCGTCCAGGTCCCGCCGCGGCCGACCTCCACGATCATGCCGTCGGTGTCTCCGATGTCCGGCACCAGGAGGTGCGAGCCGTCTTCGTCGACCACCACACGGCGGCCGGGGTTGATGGTCCGCGCGGTCGCCGTGGTGTCGAGCCAGAAGCGCCTGCCGCAGGTCTTGTCGATGCTGCGTGAGGCAGCCGCAAGCTTGCTGGCGAGGAGGCTGTCTCTCGTCGAGTCGGTGACCGTGATCATCGACTTGAGGTCGGCGAGCGTGGCGTACACCGGCAGCGCCGTGACGTACACCTCGATCTCGACCTCGACCGGGTCACCGCCCGAGGTCCCCTCCAGCGTGGCGGTGTACGAGGCTTGTGCCTGCGACGAGGAGACCTGCCACACGTAGGTGTAGGTGGTGCCGTCGACGCCGAGGCCATCCGACGTGGGCCCGACGACGGCCGCGCCGCCTGCCGTTGGGGCGATGGTCACTGTGGGGCTGGTGAGCACGGCCCCGGCCTCGAAGACCAGGGCCACGTTGTCACCGGCGGCCGCCGTGATCATGCGGTCACCGCCCTGCGTACGGCCCGGGCCACGCCCTCCTCGAGGGACACCTTCGGCCGGTAGATGCACTGCAACATGTCCGGATCACCAACCCGGTACGCCACGCCCTCGGGCCGGTCCGGCGCGATGGCGATGGTGAACCAGTCGCCGGTCTGCTTGCGGATCATGTCGGCCAGGTCGTACATCCGCACGCCGCGCCCGGTGCACAGGTTGACCGGTGCGCGGACGTCGGCGTCGACGACGGCCAGGGCGCCGGCGACGACGTCGCTGATGTGGATCCAGTCGCGTACCTGGTCGCCGCTGCCCCAGATGACGAACGGGTCCTCACGGCGGCGTGCGCGGGCGATGAAGGCGGCGAAGGGCCAGTCCTCGCCCTGGTCCTCGCCGTACCCGGAGAACGGCCGTACGACGTGCACGGCCAGGCCCTCGGCGGCGGCCGCGGCCGCCGTCTTCTCTCCCGTCAGCTTCGTCCACCCGTACCCGGCGTCCGGCATGATGCCGTCGGCCGAGTCGGTGTCCGACTCGTGCAGCTTCCACCGCTCGCTGCCGTCCTGCAGCCGGACCGGGTAGACGGCCGAGCTGGACAGGTACAGCACCCTCCTCTGCCCGGTGCGCAGCGCCCAGTCGAACATCGCGGAGTCGAGCTGCAGGTTGTACGCCATGGTCGCTGGGCGGCCGTCTATCGCGGCCCGGTGCGGGGCCCGGGCGGCGGCGTGCACGACCAGGTCGAAGACGCGGTCGCCATGCTGGAAGACGTCGAGGCAGTCGATGGGGTGCTCGGGGTTGGCGATGTCGCAGCCGACGACGTCCCAGCCGCGCTCGCGCAGCGCGTGGGTCATGTGCCGGCCGACGAACCCCCAGGAGCCGGTGACGAGTGCGGTCTTCACGAGGCCCTCCGTCCGAGGATGAGCTGGAAGGGGCCCACCCGGTCGTGAACTTCGATGTCGAATCCGCCCTGCCGGATGAGGGCTTGGTATCCGGCGAGGTCCCACGCCCAGGCGTGGCACTCGTCGTGCCGGGCCGGGCGTTCCTGCCAGGGCGAGGAGGCGACGATCCAGCGCGCCCCTTCGGCGCCGATCCAGCGCACGGCGCCGTGCGGGTCGGCCAGGTGCTCGAGGACCTCGGTCATCACGGCGATCCGGCCGACGCGTACCCGGTCGCGGTCCTCGCCGAAGACGTCGTAGGGCCAGGCCCTCACGCCGCGTTCCTTCCAGCCCGCGGCGTTGGAGGGCTGGAAGTCGTAGCCCCACGCGTCGAGGTCCTCGTCGCCTGCGAGCAGGGACAGCAGGCCGCCGTCCCCGCAGCCCAGGTCTGACACGGTGACGGGCGGTGCGTCGTCGAAGGTGGCGACGGACGCTTCCCAGCGGGCCGCGTGCAGGACCAGGTCCCGCGCGCGTTCGAGGCGCGGCCGGTGGTGCGGCTGGTCCAGGTGTGGGGCCCGGTCGCGGTGCTCGTGGAACTCGAAGGTGGACACGTGCGGGACGTCGCCGTCGAACAGCTTCCACTCACCCATGGGGCACCTCCTGGCGGGCTCCACGTACGGCGAGGACGTCGCGGTCGCGGTGCGTCGACCAGTAGGCGGCGTACGCGGCCTTGTCCCGCTCGTACATGGCGGGCTGGTTGACGCGCCGGTGGCCCTCGTCCCAGTCGGCCTTGCCGGCCATCGGGTGGAGGTGCTCGACGATCACGCCGGGCAGGTAGCTGAGGCAGCCCGCGGCCGCGCCGAGGTCGCGCCAGTAGTTGTCCACGTACAGGTGCGTGAGCTCCGCCGGGGCCATGTGGCCCAGGGCGCGCACCACGTGCGCGGAGATGGCGCACTGGGTGGGCAGCGCGGGCCCCTGCAGGAGGTCGTTCCCGTAGACGATGCCGGGCAGCGCGGTCAGGGCGTCGAGGTAGGCGCGGTCCCAGCCCTTGGTGCGGGGCCGGTGGTCGTCGCCCATGAACCCGATCGCGTCGGGCCGCGTCCAGCCGGGCGCCTCGAGCAGAACGCTGGCCGCGTGGTTGAGGGCGCTGACCATGGTGCCGGCGGGCTGCACGGTGAGCTGCACGCGGCGGTGGGCGACGAACGCCTCGTCGACCGCTGCCCGGTACCGGGCGTACTCGGGATCGTCGGCGTCGACGGCGAACAGCAGCCAGGTGCGTTCGGTGCAGGTGTCGCGGAACGCCGCGGCGAGCTCGGCCACCGTGTGGGGCCGGCCGCGCGTCGGCACGATGACGGCGAGGCTATCCATGGGCGGCCGCCGTCTCGGCCGGGGTGCCGTCGGGCGCCGGCGTGTGCGCGGGGAGGGGGGCGTCGGCGGGCGGGGTGTAGTCGTCCTCGCCGCACCAGAACTGCTTGTGGTGGGTGGTCTTCACCCCTGTGTGGACGAACAGCGGGATCTGCAGGCGCGACAGCCGCCAGCAGAACGAGAGGTCCTCGGACACCCATCGGCCGTCGGGGTACTTGACCCGGTCGAACCAGATGTCGCCGTACTCGGCGCGGAGTTTCTCGGCCGCACCGCGGTGGATGAGCAGGCAGGCGGCGCCGGTGCCGGCGACCTGCAGCACAGTGTTCTTCGGGTAGTGCCAGCGGGTCGCGTACCCGACGCGGCCCTGGGCGTCGTGGGCGGGCATGTAGATGGTCGGGGCGGGGCGAAGGCGCCGTCCGCCCATGCCGTCGTAGGCCACTTCCTGCACGCCGAAGCACAGGGCGCCGATCACCGGGCGGTCGACGGGGCCGGCGGCCGCCAGGAGCCGGTCGACGGTGTCGGGGGCGAAGCCCATGTCGGTGTCGATGAACCACAGCCACTCGTGGGGGGTCTCGTCGAGCCACTGCCGGGTGACCTTGTTGCGGGCCTCGACGAGGCCGCCGGTGGAGCAGGCCATCATGAACGGGCCGCCGGTGCCGACCAGGCGGCCGTTGTGCATCTGGTCCCACACGGTCAGCCGCATCACGGACTCGTGGAAGTTGTGGCTCACGGTGTGGGGGTGCAGGTAGGCCATCTGCACCAGGCCGTCACCGGCCGGGCTCTGCGGGCGGTGGTCACTCATTGCCGGTGCCGCCCTTCGCGCCCGTCTTGCGGGCGGGGCCGCGGCCGGGCGTCGTGCGCTTCTGGCCGGGTTCGGCGGTGGCGCGCTCGATCACGGGCCCGGCCGGCGTCTTGGCCGGGTCCTCGCCGGTGTCGCGCTGCTCCTGGCCGTCGTCCTCGTCCGGCTCCTGGGGTGCGGGGGCGGACAGTTCGGCCGTGGGCGGTTCGTCGCCGAAGAGGTCGGGCCGCTCCACGACGAGCGGGTGATGGTCGTCGGCGGACATGCCGGCCCTCAGCTGGGTCATGCCCTGGGACCAGCGGACGTTGCCGGTCACCTTGGAGTACTTCATGGGGGTCTCCTCTCACGCTGGAGATAAATCCGGGCCGCAGCGCCGCGTGAGAGCGCCGCGGCCCGGGGTTCAGGCAGCGCGGTCAGGCGCTGCGGTTGGTGAGCAGCCGGAAGGCGCTGTCGTTGATGACGTCGGCGCCGACCCGGGCCCAGGCGAACCAGCCGCGCTGGCCGGTGGGCCGGTTGTTGGTGACGTCGAAGAGCATCGGCAGGAACTCGACCTGCATGCCGGCGCGCTGGGCGACCAGGTAGTTCTTGAAGTCGCCGACGACGAGCAGCGGCTCGGCGCCGGTACCCGCGACGAAGTCCGACATGAAGTCGTTCATCGGGTACTCGCGGCCGAACATCCGCGGGATCGCCTCTTCGGTGAGGTTGATCGTGAAGTTCGGGTCGGTCGTGCCGAGCTGCCGGATGTTGTTCTGGATGTTCGTCGACGACAGCCAGGCCGTCGTCATCTTCCGCCGGTACTTCTGCGGCAGCGCGTCCCACAGGCCATAGATGTCGGACGCCTGCAGCACGCTCGTGGAGGCGATCTCGATGTTCGCCGGGTTGGTCACCGCGTCCAGCGCGGTCACCAGGCCGGTCGGCTCGTCCGAGCCGGAGCCGGTGGTGAGCTTCTCGGCGAGCAGCTCGTCGTAGCCCTCGGACAGCAGCATGGACATCTGCTCGGCGAACCCGGGCCAGTCCATCCCGATCTCGATGCTGAACGGGATGAAGCCGTCCGCCCGGTGGGTGGGCACCTCGGGCTGCGCGATCGTCGGGCTGTTGTCCGTCGTCGCGGACGCCTCGGCCTGGAACTGCCAGGACACGCCGGCGGTGGACAGGCCCTTCCAGGTGTCGTTGGTGATGGTCTCCACGCGGGCCAGGCGCAGGATGTCGTTCTCCGACTCCTGCTCGGTGAGGATGATCGTCGGGTCGATCAGCACCGGCACCGCGAACCCGCCGCCGGCGTTCGAGCCGACGCTCATCGCACGCTTGATGAGGGTGACCTGCTCGATCGCGCGGGACTCCTCCGGCGTGAACACCGGCGCCGTGCTGGCGGCGATCTTCTGGAACGCGGAGCGGTAGTGCGGGTTCTCCGTGGCCAGCAGCAGTCGGCCGATGAGCTCACCGTTGGTGTCGCCGGTCTGCGTGCGCAGCAGCTTCTGCACGCGTGCCTTCTGGCTGCCGCCCAGGTGTCGGCCGCCTTCGGAGGAGTCCACGACGGCCATCGACCGGTCGTAGACCGCGCGGGAGTTGAGGATCCGCGGGTCCTCGCTGAACGGGTCCTGCTGCGGCGAGAACCGCGTGGAGCTCCACTTCTCGCGGGACTCGCGCAGCCGCTCCGCCCGCATCAGGGCCTTGTGCTCGCCCTCGCGGAACTTCAGCTCCGCCTCGAGGTCGTCCCAGCTGCGCTGGGCGTCCTCGTCGAGGGCCTCGCCCGCGGCCTCGTTGTCGAGGACGAGCATCTCCTCATGGATCTGCCCGATGCGGGCCTCAGCGGCCTCGATGTTCTCGGACCGCTGGTAGTCCTTCGGGTCTTCTTCCTTCTTCGGGGGCATCCCGGTTCACCTCTTCACGCCAAGCAGGGACATGCGGCGCTGTCGCTGCGCCGCGGAGAATCCGCTTGCGTGGCGGGCCGGCGAGGGGCCGGGTGCCGGGGCCTGCGGTGTGGGCGGTGCCGGAGCGGCGGGCCCGTCCTCGCGGGACGGGGTGCCGAGTCCGTGCAGTGCCCGGAAGGCTGCGAATGATCGTACGAGCTCCTGGTACTGGTCGCTATCGCGTTCGGCGAGCTCGTCCATGAGCCAGTCGACGCCCGACCTCAGGCCGGCCGTCGCGTCGGGGTTCGCCGGCCAGGTCACAGGGCCGGCCTCGAACAGCTTCACCTCGGTGATGGTCCGCTCGGGCAGACCCTCGGGGTTGTGGTCGGCCTGCCCGGGCTCGCGGTTCCACGACTCGCCGATCACCTCGAACATGAACGACGACCCGTACGCGCCGGCCTCCAGGCCGGGGACCAGGTCGCGGTTGTAGGAGGTGTCCAGAAGCGGCACCTCCATGTACGGGGAGGTGTCACGCTCCTCCAGCACGTTCGCGACACCGAGGACCTTCTGGTGAATCTGCATGTCACGGCCGTGGTTGAACAGCACCTTCACCCCGGCCGCCCCCTGGGACTTGATGGTCCGCTTGAACGCACCGCGCTTGGTCCGCTCGAGGAACCGTCCCTCCCACCAGGAGTCGATCTCGTACCAGGTGTCGAAGCGGGAGAACTCCACCGTCATCACGGGCATCTCGCCGCTGTCGCCGTCGGTGTCGTCGGCGCGCACGCGGGGGCGGCGCGGGGTCAGGGCGGGCGCCATCGCACCGCCACGGATCAGCTGCAGTCCGCGGATAGCGGGCATGGTCACTCCTCCGGCTCGTCGTCGTTTGCTGCGCCGGGGATGGCGTTGGGCCGGTCGCCCCACGGCACGGGTGCGAGCTCTTCCTTCTCGCGGACCTCGTTGACGGTCTTCCACTGCTTGTCGAGCGCCAGGCCGTGAGCCTGGTAGCGCTGCATGGTGTTGGTCTCCAGCAACGCGTCGCGGTTGTAGCGGGCGTACTGCGGGCGGGGCAGGAACTGGAACCAGATGCGTTCCATGCGGCGGATCCACCGGCCGATGGCGTACTTCAGCAGCGTCAGCTCGCGGTCCTGGATGTTGGCGTAGGTCATGCTGCCGCCGGTCTCGTAGCCGAGGATCTCGGCGATGCCGGCGCCGAAGATCCGCGCGCACTCGGCCTGGCTGTAGCCCTGGGTCGCGAGGAACTGGGACTCCTCGGCGGTGAGCTGGATCGGCTTGTAGTCCCAGCCCTTGCCCATGACGAGCGGCTCGCGGCGGCCGCGCAGCGTGGCCAGGAACCGGTCCTTCACGCCGCGGGCCTGGCCCTCGTCGATCGTGGCCTCGCTGTTGGTCAGCAGCGCGGTGGGGTGGGCGCCGTCCTGGAACCACTGCAGCCCGAACCGGGACGCGGTCAGCGACAGGCCGATCGTGGATGCCTGCATCTGGATCGGGGACAGGCCCTGCACGTAGCCGGGCACCGGGTTGACGCGCCGGTGGAACATCTCCCGCTCGGGCACGGGGCGCCCGTTGTGCAGCCAGTGGACCGTGCCGTCGTCGTTGAGGGACCCGCCGACGGCGTCCGGGTGGAACAGATCGATCTGCTGCAGGAACCCGCCGGCGTTCGACCGCTGCAGGATGTCCCCGTAGACGTTGCCGCGCATGAGCCAGGAGTAGACGGCCCGGTACGTCCAGTCCTCCAGGCCCTGCCCGCTGCCGTCGGGGTCCTGCATGTAGCCCGGCGTCCTCAGCTTCACCGGGGTGTCGCCGGTCTCCCGGTAGACGTCCAGCGGCAGCTCCGACACCACAGAGGCGATCAGGTCGACGGCCGCGTACACGGCGACCGACTGCAGCGCGGACTCTGCCGAGGACAGGTCGACCTCGGCGTACGACTGGGTCTTCAGCGACGCGATGACCTGCTCGAGGCTGGCCTCGGGCCAGCGCGTGCGCTCCTCCGCCTTCGGCTCCTGCCGGCGGGACCACCACAGACTCACGGCATCCTCCGATCCGCCCACAGCAGGAACCCACCGAGCGCCACGTAGCCGAGCGGTGCCCAGGCCAGCCACAGCCCGTACGACACGCACAGCGGCCCCGCCACCCCGGGGAAGTGGCGCAGCCCATGACCGGCGCCCGCGGCCGCCACCCCCGCCGCCTTCAGCCCCCGCTCGCGGGCCCTGGTGCGCGCGGCCTGCCAGCGCTGGCGCAGCTTCGTGCGTCGTGCCTTGCCCAATGCCCTGCTCCTCGCCCAGCGTTCGCTGCGGGGCCGGGACGGCCCCGTCATGTCCAGGTCCCTGGTTCGCCGCCGACGGTGCACAGATGCCAGCCGCCGGCGGAGTCGAGGACGACGTCACCGGCCTCCCATGTGCCGGTGTCCGGGGCCCCCGATGTCGCCTTGAAGCCGGCGAGGCGGAGCGCGGTGAGTCCGTTCTTCCCGCCGAGGGAGGCGACTCCGGTGGTGGGGTCGAGGGTGTGCACAGCCGCCCCGTACAGCGCGGCGACCGACTCGATCTTCCCCGCGGCCTGGATGTTCTGCGCGTCCGCGCTGAGCCGGAAGTAGGAGCGCTGCGTACCGCCGTTGCCGCCGAACGCGTCGTCGGACCAGTTCGAAATCAGCAGGTCGACGCCGGTCGCCTCCACGTCCAGGGCGTCCCCGCCCCGACGGAACCGGTAGCCCTTGCCGGTGCCCAGGACCGACAGGTCGGCACCGTTGATGACGACGGCCCCGAGGATGGTCACGCTGCCGTCGTCTGCGATGACGACGGTCGACGTCTGCAGGACTTTGCCCGTGGTGCCGTCGAAACGGGGCACCGTGTTGTCAGTCGACGACGCGGGGCCGGCGGTCGCGCCGATGTCGGCCGGGGTGACGCCTTCAAGGCTGACCAGCGTCGAGAACGAGCCGCTGACGGGGTCGGCCACGACGATGTCACCGAAGTCCACCGCGGGGCTCGCCTTGGGCAGGGACAGGTACCGAGTCCACGTCGCCTGCACCCCGGAGAGGTACGCCTTCACCTCGTACGTCCAGCCGGTCGGATCGATACCGGTGGCGTCGGTGGCGAGCAGCTCGACGCTGAAGATCCCCGTCGACGACAGGTCCACGCGGGTCGTGCCGCCCAGGACGCGGGTCCCCGAGGTGGTGACGATGGTCGGCGCGGCGAAGGTGAGGTAGGCGCCGCTCCATGCCGTGCCCTGCGGCTGCAGGATCCGCCCGCTGATCGTCACGGTGTCGAGACCGTCAAGTCCAGCCACAGTCGCCGCCTTTCCTCACCACACGTTGGCCACGGGGTCGTAGTCGTCCTGCACCAGCGGCCCGCGCGTCACCAGCGCCCACCGCGCCAGCGTCACCGTCACGAGCGGGGAGACGTCCGTCAGCGACGCCGTACGGTCCAGCACCCACGCATCCCCCACGCGCCGCGAGCGGGCACCGTGGACGGCGGACGTCAGGTCGCTCTGGTCGCGGTGGCGGGCGGTGCCCTGGGTCATCGCGTCGGCCAACTGCCCGCAGGCTTCGACGAAGTCGTTCGTCCGCACGATCGCCAGGTGCCCGCGGTGCGGGTGCTCCTTGTCCTCCGGCACGGTGATGCCGGCCTCGACCAGGTCGTCGATGAGCGAGCCGGCCGGGGTGCCCGTGGAGCCGATCGCCACGGCGACGGGATTCCACAGCCGCTGCAGCCGCACGATGGCCGGCACCACCCAGTCCGTGCCCGGGCGGCGGTCGACGAGCTCCCAGTGCATCAGCCCGTCCTCGCGCAGCGAGCACACGCCGATCGAGGAGTACTTGCGGTCCTGCGACACATCCACCGCGAGCGCCAGCTCGGCGTAGCGCGGCATCGACCCGGGATCGGCCAGCGACGGCCACGCCTTCGCGGGCACGTTCGCGTCCGGCGGCGGCGCCTTCTTCCGCGTCCGGTTCAGGTACGCCCGGTCGAACTCCGCCGGGTCCATGGTGTCGAACTCGTGCTGGATGACGTCCTGGGTGACGGTGAAGCCGAGCGCGGGCAGCGTCGCCCACCACGTCGCCGGATCATCACGCGGCAGGTCCTCCGGCGCGAACCACTCGAAGTACGCGGTGTGCGGGAAGACCCTCGTACGCCACAGCTCCTCGATGAGCGCACGCCCGGCCTTGCGCTTCTTGTTCAGCGGCACGCTCTTCTCCGTGCCGCCGGCGGACGCCCACCACAGCTGTGCCATCGGCCGCGTCAGCATCGCCGGGGAGAACGCCTGCTCCAGGCGGTCGTCGACGTGGGCGAACAGCTCGTCCATCACGCCCAGGTCGAGCGGCGGCCCGTGGCCGGCCTGCTCGGTGTTGGAGGTGATGCCGATCCGGGAGCGGGTCGCCCGGGCGATGATCGCCTCGTGCCCGTTGGCCTTGCGGATGGCGAACCGGCGGGCGAGACGGGATACCTCGATCGTCGCCCAGAACTCGTCCTCCCACCGCTCCCGGGCCATCGAGCGGTTCTGCGCGGCGTAGATGATCCGCTGCCGCTTGTACGCCTGCGCCCGGTGCACCTTCACCGCGAGCAGGCCCTGGGTCTTGCCCTGCTGCCGCGGCACGGACAGCCCGACGTGCCGGTACCAGAAGTGACCGGTTGCCGGGTCCAGCTCCAGGGCGACGTCCCACACGTACCGCTGCCACGGCATCGGCTTGTAGCCCAGCCGCTCCATGACCTTGGCGACCTTGCCGCCCAGCGTCGGGAACTCCGGCCGGCGCGGCGTACCCCACACCGGAGGGCAGGTCAGCCCGTACCGCTCACGCAGGTCGTCGGCGAACTCAGTCGGGGGACGCCAGATCTCCGAGGTCGTCGTCATCGTCCGGCTCCTCCGGCCCGAGGGAGCGCAGCTCGGCGAGGACCTGGCGCAGCTCCTTGGTCAGCGAGTGCAGCGAGTTGCCGAGGGAGACCGGCGCATCGATCTCGATGGCGAGCCGTACGGCCACCGCGGCGAGCGTCGGCGCCGTCGGGTCGAGGTCCTCCAGGTCACCGAGCGCGGAGATGTCGTCCAGGACGCGCGCCTTGACCATGCCGGGCCCGGCGGCCGCCTCGAACGGGTCGACGTCCTGATCCTCGGCGCCCTCGGCGTGGCCGGGCAGGAGCTGCGCGGGCGGGACCTCGAGCGCGCTCGCGAGCGCGACCAGGTCGTCGACGTCGACGCGGCGGGCGGCCGACTCGACCTTGCCGAGGACGGAGGCGCTCATCGGGCGGCCGGCGGCGGTGACGCGCTCGGCGAGGTAGCGCTGGTCCCAGCCGCGGCGCTGGCGGTGCTTCGCGACGGCGGCCGCGGCGTATCCGCCGGCCTCGCCAATCTCGATGGTGCGAGCCGCCATGATCGCCTCCTCTATACGCCCGGGGCCGGTCCGCGATCATGGCGGGGCCCTGGCCGGCCCGGGGAGAGAAAAATGAAAGGTGGGCGCGGGGTTGCGAAATGTCCGATTTCCAAAAATCGGAGATCCCGCCAGCCGCGTCGCCGCAGGTCAGACGCCTGCGCTCTGATCACGCGTGCTGCGCGCTCGCCTCGCTGCCGCTTGCCTCGCCGCCGTGTGCCTCGGCGACGTGCCGGTCGCGGGCGCGCTCAGCCCACGACTCGCTGCCGTGGCCCAGGGACAGCAGGCCCTCGCATCCGTCGTCCGCGCCCCAGCAGCGGAACACCCACTTGCGCACGCCGTGGTCGCTGTACGGCTGCACGACCATGCCGACCCCCGACCCGGGGGATTCGGCATCCGCCGGCCTGTACGTGTCGGCGCCCATCTGGCGCAGCACTTCGCGTGCGGCGCTGGCGTCGCCCTCGGTGAGGACGCCGTCGACCTTGACCAGGCGGGAGGAGGAGGGGGGTCCCCCCGGGGGGTTGTTGCCCCCCGGGGGGTGTTGCCGACCGGGGGGCCGGCCTTCGCGGCGCAGGAGGGTGCGGAACCAGTCGGGGTCGCGGCGTGCCTCGCGCTTGATGATCTGGATCATGGCGTCGTGGCGTGATGGGTGGGTGAGGTCGAGGGGTTGTCCGCCGTCGGGTGGGGTCCAGCCGAGGGTGAGCAGGAGTGCGGCGGTGGCTGCGGGGATGTGGACGTCGGTGTGGCCGTCGACGTCCCCGGCCTGGATGAGGAGGTCGAGGGTGAGCTGGTGCCGCTGACCGACGTGGCCGTCGAGGCGGAAGCCGCGGACGGCCTTGCTCACGTCCTGGCCGTCGATCTCGATGGTGGCGAGGCCGGGCGCGCCGAGGCGGATGCGGGCGGTGCGGTCGGTCATGCTGCTCCGTTCTGGGGTCCGGCGAAGCGTCGTGGGATGGTGGGCTGCATGGAGACAGGCAGCTCGACGTATGAGGGCCGCGGCATTCTGGCCGGGTGGGCAGAGGATCAGCGCGACGGTGCGGGCGCCGCGCAAGTTCAGGTGTCCCTCCGGGTGGAGGTCGAGCAGGAGAGTGCGACGGGCGTTCCGCTGCGTTCGTGGCACGGCACCGGGACGCTGGTGCACGCGGGTGCGACCCCGCCTGTGGGCCGCTGCTGGTTGAACTTGGGCGATGAGCGCACCGGGGAAGTCTGGTCCAGCACCGAGCTCACGGACGGCGCGGTCACCCTGGAGTTGCAGGGAGTCGGACGAGCGCCGTGGTGGCCAGCGGGCTGAGCCTACGGTCCGGCGTACCAGTCGACGGATGTGACGAGGCGCTTGATCTCGGAGAGGAGTTTGTCGCCTTTGTCGTTGTTGCATTTGCGGCCGCAGGTGGGGCAGCCGGTGACGCCGTGGATGGGGGCGAGGTTGTCGGGGTCTTTGCGGGCGCCGCCGCGTGCGACGGGGATGACGTGGTCGGCGGCGTCGGAGCCGGGGTGGCCGCACATGATGCAGATGTCGGATGCGGCGAGGATCCGGGCGCGGAGTTGGCGGTACTCGTAGCTGGTGAGTTCGCCGCGGTCGGTGGCCACGCTCACCTCCGGGAAGCTGATCGGCGCCCCAGGGTCCCGGGGCTGGGGCGCCGTCACGGTCCTTGCGGATACCGCATCCAGGGGGCTGTGCCGGGTGCACCACGTTGTGGGAGAGCGGCACTCCGTACTGGACCTCTGTGGGCGCCTGCACGGTGCAGGCGCGTCGTCGTAGTCGGTGGTGATGTCGTCCCGGCATGGTGAAGGCCCCGCTGGTGTGCGGAGCCTCGGGCGTCGGTTGCGCTTACTGCTGCACGGTGCCGCCCAGGGCTTCGGCGATCTTCGGGGCGAGGCGCTTGCTGTCGTCGCGGGCCTGGCCGTCGGTGGGGAGGCTGACTGCCCAGGTGTCGCCGGTGACGGCTACGCCTCCGAACTGCTTGGAGAGCGGGATCCACGCGGCGAGGGCCTCGGCGTTGGGGAACATGTTGATGAATGCCTCGCCGGGCGCCTGGCTCTGGTCGGTGACGGTGAAGTCGTAGGCGGCACCGCCGACTTGGCTGACGTAGTTCTGTTCGGCCTTTTCCTGCGGCTTGGACACGGTGAGCCCTGCGGCGGTGAGCGCGTCGGCGATGTCCTGTGCGCTGTCGTAGTGGCGGGCGCCTGCGGGGCTGTCGCTGGGCGGGGTGTTGGAGGCCGGTGTGCTGGCGGTGCTGGGCTTCGTGCCGGCCTGGTCGCCGTTGTCCTCGCTGCTGCAGGCAGTGAGCGTGAGGGCGAGTACGGCGAGAACGGCGGCGGTGATGGTGCGGGTGCGCATGGTCCCCCCTGGGAGCGGTGTGGCTGGGGGCACATCATCCGCCTCGTGTGCGGGGGGTGTTGGCGTTGTGACGGGACTGTGACGGGTGCCTGCCGCCCGGGCGCTGCCCTGTACGGCGCCCCGCACTGTGCGTCGTACGACCCGGGCAGCAGGCGGTCAGTGGGCGCCGATGCCGACGAGGCGTAGGGCGCGGTCGCGGGTGGCTTTCTCGGCGCGGGCGACGTCGTCGAGGCGGTAGAGGGCTTTGCCGTCGAGGCGTACGCGGGCGGGCTTGAGGTGGCCGCGTTTGACCCATTGGCGGATGGTGGCGGGGGTGACGGTGGCGCGGCCGCCGGTGAGGGCCTGGCGGCCGCGGCTCATGCGTTCGGCGGCTTCCTTGGCTGTGAGCCAGGTTGCGTCGGTGTCGGGGAGAACGGTCACGGTGCCTCCCTCCGGGTATGGGGAAGCCCCCGGTGCGGGTGGGGCGGCCGGGGGCTGTCTGGTTGTGGGCACACGTGTGGCGCTGCCCCCAGGGTGACGCTAAGTGGCGATCTTGTCCAGCGGGGGCGTTCCAGCGTGTGTCAGGCGGCGGTGTTGTCGGTGGCGGCTTGCAGGAGCTGTGCGGCGTGCTGGTCGTAGGTGTCGGGGTCCATGCGGTGGTTGCATGCCTCGCAGCGGACGCCCCACTGTCCGTCGATGGCGACGAGGGCGAGGTTGCCGCATTGCGGGCAGGGTGCGACTTTCTCGTGGTGGTGGGGTGTGGTGTGGGTGAGGTCGCGGAGGCGTCGGGTCAGGTTGCCGAGTTCGCGGTGGAGGTCGGTGACGGCCGGGAGGGTGAGGGCGTAGGGGAGGTAGGCGGTGAGCCATGTGCACCAGCCGGGGATGGTGTGGCCGTGGGTGGGCCAGGCTTGTTCGCAGGGCTGTACGTGGACGGTGGCGTGCCGGTCGCGGTGGGCGGCGGGGTAGGTGTAGGCGATGTGGCCGGCCCAGGCGGTGAGGACGGCTGTGATGGGTGGGGTGCCGTCGTCGTCGGTGCCGGGTGTGGGGTCGTAGCGGCCGGGGCCGAGGAGGACCAGGACGCGGATGTCGGCGGGGATGGGTGAGTGGGCGCGGCCGGTGCCGCCCAGGCGGCCCTCGGCGGGCCGGGCGGACGGCGCGACGAACTCCTCCAGGAGCGCGGCCTGGTGCGGGAGCTCGGTGAGCCAGGCGCGCAGTTCGTCGGCGCACACCTGGCAGGCGTGTTCGTCGGCGTGGTCGGTGGCGCGGTGGCGGCAGATGAGGCAGATGGCGGTCACGGCTGTGTCCCGTCCTGCCGCGCCCCGACGGCGGGCTGCTCCTCGAAGGTGCACAGGTTGTGCCCAGCTGGCTTCTGGCACTGGGGGCCGTAGCCGTCGAACTCCGAGTTGGGGCACTGTTCCGGCGGCCGGTGGGGGTTCATGAGGCAGGTGTCGGGGTCGACGCCCTCGCAGTTGCGGCAGGAGTGCGTCTCGGAGGTGGGCTGCGCCTCGTCGGCCCGGCGACGCAGCCCCATTACGACGTCTCGGACCGCAGTGCAGTACCGCGGATCACTGTCGGGGTCGAGGGACTGGTTCAGCACCCGCTCGTAGAAGTCGGCGGCCTCGAGCAACGCGGTGGGTCCATCGGTCTGGTTGGTGGGCTCGGGCAGCATCCTCAGCACCGCGTCCGCCATGACCAGGCAGTGCGGGAACGGCGGCTTCAGCTCCGTGGCCGCCAGCGCCTTGGCGATGAGCTGGCGGAGTGCGTCCCGGTCCACCGGCACCAGCTGCTCGACCGGGCACGTCAGCATCGAGTCCAGCAGCTCGGCGACGGCCGGGGGCTCCTCCTCGGCGGTCAGCCGGTCGGCGTGCAGCCCCAGCAGCTCAGCCCCGCGGTTGAGGCCGTCGCGGTAGCCGGGGAGGCCGGTGGAGGCGTCGGTACGGAAGTGGGTGGCGAGGACGTCGGCGTGGTGGGCGAGGAGTGCGGCGAGCTGGTCGCGGTTGAGGGTGATGGGGTCGGTCATCGTGGTGTGTCCTTGCTGGCGCGGTTGGCGAGGGCCCGGTATGCGCGGCCGAGGCCGAGGAGGGCGGCGGAGAGGAGGGGGCTGAGGGCGATGGCGGCCCCGATGATGCGGGCGGTCACTGGCTGGCCCTAGTGCCGGCGGCTGCGCGCCAGGCGTCGAGGACGGTCTTGGGGATCTGGCCGACGCGGGGACAGTCGACGCCGTTCGCGGCAGCCCAGGCGCGCACGGTGCGGGTGTCGTAGTCGCGGACGTACGAGCCGCTCTTGCGCTTCTTCGGCTTGGGCGCCAGTTCGGCTTCGCGTGCGCGGAGTTCGGCCAGGCGCTTCTCCAGCTGCTCGGCCTCGGTTGCGATGGCGGTCAGCTCCTGGTCGGCTGCGTGGCGGCGGCGGAGGCCGGTGAGGAGTACGCGGGCGCGGGAGGCTTGGTCCCGGACTGCGGGGTCGGGGTGCTCCTCGCCCCATTTCAGGAGCTGGCCGACGGGGATGGCCTGCGGCTCGGCGGCGGTCTTGATGGTCGGCTCGGGGATGGGGGCGAGCGGCGGTACGGGCTGTGCCACGGGGTCGGGTCCCTTCTGCGGGGTGTCGGGGAGGTGGAGGCGCCATTGGCGGGCTGCTTCGGGGCCGCCCTGGGTGTCGATCTCGTCGAGGAGGCGGCGCAGGGCGGCGATGGTCATGGCTCGGTGCGTCTCCCGTCGGTGGGCGGCGGGCATGTGTACTGGCGGGTAGGGGTGGGTTTCGCGTGCGCGCGCGTGCCTGCGATCGCGCGCGCGGAACGCAGGCGCGCGTACGCGCGTGCGAGGGGGCCGAGGTGGGGGCGGGTGTGGTAGCCGCTGCTGGCGAGGTACATGTGGATGTGTTCGGCGGCTGCGGTGGCGTCGTAGGGGTGGGCGGGGTCGTGGTGGTGGTGCCACCAGTCGTTGAGGGCGGCCGCGGTGAGGGCGACGTGGGTCGGGCCGTCGTACGCCTGCCCCCGGGCCGGGCGGGGCCGTACGGGGCGGGCGCGTCGGACGAGGGCGACGGCGGTGCGGAGGGCGAGTGCGGCGAGGAGGACCAGGGCGAGGACGGCAAACAGGCCCGCGGCGATGCCGGCGCCGGTGACCGTGTCCGGGTGGTCGGGGCAGAACGCGGTGGGCGCGCAGCTGTCGCTCATTGGGGTTGCTCCGGTCCGAAGATGGCGGTGTAGGCGGCGTCGAGGGTCTTCTCGGCTTGGCGGGTGCGGCGGTCGGTGAGGTGGGCGGCGGCGATGCAGTCGGGTTCGGTGCAGCCGGGGAGGACGTGGCCCTGGGGTGGGCGGCCGTGGTGGAGGCGGAAGATTTCGCGGCGTGCGCTGCGGTTGCGGCCGTCGGTGTAGACGGTGGGGGTTTTGTCGGTGAGGGCGCCGGTCCAGCGGGCGTGTCCGTCGCCGTAGGGCTGGGTGTATGTGGCGAGGGACTGGGCGAGGGTGCGGGGGTGGCGGCCGGGGCGGCGGGCGGGCAGGCCGAGGTCGACGCGGACGCGGTAGATCGTGCTGGGGTGGGCTCCGGTGGCTGCGGTGATCTCGTGTGTGGGGGCGCCTGCGCGGATCATGGCGGTGATCTGCGGGTGCCGGCGTTCGGCGCGGGCGGCGAGTTCGTCCGCGGTGAGGCCGGTGCGGCACCGGGGCGGCATGCCGAGGGCTTTGCGGGTGGCGGTGACGGTGTCCTTGCTGACGCCGAGCTGGGCGGTGATCTGGCGGAAGGTGGCGCCCTGTTGGAGCATCTGGGCGACGTCCTTGCGGATCTTCATCGGCTGCCCCACTTCGGGTTGGGGCGGACGCCGCGGCGGTGGCGGGGTGCGGCGGGGCGCTTCGGCCTGGACGGCTGGGGGGCGGGGTTGGGGCAGGTGGCGATGTGGGGCATGTGGAGCTGTTCGGCGCCCTCGGGGGTGGGGCGTTCGTTGTTGAGCTGGCGGACGAGCCAGCGGCCGGTGTGGTCCTGGCGCAGGGCCTGGTTGCCCTTGGGGTTGCGGTCGGGGTCGATGGGCTGGGTGCGCTGGTGGGCGGTGGTGGCCCAGATGACGGGCCGGTAGCAGCGTGGGCAGGTGCCGGGCCCGTTCTTGGGGGCGGGCGGGCGCGGGGTCGGGTAGGGCATCGCAGGAGGTGTCCTCTCGGGTGGGTCAGGCGGTGGTGGGCAGTGGGGTGTGGCAGAGGCGGCAGTTGGGGTGCCTCAGGGGCGGCCGGTAGGGGGCCTCGCAGCCGGGGCAGGCGAGGAGGGGCACGGGGGGCGGCCGGTCGCGGCGTGGCCGGTTGTCGGGGTGCCGGCCGGACGGGAGCTCGCAGGCTTTGCAGGGCAGGCCGGTGTGGCGCTGGAAGCCGTAGTGGCAGTCGGGGCGGCCGCAGCGGCCGGGGCGTGCGGGCAGGGCTGCGCCGAGGAGCCAGCGGCCGGTGTCGCGGATCGTGTCGGGGGGTGTCCAGGCCCGCATGCGGGTCAGCTGGTCGCGGATGTCCTCGGGCCAGATCCCGGTGTCGAGCTGGCGGCCGATCTCGCGGGCAATACGCCGCAGCACGAACGGGCGCAGGCCGGGCAGCAGGTCGTGGACGGGTTCCAGGACGGCCCACACGCGGGGGCTGAGGGCCAGCGCGGGTCCGTCGTACGTGCGGGCTGCGGCGGGGCCGCGCAGGGCCTCGGGGACGTCCGTGACGGGCGCGGCCGCAGGGTTTTCCACAGGCAGGCCGGGCTTACTACGGTCACCTCGCCTACGGCGGAAAGAACCACCGGCCTCGGTGCTTCTCGCGTCAGTCAGTCCAGTGTCTTCCTTGATCGCGAGGGATCCGCCATCTGTGCTCGCACCGGATCCGCCATCTGTGTCCGGTCCCTGCGGGGCCTGGTCGACGAGGCGGAGGGGGTGGTCGTGGACGTCGTAGAGGTGGCGGCCGTGGGCGCCGGCGCGGCGGTGGACGGTGATCCAGCCGAGGGCCTCGAGCTCGCCGGTCATCCGCCGGGCGGACCGCTCGGTGACGCCCAGGAGCTCGGCGAGCTCGGCCGCGGTGACCGGGGTACGGGTCGCGGCCGCGTACGCCAGCGCGCAGTACAGGGCGAACAGCGGATGCCGCAGGGCCTTCGCGGCTGCCACGGGGACGTACGCGAAGTGCTCGCCGCGCGTGCAGGGGCGGGTGCGGCGCTCGGCGGTCTCGCCGTCGCCGTCCGCGCCCGTACGGCGGATGGTGTCCAGCTCGGGGATGCCGTCCGGGCCGGGCGCGGTGAGCTCGGCGAGGTAGCGCTCGCAGGTGCGCTTGGAGTCGCCGAGGTAGCCGGCCAGCGTCGCGACCGACGCACGGCAGCCGTCCGCCCGCAGTGCCAGCGCGGCGATCTGTACCCAGTACGCGACCGCGCCCGGGCTGTACCGGCCGGCCCCCCACACCCTGCGGGGGATCTTGACTTTCTGGCTGTGCCAGGGCGGCAGAACGGTTTCTGCCCGGGCAGCACCACCGGCCCCGCCACGACGGTGGCGGGGCTCGGCGGCGGGCGCGGGCAGGCGGGTCACGGTGTCCTAGGCGGCGGGGATGGTGGCGGGCGTGGTCGGCAGGGTGAGGGTGATCGGGCGCGGCTTGTCCTTCGGCACCCAGGTGGCGGCCGGCGGCCGTGTGATGAGCCCGGCCTTCTCCAGGCCGCGCAGGCAGGTCCGCACCTTCTCGGGGGACAGGCCGGTGCGCTCGGCCATCTGCACCGTGTGCTGGACACCGCCTGCGGGCAGGTGGCCGTCCAGGGCGTAGTGGGCGAGCGCCAGTCCGGTCAGCCGCACCGTGAAGTGCAGGTGGCTGTCCAGTACGGCGGCTTCCCACGCACGGCGGTCGAACGCGGGCCGCCGGCGCGGGGCCGGGGGCGGGGGCGTGGCCGGGCGAGTGGCCAGGATGCTCGGGTTCGGTATCGGGCGGTCAGGCACGGCTGTTCTCCTTCGTGGTGGGCTGCCCGGGGCAGCTGCGGGCGTGGGAGGCGGTGATGTGCGCGGTGAAGTGGGCGACCTCCTTGACGCCGACGGCCCTGTGGTGGCAGCCGTGGCGGCAGGTGAGGGTCGCGGTCGGCAGGTGCACCCGGCGGCCGTCGCTGTTGCGGCCGGAGTCGATGTGCAGGCCGAACAGCTCGGTCGGCGGCCACCGGTCGGCCACGGCGCGCCTACCGGCCGCTGAGGGTGGCCGGGGCGGTCGGCCGCGGCGGGGCCTGAGGGCTCGGGTCGGGCTCGGCGCCGGCCGCCGGGCCCTTGCACCCGGCCAGCGCCAGCACGGTGGCGAGCAGGGTGGCCGACAGCAGCAGCCATGTGCGGTACACGAGCGCCTCCAAGGGGGTGTACGGGGTCGGGTCGGGGGTGGTGGTCCGGGCGCCCCCTGGGTGGGTGTGAGCGACTGGGCGCCCGGACCACCTGCTCATCAGCCGCCCACCGCGGGCGGTGCGGGCTGCGGGCGGCGAGGGCCGAAGTGGGCGGGCAGCGGCGGGCGGACGGTCATGTCCGGGACGACGAACCGCTGCCCGGGCCTGATGTCGCCGCGCTCGACGCCCTTGCGGTACGCGCGCTTCAGGACGAGTACGGCCTGGGTGATCAGGGCCTCGGCGGGGAGGCCGAGTTCGGCCAGCTCGGCCAGGTCCCGGCTCAACGCCCGGTTCTGGCGCAGGTCGATCTCGATGCGCTGAGCCGACACCCTGCGCGGCAGCCGGGCAACGGCCACCGGCTCAGCCACCTCGGCCACCTCGTCAGCCACCGGCTCAGCCGCGGCCGACGGCCGGTCAGCCACTTCCTCGGCCGGTTCAGCCACCGGCTGTTCGGCGGTCGGCCCCGGCTCGGGCAGTGGCTTGTCGAGGAGCTGCTCGGCCCTGTACCGGGTGATGCCGAGCTCCTTGCCGATCCGGCGGGCGCCCCAGCCGTGCTCGGCCCGGAGGCGGTGCGCCTCGGCGTGCTGGTCGACGGCGCTCACCGCGTCACCTCCCCGGCGGGCGGTCCGCAGAGGCAGTCCCCGTCCTCGGCGCCCTGGCCGTTCGCGCAGGCGCAGTCGGTGGCGCGGTGGCCGTCGACGGTCCACCCGTAGCAGTGGTCGCACTCTCCGGGGTGCCACTCGTCCGGGCTGCCGGGGCACTCGCAGCCGCAGACGCAGCCCTGGCCGCAGTCGCAGCGGCACATGCCCTCACCGCACGGCTCGTCGACGCCCAGCACGGCCTCGTCGTAGTCCACGGTGCTCACTCGTCGTCCCGGTAGTCGTCGTCGTAGTCGGCGGCGTAGTCGTCCGGTCCGAGGGCGGTGTCCGTGCCCTCGGCCGCCCACTCGTCCTCGGCGCGCGGGTCGGGGAGCAGCGGAAGCGGCACGACGACGGCCAGCTGCACGCCGGTCGCGGCGAGTTCGTTCTCGGCGGGCAGCTCGAGGACCATCTCGCCGGGCGCGCCGGGGGCGGGCTTGACGTACCGCTCGGTGAGGTCCTCGCGGTAGTTCCAGGGGGAGAACCCGGCGGCGTGGTCGGCGGCCGCGTCGCGGTCCGCGTAGAGGCCGGCGAAGTGGACGTCGGTCACCTTGGCGCCGACGGTGACGACGGCGTGCAGCTGCTCGGGCAGCGTGGGGCACTCGTGGGGCGGGTCGGTGTAGTCGGCGTCGTCACTGCACGCCCCGGCATGGCCGCGCGGGCGGGCGCAGTCGGGCTGCTCCGCGGTGAAGCCGGGCGCCCCGCACGGGGGCAGTGGCTTGTACGACTTGAGCCGGGCCAGGGCGAGTTCCGGTTCGCCGCGCTCGAGGTAGCGCTGCGCCTGGGTGCACGTGAGCCCGAAGGCGAGCAGCAGCTTGCCCGCCTGCTGAACCGGTCCCTGGCGGCGGCCGCCGGGGCCGTCGTGGACGACCAGGCCGTCACGGACGATCGTCAGCCGGTGCGGTCCGGCCTCCATCCAAAGGTCGTAGATGGGGCAGTCCGCGGCCTCGACCACGAAGAAATCGACGGGTTCCGTGTCCTGGGGGCTGCCGTCGGCAAGGAGCTGCATGCTCATCAGCCCGTCGCCGGCGTCGCGGACGATGTAGGTCTCGCCGCGCGCGGGGATGAGGGGCACGTCGCCCACGGCCTCGTAGTGGACGTGGACCAGGTCGCCGGGGCGGCACGGGTACCAGGGCGCGGACTCCAGCGCGGTCCCGGCCTGCATGAGCGCGCCGAGCTCACCGGCGAGGTCGCGGCGGCGTTTGGCGTCCTCGGCCTGGGCGAGCGGGGACAACGCCGGCGGGGTGCCCGGGCGGCCGTACAGGCGGGTGAAGATGCGCTCGGCGACGCTCTCGACGCGCCCGGTCCAGGTGTTGGTCTGCTCGCCCGTACCGGGCAGCGTCTCGGTGAGGGTGAGGGACAGGAACGCGGGGGTAGCGCGGGGGATGAGGCTGTGCAGGGCCTCGGTGATGGTCTCCAGTCGCGGGTCATTGCGACGCATGTTCGATTCCTTGGTTGGGTGGTGCCGGGCGACCGGACCGGACGGGTCACGGTCCGGCCGCCCGGAGTACGAGGGGTGGTCAGGCGGTCGCGCGGGCGAGAGGCAGGGCGAGGGCGGTGTGGCGTTCCCACGGCACGGCGAGCGCGTCCAGGGGCTTGCCGGGGTGGGCGCGGCCGAGGGGGGTGCCGCACTGGCAGATGCCGACCAGGTCGGTGCCGTCGTAGTGCACGACCAGGGCGTGTCCGGCGCCCGGGCCGGCGGCGGCCGCCGCGGCGTCGTGCCGGGTGACGGCGGTGTCGATCGCCTCGGCGAGGAGCTGCGGGGTTGCCGTCCACGTCGGGGCCGTCGTGCCCGGTGCGAGGAGCTGCACCACGGTGCCGCCCAGTTCGTAGGCGAGGAGGTCGCGTACGGGCTGGGGGTGGCGCAGGACGGCGGTGATGGTGTCGGTGCGGGTCATGTCCATGCCCCCGCCCGCTGCAGGGCGCCTGCCAGGGCCTCGAGGGAGCCGATGCGGGTCTCGCGGTGGTGGTGGCAGGTACGGCAGTCGGTGAGCAGGGTGAACCACATGCCGCCCTCGATGTGGGCCGTGTGGAGGAGGTAGATGCCGGGCGCGATGACGGTGGATGCCTGCATGCAGTCGGCGTCCATGATGTCGAGCGGCAGCCACGGGCCGAGGGTGGCCGCGGCTTCCTCGCCGAAGGTCCGTACGGCCTGGCTCTCGGCCCACTGGACGGCTTCCGCGTTGGTCGCCTTGTCGGCCTCGCGGGCGCGCTGGTCGGCGCTGGCGATCTCGGCCATGCACAGGTTGAGCAGGTGGGGCAGGTCGCTCACTGGGGTGTCCCTTCTCGGCGGTGGCGGCGTGCGGCGCGGGCGAGGGTCATGTCGACCTGCAGGCGGGTCGGCGGGGGCGGCAGGGGGCGGGCGGGGACCGGCTGGCGGATCCGGCCCGGGGTACGGCGGGCGTGTGCCTCGTCGGTGATGCCGGCGGCGAGGAGGACGGCGCCGATGACCACGCCGAGGGCGATGACGCCGAGGAGCGCGGTCATCCGATCGCCCCCTCGGTCCAGCGGGCGTCCGGGTCGGGCGGCGTCCAGGCGAGGACGAAGCCGTGTTCGGCGGCGTGCAGGGCGGCGTCGGCGATCGTGTCGGGCGCGGCGTACTCGTCGACGTCGAGGAGGACGAGGTCGCGGTCGGTGCCGATCTGCACCCCCCACCCCGTCGAGGGCGACCACGCCAGGGACAGGCCGTCGTCGCGGCCCTCGGCGGCGAGGTCCTCGCTCCCCGGGACCCACACCAGCCGTAAGAACGCCTCCGCCCTGCTGCCGGTGGTGCGGATCCCGGCCTCGAGGACGTTCGGCGGCATCTCGACCGCCAGGAGCGCGGCGTGGACGGCGTCCCCGTACCGCAGGTGCACCGGCGCGCTCTGGGTGGCATCGCCCACGGGCAGCTGGTCGCTGCCGCGGGTGCTCTTCCCAGAGGCGGCCCCCGTGTTCGCGGTCTCCTCGATGGCGGTCACCGGCTCACACCGCCCGCCGTCTGCTCGGCGAGCCGGGCGCCGATCCAGCGGGCGGCCGCCGCGACCGTGCGCAGCGCGCTGCCGCCACGGCCGCGACCGTCGTTGGCGTACGCCCACCGCAAGTACTGCCCGTAGCCGAACTGGCCCTGCGGGTCGGGCACCGCGAGCGCCGTCCAGATGACGCCCATCTGCCTGCCGCGGCCCTGGGTGATCTGCCCGACGATGTTGTCCTCGGCGGGCTGCTTGATGCGGGGACGGGTGACGACGAAGTCGTGCGGCTCGTCGTCGTGAGCACGGCCGATGTTCAGCCACGGCTCACCCGGCCACAGCAGCAGGCCGGCCGCCTGGCGCGGCGCCAGGCCGTAGCCGAGGTAGCGGGTGCTGGTCGTGGTGGTCCCGGTGTCCGGGGTGTCCTCGCCCGTGACTACCTGAGCGGCACCGCAGGAGCGGCAGACGATGCGGACCATGGTCCGGCCGAAGCTGTTGCCGTGCCCGCAGTCCTCCTCCGGGCAGTCGTGCTTGAGCGGCGGCTCACCGTGCCAGTGGCGGCGGTAGATGGACTCCTCCTGGCGGACGGCGACGTCCCAGGCGGGGCGCTTGCAGTCGGCGAGGTGCTGCGGCCGCTCCCAGCCGAGGTAGCTGTCGAGGGGCGAGGTCACCACGCACCCCCGGCGGCCTGCTGGTGCGGGTCGACGGCGGCGGCGCGGTCGTCGGCGGCGAGCTGCTGGCCGGCGCGGGCGATCGCGGTCTCCGCGCAGCGCGGGGTGCAGTACCAGCGGGGCATGTCGCCGAGGCCGGCGACCTCGATACGCACCCAGCCGACCGGGGCCCGATCGGCGGCGTCGTAGTCGGCGGTGCCGCAGCCGTCCGTCGTGCACGGCTCCTGGTCGTGCGCCTCGCCGCCCAGGAGCAGGGCTACGTGGAGGCGCTCCTGCGGGGCGAGGACGAGGCAGGCGCGGGCACCGTGCGCGGTGACGCACTCGACGAAGGTGCGCTGATCGGCCGCGTTGGGGTCGGGGACGTGGGCGGCCTGTGCCCAGCCGAGGGTCATGGGCGGCATCGGGTCGTAGGCGGTGGTGACGTACTCGGCGGCGGCCGCGATCTCGGCGGCGGGCAGGTGGTCGGTGCCCGGGCGGCCCTCAATCAGGCGCATGACCGCGTTGAGCTTGCGCTGGGCGCCTCCGACCACGGCAAGGTTCCTGTGGGCCTCGTCGAGCTGGTCCTTGAGGTCGGCGAGCTCGGCCTGGTCCTCGGCGCGGGCCTGGTCGGCCGCGCCGTTGGCGATTTCCTTCGCGCGCTGGGCGTCGAACAGGACCCCGGTGTCGTGCTCGGCCCAGGCCAGTTCGCGGGGGGTCTGCAGGCCGTTCTTCATGGCGCGGGCGAGGACGCCCTCGGCGGCCCGTACCGATGCCGGCGGGGGGACGCACTTCGGGCAGTAGAGGACGGGGGCGCCGGAGTCGTAGCGGCGGCCGTCCGGGCACGCCTGCAGCGCGTTCTCGTGGGTGCCGCAGGTGAAGCACTCCGGGACGGCGGGCTGCGGGGCGCGGACGCGGAGGTGTTGGGGCACCGCCGGGTTCACCCTCGGCAGGTTGAGGGTGGTGTCCGGGGCGGGTGTCGGGGGGCCGGCGGGGGCCGGGACCGCGATGCCGAAGGTGGCGTAGGCGGCCGCGGCCTGGGGTGTCGGCTGGGTCTCGGGGGGCTGAGCCCCGGGCGGGTTCTGCGATGATGCGGTCACGGTCTTCCACTCCTGTTCGGGTGTGTGGATGTGCCGGAGGGGTCGTGCGCCGGGGACAGCCGGAGCGCGGCCCCGTTCATGTGTGGTGGTCAGGCGGCTGCCGGATGGGCGCCGCTCTCGGTGGTCGGCTCGCTGCGCAGCAGGACGGCCAGGCGGCGGATCTCAGCGGCGGACAGTCGGCAGTCCGGGCAGTCGTTCGGGTCCGGCACCAGGTGCTGGCACGGCTCCTCGAACCCCGCCTCGAACGCCTCGTCCACCGACAGGCAGATCCGCCGGCTCATGCCGCCGCGCTCGCCTTCGCCTGTCGCTCGATCAGCAGGTCGCTGACCTCGCACTCCAAGACGCTGGCGGCGTTGCGGAGGAAAGTGGGGCCGGCGTTGTTGTTGCCGAGCTCGACCTGACTCGCGTGGTTCAGCGTGTATCCCGTCAGCCGTGCGAACTCAGTGAGCGAAAGGCCCTTGAGCACGCGGCGACGGCGGATCTCGTATCCGTTCGACCTAAGTGCCATACCCAGAACCTAAGCAGAATCTAATTAGATTCGCAAGCGAGTCGCTGCCGTCGAATGAGAAACTGTCCCGAACCTCAAGCGATCACTTAGAGTCCGCGTAGATTTCTTCGAGAGTGAGTGCCAAGCTTGGGATCCATGAGCCATAGCCCGGGCCCCACCTCGGTCGGCGAACAGCTCGCGCGACGCCGCGAGGACCTCGACCTCACGCAAGAAGCCCTCGCCAGACGGATCGGCATCTCGGCGCCAACCGTCAGCGTCACCGAACGCGGGCACACTCAGATCAGAGTCGGCAAACGGCCAGACTGGGAGAGAGCGCTTGGCCTCAAGGCCGGAACGATCACCCGCGCCTACCGCGACGGCACGCCGATCGAGGTAGCACCCCAGGATCACGAGGCAGAGCGCCCGTACGCCGACATGTCGGATCAGCTGGAGCGGACGGCGTGGGAGATGCCGCTGTCCGTCGAGGACCGGATTCAGATCGTCGACATGCTGCGTGAGGCGAAGCGGCGGGGCCAGCAGCAGCGCAGCGCTTAGCACACCCCTGTTGACCTGCGGGTTTACCTATGCGCGGAGTGTTGGTGCGTACTGGGGGTTGAGTTCG
>NZ_JBIRZZ010000028.1:0-47478 GCF_044391385.1 Streptomyces sp. NPDC018693 | reverse complement strand
GATCTTCCCACTCCCGGCACACAGACTGCCCAGCCCATTCAAACTGCTCGTCCGCACCTAACCCGGGCGAACCTTTCCGGTCACAGCACTAGCCGATCCCAACTGCCAGGGGTCGTCGCGCACGCTGCGAGGGCTCCGTTCGCTGGTACTTCACGGCTTCCCGGCGCCGAGACCGGGCGGCTATGAGGAGTGGTTGTAGATCTCGTGGACCTGCTCGTCCGAGGAGAGAAGCCACGCGCGGGTGAGGGCGTCGGGGTGCTCGGCGGTCAGCTCGGACAGGAGATCCCGGGCCAGCGGCACGGGGATGTCGGTCATGGGCGGGGGTGTCTTGCCTGCAGCGTGCCGGGGCAGCTCAAGGCCTGGGGGCCGCCAGCCCATCCGTGCGTCGATCAACAGCCCGGTGGGCAGTCCCAGTTGGTACGCACGGCGGAGCTGGCCGGGTTCGTTGTTCTTGCGCTTGTGCTGGGCCAGTTTCTCGGTGATGGGGGCGGCGAGGATCTCCCGGATGTTGTCGGTGTTGTGGCCCCACCCCCACGGCGTGTTCTGCAGCCGCCAGGACATGGGGTGCGTGGGGATGGACACGGTGATCGTCAGGGGCTCGGCCGGGTTGGTGGGCGGCCACGGTTCGGCGACCGGGAACGGGAAGCGGGGATCGTAGTCGGGGGCTTGGGGGTCGTAGACGGGCCGCCCGGTTTCGGCGGCCTGCCGGCCGAGGGCGGCCAGTCGTTGGAAGTAACGTCGGCGCTCCTTCGGACTGCTCTCGGTCTGTGGCGTGACGGTGATGCGCAGGCCGCCGGTAGGACTGATCAGCGTGGACGCCGCGAGTTCTCGCCGCAGTGCCTCCTCGGCCGTGCGGATGGCTGCCGTCACCCGGGGGCCTCCGGGAGCACGGAGCGTGGTGTGATCGACGAACCAGGCTTCACCGGAGATCGAGACGTGCGCATCCACAGTGAGCACGCCGCGTGCCAGCCCGTAGAGCTGCTGGTAGTGCTCCTCCTGGTGATCAGGACTGCCGAGGAGGGCAACTGGCGTGCCGGCCGCTTCAAGCGCCGTGGCCCAGATACGGAAGGCCGAGTACTCCTGGGGATTGGACGCGAGGAGCTGCCACGGGTCGAGCTCTCGCGGCATGCTGCACCAACTCCCCAGGGCAAGGGCGGATCGGAGGGGGACGTCCGGGAGGACTCTGCGTCAAGTGTCGCAGCAGTGGCGGCGGGACCTATGTTCTGGCCGACACGGAGGACGTACCCCATGTGGAACAGGGCCACACGCCCGCGGCGAAGCCGCGGTCACGTTGGCGGGAGGACGCCGAACTGGCCGTCCTTGCCGGGTAGTCGAGGAGCTGAGGTGGTTCTCGTCACGTCGCACCTATGCCCTGAGGAGCCTGAGCGGTCCCACCGAGGTGGAGGCGGAGCGCACCTGTGAGTTCTGCGGCGCACGCGGCCGCATCCGCACCCGCGATGACCAGCCGGGAGGATGACGCAAAGCCGCATGTGGCCCTGCCATATCGCCTGGTCGGCGACCAGATCATGATCGTCCAGGGTGTCGTGCGGGAGCGCATGGTAAGGCCATCAGCCCGGCGGCATATCGGGCAGACGGACTGAAGGGCAGACCGGACGCAGCGACGCCTGTTGGACTGTCCCTCAAGCAAGAACGTGATCAATGATCAACAGTTCGCTGTGCTTGACAAAGTCGGCGTTGGACGTAGTCGCTGTCGACCGCCAAACGATGCCGCGCCCGGCCGTACGACGCTTCACACCAAGCCGATCTGCCCCAGCAGGCGGCGTGTGTCGGGAGAGGTGTCTTCGAGCGTGTGCCCGTGTTCGAGGCTTTTCAAGACCACACAGCCCGCGGGGACGCGGTCGGCATGGAAGGTCGACCAGGTGCGGCAGGTCGGGCAGTCCCGGCCGATCAGGAACGGGCGCAGCAGGTGCAGCTCGCCGTCGGTGTCGCGGAGGTAGAGGCTGCCGGTCTCCAAGTCGTTGCTGGGTGAGGTCATGGTGCGGGTCGGGACGACGGGGTGGTCGCCGGCCAGTTCCCGGTATTCCACGCGGGCGCTGCGCGCGAAGGCATCCCAGCGGACGTCGGTGATTTCCAGCAGGGGCAGGTCGGCCAGGAAGCGGGCCCGCTCGACCAGGCGGGTCAGGTCGGCGAAGGCGACGTCGATGGCGTGGGGCAGATCGATCGGGTCAACTCGCCGCAGGTGGGCCTGGTTGTTGCGGCGTTCGCTCAGGGCTTGGCGGGCCTTCTCGGCGTCCTGGTGTGCCAGCAGGGTCCGGATGTCGTTGAGGGGGTGGGCTTGGGGAAGGTTGTTCAGCTGCTTGCTGGTCGCGGCTTCATTGAGCACATTGGCCCAGTCGCCGAACCCCGGTCCGCTGCGCCCGCCGGCGAGCTTGTCGCGGATCGCCGTCACGGAGCCCAGGGTGATCTGTCGGGCGTGGGTGAGGGCGAGGACGAGCTGGGCGATGTAGCACAGCAGTTCCTCGGCCGTGTCGAGGATCGCGGCGTAGGCGGCCTGGGCGTCACCTGCGCTGATGCGGGCCTCGGTCTCGCGCCAGCGGTAGGCGATGGGATAGGGGAAGCGGGTGCGGACGCTGTGCCCAAGGTCGTCGAGCAGGGAGGCCGCCTCGACGCGCAGCCGCAGGGCGCGGCCGGAGTCGATGACGCGGGCGCGTGCACGGGCCGCGGTCTTCTCCAGGAAGACGGATTCGATCACCGAGTCCGCCTCCTGCTCCCACCGTTTGAACTGCTGCTTGGCAGCCGTCAGTTCATCGAGGGCCTTGGTCAGCGCCTCATCGGGCTGCGGGACAGGCAGCGCGGACAGCGCTTCCATGCTGGTGATGGCCAGTCGTGGCCCGGCCAGCGTCAGGGCGAGCGGGGTACGCAGGAACATGCTTATCAGGCGGGCCTGCGGCCGGGAGAGCGGCTTGATGGGCCGCAGGATCACCACTTGGTCGGATGCCGCGGCGGGCAGGTCTTCCTCGCTGACCTCGGCGGTGAAGAAGCCGTGCGGAGGCACCATGTTCAGGGCGTTCATGCGGCGGAGCACCAGGTCTCCCGCGGCGAGTTGCTGATCCGCGGGGATGGTCGCCCACAGAGTTTCCTCCGACGGTGGGGCGATCGTGCCGTCCCTGGCGATGTCGCGCGGCCGAATCATGCGCACTGCGCCGGGAGCCTTCGGGGACGTCAGCAGCTTGCCTCGTTTGAGGGCTGCGTCGCTGAAGGAGGAGCGGCGGAACGTGAAGAGATCACCCAGGGCGTTGACGGCTCCGAAGCCAGCGAGGTCCTCGCGGCGTTGGAGGATGTGCGGGTCGAAGCGGTCGAAGTAGAGACTCTGTTGGGGGCCGGGGATCTCCCGCAGCACATAGCCGTACTCTCCCCTGCCGCCCTGACGGTGAAGCAGCCGCTCGAAGTCCTTGACGACAGCCGTCTCGTCGGGGCGGGGGCGCGGCACCTGGAAGAGCTTCAGGACGGGCCTGGTCTGCGCGCGGGCCCGCAGGAAAACAACCGCTGATTCCACGTTCGCCGAAAGCTGCGTCAGCATGCCGATCCCGTAGGCGAGGAGCAGGATGTCCCAGTGCTCGGCGATCTTGGTGCGCATCTCGGCCGCCCAAGGCTGATCCGACACCCACGGGTTTGCCGGCAGCAGCACCGCCATCACGGCGTCGGGTGATGGCGGCCGGCACGCAGCCATGACCTCGACGTAGTAATCCGGAGGCCCAACTGCGCGACGCCTTTCCGAGTCCGTCCTTCGTTCCCAGGTCGGCACCAGGAGCAACGGCCCCTGGGTGAGCAATTCTGCTGCGCGCGGCGCCAGTTGCTCCCACGACGGCTCGCGTACGCTCTGCCAGTCTTCCGGTGCACTGAAGGCCAGCTCGCCGGCCAGTGGGGAGCTGCTCAGCACGGTCGGCGCGCCCTGGGCAAGCCGCTCGAACCCGATGCCGACCAGCTGCTCACTCAACGATGACAACCGCGCGGTCCCCACCACGTTCCCCCCACCCCGGCATGCGCTCTGCTGCGGAAGGAAGCCTAGAGGCCTGCCGATCATCAGCAAACTTCGGCGTCGGCCGTGCCCGTACCGGTACTTGGCGGCTCGTATGTGCTCTTTACACCAAACCGGGTTGCTCTCACCATCAGTGGTCTAGGGGTGCGGCTGGCACATGCCCGCCCATCGACCTGGAGGGGGCCGGGATGGGTGTGTTATGGAAGCTGGAACCGGCGACGGCCGCCAAGCACCGCCCGTACCAGCGCTACTTGGACGCCTGGTGGCCCATTCTGCTGCAGACGTCCCAGCGCACCGGCTACTCCCGCCCCCGCGTCACGCTCCTGGACGCGTTCGCCGGTCCCGGCCGCTACCAGGACGGAGAACCAGGCTCGCCGATCTTCATCCTCGAACGCCTGCTGAACCACAGCGCGGTCGACCGCATGCACCTCAGCCCCCGGCGCGTGCACCTGATCTTCATTGAGAAGGACCATGCCCGGCATCAGCACCTGCTGGGCGAGCTCCACGCCCGCTTCGGACCGTTGCGCGACCTGCCGGTCCACATCGAAGTCCAGCGCGGCGACGCGGGCACCGACAGCCTCCCCCTGCTCACCCGGCTGGGTGCCTGGGGCCAGCCCATCCTCGGCATCTTCGACAGCTGGGGCAGCGTCAATGTTCCGCTGGACGTGATGCGGCGCATCGCCCGCAACCCCTCCAGCGAGGTCGTCACCACTTTCGGACCCAACTGGTTCAGTCGACGTGAGAACCTCAACCCGGACGTCCTCGATACCGTCTTCGGCGGCCGGGCTTTTTGGACGCCTGCTGATGCAGAAAGCCGTCCTGACGAGCGGTGGCGTGTGTGGCTGTCGACCTACCGGGACGCGCTGCGCCGGTCGGGCTTTCCCTACCAGCTGCAGTTCGAACTCGTCCCCCGCACTGGACAGCCTCTCTACCTCGTCTTCGGAACCGGCAGCACGGCCGGTCTGAAAGCGATGAAGGAGGCCATGTGGAAGGTCGACGACCGGGACGGTGAGAGCTTCCGCGACCCGCGCACGCGCGGTGCGATCCCCGACGGCCAGATCGACTTGTTCCAGGCCGCTGGGCTCGCCGACACCGAACTGCTGGAACTGGTCGCGCAGCGCCTGTCGATGGGACCGGCGACGGTGGAGACGGTCGGCGAGTGGCTGCTGACCGAGACCTCGCGCTGGATGCCGAAACACGCGCTGCAGGCCATACGGGAGATGCGGCAAAACGGCCAGGTGACCCTGCTCTCCAGCGGGAAACTCACGACGAAGAGCCAGGTCAGCCTGCCCGCCTGAGGCGACCTCTCGCGATGACGCGGGCAGGGCTGGTCACACGGGGACGCGTGTCCTGGTGTATTCACGTACCCGCAGCGCGGCGGGGAACCGGCTGATCTCCTTGTGGTGCTTGCCCCAGCGGGAGCCGAGCTGCTTCACGAACGGAGCACAGCCGGACTGGCGGGAGCTGGCCACCACGTCCTGTGCCCAGGCCAGGTCCATGGGGCGGGCTCCCGGCCCGGATTCTCCGCCCACGATCACCCAGTCGATACCCGCCAGGTCCAGGCCGGTCAGCGGGCCGAGCAGCGGCTCGCACGACAAGAACCGCACCGCGGCCGGCACCTGGCGCAGGTCCTCGATGCGGGGCAGATCCCTTGCGCTCTCCACCGAGACCCCCATCCACAAATTCGCCGGCCACTCCAGCCGCCCAGCGATCTGCCGCAGGCGCCGGGCGCGCTTGGTGAGGACTTGGTAGGTGTGCTGCGGCGTCTCAGCGATCACCGCAAAGACCTGCCGCACGTAGTCGAGTGGCACCCGGGCGTGGAACAAGTCGCTCATCGAGTTCACGAACACCGTCCGCGGACTCTTCCACCCATAGGGCACGCGCAAGGTGTCCGGATGCAGCGTCAGTCCGAAGCCGGGACCGGACGTACGCGGATCACCGTCGGCCTGGTACTTGGGCGAGCCCATCGCCTTCAGCCGCTTCGCCAGCGTCAGCGCATAGCAGTGATCGCACCCGGCGGAGACCCGGTCGCAACCCGTTGTAGGGTTCCACGTCGCCTCGGTCCACTCGATCGCGCTGCGGTCACTCACCGGCCGGCCCTCCATCCCCTCGAACCGTGCCTCGCCCCGGCGGCAGGATTCCAGCCGCCGCCTTCCCAACGACCCGGCTCATCCCGGGTCACCGGCACCCGACCTCGCCCCGCGCGCCGTAGCCGCCACCCACAATAGAACCTTTGTTTTAATCCTGGCGACTGTCACGACGCTGCGGGCGGCTGCGGCGTCCGGCCCGCGCACGCTGCACGAGGTGTGACGTCGAGGCCCCTGGCGGGACACAGGAGTTCCTGCACAACGACGGGCGGCGCAACCAGGGTGATGACGCCTGCGGCCCAGTCAGCGGTGGTCTTGTAGGCGGCGAGCGCGGCGATCTCCCACATCGACAGCGGCTCCACCAGCCGAAACCCGTCCCCGTCCGGCCCGATGGGAGGAAGCCGCACGCTGACCTCTGCGGTCGCTGTGCTGCGCCCGGCGATGCCGGCTCGTGGAGGGTGCAGCCGGGCGTCCTTGTCGTAGTAGGCGTAGTCCGGGCTGGTGGTGAAGCCCCAGTCCTCCCTCTGCCGCCACGCCTGCCAGAGCTGCGCCGCCTGCTCGGTGGACTGCTCGCGCTGCTGCAGAGCAACGGCGGCCCTCTCGAGTGTGGCCGTGTCGATGAGGGTCCGCTGTTCCTCGCACCGGCGTTCTACATGAGCTGCGGCACGCGTCAGCGCCGGACGCGCCCAGTCGTGCAGCCACGGGTGCGCTCTCACGCCCTCGGCGGCCACCGACAGCCGGAACTGCAGATTGCGCCAGTGGTCACGGTTGAAGTTGGGCCCGAGGAAGTCCGGTACATAGTCCGGTTCTTGACGGTGTTCTGCTTCTTCGGCCTCCTCCTGGAGCACCTCATAGAGAGTCACGAGGTCGGAGTCGGCGTCCGCTAGGCCGGCGTCCGCAGCCACGGACTCCACACGGCAGCAGCCGCACATACTGAATGCGTTGTCCGGGCCGAAGCGGACACGGCGTGTTTCCCCGGGGCCGGTGCCTATCGCCTCGCGGCACGCGGGATTGCTGTGTACGAAGTTGTCGTCGTCCCAGGTGACCATATCCATCAGCCGCCCGTAGAACCTGTCAACTGGGATGCCGCACTGCCTCATCAGGCCAACCGGGACGCTGTTCCCTAACTCACTTTGCACCCGCCCCAGAGTAGACCGGCGGTGCCGTTGCAGGGGGAGGAATGGCGACAGTGCCCCGGATCGGTCGAGCGGGTCCGTCCGCAGCGGCAGCGTCGGCAAGTCCCCATGTGGCCAGGGCTCACGCGTGCAGCGGCACGTGGGACGACCGCTCCGCGCATGAATACGATCGAGATATTTGCTTTTTTACCCCTCCCCGACATCCACCCGGGGCGTGAATTGATCATTTCTCATCTCAACCCGCGTATGTCAGTGGCCCCTTGTACGGTCTCGGCTGTGGTTTCCGAACCCATGCAGCCCCAAAACCTTCGGTGGGGTGTGGAAAGGGGGGCCTCGCGATGAGCGATGCTCAGTACGCCCTCGGGCGGAAAGTGATCAGTGCAGCGTTACGTGCCGGGGTGGCCTGGACCCGGCGGCTGGAGGAGCCGCGGGCCTGGCGTGAGATCTCCTGCATGCACGGCGTCATCCTGGGACACCTCCCCGTGGGTGCCGGCCCCGAGACACCTGCCGGCCTGGTCGGCAACCTCACTCGTCCGCTGCGTTCTTGGATCCCTCTGAACTGGTCCGCCCTGCCTGCAGAGATGGGCGACCTGGTGATTTTAGAGGACGGACACGACCAGCAGTCCGCGCAGTTGACCGAGGATGCCTTCGAAGTCGGCTGCTCCTACCTCGAGGTGCTCTTCGACCCTGCTACCGGCGGACTGGACGGCGGGCGGGACTGGCTGCCGACCTGGTCGTGGCAGACGGCGGAGCAGACGGAACACGCGATCTACCGGCAGTTGGCCAGCGGCAGCCAGTCTCAGTACGTCGCCGGCCGGCTGATGCTGGTGGAAGTACCTACCGGTACCGAGGACAGCATTCTCGAGGAGTACGCGCGGCGTGGTGGTGCGCGTATGCAGGTCTACCGGCCGCTGCCGGCGGAGCGCAGCTGTGTGCGAGGGGGTGCGGTGTGGTGGTGGCCGTGCCCGGTGTGTGCGTATCCGATGCGGCTGACGGGTGAGTTGCTGCGCTGCGACTTTCTGCCGCACCAGCGCAAGGCCCGCGTGCTGCTGCGGCCGGGGCGGCGTCCGGGCGATCCGCCCGAGGTGGTGAACGGGCCCCCGGGACTGGCTGCTTGCCGCGGTGAGGGTGTGCTGTGCCTGGACTGGCCGGTGTGGCGTCATCTGACCGTGCCGGGGCTGACCGAGGTGGATCTGATGCGGTGGCTGGAGCGCAAGGGGCTGGACGTGGAGCGCTGGGGTGAGATGGATTCCTGGGACGTCGGGGTGACATTGCCGGACGGGCGGTGCCTGGTCGATGTCAAGGACGTCGCCAACGAGCAGAGCATCATCGACCGGCCTCCGCGGGCGAAGACGATCGTGGTGCCGTCCTACCGGTCGGAGCAGGTCAAGCCGCTGCGTGCGGCGCTGGAGCCGGACGGGTATGCGGTGCACACGGTGGCGTCGTTCAAGCGCCTGGTCAGTACCCAGTTGCAGCGGGGGGCGGCATGAGCGGCACGGCCGGCAGCGGAAGCGTCACGGTGCCGCTGGTGGTGCGGGCCGCCGTGTTGCTGGCGGCCCGGCTTTTTCCCAACCGGGCCCCGCAGGAGGAGTCGGGGTGGCGGCAGGTAACCCACCTGGACGACGCTCACTTCCTGCTGTCCGGGCATCTGCCCTGGTGGGAGCAGTGGCCGGCGCTGTCCCAGGATGACCGGCTACGGGTGGCACGGTTGCTGCGCAGGCGTCCCGCCTCGCTGGCGCACCGCAGTGTTTTCCGTGAGGAGGCCGCCCGGGTGGCGGCGGCCGGCGCAGGAGCGGAGTTCGCCGCGGCCGACGAGGACGGGCAGGTCGTGGTGATGCCCGCATCCGACTCTGGCGCGCGCATCGACGGTCTGCTGGCGGAGATCGACGACCATGTGGCGCACACGGCCCGTGCCCGGCGGCGGCAGCCGGCCGCACCCGGGCGCTACTTCTCCGAACTACGGATTAACGACCCGCTGAGCCCGTCGCGGCGAGCCGTCGGCGTCCACTACGACCTGCGCATTACTCAGCCCGGGAAGGCCGCGGCCGCGGTGTTGCAGGACAGCACAGACCTTGACGATCTGCGGATCCCCCTCAGCGACCTGGAGCAGCTGGCCGAGCGACTCGACGCCGCCTACGGGGAGCAGCACCGGGTGAAGGCCGTCGCGGACCTGCGAGAGCATCTGCACCATGCGGACGGCTCGGCACTGGGCGAGGAGTTCCATGCGCAGGCGGGGGGCACCCGTGTGCTGCACGCCCCCACCGGGCTGGGTAAGAACATCGCCTCGGAGCTGATCGCCCTGTGGTGTGCGCGGCGGGGTCTGACGGCCGCTGTGGTGGTGCCGCAGAACGCGCAGGTGATGCAGGCGGTGGCACGGCTGCGCCGGGACGCGACGACCCTGCGCCGGACAGACAAGAAAGAACACAGTGGCCGGCTGCCGGTAGTGGTGCCGCTGATCTCCACCCGCGGCATGCAAAAACTCGCCGAGGACACCGCAGGCAGCGTGCACGACGACGCCGAGCACCGCGAGTGGGTGTTCGGGGAAATGTCCTACAGCTGCGCCTTGACCGCGCACGCGGCGCCCGAGTCGCGGGGCGTGGAGCTGTGGGATCCCGGCAACGAACCGTGCGACCAGCTCAAGGACTCTTCCGGCAAGACACGGTGCTGTCCGTGGCGTGCTACCTGCGGCAAGTTCCGTCACCACCGTGCCGCGCTGGACGCGGACATCCTCGTCACCAACCACACCAACTTCCTCATCGGGCGGGTCCACGTTCCGCTGGACGACCGCGGTGTGGAGCGCGGGGATGTGACGGTGGAGGAACTGCTGCTGCGCCGGGCGCATGTGGTGATGATGGACGAGGTCGACGCACTGCAGGCCAAGGCATTCGATGAGAGCGCCAAGAGCGTCCTGCTGGCCCGGTACGGGTCGGCCAGCAGTCCGGTACGCGAGCTGGAGGAGCAGTTCAGCCGTCACTGTCTGCGGCTGAGCCGTGAGGTCGAGGAGTATCTGCACCCCAAGATCAAGAGGCTGTCGTGGCTGGCCGAGACGTATGTGTCGCACCTGGCGCGGGGGGCCATCACCCCGGACCGGGAGCGGCGCAGACTGGTGGTGCCGCGGCGGTGGGATGCGATGCTGGCCCACCGGATCTTCAAACTGAAACCCGGGGACAGGCCCAGCGAAGCACACATGCGCACCGTGAACCGGCTGTTCAGCAAGACCGGCGAGCTGGACGGGAGCGAGGAGGTCGAGGGGCTGGAGGAACTGCGGGCCGTCCTTTCGTCGCTGACCGACTTGTCGGACGAGGGCAGCCTGGGCGCCGACACCCTCGCCGAACTCACCGACCGCTTCAGGAAGGTCACCGCAGACTCTTCGCCCGAGGACGCGGCCGCCGGGGACGCCTCGCCGAAGGACACGACGGAGGATGCCCCGCCGGAGGACGTGACCGATCTCGTCCAGTACGCGGCGCGGCGGGCCTTCTTGGAGAAGAGCCGCGAGATCCTGCGGCAGATCGTCGGCGTGGCACCGGCCTTGCAGGGGGCGGGGATTACGGCCTCCAACGAGCTGGCGGAGGTGTTGTCGTCGCACGTGCCGTGGAGGGCTGCGCCCTACGGGCCGCTGGGACGGCCGCTGTTTGCGTTCAGCGAACACTTCAACGACCAGGACCTGGCGGCAACCACCCTCACCCTCAAGAGCTTTGTGGGCGACCCGCACAGTCATATCAGCCATCTGGGCGACGTCACGGCGCTGGCGCACGGCGGCCGGCGGCGCGTAGTGATCGGGCTGTCGGCGACCGCGCACATGCCGCGCGCGCCGCGGCATCATCTGTTCACGCCGCCGTCGTGGTACGTGCCGGACGACGTCAACGGCTCTCTCAGTGCCGTGCTGGACAAGGTGCAGCACGAGGACGGGACATGGGCGCGGATCTCGGGACTGCGCGGACAGCGGCGCGAAGACGCGTACCAGGAGATGGGTGCGGCCTTGTGGCCGCGGCTGGACGCGGAGCTGGCGGAGGTGGCCGCTGATCCGGCGAGGGCGCACCGGGCGCACGTGCTGGTGGCGTTCGAGGCCTACCACGCCGGACCGCTGCTGGCCCAGGGGCTGATCTCGGCCGGCGCGCCGGCCGGGGAGATCTGTGTGGCGGTGCGGCCGCAGGATGTGCCGCGCTACGAGAAACACCCCCCGGGATGGGTGCCCGTCCCGGCGGACCGGCTGGAGCAGTTCCCCTTCCATGTCGGTCACGGACGGTGCCGGTTCTTGCTGGCGCCCATGGCCCGCGTGGAGCGGGGCCTGAACATCGTCGATCAAGGCGGCCGCTCGCTGCTGCACGTGGCCTGTCTGGTGGTGCGGCCGGTGCTGGTGATGGAAGAGCCGGCCGTGTTGCTGGCCATGGTCAACTCGCTGGCCTACCGTGACGCGCCGTCGCCCGGCGGTGAACCGGCCGCGGCCCTGGAGCAGCTGCGGCTGTCCGCCGGACGCACGTTCGAGGAGATCCGGCGCGGCTCGCACTATTTCAAGGACCTCGGCGAGGACGTGAAGACCGCGATCGTGGCGGAGATCCTCACCCGTCTGATCCAGCTCGGCGGCCGTACCCGCCGGGGCGGAGACCACGGCAGCCTGCATCTGGCGGACGCCGCGTTCACCGAGACCGCGACCGACTCCACCCTCCCCCACCTGCTGTCCACGTTGCGCACGGACTGGCAGCGGCGCGATGAGTGGGACCTCATCGACCGGATCTACCGCTCCACCCTCGATGTCCTTCTCAGCCTGGCCGACCACGACCTTCCCGGGGAGACGCCGTGAGCCGCTCCGCCAAGAGCCCCAGTGAGCTGAGCACCCTGTCGTTCGCACTGACCGGCGAGCTGATGGGCGAGGTGTATGTGAATCCGCTGCCCGAGGAGTTCAGCCAGGCCTGGGCACGGCTGCCTAAGCCGCGCTCGCTCGACGCGCAGCGCCCGACCGCCTCGCTTGCGACGGCGGCCCGGGCAGTCACGGGACGGCGGCTGGTGTTCACCGACCCGGAACGCCCGCCGCTGACCGGGCCGTGGACCAGGCGGGCTTTGATCGTCACGTCGGAGCCGCTCGACTTCACGGTGTGGCGGCGGCTGGTACGGGAATGGGAGGGCCGGCTGACTGGCTGGGAGGGTAGGGACACGCTCAGCCAGTACCTGGTCGACGAGGCAGGCGGCCCCTACCCGCTGCAGGAGGTGCTGCACCGCGACCGTGAGGACCGCATCACGGGACCGAACTGGGCGTTTCGGGTGGCGAGTTGGCGGCTGGCCCAGCTGCTGCGCCGCGAACCGTGGGAGGTCGACACGCTGGCCGAGCCGCTGACGCTGGTCCTGGAATCGGAAGGCGACCTGCTGACCTGGGCGCAGCCGATGGAGCGGGAGGCGAGCTGGATCGACGAGGCCACCGGTGAGCGGCGCCGCCGCGTGGGGCACGCCATGGACCGCATCCACATCGACGTCGACCCGGCTCCCGGGGGCCGGATGCTGGTCGCGCATCTGGAGGCGCGCACCGCGCGGGTCGCCACCGGCTGGTACGGGGTAAAGAACGCGCATGTGTGCCATCCCGCCAACCCCGACATCGTGCTCAAGGCGCCGGTGCACCTGCGGTGGGCCAAGGACGAGCACGGCCAGTGGACGCTGAAGTCGGCGCAGTACAAGGGGGCGACCGCGCAGATCGTCGAGGCCTGCGGGATCGCGCCGCTGCCCGACCCGTTCGCAGTCGACTTTGACAAGCCCGGGCCGGTGCGGGGCATCCACACCACCGCCGTGCACCCGATCGGCAAGGGGGCGGGGTCACGGCTGATGCGCCGGCTGGAGGAGCACGCCAGCAGGATGCTGGACGCCGCCCCCCTGACCTACACCGGCAGCAGCGTCAGGGTGCCCCGGCTGTCGCCCGAACCGTCTCCGGTGGTGGCACCGGACAAGATCCTGCCCGCCGTTGTGGCAGCCGGCTTTCAGAGCCTGCGGATCGTCGCCCTGTATGAAACCGGGGCGTGGAAGGAGCGGATCCTGGCCCAGCTGGGCCGCGACTTCGCCCAGCCGGAGGTGGAGGCGCTCAAGGACGGGCACACCACCGTGCTGGCACCGGGACTGCAGCTGATGACGGTCCGGGTTCCGGAACTCGTGCGGCACGGCCCGCACAACCGGGCCCCGGTTCTCAACGGTCTGTCGATGCTGCGGCCGTCCGATCCGGGCGAGCTCGTCGCCGCCCTGGTCGAGACCTCCCTGCCGGGTCGTGGTGAGGCGGATGCCAAGGCGGCGCTCAAGCCGCTGTTCGCCGCCCGCGATCTCCCGTCGCAGTTTCTGACCATGGCCTCGCTCGGCGACCTCTACCAGCCCAACCTCGCCGAAAAGATCGCCCGCTCCCGCGCGGTGCGAAACGGCCAGGAGCCGCCGCCCGTCACGCGCAAGGAAGACGCCGCAGCGCAGATCGCCACCGGCGGGCTGCTGACGGACTGCGGCGTCATCGACGACCGGCTGGCGGCCGCCGCCTGCCATCCCCTGGCCCGGGACACCGCACTGGACCGGCGAGCCTGGCTGGTGGGTCTGTGGACCCGGCTGCACCGCTTCCCGCGCATCCGCGGCCGCGCCACCGCTCCCCCGGTCCTGGCCGTCACCCTGGTCGCGCTGAAGGCCTCGCCCCATCCGGATGAGAGGTACTGGCCGGCCCTGATGTACAGCGGCCAGCGGTGGCTGCCCTTGGCGGCCGGCCGTACCCGCCACCATGCCGGTCCGATCGGTCTGCCCGGCCATCATCTGCGCGACGAGACCGGCGGCCCGGCGCGGGTGCGGGACCATGTGGAGCAGGCCCTGGCGCAACTGCCCGGCGATCGCGGCGTGGTGGTCTTCACCGAGCAGCACCGGGACCTGTGGCCGGGCCTGGCGAACCCCACCCTGGGCGACGGGCTGCTGCCCGGCCTGACGCTGGCCGACCGCGGCCGGGACATCGCCGTCGTCCGCGTCACGCACGGCAGCCGCACCCCACGCCCCACCCACCGCGTCGGCGGCAGCAGCAAACGCCCCGGCGACGCCGACAAGGCGGCCATGCCCGAGAAGATCCTGTACGTCTCGGACCACGGTGGGGTCAGCTCCTGGCTGTTCGCCGCGGAAACGCGGCAGCACAAGGGCGGTCAGCGCACCGGCACCGACTACACCCGCCGCACCCTGCCGGAGACCTCGCAGAGCAAGCTCGGCGCCGACTTCCACGCCATCACCCGCACCGAGTACACCGTCGCCCGGGCCGGCACCTGGCAGGAAGAGCGGCTTGTCGGGCTCGCGGCCCGCCTCTCCCAGCAATCCGCCAGCTGGAGCGGCCGCACGTTGTTGCCCCTGCCGCTTCATCTCGCACGCAACGCGGACGAGAAGCATCCCCAGTACGTTGCCGCCGGTGAGGAGGACGGGCTCGAGCAGGGGTGACGGCAACCAACCGGGGGGCGCTGGCCGAGACTCGTCCGGCCAGTCCCCTCACGGGCAGCGGCCGGCGCTAGGGAAGGCGAGTCCTTACCAACGCAGTTGGTCCCTGTCCGGGGCCGCTGGCCCGCGATGCCGGGCAGCGCGGGCCAGCGGCCCCGGGCAGCCCGTGCGCTGCGTGCAAGCGGTGAGCGCGAGCATTGATGTCAGTGCCTACCGGTAGCGTTCCTACATGCCGGAAACCTCCCCGCCGACCGAAGCCGAACGTCGCCAGGCCATCTCAGCCGAGCTGGAACGCCTCGAAGAGAGTGCGATGTACAGCGCCCAGTCTCAGTTCGAGCAGGCCAAGCGTTGGCGCCTGATCAATCTATGGCTGGGTGTCCCGGCCAGCGGTCTGGCGGCCATCGCCGGTGCCATGGCCCTGGTGACGGCCGCCGGGCGCGTGATCGCCGGGCTGGTCGTCCTCACTGCCGCTGTCCTGGGGGCCATCTTGACCACCATCAACGCATCGCATCGGATGAACCAGGCCGCCTCTGCAGCCAACGCCTACCTGGAGATCCAGACCGCCGCTCGCCAGGCTCGCGACATCGATCTCCCGGCATGGACCGTGGAAGAGGCGCGGAGCGCGCTGGCTGAACTCACGGCACGACGCGACGAACAGAACAAGACCGCCGAACCGCCCAGCCGGCGCGCCTACCTGCGGGGCAAAGCGAACATCGACGGCGGCGGCCAGACCTACGCAATTGACGCGTCCGCCAACCAGCCCGAAGGGCATTAGAGAGCAGACATGGCACTCTCCGTAAATCAGGGATTCGACCTCTTCTTGCAGCAGTTGACTCCCACCGTGGGTGAGCGCGACGCCAAGGCGCGGCATCGGCGCAGTGTGGAAGCCTCGTTGCAGGCCGCGGCCTTCGGAGTGTCGCTGTTCAGAGAGACAGGATCGTTCACTCATGGGACGGGGGTCCGCGGACACTGCGACGTGGATCTTCTGGCCAGCATCAAGGCCAGTCGCCCGAACAGCTCGGACACCGCCCTGGGCTGGGTGAAATCGGCACTGCAGGCGAGCTTTCCCTCTACCGAGGTCGTCATACGGCGCCCCACAGTCCAGGTCCGATTCGCTGCCGGCACGGAGACGTGGGAAGTCCTTCCGGCATTTCTCACGTTCCGCGGCGGTGACACGTCGGTCTATGACATCCCCGGAGCCGCCGGCGGGTGGATGGATTCCGCCCCCACGGCGCACCTGGAGTACGTGAACGAGGTCAACCAGCGACCTGCTGCGGCCGGCGGCGCCAAGAAGCTCGCCCGGTTGGCCAAGGCCTGGAAGTACTACAACAACGTGCCGGTCTCTTCCTTCTACCTGGAGATGCGCGCCGCCCAGCATATGGCGGGTGAGCCGAACTTCATCGCGATCTGGGACATATGCGGTCTTCTGGAGAAGCTGGATGGCCATCAACTCGCTGCCATGAACGACCCCAAGAACAAGGCCGGACGCTTCGCTGCATGCTCCAGCGATGCGACCCGCCAGGAGGCACTCTCCAAGCTCAGGACGGGAGCGATCCGCGCCAGGAAGGCACTCGACGCCTATCACAAAGACGATCACGCCACTGCTTTCACCTACCTCAGTCTCCTCTTCGGAGGCCGTTTCCCCAGCCGTTGATCTGCATTGCGGACGGCCCAGTCGAATTTGTTGGCCAGCGTGAGTGATCCGCGCGGTATCTCAACTCGGTCCGGTGAGTGGCCCGGAGGCGTCCTCCCCGGTCATTGCAGCCCACTCGCGTTCGCCCTGTTGAGCACTGTGCGAGGACCGCATGCGGCGCGGCGGCGTGCAGACCGTCCGGTCCAGGTGGGCGGGCCCGACAGCGAGGCGCCGTCCCCTAGTGGCGCGGCGCCCGTACGGTCGGCGGCTCATCGACACCGGCAGGCAGGAACGGTGCATCTGCGAGAACACTCGCCGCCAACGCTCGGGCCGGGGGCCGGTATCGTGGTCACGCCTGTGCGTCGCCTGAGGAATCTGCGCCGTAGCACGTACCCGAGAGAGACGTTCCATGATCAGCCGTGACGAGATCGACGCGAAAAGCGCGGAACTCGGAGTCGACCCGTCCCATGTTCAGCGGGACTATGTCTTCGGCTGGTTCCTCGCCGGGCTCTACGGAGAGAGCCGGCTCGCCGATCGTCTCGTCCTCAAGGGCGGAAACGCTTTACGGAAGGGGTATTTCGGGGCCACTCGCTTCTCCGAGGATCTCGATTTCGCCTCCCCCGGCCCCGTCGACGTCCAAGACTTCCTTGAAGCGCTCAACGACATCGGGCGGATGGCGCAGGCCAGGACGGGAGTCCAGTTCCATCTCGATCGCACTGAGCAGCTCAGCAGGGACAGGATCAACCACGAGCAGACGGTCTACACGTACCAGTTGCTCTTCACCGACTTCTACGGCACGACCGGCAGCGTGCCGGTCAGCCTGCATCTGGACGTCACCGAGTTCACCCGCCTTCAGCTGCCACCCCAGTCGCGCACCCTCATTCACCCCTACAGCGACCAGGCGGCCTGCACCGCGGACTTGACCGTGATCAGCTTGGAAGAGGCACTTGCAGACAAGCTCAAGTGCCTCCTGCAGCGCCGCTCCATCCTCGACTTGTTCGACCTCACCTACTCGACGTTCGTCAACAGCGAGATCCCCGTCAACCGGCGCAGCCTGGTCAGCACGTTCCTCCGGAAGACCATCTTCGCGCCCAGCCCTGCCGCGGCCCTGAACCTGCTCACTGCTATCCCCTTCGACAGCATGCAGTCCTTGTGGGACACGACGATCACCTGCGCCCGTGACAGCCTGCCGGAGTTCACCAGCACAGTGGCACGCTGGAAAAGCGAACTGGACCTGCTCTTCGCCGACTTCCGCACCGGCCACAACGCACAGGCCGCTTTCTACCCGGCCCACCTGCGCATGCCGATCATGGAAGCGGGCGCCGAGCGGAAACTGATGCTGGTGACCTACGAGGGACATCGGCGTCTGGTGGAGCCCTACGCCCTGCGCTTCAAAAGGCGCACGGACGGGGTCGGCCAGGAGTACCTGTACGTCTATGACCGCACCGGCGGGCGCTCCGGTCCCGGCATCAAATCCTTCTTCCACCACCGGATCAGCGATCTGAGCGTCACTGACGAGCACTTCGAGCCGCAGTACGAGATCGAGCTCTCAAAGGCCGGCGAGTTCAGTGACCGCCTCGGGTTCAGCCGTGGCCGCACCATCGGCCGCCGCCCCGCCGCAGCCCGGCCCAGACCGCGCGTGCCGCGACGGCGATAGCCCGCGTGCACCACGCGGGTGACGGCGCGGAGCGCCAGGCGCAGACGGTTCTGAACGCGACCAGGTGCGCCCCCCGGAAGCCTCCAACGCGGTCATCAGGTGCCGCCACACCCAGCTTGAGCAAGCCATGGAGGAGCTGGGCAGAGCCGCTCGTCTACCCGTGGGTAAGCGCTTCGACCGTCCACAGGTAGTCCTGCAGAAGGACGTCCGCGGCACGGTCGATCAGGGCGACGGTCTCGGTCCAACCGCCTTGTGGCATGTCCGGCTTCGCGACGCCGTAGGGCAGATCCAGTTGTGTCCAGCGGGCGAGTATGCGCTGCTCAGCTTCCAGGGCAAGTTGTCCGGGGAAGAGATCCTGCCGTACCAGGGTCCAGCCGGCGCGCGCATGATCGCTCATCCGGCGACTGCCCTCGTTGCAGATCCCGATCTGCCCTGCTCCCAGGGCGTCGTGGGTGAGCAGATACAGGTAGCCGGGGCGGCCCGGTTGGAAGCCGTACTTGGCGCAGTGCCGACAGGGTGCGCGTCTGCGCTGCATCACCTTGTCGAGTGCCGGGGCTACTTCCTTGCCGCAGACGTCGTGCTCTGCGGCCCAGGGAAGCTTGACGTTTCCGGGAAAGCGTAGGCGCGGACGGAGCCCGGCGTCCTCCATGATCACGAGAGCGGTCGCGGGATCCGTGGCCCGCTTCGCGCAGAAGCGGCACTTGAACTTCGTTCGGCGGGCGTTGGCCAGGGTCGGATCGATGGTCTTCTTGCACGTCTGGCAGCGGCTACGCCAGTTGGAGTTCAGGCCTGGGTAAGCAACCAGCGGCTCGATGCCGTAGGAGGACATCTCGGCCCGCGCGTCCTCGTCCGCCATCGTCAGGGTGCCTGAGCAGTGTTCACATGGGCCGTTGCCCGCGTAGGCCACGCTGGAGTACCAGACGTCGATCTCCCGTCCGCATCCCGTGCAGCGGCACCGCCACGTGGTCTGTGTGTCAAAGAAGGGCTCCAGCGGCTCGGCGCCGGCGGCACGAACGATCTTCTCCGCGTCCTCAGGTCGGACACGCCGCTTCTCCGCCGCCTTCGCGGAGCTCTTGCGCTGCCCGCAGTTGAAGCAGACGCCTTGCCCCTTGGTGACCACACTGGTGTAGGAGGACTTGGTCTCCTGCTTGCAGGTGTGGCAGATACCCTTCCACGGTTTGTCCGCCCCCGGGTACGGCACCTGTGGATCCGTGCCGCGGTCCCGCATCTCCTGTGCCCGAGCGATCGGGTCAATCCGCGCCATGAAGTACCCCCGCGCCAAAAATCGTGTCGTTGCCCAGACACGGCAAACTCCTGAACATACAACGCGTGGCGTCGTCCAAATGCCTTGGAGAGCAGGCGCGTTGCTGGGAGGGGGCTTACATTCCCCTGGGGGCGGGCCTTCCGGTCTGCGGCCGGATCGCTGCCCGGTGGGACGGCCCTCTACTCGTCGATGCGCTGGAGATCGACAGCGCGCCGGTCGCCGGCTGCGGCAAGGCCGTCGACGACGCGGCGCCACTGGCTCAGTGCTGAGGTCTCGAGTGTGGCGGTTTCGCGTAGTTCGGTCAGCCAGTAGGTGACGTACCAGCAGTGATTGGCGAAGGCGTCGTAGCGGCCTTCGATGATGCGCTCAAGCCATGTCAGGCCGGTCGTGCACTGCCATGTATAGGAGGTGGTACGGGCGAACTGCGCTACGGCGTCGGCGGCTTTGGGCTCGCCCCGTGCCAGGACGATCCACCGGTCAGCCAGTTCGTCCAGGGCGTGGGGCCCCAGCCAGTCGCGGCGTGCTCGGTTGAGGCTGTCGTCCGGGTTGGGGTCGGCGGTGCGCACTTGCGGGGCCGGCAGGAGAGCAGCGATGGCGTAGTCAGACCAGTGGCCGTTTCCGTGCAGGCAGGCTCCCGCGTCAAGGGCATCGAGCACGGTTTTAAGGGCCAGCGGCCACACGGCCGGGAGCAGGGTGCGCAGCTGGGCGTCGTAGGTGAACAGGATGGTGAGGTCGCGCAGCAGCTGCTGCAGGGCGTTGGCATTGGCGGCGAACGTCGTCAGATGCGCGGTGAGGTGTTCAGGGCTGCCCTGGGCGGCGAGGGTGATCAGGGCGCGGGCGACGAGTTCACGCTCGGCGTCGTGGTATCCGCCGTAGCCCTGGGTCATCCAGTGGTCGGTAGCGGTGCGGTGCGAGTCCATCAGCACCGGGAGCAGGGCAGCGCTCTGCGAGGCCAGGCAGGCGATGCCGCGGGCGGCGGCGGTGCAGGCGATCGGCATCGCGAGCCGGCTCACGAGCATGTCGGCGGGAGGGACGGCGGGCAGGGTGGCCGTGTAGGGGGGCGACAGGAGGAGTGGCTGCCGCCTCTGTGTCTCCACGTTCCAGGGACCGAGGCGGCAGTCGCTGATACCTGCCTGGGTGGCGGCCCACAGGGCCTTGTGCCGTCGGCAAGGGAGGCCGTCGTGCGCTTCGTCGCAGGGCGCCTCCCACATCGGGGCGCAGCCGGTAACGAGAGTGGTGCGAACGGCCTCGGACCGAGTGGCCACGGGAGGCCCGTAGCGGCCAACCGAGCCGTCGAGCTGGTCGAAAGCGCGGCGCAGGTCGCGCCAGACACCCGCCTGGTCGCCGGTCAGCAGTTTCGCCTGGCAGGCGAGCCGTACCGCGCGAATGGTCCATCGGGGTGCTCCGGCCGTCCTCAAGGGCTCCCAGCCTGCTGTCAGGAACAGCCGGCACAGCGCGAAGTCGCGGATCAGGTCGGTGGCGAACTCCTCGCCCGTGCCGAACGCGGGATTGCCCGGCGCTCGCAGCACTGCATCGGAGCGCAGCTGTGGCAGTGCTCCCGCGTCCACGGGTGTGCTGCCGGGCAAGTTGAGTGCGCGGCGTGCGACGGCCAGCACCGCCCGTTCACGCTCGTCCGGCGACGCGCTGCCCGGGGGATGCTGTTCGTTGTTGCGGACCAGGCCGTTCCAGACAGCCGCGAACACGTCGGCTTCGGACAGCAGGTCAGTCGTCTCGTTCACGGTGCCGGCCCGCAGGAGTACGTCCACGAGGCCGGGCCGGCCCACCAGCCACTCGGCCCGTGCATCGGCGCTGAGGCGGATCAGGGACCCAAAGGTCTCCACAAGCCGACGGCGCTCCGCTGGGGTGAGCCGCGCCACGGCATGATCGGCCACGGCCTCGGTGCCGCCGGCCAGGGAGGTGCCGGTCTGCAGTACCTCGCGCACGCGCGCGGCTCCGTCGGTCCGGGTGACCGCAACCATCCCCAGCCCGGCCCTGAACGCCGCAGTGGCGATTTCCCGCAGCAGGTCGCGGCGGCCTTCGAGGACAGCCTCCGCTCCGTCGACCACCAGCAGTCGCACCGCGCGGGTCTCCCCCGCCGCAAATACGTCCGCCAACGGCCGCCCGCCCAAAAGGTGTTCGGTCTGTGCCACCGAAGCGGGAAGATCACGCAGGCTCAGGCAGACCACTGCGGCGCCGTGCTCGGTGAGCTGTTCCGCGGCACGCAGCGTCAGAGCGGACTTCCCGACGTCGGGCTCCCCCGTCACGACCAGGCCCGTGCCGGCCCGGCCGGCCTGATCCATCGCGTCGGCGAGCCGCGTGCGCTCCTCTGCTCTCTCCAGCTCCAGCCGTACCGCGCCGGCTTCCAAGTCCGGGCGCGTACCTTCGCGCAGCCGCCTGCCCATGCCGTCCAGCACCAGCCAGGCCGGACGGTAGGAAACGGCCCGGCCCAGCGGATAGCCACTGAGTGCGCGGCGCACCAGTGCCATGTCCAGGTGTGCGGCGGACGAAGCCCAGGCGCCGGCCTGCTCAGCCAGCTCACCGAACACCTTGTTGGCGGTTTCGGTCCTCTCGTCGGCCACGATGCGCCGCAACGCGGAGACAGCTGTGGTCCGGTCGGTCTCGTCCACGCCCTCCAGCCGCATCTGCCGCACGCGCAAAGCCGAGAGCCAACGCCACGTCAACTCGCTCGTATCGACCTGGAGCAGCGCAGGCTCGTCCTCGGCAGCCGCATGGGCGAGGGCATCCAGATGCCTCAGGCGGGTCCGCACACCGGCGTTGGTCGCCTTCGGCCGGGCAACAGCCTCCCGGAACTCGGCCGCGGAGGGCACGGACTGTGCGATCCGGGCCAGCGCATCCATCTGCTGCACAGCGGTACTCGAGACCCCGACCGCGAGCGCCACCCGCCAGCGGCCCGCCACCACCTCATCCCAGTGCTCGGTCACCACCCGCAGAAACGACCGCACCAACGGCACCGACTTCTCATCGCTGGCGGTCAGCTCCGGGTCCCTGCGCACCCCGATGGACACCCGCCGCACCCGGCCGTCGGCCGTACAGCCCTCCACCACGACATCGTCAACCGCACTGACATAGCTGGCCTGCAACCGCACGCCCAGCGGGACGACGCCATCACCGAGCTCGCTGATCGGATCCTCGCTCAGCAAGGCCGCAACCAACGTCGCCGCGTAACGATGCTCCAGCCAGACACCACCCCCACCCGTGGCATAAGGGGAGGCAGCACCGGTCGTCACACCACCACCTTACGAGCCGCCGCCACACGCAGCAGAACAACCAAGCCCATACTCCCCCCTCGTCCCCCCTCTCGACGGCTTGAGGGGGCCCCAGCGCCCCTACGCCTCCTGCACCGCCGTGATCCACACCAGCCCCAGGGCTGGGCTAAGCGAGCCGCCGTATGGCCGCGGGACCCAGCGCAACGAACCTCCGGGCGACGAGGGGGCCGCATACTCGGGGCCCGGCTCGAAGATCGCCGCCCACCTCCAGGATGTAAGAACGGGTTCCTGTACACCTACACGCGGGCCGCCTGCCGCTGCACGCCTCTCCAGCGGCCTGGTCCTCCCCGGCCCACGACCTCGCCGACCTGATCGGGCGGATGCTCGGCGGCGCCCTGCACAGCTATACCCCGAACGCTCCCGCCACGGCCTTGCGACTGCAGGGCGTGCTGGCCGAAGTCCGCCAGCAGGTCGTCCGCAGGACGAGCTCTGGCCGCCAGTCACCCGCAGGTGCGCGCGCCAGAGACCACCTCACCCACGACCTGAAGGTCACCCACGCCGCGGCCGCATCTAGCACCCAAGCCAAGAAACTATCCGTCTAGTTACGACATCTTCCGTCTACTCACAGCATTACAGGTGAGATACCCAGCCAGCCTGTCGGCCTGCAACGCGCTTGATGAACCACAGCAGTTCAGGTGCCATACCAGTCAAGATCACAATGTCATCTCTGAACTCTAAGCACAGCAGGTCAGAAGCGTTCTTGTGTCGTAACTACATAGAAGATCGACAGGCTGCTGTCAGGTGTGCGGCCCAGAAGCGTTCGGAAGAAGTCGGTGAGCACGGGTCGGGCGCGCTCGCGGTCGCGCAGTTCGTCGTGGCCGAACCGGAACACCTCGTATCCGCGGAACTTCAGGTCGCGGTCACCGGCCATGGTGGCGGCGTACTTTGCGCTGTCGGTTACGGCTCCTCCGTCGCGCGTGTAGTGCTGCATGCCGTCGACTTCCAGCACCACGCGGCGGTTCCCGGGCAGCAGCATGAGGAAGTCCATGCGGAGGTTCTGCATGGCACGCTCCCCGCGCTCGCGGATGGTCTTGGGGTCCCAGTGCACCCATATCTCTGGCAGGAGTGCGGGTACGTCGGGCAGTTGGCCCTTGTAGAGGTTGTGGTAGAGCCAGAACAGGTTCTTCTGGCCTGCGGATTCACGTGGCAGGGAAGCCTGCATGCGGTCGTAAAGGGTGCGGCTGGCCGTCTCCGTGTCCGCGATGCTGCGGGTTTCCTGCCACCAGGACAGCAGGTCGCTCCAGAGGAGCCCGTTCTTGCCTACCGGGTGGTTGTAGACCAGGATCTTGTCGGCTTGTTCGGCGATCTCGATGTCGTTGTCGAGGGCGCTGGTGAAGCGGATGTCGGGCTTTCCCTGGGTGGCGAAGATGAGGTTGCGCGGCCGGCGGGCGGTGCCGCGACCGAGCTTGTGCAGGTGGAACTGGGGGTATCCGTCCGTCTCCCCTTCTTGACGGAGCTGTGCGCCGACAGGCTGCAGATGGCGGTTGGCCAGTTCGACGAAGCGGCGCTGTGCCTGCTCGTCAGGAAGAACTTCTGAGGCGGCCAGGCCCTCGAGAAAGCGGCCGAATCGAGGATGTGGGGCTTCGAAGGCTCTGAGCTGCTCGAAGAGGTCCTCGGTCGACCAGTCGTCTGGAAACCTGATCACGTGGCGCTGGATGTCGGAGCGCAGGGTGCCGAGGTGGGGCCCCCACACGTTGAACTCGTCCTCGCCGAGATCCCACAGGCTGCCCAGCAGGGTCAGAAATCGGTCTGGATACTTGAGGTGATCGGAGAGGTCGAGTTCCTTGGCCAACTCTCGCCGCGTGCGGCCGGGTATTTCTACGTAATCGCCACCGAGCCACACAACGTCCTGCAGTTCCATCTGCTGGGGAGCTATAAGCGGCTCGCTGTGGCTTTATCGAGCAGTAGCGACGTCGCTTGTCGATGGGTTTGGGAGGCGCCCCGTTCCACGGATGGGTGATGTCGACGAGTTTGGGAGGCACCGGGGTTCTTGCCAGGGCAGCATCGACATGCTCCTGGTGAAAGGTGCTGGTCATGCCGCGGATGTCGAAGGTCGAGCTGTACGCGGCGATCCGGCGTGACCACCGTGGCGGCATGTCGATGCGGGAGCTTGAGCGCAAGTACGGCGTGACGTGGCGGACGGTGAGGAAAGCCTTGGACTCGTCCTGGCCGGAGCCGCGCAAGAAGCTGCCGCCGCGGGCGACCGGGCTGGACCGCTACAAGCCGGTGATCGACGAGATCTTGCGGGCGGACCTGGACGCGCCGCGCAAGCAGCGGCACACGGTCACCCGGATCTTCCATCGGCTGGTCGAGGAACACGGCGCCGATGTCTCCTACGGGATGGTCCGCTACTACGTCGCGGCCCGGAAGCCCGAGATCCTGGTCGAGTCGGGCAAGGCCCCGCTGGAGGCGTTCGTCCCGCAGACCCACCAGCCCGGTCACGAGGCGGAGGTCGACTTCGGTGACGTGACGATCCGCCTCGCCAGCGAGCTGGTGACCTGCTACCTGTTCTCCTTCCGCCTGTCGTATTCGGGCAAGGCCGTCCACCGCGTGTTCGCCTCCTGCGGCCAGGAGGCGTTCTTCGAAGGCCACGTCCACGCACTGCGGACGCTGGGCGGAGTCCCGCGGACCAAGGTCCGCTACGACAACCTCAAGGCCGCCGTCGCCCGCGTGCTCGGGCTGAGCCGGGCGAGGGTGGAGGCGGACCGGTGGATCGCCTTCAAATCGCACTATGTCCATGTTCCCGTGAGTTCCCGCCGTCTCCCGCCCCCAGGGATGGCTTCGGCAGCTGCCTGATCTGATGCTTCCCCTCGTCTGACCACGATCGGGTGATTACTGCTCGTTCCTCGGAAATCCCGAAGTCTCCTCGGCTGTCATGGCGGAGTCGCCCGATAGCTGAAGGGGAGGAACGGCATGGCTCTGGCTGTCGTGCGGGATCTGCGGCCGGAGCTTCGGCTGGAGACCGTCGAGGAGATCGCAGCCTTCGAGCAGGACCTGCTGGCCGAGTTTGTCCTCGCCCGCGCTTCGGCCGGCGTCCTCGACGACACCATCCGTGGCGACGTCGGGCCCGTGATGGCCCTGCGCGAGTGGTTCGGCCGACCGTTGTGGGAGATGGAACCCCAGGACCTCGACAGGTACTTCGGCCGATACCGCCGCGACTCGGCTGCGGGCACCAAGGTCCGCCAGGCCATCGCCTTCTCGGTGTTCTTCGAGTTCCTCGAACTGCGGCACAAGGCCGCCATCCACGCGGCCACCGGCTTCGTCGTCGAGTCCCCGCTGGACGAAGTCAACCGGCCACACGGCGGCACCTCGGCGAGGCTGCGGATCCCGCCGCCGGAAGGCGAGATCGCCGCCCTTTTCGGCGGCTGGCGGTGCGACATGGAGGAGGCCCGCAAGTATGCTCCGGCCGCCCGGAACTACACCGCCTCGCGGCTGACCAGCCTGATCGGGCCGCGGATCTCGGAGTTGTGCCTGTTGCGGATCGGGGATGTCCGCTGGGACCTGGGCCGGTTCGGCAAGGTCTTGCTGAAGGGCAAAGGCAGCCAGGGCCGCGGCAAGAAGGAACGGCTCGTCCCGCTGATCAACGGATCCCGCGACCTGCTGGAATGGTGGGTCACCGGGCCCCGCTGGGAGTTCGACGACAAAGTCAACGACCCGCGGGCCCCGCTGTTTCCCTCCGAGCGCCGGTACGGCGACGGCTCCAGCCGGCCGGTGACCGATGACGCCCTGCGGACCGGGCTTGCCGAGGCGGTCGCCCGGCATCTGCCGCACCAGGCAGGCCAGCTCACCCCGCACGTGTTGCGGCACTTCGCGGCCTCAGACCTCTACCGCAACGGCATGGACGTCGTTGCCATCCAGGAGATCCTCGGACATGAATGGCTCAACACGACCATGATCTACGTGCACGTCGAGAAGTCCCACGTCGAAGACGCCTGGATCCGCGCGGGCCAGCGGGCGGCAGCCCGATTCCGAGGGGCCCGCTGATGAAGTGGAACCTAAGGATGGTCGCCGCCCAGCGCGACATCTGGAAAGCGTCTGAACTGCAACGGATGCTCGCGGGCGCCGGCCTGGTCATCTCCGCGGGCAAGATGTCTCACCTGTGGTCCGGCCGTCCGCTGACGATCCGTCTCGACGACCTCGACATCATCTGCGAGGTGCTGGACTGCACACCCGCCGACCTGCTCGTCCCGGAGAAGCGGGGTGACCGTCAGGCCACCCCGGCGGCGGAGGCGGAGAAGCAGGTGGTCGGCGGCACCCCGATCAGTCACCAGCGGCGGCCCGGCCGCTCGGGGCCGCCGCTATGAACCGGCCTGTTCGACGCTCACGGCCCTGGGCCACCCGCAGCTGCCAGGACTGCCTGGGCTGGGGCTGGTTCGACCGCCCCGCTGCAAGGCATGCTGGGGCTTCGTCGCGAAGGCAACGAGCAAGCTGTGCGACATCTGCCACCGCGACGTCGCCGCGATCGACGGCGTCTGCCGGCTCTGCCGCCGCCAGGCTGGCCTGATCGCCGGCCCCGGCAACAAGACGCGCGTCGACCTGACGGTCGCCGCCCGCACCGGCCACCAGCTGTTCATCATCGGCACCCTGCGGCCCCGCGGAGGACCTCCGCCGCGGCCGGCCGCACTGGAGCCGACCAGGGTGAGTTTGCACTCCGTCCCGCCTCGCTGGACGGAGCTAACGTTGTTCGACATGCCCCGCACCCTGCACGGCGTCAGCAGCAAACTGCCGCTGCTGGACCCGGAATTGGCGGCATTCTTGATCAACCGAGCCGCACGGATCGCGGAACTGCGGGGCTGGCCGTCTCGCACTGTCGGCTCGGTGAGTCGCGGCATCCGCATCCTCTGCACGGTCCACCGGCCCGGCGAGCGGATCAGGGCCTCGACCATCGCCCAGCTCACCCACACCGCGGTGCCCGCCAATCAAGTGCTGGAGGTATTCGAGGACCTGGAGATCTTCCTTGACGACCGGGCTGACTCGCTCGACCGGTGGTGCCAGAAGCACTTTGCCTTCCTGACCCCGGACATCCGGGCAGAGCTGGACACGTGGATCGGGCTCTTGCGACACGGGACTTCCCGCCGCAGGCCACGGGCCCGGTCCACGGTCGTCACCCTGCTCAGCCTCGTCTTGCCGTTCCTCACCGAGTACGGCGGAAAGTACACAACCCTGAGGCAGATCACGCGTGATGACCTCGCCATGTGGCTGGCCAATCGGCCTCACCGGGCCTATGAGGCCAGTGCCTTGCGGTCGCTGTTCGGGACGCTCAAGGCCGAGCGGCTGATCTTCAGCAACCCGATGCGCGGCATCAAGGGCGGCAGGCCCACGACCACGATTCCCGCCTCGCTCACCACGGAAGAGGTGGAAACGGTCGCTCAGGCTGCCCTGCAGGATCCGGCCCTGCGGGTGGTCGTCGCCCTGTCTGGGATCCATGCGCTGGCGGCTCACCAGATCCGCAGCCTGCTTCTGGACCGGGTGGACCTGGCCGGGTGCCGTCTGGATCCCCAAACCCTCAACCGTCCCCTGGACGAGTACACCGCCGAGGCGATCACCGGCTACCTCGACTACCGGCACCGCCGCTGGCCGAACAGCACCAACCCGCACCTGCTGATCAGCCGGAACACCGCCACCACCACGACGGCAGTCGGCACGTTCTGGCTGGACAAGCTGGTCAGATCGCTGCCCGTGGGCCTCGACCGGCTGCGACAGGACCGCATCCTGGAGGAAGCCCTCGCCAACGGCGCCGACCCTCTCCACCTCGCGCACGTCTTCTCCCTCGGAGCCAAGACCAGCCTCCGCTACACGACCGCCGTCGCCACCTCAGGCGCCGAACACGCCCCGCCCACGAATTGAGCGGGGCCCTTGAACTCGGGTCGACAGCCGAAAGCGGGCCGCTTGGAGGTCAGGGAGCTCCAGGGAGAATGCCGCTATGGCACCTACCTCTCCCGCATCGCGACTGGTGGCTGCGGCCGCCCAGGCTCGGCTTCGTCCCCTCGGTATTCGGCAGCGTGGTCGGTCGCGTCTTTGGCTGGACGATCACGGTTGGTGGCTGGGTCTGATTGAGTTTCCTTCGCCCAGGTGGAGCCAGGGCAGCGGCCTTCACGTCGGTGCCATGTGGCTCTGGCAGGACATCGACCACTTTGCCTTTAACGTCAGCGAGCGGATACGCGGCAGCGAGGACTTTCGTAATGAGGCCCAGTTCGCATCGGTGGCAGCGGACCTCGCTCTTCGAGCGGAGAGACAGGTGGAGAAGTGCCGTCACCAGTTCCCGGACCTCCAGGCGGCGGCAAACTACTTGATGGCTCAGCCGGTCAGGCCGGGCTGGTTCTGGGAGCCTTGGAACGCAGGGGTGGCCGCAGGGCTCGTCGGCGACGCCTCAACGGCCCGGGACAGGTTCGCAGCGGTCCTTGCCGAGGACCCCATCGCCCCCTGGATGCACGATGCTCAGGAGACGACACGAGAATTGCTGGACCTGGTAGGCAACAGGGACGCCGTTCGAAGCTGGGCAATGAATCGCATCGCATCATGCCGGGAACGGCTGGACCTTGATGTGAGGGATGACCTCAATATGGCCCTCGGCTGCAAGCCCTGAGACTCGACGCCCCAGTGCGGTCCCGCTCCCTACTGGACCTTGCCGTCGTCGGCCTCGGAACCCAAGTGCTCACGCAGGCCAATTCCTTCCTCTTCACCCGTGGGTTTGTGCCGAGACGCCTTCAGAATCCACGAACCTGCGGAGGTTCGGCATCGAAAGCTTCCACTGCCGCCCAGGCATTGAGGGCGCCCACGAGAAGGGCGGCGTCGAGGGCCAGATCGGCTACTTCCGCCGCAACCACTTCGTCCCGGTTCCCGAGGTCTCCTCACTCGCCGAGCTCAACGAGATGGTCGAGCAGTGGGACCGGCAGGACGACGCCCGCCGGATCGGCTCCAGGTCCCGGACGATCACCGAGGACTTCGCGCTCGAACGACCGCTGCTGATGCCGTTGCCGGAGGAGCCGTTCGAGACCGGGCGGCTGTTCACCCCGCGAGTCGACCGCTACGGCCACATCCCGGTCCGCACGAACCGCTACTCGGTCCCCATCCGGCTGATCGGCAAGCGGGTGAGGGTCATCCTTCACGCCTCTCACCTGGTGGTTTACGACCAGAACGTGGAAGTCGCCCGCCACGAGCGGCTGATCGCCAAGGGCGCCGTCCGCCTTGACCTGGACCACTACCTGGAGGTCTTGGTCCGCAAGCCCGGCGCCTTCCCCGGCTCGACCGCTCTCGAACAGGCCCGCTCGGCCGGCAAGTTCACCCCGGTCCACGACGCCTGGTGGACCCAGGCCATAAAGATCCACGGCGAGCGGGACGGCACCCGCGCGCTCATCGAGGTGCTGCTGCTCGGACGCCACATGACGCACGAACATGTCGTCGCCGGCCTTGCCGCGGCCCTGCGGGCCGGGGCCATGACCGCGGATGCGGTCGCGCTGGGGGCCCGCAAGGCCGCCCAGGCCGAGACCGAGCCCGCACCGGATGCCCGGAACCTCGGCCAGCCACCGGCGACGGTGACATCCCTGCACGAGTGGAGACTCGCGCATCTTCCGCCGGACACCAGGCCGCTGCCCTCGGTGTCTCACTACGACCAGTTGCTCCGACGCCGCCGCACCAGCGGCAGCAGCCACCGTGAGGGAGAAGCGCAGTGACCATGCCCCGCCAGCGAGGCTTGACCGAGCAGGCCGCCGACGCCGCGATCGACTCCGCCTGCCGCCTGCTGCGGCTGCCGTCGATCCGCAACGAGTTCTCCGACATCGCCGACCGGGCGATCAAGGACCAGATGACCTACCGCGGCTTCCTCGCCGAACTGCTGATGGCCGAGTGCGACGACCGGGCCCGCCGCAGGTCGGAGAGGCGGATCAAGGCAGCCGGATTCCCGCGGGAGAAGTCCCTGCGGACCTTCGACTTCGACGCCAACCCGAACATCGACCCGGCCACCATCCACACCCTCGCCAGCTGCGAATGGATCAAGCAGAGCCAGCCCCTCTGCCTCATCGGCGACTCCGGCACCGGCAAGTCCCACATGCTCATCGCTCTGGGCACAGAAGCCGCGATGAAGGGCTACCGCGTCCGCTACACACTCGCCACCAAGCTGGTCAACGAGCTGGTCGAGGCCGCGGACGAGAAGCAGCTGAACAAGACGATCGCCCGCTACGGCCGCGTCGATCTCCTCTGCATCGACGAACTCGGCTACATGGAACTCGACCGCCACGGCGCCGAACTCCTCTTCCAGGTCCTGACCGAACGCGAGGAGAAGAACAGCGTCGCCATCGCATCCAACGAGTCGTTCGGCGGCTGGACGAAGACCTTTACCGACCCGAGGCTCTGCGCGGCGATCGTCGACCGGCTCACGTTCAACGGCACCATCATCGAGACCGGCACCGACTCCTACCGCCTCGCCAGCACCCGAGCCCGAGCCGAGGAGCCGGTCAAGGCCGGCTGAACCATCCGGGTCCGCCCCGCCTGCGGCGGGGCGGACTCACAGCCAGGACACCTGGGCCAGCCGTGAGATCCTCTCCGTCATGTTCGAGAGCGAGCGCAACCAGCGGGCGATAGCAGGCGTCGAGGCCCACGTTCGCGACTTCTTCACCGGCCATGCGATCACGGTCAGCGACTACGACCTGGGACCTGGACGAAGGGAAGCGGTTCCCAACCTGAGGATCCTCACCGTCAGCCCAGGACCGCGCGCCGACAGCTGGGCCTACATCACCGCCGGCTGCTGGTCCACGGTCAAGACGGACGGCCACGGCCACGAGTTCGTCCTCACCGCTCCTGTCCGCGACGAACGCTTCGCTGAGCTCCTGGCCATGACCGCCTACTACCACGCCGATCACCACCTCGATCTTGAGCACAGCCTGCCCATCGGGGAGCCGTGGCTGCCCGGATCTCACTGCGACCACCTGCTCATCAGCCTCCCCTACCTCCACGGCCCTGACCTGGAACACTGCCCGCTGCCGGACGGCCATGCCCGCATCCTCTGGGCCCTGCCGGTCACCGCAGCCGAGATGGCATACCGCCGTGAGCACGGTCACGAAGCCCTTGAACAGCTCTTCGACGAGCACGCGATCGTCCCCACCGATCCAAGGCGTCCATCCGTCGCCTGAACCTCGCGGGCACAGTTCGGGCAAAAGCGGCAGTCGAGGAGCCCTCCAGCGCCATCAAAACTCGTCGACAAGTTGAGGCCCATTGATCACCGATTGCCGCCCAAAGTCATCGACAAACGCTGTCCGCCTTCATGCACGAAGCCATTCAGCAGCCCCACACGTTCTCACGCCGGCAGGACGACCTCAACGAGGTCCTGGTCCATGTCGGGCTGCGGGTCAACGACCAGGGGCAGGTGGCCAGGGGGCCGTCGGCCGCCACGCTGAGCGAGGCCGCACGGCACGCCAGTTCCCTGCGAGCCGAGCTACGCCGCCGCTCCCCGCATCCGGAGGTGCTGCGCTACTGCACCCTGGAAATCCTGGCCAAGAACCCCTTCCACGCCAGCATGGAGGCGGTCAAGTCCGTGGCCGACCGGCTGCGGCAGCTCACCGGCCAGGGCCTGGACGGGGCCCGGCTGGTCGACGCAGTGCTCATGCCCGGCCACGGAACGGCCCGGGTGGCCATCAACGCGAACGCCACGGGGCCCGAGCTGGATGAGCAGAAAGGGCTGGCGAACCTGGTCAAGGGCCTGTTCAGCATGTACCGCAACCCGGCCGCACACGAGCCGCGCCTTCACCGCACGGTCACCGACGAGGAACTGCTGGAACTGCTCACCACACTCTCGATGGTGCACCGACGGCTCGACAGCGCGCACGTCACCCCCTGATGCCCCAGTCAGTGCAACTCGTGCCTGAGTTGCACTGACTGGGGGGTTGCCGAGCCGGAAATCCGGCTGCGGCGTGCGGCGACGCCGGCCGCGGCAGCGGAGGCAGTGCTGTCTCAGGCCCGGACATCCTCCTGTGGCGGTGATGCCTGAAAGAAGGCGCGTAGGGGTTCGTCGATGGCGCGTGAGCAGCTGGTGCAGTGGGCTGCGGCGTCGAGACGAGGTGCGAGGTCTTGAGTGTCGTAGGGGGTGAGGATGAGCCAGCGCAGGACGACCTGCCGGACGAGCAATCTGAGTTCACGCAGTTCGGCCTCCTTCTGGTCGGCGAGGAGGTCTCCGTGTACGTACTTCGATCGCGCGCTGTACGCCTTCTGCACTCTGCTCTCGACGCCCGCGCGCACAGGGCTGGGGAACAGGGCCGCCGTCCGGGTCCGGATCCTCTCGCTGATGCCCTCGTGCTTGTCGTCGGGGCTGACCATCAGGGCTTCCAGCGCGATGACGTAGTCCAGAAGCCGCTCGTCGGCTTCTTCCTCCCACACACCGTCATCTCTGTAGGTGCGCTGGTAGGCCTGCAGCAGGTGACGGGCAGCTCGCTCCAAGCGGCGGGCTCGCTTCCTGGGAAGACTCCGTCCGCTGGTGATGCCGTCCATGACGGCATCGATCTTCGCTGTCACCGCGGAGCAGAAGGCCTGCAGCCGCGGGAGAGCGGCTGAAGCAGCGTAGAAGCTGCCTGTCTCGCGGACTTCGACTTCTTCCGGGACGCCGTGACGGTCCTCGTAGATCTGGATGGTGGTGGGCACCTGGTTTCGGTTCAGGTCGAAGTAGCGGCCGCGCTCGACGCCGAACACCGCGTCGACGTGCAGCAGCTCCTCACTCCACAGGATCAACGGCAGCAACGCCCTCCAGTGCAGGGATTCCGGACGTGGACCGGCGAAGTCGAACCAGCCCGTGTCCCTGCGGTCCGGCGCGCGCTCGGGGTTCGGGGCGTGGACGAACGGTGCACCGGCCAGGAGATCGAGATCGAGCCCGCCCGGCTGGAGGCCCTGGAGGGCCGGCATGGGGCCCAGCTGCCTCAGTTCGTCGGCGGTGAAGGCCTGCAGGGTGTAGCGGCCCAGCGGGATTCGTGTCCCCACAGGGAGGTCACCGGTGAGGAGCAGCCAGTCCTCCGCTGCCGGAGCGGGGGCCGTGCAGAAGGCGACGAAACTGTCCGCGACGTCTTTCACCGGCACCGTCGCGCCCTGGGCCACCAGACGGATCGCATCACCCAGTCTCGATCTCCCAGGAGCGTGGACCACCGGGGCAGCCAGTCACCGTCGACCTTGCCGTACAGGTCGCGGTGCTCGGATTTCGGCGCGGCACTCACCACCGCGTTGATCACAGCTTCGAACTCCGGCTGCGCCGACAGTGCTACGTCGGTGATGGCCTGGGGTATGGAGGGAAGATCGCGTGCCTGCTCGAGCCAGGTAAGAACGGCCTGACGCAGTTGGGATGTTGCTTCCATGCGGCACGAACGTAGCGCACTTCGCCGCCCGCGAGACCCCCATTACCCGGGGCACAGCTCCGGGCGGTGAAGCGCGAGCGAATCGAACGGCGGGACGGGTGGTCCTGGGGACAGCTCATGGGCCGGACCGGGCCGTCCCCCTGGGAAGCGTGGGCTCCGGGCCGAGTCGGTCGTGGGAGAGACTGGGCCCGTCGGCGGTGCACCCTGTGTCCGGCCGATGCTGCCGCCGCCGGGCACCGCCAGCCGCCGGCCGGACCGGCTCATCGGCGCACGAACGGCCCGAGCCGCGCGTCCGCATCCGGTGTATCGCCGTCCCAGCGGGAGGGGATGCTGTCCTTCTCGGGCCACACGGGAGGGGCCGATGGGGTACACCGCTGTGCATGCGCGCTGGGGCCGGCTGGATGCCTCGCTGGACGATCTTGGGTGTGGCCGGTCCTGGGCGGACGTCCACCGCGTGAAAGGTCTGGAGCTGGCGTGTCCGGAGTGCCGGGGAAGGGTGTTCGCGCGCATCTCCCCCCACCGCGCCAGGCACTTCTACCACCAGGTGCGGCCCCACGACTGCGCGCTGGCGAACGAGTCGCCTGAGCACCATCTGCTGAAGCTGGAGCTGGCCACCGCCGCCCGGGCGGCAGGCTTCAGAGCTGAGCTGGAGGTCAGCAACGAAGCCCGGACCTGGCGTGCCGACGTGCTGGTCTTCGATGAGCAGGACCGGCCGTTCATGGCGCTGGAGGCTCAGTTGTCGCCCATGACTGCGCAGGACGCGCGGATGCGGACGGACCGCTACGCGGCGGACGGAGTGGCGGTGTGCTGGGTGGCGGTGGAGAAGCGGCCGTGGGAGCGCGGCGTGCCCTCCCTGCGGGTAGCGCCCCCCCAGGGACCGCGGGGACGCATGGACGGTGCGCTATGGCATGGCGCGCTACAGCTGGGCGGCGCCACGCACGGTGAAGACGAAGGCGGCGTGGACGCACATCAGCTGTTGTCTGGACGAGGCGGTCCGGTGGATCCTTCAGGGACGGGTCCATGCCCATACCGGTCCGGACGGCACGGTGTGGTGGACCGCCCACTCCCACGTCCAACTGGCCACCGCCCGCGCCCGGCTGGAGGCCGATGCCGAAGCCGTCCAACAGGCGGCTGCGGCCGAGCAACGCCGACGGGCCGCACAGCAGCAGGCCGCTGCTACCGAGCGAGCCCGACTGGCCGCCGAGCAGCGCAGACTGGCCGCCGAGGACCGTCGGCTGGCCGCCGAGGAAGCGGCGCACGAGGAGCAGCAGGCGGAGCAGGAGCGGCTGAGGGACTTTTTCGACCACGCGGGCATCAAGGCTGCGCTGTGGCCCGCGTTCATGCAGTTGGTCTGCTCCGCCTCCGGCAAGGCCGTCGCATGCGGCGACCAGAGCCCCGCCCATGGCAACGGGCTGCTCCTCTACAGCCGGCCGCGCCCGGGGGCCGCGTTCCAGCTGGCCGGTGTGGTGTGCCCGGACCCCTCGGCGCTCGCCCGGTGGCCTGCCGACCTGACCATCCTGGTCCCCGGCCGGGCCTGGCTGTTGCGTATCGAGGAAGCCGCCCAAAGCCCGCTGAAGGTCGCCGTCTTGGATCCGGCCACCAAGCACTGCGCCTACGAACGGGTCGGCCCCCGGACCGCAACGCTGACGTGAAACGCATCAGGTTCCGGCGGGTGAGCGCCTATCGACGGCAGCGAGGGGTGCCGGGGGGCGGGGCACGGTGCGGGTGAGGGCGCTACTCGGTCGAGTGAACGTGCCATGGCACGGGAACTTGCAAGGCGCACGGCCGCGTCATGCCGGGCATGAAGCCGACCAGCGAAGCGCACGTGGCGCAGCCGGGCCTGGCCGTCGTCCACGTCGCAGCGTGTTCTCGATGTGAGGTCTCAGGAGATGCTTGACCGTTTGTGCTCTGGACATGGTTGACACGTTCGGCTGAACGTCCGCCATCTCCCGTCCCCCGGTGAGGCAGCGGTGCTTCCGTAAGTAGTCGTGGATGTACAGCAGTTGGCCGAGTACCGCTACCGGGCTGTCCGCGAGGTGCTCGGCGGGTCTCCGATCGGTGAGGTCGCGGCCCGGTACGGCACCTCGCGTCAGACGTTGCACAGCTGGCGGCGGCGGTTCGAGCAGGAGGGCATGCCCGGTCTGTTGGACCGTTCCCGGCGCCCGCGGAACAGCCCCACCCGCCTGTCCGCCGAGGTGGAAGCCGAGATCTGCGAACTGCGCCGCCGGCATCCCCGGTGGGGTGCCCGACGGATCTCCCACGAGCTGGCCGGCCGCGGGCTCGGGTCCCCGCCGTCGCGGGCCACGGTCCACCGGGTGCTGTCCCGCAACGGCCTCGTCCGCGCCCAGGAACAGCAACATCCCCGCAAGTACCGCCGGTGGCAGCGCGAAGCGCCCATGCACCTGTGGCAGATGGACCTGGTCGGCGGGGTTCCGCTGGCCGACGGCCGGGAGTGCAAGATGGTCACCGGCATCGACGACCACTCCCGGTTCGTCGTGATCGCCTCCGTCGTGGCCGTGCCCAGTGCCCGCGCGGTGTGCTCGGCCTTCACCGCCGCGATGCGCCGCTACGGGGTGCCCTTCGAGGTCCTGACGGACAATGGCAAGCAGTTCACCGGCCGTCATACCCGTCCCCAGCCGGTGGAGGTGCTCTTCGAGCGGATCTGCCGGGAGAACGGCATCACGCAGCGGCTGACCAAGCCTCGCTCGCCCACCACGACTGGCAAGATCGAGCGTTTCCATCGCACCCTGCGGGAGGAGTTCCTCGATCACGTGGTGCCGTTCGAGTCGCTGGCCGCGGCCCAGGAAGCGATCGACGGCTGGGTGCATGCCTACAACCACCAGCGCCCACATCAGGCCCTGCACATGGCCACCCCCATCAGTCTCTTCCGGCCCCACGCCGTCGTCGGCCGCGAGGGCGAGCATCCTGAACAGGTAGTGGCCGAGCCGGAGTTGTCCATCGAGGTTGTCGAGCCACCGGTCCTGCCGCCGCAGGGGACCGCGATCGAGTTCGCAGTGCGGGTGCCTCCCAGCGGTGAGATCACCCTGGTGACGGGCAGGCAGCGAGTCGGCATCCACCAGGCACTGGCTGGCAGGACGCTGACGGTCTGGGCGAACCACCGCAGCGTCCACTTCCTTCTCGACGGACACCTCATCACCACGGTCCCGTCCCGGCTGCGGCCGGAGGACATCGCTTACCTGACCATGCGCTACGGCGCCCGCCCGGCTGGCCCTGAACCCGCAGCCGCCGCCCTGCCCAGGGCCCGCAGCGGAAAGGCCGTCCTCGCGGCCGGCGAATCGGTCGAGGTCGACCGCAAGGTCATGCGCGACGGGATCGTCTGTCTGGCCGGAGGCCGCTACCAGGTCGGATTCGCCCTCGCCGGCCGCACGATCACCCTCCGCCTCGACGGGCACCTCATGCACGCCATCGCCGACAACGCACTGATGGGAACCTGGCCCTGCCCCGTTCCGGCCGACCGTCTGGGGCAGATCCCCGGGGCACGAACTGCGACGTGCCCGCTGCCTCCACCGCCTCTGCCGGCCGGGGCCATCCGGGCCCAACGCAAGGTACACGCGAGCGGCCGCTTCATGATCAACGGCCAGTTCATCAAGCTCGGCCCGCGGCATGCCGGAAAGATCGTCACTGTCGTCATCGAGGACACCCACTACCGGATCCTGCACGGTGAGGACGAACTCGCGGTCAGGCCCCGCAAGAACCTCGGACCGATCACCAGGCTCTACGTCAAGGGCGTGGGCACCCAGAAGGACCGTCAAGGATCTCCTGACGACAAACCGTCAAGGAAGTCCTGAGACCTCACACCGACACCGGCTCCGCCGCACCCAGAGGGGTAGCCAGCCGCCGTCCGGCCCTCGCCCCCAGGACGCGGCGTCTCACTGGACCTGAAATCTCCCGAAGTGGAACGGTCGAAGCAGCCTGGTTGTCACAAACACAGCATTCGACTTATCGCATGCGCTCATTCAGCACTCTTTCTGTCACCAGAAACGAAGATCGGGAGCCGGGGGCTCTCCGCGGCGCTTCCATGGGCTCATGGTCGCTACGCGCGCTGGGGCGGGAAGGGTAGTCGAAGCCGTCGACACCGGGTCCGTGTGGTCGCATCAGTGCAGGTGGGAGGAGCTTTTCGTGTCGACGGACGTCGACGCGGGCAGGTCCGGTCTGGATCTGCGTGACGGCTGGACGAGACGGTGGGCGGTCTCGTGGCGAGCGGACGGGGACGATGCGTCCTGTGCGGTACAGGATCTCGTACAGGAGCCGGTGCTCACGAGCGACCCGATGCGGCACTTCACCTGGCGCCGAGACCAACGGCACCGTCCCGGCCTGCAGTTCCTGACCAGCACCGGCCGTCACCACGGCGCGGAGAGCTTGCAGGAGAGCCGGGTACTGCTGGCCCCGGACTTCGCCGGCGACGTGGTGGACGTCGTCTCGCAGCCGTTGAAGATCTCCTTCGGGACCAGCGGGAAACGCCGCTCCCACACCCCCGACTATCTCGCGGTGACGCGCCACGACGTCTGGCTGATCGACGTACGCCCCGAACCTTTGATCAGAGAGAAGGACTGGGAGTCGTTCGCCGCGGCCGCCGAGGTTGCTGTCGCCTGCGGCTGGCACTACGCGGTGGCTGCGCGCTGGCGCGAGCACACCTTCGCGGGACTGGACGCGATGGCGTCGCGGCGTCGGCTGAGGTCCGATCCGCTGGGTCTGCGGCCGGTGCTGCTCGCCGCAGCCGCGGGCGGGCGGAGGTTCGGCGAGCTCGCGGCGGCGACGGGCTGCGAGCCAGTTGCCAGGGCCCACTTGCTGCACCTGCTGTGGTCCCGGCAGCTGGGAGTCGACCTGACCGGCCCGCTTCAGGAGCGCTGGGTCGTGATGCCCGCCGGGGAGACGGGCAGGTGACCGCAGCGGCGGTGCTGGACCTTTGCCCCGGCGCCGGGCTGGTGCTGGACGGGACGGAGTGGACGGTCGAACGGCGCGAACCGCGCCTGGGCCGGGTGCAGTTGGTGAGGGACGACGGCATCCGGGAGAGGGTGACCTTCAGGTTCCTGGCCAACCATCCGCAGTGCCGACCGTCGTCGCGGACGTCGTCGGCGGGGGCCGACCGGGGCCGCCAGCGCAAGGCGTCCGAGGACCTGAAACCGGGCCGGCTGGAGCTCTCCGAGCTGCGGATGGCACACCTGCTGGAAGTAGCGACCGGCTTCTGCTCCGGTGGCCCGTTCCACCCGGGGCCGGGCGAGCCGAAGCCCGAGTACGACCCGGCGACGACGCTCACCAAGCGTCGGTATGCGAAGGTGGCGGAGCTGGCGGCCCTGGATCCGCAGCACGCGAAGCTACTGGGGCTGGGCTCGGTCGGCTACCGCACGCTGATCCGGTGGGAGAACGCCCGCCGCCGGTTCGGGCTGGTCGGCTGCGCGGACGACCGATGGCTGCGCCGCAGCGGCGGAACCCGGACGGTTTCCGAGGATGTGCGGGAGGCCGTCCTGGCGGTTCGCGAGGAGACGAAGCGGATGGCGAAGGTGTCGATGCGGACCAAGGACCGCATGATCCGCCAGTACGTCCGCGAGGAGTTCGGGCCGGAGACCAAGGTGCCCAGCTACGACACCCTGCGCCGCCTCTGGCAGGAGTGGTTCGACCCCGACGGCGCCCGGCAGCGCTACGCGCGGTCGGCCCAACTGCCGGAGACGGACGGGCACATCCTGGTGCACCGGCCGAGCCCGGTCGTCGCGCTGGATACCACGGTGCTGCCGGTCATGGTCCGCGAGCACGTCTTCGGCGACCCGGTGAAGATGCAACTCACCCTGGCCCTGGACGTCTGCACGCACTCGCTGGTCGCCTTCCGGCTGACGCTGGTCTCCGACACATCGGTCGACGTCGCGATGCTGCTGCGGGATGTGACGATGCCGCTGCCGATGCCGGCGGACTGGGGCGAGGACCTGGAATGGCCCTATCCCGGTCTGCCCGCATCGGTAGTGAGCCTTTTTCAACTTCGAGGCCGGGTTGGAGATCGGCTCGTGTAGCCTCCGGCGCATGTCTTCCGCGCTGGACCACGCGATGATCGACAAGATTGCGGCCGAGATCGACGATGAGCTGATCGGGATGCGCCGCGACATCCACCGGCATCCCGATCTTGCCGGTGAGGAGCGGCGCACATCAGCACTGGTCGCCGAGCGGCTTCGCGCCGCGGGTCTGGCCGTCGCAACCGGCGTGGGCGGCCATGGTGTGGTGGCGGTGCTCGACGGTGCGGGTGAGGGCCCGACCGTCGCCTACCGGGCCGACATGGACGCGGTCGACGACGACGAACTGTTCGACTGTGCCTTCGCCTCGCAGGTCCCGGGGGCGGCCCACCTGTGCGGCCACGACCTGCACACGGCGATCGGGGTGGGCATCGCCATGGTTCTCGCACGGCTGCGGAAGCGGCTGAACGGCCGGGTCGTCTTCGTCTTCCAGCCGGCCGAGGAGACGTGCGAGGGCGCCCGGGCGATGATCGAGGACGGGATCCTGGAGCGAACCGCGCCGCAGGAGATTTACGCGTTGCACTGCGGCCCTCTTCCGGTCGGCACGTTCGCGGTCGGGCCGGGTCAGCCGGGGCAAGACCGTTTCCGGATCGAGCTGGCGGGGCCGGGCGCCGCCGACGACACCAAGCGGCTCGTCGCCATGATCGACGGATTGTCGACTGTCGGGCGCCCGCAGACGCCCGGACAGCTCCAGCAGCTCATGGACGACATGCAGACCCCGGACGGCCCGCTGGCGCGCTTTGTCCACGCCCTGTCCCATTCGAGCTCGGGCGATGATGGCGCGCGCGTGCACGCCTATCTGCGGGCCTGGCCCGATGACCGGTACACCGAGATCCGCGACGAGGTGCAGCACCGGGTGGATGCGATCCCCGGTGCGCGGGCGCAGTTCACCGAGCAGCCGTTTCCCGCCATGGTGTCCTCGCCGGACCTCAGCGCGGCGGCAGCCACGTACCTGCGAGGCGCCCTGGGCGAGGACGCGGTCACGGTGCTGCATGCCGCGTATCCGTTCAACGGCGACGACTTCGCATACTTCCTGCACCAGGTGCCCGGAGCGATGTTCTACCTCGGCGTCGCCAACCCGGAAGCGGGCATCAACGGGCTCCCCCACTCCCCGGACTTCGCTGCCGACGAGCACGCGATCGGGATCGGGGTCCGGGCGATGGCAGGGTTCCTGTCACACCGTCTCGATGCCCTCGCCTGAGCTGCACCCGGTCGGCCGGGCAGCACACCTCGCCAACGTGAGATGCAAAAATGCTCGCCGCCCGCGCAATGTCCTCGCGCGTGCCCATCGCATTCCCCTCCCTGGCCTGCACGTATGACAGGGCTCCCCTGCGTCCGGCGGATGGGCCCTGACGCGTCACACGCCCGGCTCGGCCCCGTCGGACACCGATGCCACCGGCAGCAGGTCACGAGTCCGAATGGACAGTACCGACGGCCGTCGGCCGCCGTGAGTCTGCGCCCACTGGTCGGCGTACCGCTGTGCCTGCGCGACGAGCCGCACCGCCTGTCGGACAGCATCGGACGCCGTCACGCCGGGCCCCTGCAACAGGGCCAGGCCGTCATCAAAGTTCGCCGTACGACGCACGGACACGCGCTGCGTTGGCGGTGGCTTGACAGCTCACTGAGGCGGTCCGGCCAGAGGGGGATGTGGAGGCGCCTGCGACCGCTAAACCTGCTTTGACCTGCTGGTTCTCCGCACCCCACAGGCTTTAGCCCTTATCCAAGCCGGGTGGGATAAGGCTACTGACTTTCAAAGCGTGATGTCGTCATGGTGAGGCGAGCGACAGTCCAGTCCCGGTGAGACAGCCGTCGAGGACGTCGTGACAGTACCGGAGCTGACGTAGGCCCCGCCGGACGGCGGTGATCAGGTCGTGTGGGTCGGCGAAGGCGCGGTTGGCCGTGGTGGTGCGCCGTAGTACCGACCAGATGCCCTCGACCGGGTTCAGGTCCGGTGTGTAGGCCGGGAGTTGGTAGACGGTGAGCCAGTCGCGTTCGGCGATGTAGCTGTCTCTTGACAATGAAGCCAGCCGTTCGGCCAACGAATCCAGCCGAGTGACGAATCGCATCCAATCCTCAGGAACGGGAGGAGCACTTCAAAGCCCGGCGGATTGCTCTTTCGGGCGCCAGTCCGCCTCAGACCAGTCGTATGTCGACGATCAAGTTTTTCCCAGGTTGGGCGGTTTGAGCGTCATGTAATTCCCCATCCCGAATTCTCCTAATTGGCCATGGGTAGCGCGGAGGTCGGGATCGAGGGACCTGGTCGTCGCGGAGCTGCTCATGTTCCTCGTTCCGTGGTTCGGATGGCCGATGGGCAGCCCGGATGGCGAGGAGAACGTTCGTCGTGGTCGACATCACCGAGATCTACGTCCACTGGTACGCGGGTCGCTCGAAGAGCGAGCTGGCCGCGTCGCTGGGGGTGGACCGCAAGACGGTCAGGAAGTACCTGGCCCCGGCGGAAGCGGCCGGGATCAGCCCGGGCGGGCCGCCGATGAGCGAGGCTGACTGGTCAAAGCTGATCAAGGAGTGGTTCCCCGGACTCATCGACAGACGGCTGAGGCAGGTGACCTGGCCGGACATCGACCAGCACCGCGACTACATCAAGAGCCTGCTCGGGACGGTGACCGTCTCGACGATCCACCAACGGCTGCGCGACGAGCACAAGCTGCAGGTGTCGATCTCCTCGTTCCGTCGCTGGGTGCACGCGACGCTGCCGGACGAGGTGGCAAAGTCGCAGGTCACCGTGTTGCGTGACGAGATCGAGCCCGGTTCGGAGGCTGAGATCGATTACGGCATCCTGGGGCAGTGGATCGATCCGCGGTCCGGGAAACGCCATCGGGTTTGGGCGTTCGTGATGGTGCTGCCGTGCTCGCGGCACATGTTTGTCCGGCCGGTGCTGCACCTGGACCAGCATGCGTGGACGGAAGCGCACGTCGCGGCCTTCCGCTACTTCGGCGGCGTCCCGCGCCGGCTCGTCCCGGACAACCTCAAGACCGGTGTCGACAAGCCCGACCTCTACGACCCGAAGATCAACAAGGCGTATGCGGAACTGGCCACTCACTACGGAGCGTTGGTCGATCCGGCCCGGGCGGCGAAGCCGAAGGACAAGCCGCGGGTCGAGCGGCCGATGCCCTATGTCCGCGACTCGTTCTGGCGAGGACGGGAGTTCGCCTCGATCGAGCACATGCAGGCCGAGGCCGTGACCTGGAGTCAACAGATCGCCGGGCGGCGGAAGTGCCGGCCGCTGGGCGGGGCCGCCCCGATGGCCGTGTTCGACGCGTTGGAGGCGGCCGAACTGCTGCCTCTGCCGCCGACTCCGTTCGTGCTGGCCCGCTGGTCGACGGCCACGGTCGGCCCGGACATCCACATCAAGGTCGGCCGCACCCTCCACTCGGTGCCGTGGAAGCTGGTCGGCCGCAAGGTCGACGTCCGCTCCACCGCCACGATGGTCCAGGTCTTCCACGACGGTTCCCTCGTCAAGACCCACACTGCTCTTGAACAGGGAAAACGCACGGACAAGAGCGATTATCCGCCGGAGAAGATCGCCTTCCAGATGCGGACGCCGGTCTGGTGCCGCAGCCAGGCGTCCGAGGTCGGTGACGCCTGCCGCGAGGTCGTCGACCAACTGCTGGAGGTCAACGTCCTCTATCGGCTCCGCGCTGCCCAGGGGGTCCTCGGGCTGCGGAAGAAGTACGGCGACACACGGCTGGAGGCTGCCTGCGCGAGGGCCATCGCGGTCGGCGACCCGTCCGCACCATCAAGGGCATCCTCATCGCCGGCACCGAGACCGACCCCGAGCCCGAGACCAGCGGAGACGCGGGGGCCGCGGCATTCCTCCACGGTCCCGCCCGGCTCTTCGCCACCGTCGCGACCTCCGACACGACGGACGACGACCACGACGACCAACTCCACGACGAAACCGAGGTGGAAGCCCGATGACTGTGATGGACGCCGCCCTGCGGGAGTCGCTCAAGGCCCTGCGACTGTCCGGCATGCTGGAAACCCTGGACGCCCGCCTCGCCCAGGCCCATGGCGGCGAGCTCGGCCACCTCGACTTCCTCCAGGTCCTCTGCCAGGACGAGATCACCCGTCGCGAGACCGCCGCGTTCCAACGGCGCTTGCAGCGAGCGAAGTTCGAACAGCAGGTCACCCTGGAGGAGTTCGACTTCACCGCCTCCTCGAAACTGCCCGCCGCCCAGATCCGCGACCTGGGAGCCCTGCGCTGGCTCCACGCCTGCGAATCGGTCATCCTCTTCGGCCCCGTCGGCGTCGGGAAGACCCACATCGCCCAAGCCCTCGGCCACCTCGCCGTCCGCCAGGGCGCCCACGTCCGCTTCGCCAAGACCAGCCGCGTCCTCGCCGACCTCGCCGGCGGCCACGCGGACCGCACCCGGGAGAAACGCGTCCGCGAACTCGTTCGCCCCGACGTCCTCATCCTCGACGACTTCGCCATGCGTCAGCTGTCCGCGGCCCAGGCCGACGACGTCTACGAGCTCGTCTCCGAGCGGCAGGGACGCTCGCTGATCATCACCAGCGACAGGGCGCCCAGCGACTGGTATCCCCTCTTCCCCAACCCCGTCGTCGCCGAGTCCCTCTTGGACCGGCTCATCAACACCAGCCACCAGGTGATCATGAACGGGCCCAGCTACCGCCCGACCAAGCGGCCCAGGAACCCCACCGACAAGACCAAATAGGAAAACCGGTGGACGTCGTCGGAATACGTGGCAGTAGAGGCAGTCGCTGGCGGTCCTTCATCCGGACGCGGCGTTTCGGCAATCAGTTTGGATGGCTGAGCCTAAAGCGCTCCGCAGTGAACGCGCGCTTGCTGGCCGCGGCCCCATCGGGGCCGTTCGGGCGCCGGTGGAGTGGGGACCTGCGTCGGTGCGGCGTATCGCGGTTGCCCACGAAATCCGGTGGAGTCTCAGCGGCCGGAAGTGGTTGGGTCCTGCTCAATGCTTCGCTGACACGGCCCGGCACAGTGCGAGGCGCAAGGTCCGAATCGCAGGCGTGGTCTAGCCCGCGTGTCGTCGAATGATGGAGGTTATCGCGGTGGCTGGTTATAGGACGCTTTCCGACGTATACGAGTGGCTGATCGGGGACGACAGGCTGACCCCCGCCAACGCAGCCGCGGTTTACTACAGTGATGTCGTGGGCTCTCTGCCGCCCAACGCGCGCGTCCTCGACTGCGCGTGTGGAACCGGCCAGCTCGCCGTCGGTCTCGCGAGTCTTGGCCTTGACGTGGTCGCCTCAGACGCTAGCGACGGGATGGTTCGCCGGACCGAGAAGGCCGCCGACGAGCAGGGTGTCTCGCTTCGAGCCCTCCGCGCGAGCTGGGACGAGCTGCCCGACCACCTGGAGGACTCCACGTTCGATCTGGTGTTCTGCGTCGGCAACTCGCTCGGGCACGCCGAGGGCGCAGCCGGGCGCCTGACCGCACTGGACGCGATGTCGCGGCTGCTGAATCCGGGCGGACGCCTTGTGCTCCACTCACGCAACTGGGAGCTCGTGCGCTCCGCCGGCTCACGGGTAGACGTCCGCGATCGACTCATCCGCCGCAACGACCGCGATGCGGTCGTCAGCTACTACTGGCAGATCGAGCAGCACTGGGAGCAGGAACACTTCCTCGAGATCGTGGTCGCCCAGATCGAGCCGGATGGGGCAGTGCGAGCCTGCTCGGAGCGGTTGTCCATCTGGCCCTACCGGTACGAGGACCTCGTGGCGCAGTTGCGGAGCGTCGGGCTCACGGTGCAGTCCACCACCTTCGACCCCGAGAGCGATGGATACCTGGTGGTTGCCAGCCGAGACCAGGCGCGAGGCACGTCTGAGCCTGCGCGCTGATCCGCTTCGTCGTTGTCGCTGCCGACCTGCCGACCTGCCGACAGACGAAGCAGAAACCGCCTCCTTGATCGGCAACGGCGCAGACAAGATCGTCGGTGGCTCGAAGAAGTACGTGCTGGGGCGCTTGAATGCCCTGCGCGAGTTCTACCGGGGTGCATCCCAACGGCAGCCTCTCGTCGTGCTCTGGTGGGACTGACACGGACCGCCTCATCGTCGGCTCGCGTCAGCAGCTGGGGAATTACGTGAACTTCCGCATGAGGAATTACGTGAGCGTCCACATCGTACTCCAACGAACTCGTCGGGAACCTGCCCACAGGGGGCGTAGACGCTGATGAACAAGGTCGTGGTCGAGTCGTTCCACCGCACGTCGACCTGGTCGCCGCCTTCCGGGTTTTCGAATCGGAAGCCCAGTTGGCGGAAGGTTGCGCCTGCACGGTCACCTTCGTGGGTGAGTTTCCAGCCCTTCTGCACCAGCTGCTGGCGCACGCGCCGCTGCGCGTCTCGGGCGGTGGCTTCGGGGATGTCGGGCACGCTCCAATCGAGACCGAAGCTGCGGACGTCGCTTCGTGCCTCGTCAATGTGCGCGATGCTCCTCAGCCCGCGGTAGTAACAGGCGCCGGTATCGACCCTGCCCGAGTCCGCGGTGTACTTTTCGGGCAGCGCGAAGCCGTCGTACACCTCGTCGGACCGGGCCTTGAGCCGTTGCGCGACCGCGTCGGGGTCGACCGAAGGATACGGCGCGCCGTTCCACAGGACGTTCCCCGCCACCACGGCAGCCACTACCAGCGCCATCATCACGAGCGCTGTGACGGCATACAGGACGGACCGCCCGAAGGCCCGGGCTCCACGTACACGGCTTTTGGACACGCATGTGACGGTAGGCGCCAGCATTGCGCGACGCATGAGTAGCCGTACCCAGGAGAGTTCTGGAGCACTCACGAAGTTCCTGCGCCGAAGCGACGAACGCTGAGGGTCAGGGCGCATATTGAGTCGTGATCAACGAAAGGCTCGGGTGAGATCCTTGAGCCAGATCATCGAGGCGCGCAGGTGTCATAGCGCGTGGCAATGCCTCGCCATGCCTTGAGCTTGTGGATTAGGCGCTCGACGGTGTTCCGTTCCTTGTAGAGGTCCGCGTCGTGACTGATGGGCCGGCCATCCCTGGAGCCCTTCTTCTTCCGGTTGGCGGCCTGGTCCTTCTTCTCCGGGATGACCGCCTTGATTCGGCGTTTGCGCAGGTGGGCGCGGTTGCCGCGGGACGAGTAGGACCTGCTGTAGGTTCCAGGTCTCCACGTCCTCCGGGAAGCGTATGAGCTGCTGCGGATCGGCTGTCTGGTCAGTTGTCCCCGGCCAGTCGTCTGAGTTATGTGTCCCCGGAGGCACGGGCGCAGCCGTTCCTGAGCTGGCTCGACATGCCCCGGGCTTCGGAGATCGCCGTCAGCCGCCGAATGTCTGCCATGGAATGTCGAGCGGGCGGAGAGGATGCAGTGCGCTGCGATGCGTGGCGCCGATCCAGACCTGGAGCTTGTTCTCGTCCCAGTCCGGTGTGACGTCGGCGACCAGGCCGGGGGCGACCAGGAAGTCCCTCGGTGCGACGGGTGACAGGAACGGCCGTAGGGGCACGCGCCGGAGACAGCTCTCAAGCGCTGACAGGGAGTCTCTTGGAACGTCGTGGGAAAGGGCCAGGTAAGGGGCGGTCAGGGCGGCTTCGTGCAGGGTCACGTCCGCTGGAGTGGTGTATCGACGGCCACTCGGTGATCTCGTCTTTGAGGCTATGCAGTGAGTTCGGTCGGGATGGTGGGTTCGTCGG
>NZ_JBIRZZ010000027.1:0-70161 GCF_044391385.1 Streptomyces sp. NPDC018693 | reverse complement strand
GCTCCGCGACGGAACCTTCTACGAGGCACGCGGCCCCGAACCAGCCACCGCATGACCAGCCCCGGCTTGACGAAGGACATAGAGGCACCCCCCCGGCCCGCCGTCAGCCCCCGAAGCCCCCCTCCGCAAGCGCCTTGTCGATGCGTGCCCGGTGCGTGGCCTCCCACGTGTCCAGGGACTCCGCCGCCTCCTTCGTCAGCCGGGCCCGGGCCGCCGTGAGGACCTCCTCGGCGCGGGACGACGGTACGACGACCACGCCCTCCTCGTCGGCCACCACCACATCGCCCGCCTCGATCCGGACGCCCCCGCAGTGGACGGGCTCGTTCAGCGGGCGTACCGCCGACTTCGTGCCGGGGATGGGGATGACGCCACGGGCGAAGACGGGGAAGCCCGCCTCCCGCACCTCGCCCAGGTCGCGTATGAGACCGTCCAGGACGAAGGCCGCGATGCCCCGCCGCTGGGCCACCGCGCAGACGTTCCCGCCGGCCAGCGCGTAGTCGAGGTCGCCCGACTCCGCCACGACCACCGCGCCCGCCGGAGCGCGGTGGATGGACGCGTGCAGCATCAGGTTGTCGCCGGGCGGGCAGCTGACGGTGAAGGCGGGACCGGCGACCCTCGGCACCGGCCCCCACAGCGGGCGGATCCCGATGTCCATGACCTGCGCGCGGCCGAGGAGGTCGGCGAGGGTAGTCGTGGGGATCGTCCGGAAGGCGTCAACAGGGTTCCTGGTCATGGGAGGAAACCTCCCACGGCAGTCCCCTCCCGTGCACCACCACCAGCCGTGACACCGCCCGTGTCAGCACCACGTACAGCCGGTGCAGCCCCCGCCAGCCAGCCGCACCTCGCCGTCGGCGCGGCCTCCCGCTCATGGTCCGCGATCCGGTGCTCGCGCCTTCCTCGTCTCCCTAGGACAGTGCGCGGGCGAGATAGGGGTTCGCCGTGGCGGGCATGGGGAGGCCGAGGGAGGCGGTGGCCGCCGCCAGGGTCCGGGCGTACGAATCCACCGCGCGGCGTACGTTGGGGGCGTCCAGGCCCGCGCCGGTCACGAGGCGGTCGAGGTCGATGTAGGCCGAGCGGACGATCTCGATCCAGCGGTATACGCGGCAGTCCTCGGCCCAGTTCTCCGTGTACGCCGGGGGGAGCTTCGTCTCCCACCTGCGGAACATTCGGTTCCTGATCTCCGGGCTGGTCGGGGTCAGGTGCATGTGCCGGACGATGTCGTACAGCGGGTCCCCGATGAGGGCCATCTCCCAGTCGATGATGGTCAGCGCCAGTTCGTCGCTGCGCCGCACCAGGTTCCACGGGTTGAGGTCACCGTGCAGCAGAGCGGGCGCCCGGCGGCTCACCCGGTGCCGGGACAGGATCTCCCGCAGCCGCCAGTCGTCGGGCAGGCCGAGCGCACGGGCGAGTTGCAGCGATTCCTTCGGCAGGTTGCGCACCAGACCCACGAGTTGCTCCTTCAGCCACTCGTAGAAGTCGACCTCGTCCGCGTCCGGGGCGACGCTCTTGTGGTCCACCCGGGCGAGCTCGCAGAGCTGATCGACGAGAGCGTCGGCCTCGTGCGGGAGCAGGCCGTTCACCGGGTGCCTGGGCGGCTCGTCGATGCGCGGCGCGACGTAGGTGTGGATCGCGAACCGGTCGTCGCCGAAGCTCTCACCCAGCGCCAGCACCCTGGGCGCGGCCACATTGACGCCTGACTCCTGGATCGCGCGCAGGACGGCGTGTTCGCTGAGGTAGCTGGGCTCTCTGCGGGTGACGTTCGGAAGCCTGCGGCGCACGACGACGGGCACGGGCATGTTCGGCGCCCACACCACGGAGTTGAGGTGCGCGGTCCCCTTGAACACCCGGTCGGCCGGAGCGGCTCCCTCGGCGAGCAGCGCTTCACGCACCGCCACGGGAGGGAAGTGGGGATGTGCGGGGAAACGCGGGTCGGGCTTCCAGTCGTATGCCCTGGCGATCCAGTCGCGACCACTGACAGCGCCGTTGTCCCGCGATGCCAGCCACCGGAACAGCGCCCGCTCGATCTCGTCCTTCGTCGGCAGGCCCCTCAGCCGCAGCGGCTCCGCCGCCGTCTCCAGAGCCCGGCCGACCTCGGCTGTCGCCTCGTCCAGGCGCTGCTGCGTGAACGAGTCCTGCAACGACCGCGCCGCCCGCATGACGTCGGGGTAGACCGACTGCGCACGCTCGAAGCCGATGTAGTGGCGCAGGTCCCTGGCCAGGCCGTTGACCGCCGCCGGGCGGGACTGCAGCATGGCCTCCGCCCAGGCGTCGATCACCTCGGACCACTGATGGGCCGGGTACCGCATCCGTACGAGGTGGGTCGCCAGATCATGCAGGGGATCACCGTGGGTCGCGAGCTCCCAGTCGACACAGACAAGGGGCGGGTCGGCCTTGTCGTAGGAAAGGATCAGGTTGTCGCGGTGCAGGTCCGAGTGGAGCAGGCTGTACGGTCGCCGGGCCAGGGCCGGGACCCGCTCGGCCAAGCTGAGCAGGGCGTCGTCGGGGACGCCGAGCGACTTGAACAGCCCACCGAATTCCGCCCAGTTGGGTCTGCGGATCTGCTCGTCGGCCATCTGCGCAAGGGTCCGCAGAAACGCTTGGCTGTCGGTCTGGTTGGCGGGCCAGACGGCCGGCAGCGGTGGCAGGGCCGTACGGCGTACCTGCGTCATCTGGGCCAGCAGTCGGGCAAGCGCCTTCATCAGCAGGGTGTCGACGGGCTTGCCGTTTCCACAGACCGTGGAGAGCGGGACGCCCTCGACAAAGCTGTGGATCGCGTAGTCCTGCTTTCTCACCAGGCACTGCGGTGCATGGGGCAGCACGCCGCGGATGGCCTTGAGTACCGATGCCTCGTCCCCCCAGGTACGGATCACCACGGGCAGCGCGTCCGCCCGCCGGATCCGCACCGTCACCCTGGTGCCGTCGGGGATGCCCAGCAGGTCGGCCACCTCGCCCGTCACCGGCAGGACGTAGTTGCGATTGTGATGGCCGCTGCGCGCCTCCACGGACCGCGTGCAGTCCCGGACGAATGCCCGCAGAAGGGCGGCGGGTGCCGCGCCGATGGTTCGTTCCCCAGGGAGGCAGGGGGGAACAAGGGGGTCGACCACAGGGCCGCTCCGGATTTCGCGCAGGTCTGAGGGGTCTCATACGGGTCTCATGCGGGTCTGACGAGTAGGGACACGCTAGACGCCGTTGATGCTGCAGACGACCGGAGGGACGGTGAAGTAAGCACAACGGGTGGTTTGCCACTCCTCCGCGTCCGGCCGTTCACACCTGGCTTGTCGCCGGGACGTACGTACGGACGGGAGCGGTTGCTCGCACGATTGCGGCATGTTAGCGCATGCATCACGGCTCTTCGGCGAGATGCGTCCACACCGAGTCGAACCATGACTGCCAGCTGTCACCTCGCGCAGTGAATCCGTGTGCCGGGCGGTGATGTCGTCCAGGCGCTCACGCAGCCGGGGGTCGTCCTTGTTGTTCGGATTCCTCGGATACGGCAGGTCGAGGTCCTTGGAGGGCAGGATCACGCGCAGGGCAATGCGCTGGGGCGCTATCGAGCCGTAGTGAATGCGTTCCGCCTGGAGGCGGATGTGGGCGTCCAGCGACTCGGACGTCAACGTGTAGATGTCCAAGGCCACTTCGGGCTGTTCGAACGCCTCACCGAGCAGCGGGCCCAGGGCCGGCTGACGCATCCTGGTCGCCTCGGCCGTCGAAGACTGGATGCGCTGGTTCTTCAGCACCCTCGATCCGCTGCCCTGCCGGGACTCGATCCATGCCTCGCTGCTCAGTTCCCTGAGCACTCGCTGGATGGTGTCCCGGGACACCCCGAACTCCTTGGCGAGGTTCCGCTGTGACGGACGGCGTTACGTGGACTCGTCGGGCTCACAGTGGGGACGCTGGCGCAGGCGGAGCTGGGCATGGTGGGCGCGGTGCTGCTGTGCGCGATCGGGGTGGGCGTCCGGGCCCGGCATGAGAGGCTGGCGGTCTCGGCCGCCCTGCTGCTGATGCTCCTCATGGTTCAGGCATGAGCCCGGAGGGCGGTGAGAACCGGCTCCAGAGTGCCCACCATGGCCGTGACGCCCGCTGCCCTCAGCGACTGCGCCTTGTCCCCGTTGCGCGCGTATCCCAGGAACGGCACACCGGCCCGGCACGCGGCTTCGAAGTCCGTCGCCGCGTCGCCGATCATCAGGGCGTCGGCAGGGGCCGAACCCATCGCGCGCAGAGCGATGTTGAGGGAGTGCGGATGGGGTTTGAGGAGGTGAAGCTGCGGGGTGCGTCCGTAGATGTGGGGGGCGAAGCAGGACTCGAGGCCGCGTCCGGACAGATACGCCCGGACCACGCGGGGGGCGTTGTTGGTCGTGATCGCCAGTCGCACACCCAGGGCCGCCCATGTGCGTATCACCGGATCGGCCCAAGGGGTGGGCCATGCGGAACGCACGGCTTTCAGCTCCTGCTGGGTGAGGATTTCCTCCAACTCCGCCACCAGGTCGCTGCCCGGGCGCGCTCGATGCACGGCGCGCAGGACGAAGTGAGGGTCCAGGGACTTGCGCTCGTCCTCCGTCAGCAGATCGCGCATCCCCCGCGCCTCCAGCCACCCCACCAGCCCATCGGCGACGCCGTCCGCCGTATGTCCGGCGAACAGCCTGCAGATCGGCCCGTCGAAGTCCCAGAGGACGACGCGGGTGCGAGTGATCAGCTCCCGCAGCAGCTCCATGGTCTCGCTGTCGGTCTCGGTAGAGGTCACTAGGAGAGTGTCAGGTCCGTGGTGATGGTTTCCCAGAGGGCGTCGAACCACCTCTGGGATTCCGCCACGAATGCGGCGTCCCGCTCACCGGCCTGTCTGACGAAGGAGAAGAGCAGGGACTGGGAACCGAGGAAGTCGTACATCGTCAGTGTCTGGCTCTCGTACTCCTCCTGCCGCTCGGTGAGGACGTAGTAGCCGAGGAGCGCCTCCTCGCCGTTGAGCAGATACAGCTTGACGGGCGGTGTGAAGGGCAGGGCGCGGAAGGTCACCTGCACGTCGATGCCCCGGACGTGGCCGGCCGCGGTCAGGTTGTGCCGCAGGACCTGCGCCTGAGCGTTGCGCATCGCCAGCCAGCGTTTGTGGACGGTGTGGTCGTCCTCGCGCCGCTCGACCGGCACCGGAAAGGCGAGGTTGATGGAGCGGGACGGCAGCAGGACCCGCACCTCGATCGACTCGGGACGCAGGCTGCCCTCGTGGATCTGGCGGAGCGGTTCACCGAGGGCCACCATCAGCGTCTCGGAGGTGTGGCATACGACGTCCACCCGGACCCGCTGAGCGCCGAACGCCTTGTTCAGCCGGGGCGCCAGCCCCGCCATCGTCGGCTGCGGGGCGCCCCGCGCGGGTGCCGGCTCGGCGATCCGCGGCGGGCTGCCCTTGCTCACATGGGTGAGCAGGCCGTCGTCCTGGAGGGCCCGCAGGGCCTGGCGTACGGCGCCGCGCTCCACGCCGAACTCCTCGGCGAGCTCGGCCTGGGTGGGCAGCCGGTCGCCCGCCTTCAGGTCGCCGACGCGAATGCGTTCGCGCAGCGCCTCCGCGATCTCCCGGGGCGTGAGCCTTCTGCCGCCGTCCACCACCACGTTCTCCTGTGTCACGACCAAACGCTACAACTCAGGTCCATCTTAGGGCAGCTGCCAGGAAGTTGTTTGATGCTTGTCACCAAGTGGGGACAACCTAGGAAGAGTTGGCAACCAACTTCGGCAAGTTGGCGAAAGGAGGTAAGCACCGTGTCCCCACTTCTCTCCGCGGCCCTGGAACAGGTGGTCCACTGGAAGTACGGTCCCGCCGGCGTCCTCGGGCTGATCCTGTTCACCTGGGGTCTGAAGGCCAAGCGCCCCACGGTGACATCCGTCGGCGCGGTGATCCTCGCCGTGCTGGTCACGGGGCCGGCGGTCAACTCGTAGACCACTGTCAGCTCGTGGACAACACCAGTTCCGAGCTGATGGTCTCCCACAGCGCGTCGAACCACAGACGGGACTGCTCCACGAACATCGTGTCCCGGGGTCCGGCGCCCCGCTCGAAGGCGAACAGCATCGACCGGGTGCCCTCCGCGTCGTACAGCGTGAGCTGCTCCTGGTCGACGACCTGCTCACGCCGTTCGAGCCGGTAGTACGCGAACAGCGCCTCCGTGTGGTTCAGGAGGTACAGCTTGACCGGCGGGGTGAAGGGCAGTGCCCGGAAGGTCACGTTCACCTCGATGCCGTGCGTGGTGCGCAGGGTCCACAGATTGTGCCGGAGCACCTGCAGCTGCGCGTTGCGGTGCGTGAGCCAGTGCCGGTGGAGGCGGTCGGTGGGCGACGCGGCGTCCACCAGGGCCGGGAAGGCGAGGTCGATGTTGCGCGCGGGCAGCAGGACCCGGACGTCGACCTTGGCCGGTTTCCGACGGTCCGCGTGAATCTGCCGGAGGGGTTCGCCCATGGCAAGTGTGAGCGAGACGGCGGTCAGGCACAGCGCGTCTATCTCGACGTGCTCGGCCGCGAACGCCTCGGCGATGCGCGGGGCGAGCGCCACCATCGTGGGCTGCGGCGGAGCCTGCGGACCGTGCCCGGACGTGCTCGTTCCCAGGTCCGGGGCCACGGTCGCCGGGGCGCCCTTGGTGGCGTTGGTGAGCAGGCGCTCCGCCTGCAGGATCCGCAGGGCCTGGCGTACGGCACCGCGCTCCACGCCGAACTCGTCGGCGAGCTTGGCCTGGGTGGGCATGCGCTGGCCCGGCCGCAGCAGCCCGGACCTGATCCGGGCGCGCAGTTCGTCGGCCACTTCGCGGTGTGATTTCTGTGGCCGCTGTTGCCCTTTCCGCCCATTGGCGGAGGCGTGTTCCGGCTCCACGGCCAAACAGTACAACTTCCCGCCATCTTTGGGCAGTTCAGCGAGAGATGGTTATAAGCCGCTTCCAAGCGGACATGAGTACAGTGAAGTTGGCAGCCAACTTCTGAGACATGGTCAAGCTTGCTGATGGTTGGTCGGGCTCCCCTCCGGAGGGGAGCCGGGAGCCCGGCACACGGACCAGACCGGCACGAGACGCACAGCCACAACCGAAGATCGCGCACAGCCACAACCGAACAGCGACAACTGAATATCGACAACCGAACAACTCAATGGCCAGAGCTACGGATATCGCCAGTACCAGCAAGTCAGGACGTGAGGACGTCAGGAAAGGAGCCGCACTCAGAACGCGTCCGGGCACCACGGTCGCCTGGACGTACGCAGCAGGGCGTCCGCCTTCCGGGCGGCGCCCGCTCGTTCTTCGCGCACCCGGCCCAGCGCCGCCAGCCGCACCGCCGACTCGTCGCCCAGCCACAGCGACGCCAGCTCGGCCACGTCGAGCGTGAGGTCGGCGCTCCGGGTGCTCGGGGTGCAGGCACCACCGTCGGGCGAGGCCGTCAGCAGGAAGCGGCCCCCGGTGAGCCCGCCCCGGTCGACGACCTCCAGCACCAGCTCGCCCTCACCCTCGTACGTCCGCGCCTCCAGGGCCCGTACGACGTCCAGCAGCCGCACCCACAGGAAGTCCACCTGCGAGATGATGCGCGCCGCGCGCGAGTCGGGCAGCAGCCGGGGCAGCAGATCGTCGGGGGCCCGGTCCCCGGTCTTCACCGTGACCACCCAGTCGATCGAGCAGAGGTACTGCCACAGCGCGCGCTCGGCGGCCGGTGTCGTCGCGACCAGCCAGTCCACCTTGGCCGTGTTCAGCGGCTGCACGGCGTCGCTCCACTTGGCGTCCGCCTTGTAGCAGACCATGCCCTCGGCGTCGCCGTCCGCCGAGCGGTAGACCGCGAAGAAGGGCTCGGTCCAGTCGGCCTCGGCGCGCAGGACGCCCGTCTGGAACTGCCACCAGCGTTCGCCACGGGTCACCGCGCCGGGCTGGGCCGCCCGCACCCGCTCGTACAGCTCGGGGCCGAGCTTACGGACCTCCGCGCCGTCGACGAGATCGATCCGCCCGCCGTCCGCGGGAGCCCCCCAGCGCGGGTCCAGACCGGCCCGCGGTACGTCGATCGCCCACTGGGCGGCCGACGTCGCCGGCCCGAATCCGTACCGGCCGTAGATCGGGTACTCGGCGGCGATCAGCGTCGCCGCCACGTCCCCGCGCTCCTTCGCGGCCGCCAGGTCCCGCGCCATCATGCGGCTCAGCAGACCGCGCCGGCGGTGCGTCGCCGTGACCGTCACATTGGTGATCGCGTCGGTGGGCACGGCCGCCCCACCCACGACGGTCAGCTCCTGCGGAAACGACCGAAAGGTCGCCACACACCGCCCCGCCTCGAAAGCCCCCTGCGTACGCCCCGGATCAATGCCCGACGCCCGATCGGCCAGCACCCTCTCCGGAACGTCCGGGCTGCGCAGGAACCCGACATGCATGGCCTGGACCCACGTGGGGATCTCGGCCTCGGTGATCTGGCGTATGTCGACCTCGGCGGAGGCAAGGGTGGTCATGGGGCAACGGTAGGGGGGTGGGGTGGTCGTGTCGCGTGGATTTTTTGGGGGGGCGGGCGGGGCGGGGACGGGGCCGGCCAGAGGCTCGGGATCGGGGGCCCGGGAGCCGAAGGGCGAAGGCGCGGAAGCGGGGGCCGAAGGCCGGGACCGAAGGCCACGGCCCAAACCCGGCCCCCAAGGCCGGGACAGGAAGCCGGACCCAGGGCCGGGACCGGAAGCCGGGACCCAAAGCCGGGCCCGGAAGCCGCGGCCCAAGGCCGGAACCGGAAGCCACGGCGCAAAACCGGGACCCAATGCCAGGACCGAAAAGCGGGGCCCAAGGCCAGAACCCAATGCCGGGGCCGGAAGCGGGGACCGAAGGCCGGGGCCCAAACCCGGGCCCCAAGGCCAGGACAGGAAGCCGGGACCCAAGGCCAGGACAGGAAGCCGGGACCCAAGGCCGGGACAGGAAGCCGGGACCCAAAGCCGGAACCGGAAGCCACGGCGCAAAACCGGGACCCAATGCCAGGACCGAAAAGCGGGGCACAAGGCCAGAACCCAATGCCGGGGCCGGAAGCGGGGACCGAAGGCCGGGGCCGGAAGCCGGGACCCAAAGCCGGAACCTGAAGCCACGGCCCAAGGCCGGAACCGGAAGCCAGGGCCAAGGCCGGAGCCGGAAGGCGGGGCCCAAGGCCGCGGCCCAAAGCCGGGACCCAAGGCCGGGACCGAAAGCCGCCGCCCAAGGCCGAAGGCCGGCGGCACGTCGGCAGGTCGTCACTGGGGACCGGAACAGGAGCCGCAGACCGGGCGCCGAGGGCCAGGCGCCGGAACCGAGGGCCGGCGTCAGGCCAGCAGGTCCTCCCCAGACACCGAGGGCCAGGCACGGGGCCAGGCATCAGGAGCCGGAGCCGAAGCCGGGAGCCGAAGTCCAGGCGCCGAAGGCCGGGCGCCGGGCCGAGGGCCGGGCCGAGGGCCGGGCGCTGGGGATGTGGGGCGCAGGGCGGGGCCGGGGTCAGGTCAGTAGGTCTTCGATCTGGGCCTCGCCCTCGCGGTAGCGGCGGGTGATCTCCGTGCCGCAGTCGTCGGCGGTGCGCTGCAGGGACTGGCGGCGGCGGGAGACCTCCTGTTCGTAGCGGACCAGGCGGTCCATCGCCGCGGCCAGTTCCACGTCCGTGCGGGCGCTCAGGTCGGACAGCTCGACCTCGGCGAGCATCTCCGCGGCGAGCCGCCCGTACTCCTCGCTGTGCGGGGTGCCCACGGTGACGTGGCGGGCGGAGGCGCGCTGCCGGGTGGGGGCGTCGGCGAGGATCTCCGAGAGGCGGGCCACGACGGACGCCTCACCGGGGATCGGCGGCACGGGCGCTGTCTGCGTGCCGCGCCGGGCGAGTTCCGCGCGCAGGATGTCGATCCGCCCGTGCAGCAGCCGTCGTACGTAGCTGAGGTCGGCCTCGTCGCGCTGGGCGTCCCGGCGCAGTGTGCGCAGCTCCGTGAGGCTCATCCGGGACAGGTCGTGCCGCGGTGGATCCCCCGCCGCCTGCGGGCTACTCACCGACAGTGGACTGTCGGTGCGTTGCGTGGGCGTGCGCAAGGTCTTCGTGCCCAGCTGCCCGGTAATGGCACTGGTACTTGTACTGGTACTCGGTGTGCTCATGTCCCTCTACCGTCCCCTCGACCGGCTGTGGGAAGCATCGTGCCACCCCAAGTGGCCGCTATGTGACCGAGTGCCCCCGAACAGCCCCAGATGGGGGCTAAGGGATCAAAAAGAGCCAGCTCGGAGGGTTTCCCGACGGCACGGCATGATGGCCGTATGCGAGCGGTGGTGCAAAGGGTGGACGGCGCGAGCGTCGTCGTGGACGGTGAGACGGTCGGCGCGATCGAGGGCGAGGGCCTGTGCGTCCTGGTCGGTGTGACCCATGAGGACACCAAGGAGAAGGCGGCCCAGCTGGCCCGCAAGCTGTGGTCGATCCGCATGCTGAACGAGGAGAAGTCGTGCAGCGACATCGACGCGCCCCTGCTGGTCATCAGCCAGTTCACGCTCTACGGCGACGCCCGCAAGGGCCGCCGCCCGACCTGGAACGCGGCCGCCCCCGGCGACGTCGCCGAGCCCCTGGTCGACGAGGTCGTCGCGCAACTGCGCGCGCTGGGCGCGACGGTGGCGACGGGCCGCTTCGGGGCCAGGATGAGCGTGTCGCTGACGAACGACGGCCCGTTCACGGTCCTGCTCGACATGTGAGTCCGGGATCTGAGACGTGCCGAGATGTGAAGGCCGGAGGGCCGTACCCCAGGCGTCCAACCCACGGGGTACGGCCCTCCGGCCGTTCGGAGACGGTCGGATGTCAGACCGCGATCGCGACCTCCGCGAGGCCGCCCTTCTCGGCGACGACGACCGTGCGGTCGGCGGTGCCGCCCGGCACCAGCGCACGGACGGTCCAGGTGCCCTCCGCCGCGTAGAACCGGAACTGGCCGGTCGCGGAGGTGGGGACCTCGGCGGTGAACTCGCCGGTCGAGTCGAGCAGACGCACGTAGCCCTGCACGGGCTCGCCGTCGCGGGTCACCTGGCCCTGGATGGTGGTCTCACCGGGCTTGATCGTCGAGGCGTCGGGGCCGCCGGCCTTCGCTCCGCACATGTGCAACTCCTAGCTGGGAAAGGTCGGTCGGGGATTACTTGTTGGCGCCGAGCTCGATCGGCACGCCGACGAGGGAGCCGTACTCGGTCCAGGAGCCGTCGTAGTTCTTGACGTTCTCCACGCCCAGCAGCTCGTGCAGGACGAACCAGGTCAGGGCCGAGCGCTCACCGATGCGGCAGTACGCGATGGTGTCCTTGGCGAGGTCGACCTGCTCCTCGGCGTAGAGGGCCTTGAGGTCCTCGTCCGACTTGAAGGTGCCGTCGTCGTTGGCGTTCTTCGACCACGGGATGTTGCGGGCGGACGGCACGTGGCCCGGGCGCTGCGACTGCTCCTGCGGCAGGTGGGCCGGGGCGAGCAGCTTGCCGGAGAACTCGTCGGGGGAACGCACGTCGACCAGGTTGTGCGAGCCGATCGCGGCGACCACGTCGTCACGGAAGGCACGGATCGACGTGTCCTGCGGCTTGGCCTTGTACTCGGTCTTGGCCCGCTCCGGCACCTCGTCGCCGGCGACCAGCTCGCGGGCGTCCAGCTCCCACTTCTTGCGGCCGCCGTCGAGGAGCTTGACGTTCTCGTGGCCGTAGAGCTTGAAGTACCAGTAGGCGTACGACGCGAACCAGTTGTTGTTGCCGCCGTAGAGGATGACCGTGTGGTCGTTGGCGATGCCCTTCTCCGACAGGAGCTTCTCGAAGCCCTCCTGGTCGACGAAGTCACGGCGGACCGGGTCCTGCAGGTCCTTGGTCCAGTCGATGCGGATCGCGTTCCTGATGTGGTTCTTCTCGTAGGCGGACGTGTCCTCGTCCACCTCGACGATCGCGATGGTCGGGTCGTCCAGGTGCTCCTGGAGCCAGTCGGCGTCGACCAGGACGTCGCTGCGGCTCATGCTTCTTCTCCTCCGGGGCAGTTGCGGCGGGGGTGTGCAAGTGAGAGGCGTGCGCGTCGGCCGTGCAGGCGCGCGCGGCGCACGGGGTGCCCAGGGCGGGCCGGGCGATGAGGGACACGGAAGCCGGTACTGGTACGGCCGACGCTTCCGCTCAGACAGTGCGACAGAGCATGGCGGCGACACGGCACAGGTCTACTGCCCGCCGCTTCGTGAGATCCGCCTGTCGCTTCATGGTTCGATCGTAGGGACGGACGGGTGGGCGTGTCACCGGTGTGTCGTATTTTGAGACACGATCGTCCGGATAGCGGGATACCGAAAGCGCCCGGGTAGTCCCCGCAGGGGTCCCGGGCGCTTGCGGCCGTCGACGTCCGTTGTCACTTTGGGTCGTCATCTACGGTACGGACGCCGCTGTCTCGCCAGTCGGACACCGGCCGCTCGCCGGGTGTCAGCAGACCTGTTCCGCACCGGATCCCCTCGCCAAGACCATGTCCCATCAGATGACGGCGTTGTACATCGGCTCCGTCCTCCAGGCGACGCCCGTGAGCTCCCGGGCCCGGAACGGGGCGCTCCAGCTGCCCGTGCCCTGGTAGAGGTACGAGCCACTCGCACCGTACGCGAAAAGGTCGGGGCGGCCGTCGCGGTTGGCGTCACCGATGCCGACCAGCTGGGTGTAGGCGTTCCAGCCGCCGCCGATCCTGACGCGGGAGGCGAAGGTGCCGTCTCCCTTGCCCAGGTACAGCCAGAGGACGCCGTCCTTGTCCCGGGCGACCAGATCACCGGCCGGGGCTCCGGCGATGTTGCCGGTGGCGACGATCTGGTTATAGATGCCCCAGCCCCAGCCGATCTTCACGCGGGGTGCGAAGGGGGCGCGCCAGTCGCCGGTGCCCTTGTAGAGGTAGAGCCCGCCGCTGGTGTCGGTGGCCAGGAGGTCGGCCCGGCCGTCGCCGTTGAGGTCGCTGCCGCCGGTGATCTTGTTGTAGATGTTCCAGCCCCCGCCGATCCTCACGCGGGGCGCGAAGGTGCCGTCGCCCTTGCCCAGGTACTCCCACAGGACGCCGTCCTTGTCCCGGGCGACCAGGTCACCGGTCGAGGCTCCGGCGATGTTGCCGACCGCCTCGATCTGGTTGTAGATCTGCCAGCCCGAGCCGATGAGCTTCTCCTCCGACTCCACCAGCTGACCGTCGTTCGCGTACGGGGAGTAGTAGGAGTCGGCACGGAGCAGCCGGCCGGCCGAGTCCCGCATGAGCACGTCGGGCGAGCCGTTGTCGGTGTAGTCGTGCGGGGCGGGCTTGCGGACGACCTTGAACGTGCCGGAGGCGGTCAGGGTGGGCCCGATGCCGTTGAGCGGACGGGCGCTGATCTCCCAGGTGTAGTCGCCGTTGTAGGCGCTCCGGTCCCAGCCAAGGTCGCCCTGCCACTCGTAGCGGAAGGACGGCGTCTCCGGGTGGTGGAGGTACGCCACGGACGTCTTGCCGGTCCGGGTGTGGCGCAGGGTGACCTTCAGTTCCGCGTTGCTCCGGGACAGGTTCCATTCGAGAGGGACCCGGCCGCGGTTCACGTCGAGGTCGATCGTGGCGGGCACGTTGTGGCTGAGCAGCGTCAGTTTGGTCGGCTCGCCGGTGCTGGCCACGAACGTGGCGGTCGGGACGCCGTTGTCGTCCGGGGCGATGCGGTAGAGGCCCTCGCCCTGGGCGACCGTTCCGCCGCGCACGACCTGGGTGCCGCCGGGCGCGGCGGCGGCCGAGGTCAGGTGGTCGAGGAGCTTGCGGGTGGTCCCGTCCGTCAGGTTGCGGGCGGTCAGCGCGTACAGGCTGTTGGTGTCCCCGCTGGTGAGGCCGCCGGGCATGCCGTAGGTCACCCAGTCGCCGACCAGGCCGATCTCCATCGTCGGCGCGTACTCGCTGCCGAGCGGAATGCGCTGCTCGGTGCCGTTCGCACGGTTGACAACGACGATCGTCGCCTGGAAGCCGGTGGTGTGCTCGACCCGGGCGAAATGGGTCGCGGACACGGCCGCGTCCCCGCTGATGATGTTCCTGGGGATCTCGTACGTCTCGGTCACCGCACCGGTGGCGAGGTCGACGAGCCCCCGGAACCTCCTGGCTTCCGTCACCGACCCCTGCGTGTAGGTCAGCAGTCCGTGCTCGGGGGTGCCCGCCCCGACGGACACGCTCGTGACATCCGCGGGGAGCCCGGTCACCGGCCGCTCCCCGCCGGCCTTGGTGTGCATACGGAGGTCGAGGCCCCCGGTCTCGTTGGAGGCGCTGGTGAAGAGGGCGTTGCCGGCCGCTCCCACGTACCGGAAGAGGGACTCCCGCGTGCCGAGGAAGACGCTCAGCCTGTTCTGCCCGGTGGCCATGTCCACGAGACGGGCCTCGGAGCCCACCAGCATGCCCACGAGGTCCCCGATGCCGGTGGGGTTCATCCGGACGCTCCACAGCAGGTCCGTCGGAGCGGATCCGTCCGCCGGTATCCAGCGCCGCTCGATGGTGCCGCCCTCGCCGGGGGTGGCGTTGTACGTCAGGTAGCCCGACGCGGTGGCCCCGGTGAGCCGGTCGCCCATCGGGAACGGGATGACGCCCTGCGCGGTCGTCGTCGCCGTCGCCGTGCCCTCGGCGGCCGGGGCGGCGATCGCCGGGGCAGTCAGGGCGGTCGCGCCGAGGGTCACGGCGAGAACGGTGGTGGCGGCCGCGACGAGCCGCCGGCCGGCCGGGCGTGTGTGGATCACGGTGTGTTCCTCCCCGAGGAGACATGCAGAACAGGCGCACTGCGCTGCGCCATGCGTCACACCTGACACACGACCGGCCGCATTGGTTGTACGCGGATCCAGCGGCGCTTCGTCAGCCCGCCAGCCGCACGTTCGACCCCTTCACCGTGATCTCCACGCCCTCCTTGCCGGCCTTCACCTGGTCGAGCTTGATGCCGCCCGGCAGGCCGTCGATGCGCTGTTCGAAGTCGGTGATGGAGCGCACCTCGTTCTCGGCGGCCTGGATGCCGCCGAAGCTGGGCAGCGTGTCGGCGTGGACGCGGACGGTGTCGCCGTCGACGGTGACCGTGCTCAGGACGTAGACCGTCTGCGGCAGGACCGACATCTTCACGCCGACCTTGATCTTGCCGTTGCCGCCGTCCTCGAGGCTCACGACATTGGCGGTGACGCCGAAGCCGATGTCGGTGGGCTCGGACTTCGCGGCCTTCAGGAGCTCGGGGTAGGTGATGTGCGCGGTGCCGGTGGCGGAGCTGGCGGTGGCGGAGCTGTAGTCGCCGGAGAACTCGACGCCCTTCATGTTCGCCTTGAGGTCGTCGATACGGATCTTCCCACCGTCGCCGGTGTCCGCGTCGTAGTCCTTGATGCCGACCTCGACGTCGTCCAGCGAGCCGCTCACGACCTGCGTCAGGAACGGGAAGCCCTTGATCGACACGTCCGGGGTCGCCGCGAGGTTCTCGGTGGTCCTCAGCTTGTCGGCGGCCTCGCCCTCGGCGAAGTTCACGGCGAGCCGGTCCGCCAGCACGAAGAGGCCGCCGAGGATCACGGCGACGATCAGCAGTATTCGAAGCGCACGCATTGCGGTGGTTTCCCCCATGCGGTAGGTCGGCCACCCACGGTAACCCTCTGCGGAAGGGGCCCCGTGGGTTTGTCGATCAGCTGTGACAGAGCCTTTGACCAACGCAAAGGGCTACGCGAACGCCCGCCCCAGCACGTACACCGCCGGAGCCGCCGCCGCGAGCGGCAGTGCCACGCCCGCCGTGAAGTGCACGAACCGGGACGGGTAGTCGTAGCTGGCCACCCGGTGCCCGATCAGCGCGCACACCGCCGCGCCCGCGCCGAGCGCCGCGCCCTTCGCGCCCAGGTCGGTCATTCCGCCCACCGCGACACCCGCACCGGCGGCCGCCAGCAGCGCCACCACCACACTGACCGGCCCCGGCAGCGGCAGCGCCCGCGCGACGACCGCCACACCCACCGCCGCCGCGCCGACCGACACGGCGTCCGCCTCGGCGCCGAGGTAACCGGTCGCCACGATCGCCAGCGCCGCCGAGGCGACCGTCGCCATCAGGCCGTACATCCGCTCGTCCGGGTCCGCGTGCGAGCGCAGCTGCAGCACCAGGCAGAGCAGCACCCACACCCCGAGGGTGCCGAGGATCGCGGCCGGCGCGTGCTCACGCCCGGCCACCAGCAGCGCCGCGTCCGAGACGAGCGCGCCGAGGAACGCCAGCGCGATGCCCTGCCGGGCCGGCCACATCCCGTTCAGCCGGAACCATCCGGCCGCGGTGACGGCCTGCAGCACGACGAGGGGCACGAGCAGCGCGTACGACCCGACGGCCGCCGCGCCGGCCAGCAGCAGCCCCAGCAGCAGGGTGAGCCCGGCGGGCTGGATGCCGGGTTCGATGATCGGGGAGCGCCCTTCGAGGCGGGCGCGCTGCGCGTCGGTGACACGGGCGTTCCCGGCGAGGGTGGCGGGACCGTAGGCGGGCCCGCCTCCCTCCTCAGGGCTCTGCTGCGGCACATACGCGGTCTCCGCGGCGTCCGCCACGGTCACCGGCGCCTGCACGCCGGTCTCCCAGGTCTGCCCCTGCCACTGCTGCGTGTACTGCTGGGACTCGTCGTACGACTGCTGGTACGGCGCGTACGACTGCTGGTACTGCTGCTCTTGGTACTGGGGGTGCTGGGGGGGCTGGTGATACTGCTGCTGCCCGTACGGGTCGTACGGGTACTGCTGCTGATCGGACATCGGTGGGGTCACCCTCCTGCGAACGGCGGGAGCACCTCGACCGTGCCGCCCTCGGCCAGCCGTACCGTGTCATGGTCGCGCATCCCCACAGGGTCGCCGTCCACCAGGAACGAGCAGCGCAGCAGCACGCGCGTGAGTTCCCCGGGGTGCCGCTCGCGCACCGCCGCGAGGGCGTCGGCGAGGGTGACCGCGTCGTACGGCTCCTCGGCGACCCCGGCGGCGGCCTTCGCGGCGGCCCAGTAGCGCACCGTGACCTTGGCCATCTCGTCCCTCTGGATCAGTCATGTCGGTCGGGCTGTAACAGCCTCAGGCTACTGGGCCACGAAGACCTACCCTTGACCTATGTACGCACGGCGGCGTCACATCTACTTCGCCATGATGGGGACGTGCCTGGTCCTCTTCGTCCTGGCCTGGGGCGTCGTACGCATCTGGTCCGTCCCGGTGGCCGTCGGAATGTGCCTGGTCGCGATGGTCATCCCGCCGATCGCCGCGATGATCGCCAATCGGCGCGGCCCGGAGGACCGCTGGTGGGACGACCCCTCCGGTGACCCGCAGTCCGACGAGTGGTGGGACGAGCTGGACGGCAAGAAGCGCCCGCGCCAGCGGTGAGCGGCCTCAGTAGACCAGCGCCTGCGTCTCGTCGCCGAGTGCCTCCTGGACGAAGACCTGCGCACCGGCGATCCGTACGCCCTCGATGACGTCCTTCTCCGTGATCTCCCGGCGGGCCGCGCACTGTGTGCACAGGGTGATGCGCCCGCCCGCCAGGATCGACTCGATCAGGTCGGGCAGCGGGGCCGCGTGGGGCAGCTCGAACTCGGCGGCCCGCCCCGGCAGGGCGAACCACGAGGACTCCCCCGTCAGCCACAGCGACACCTCGACGCCGCTGGCGACGGCGACCGCCGCCACCGTGAACGCCTGGGAGCACCGCTCGGGCGCGTCGGCCCCCGCCGTCACCTTGATCACGAGCCTCTTCTCCATGGGCGGAAGCGTAGCCGCCGCCCTCAGCCCCACACGCGGAAGACGGCCGCGGCGACCGTCGGCAGCATCTCCTCGCCTGGTCACTGCTGGTTGATCGAACTCGTGCACCACCCTGAGGGGACGCGGATCTGCGCGCGCTGGTGCTGCCCGTGCCCGAGGGGGCGACGGAGGACAAGGCGCTGCGGGGCACGGACGGCTGGCTGGCCCGGCAGGACTTCCTGAAGGTGTTCGCGGAGAAGGACGACCAGGACACGGTCGGGCAGCTGCTCACCGACGCCGGCCTGCGGCACATCGCCGCCCGTGGCTGGACCACGGCGGACGGCACCCGCACCGGCATCTACCTGCTGCAGTTCGACACGGGAGTGGTCGCCGAGCACGTCAACGGGAAGCTCACCGAATACGCCTCACCCGTGCACGCGTTGCGCGGCGCCGACGAGACGACGTACGACGACGGGTTCCCGACCACCGCCGACGTCTACAGCGTCACGCGTCGCGCGTACGACGAGGTCAAGCCGTACGGCGCCGAGCACGTCCGGCAGGCGTATCTCCTGGTGGGTGACGTGGTCGCGCTGATCGTGCAGTCCCGCGAGGGTGCCGCCGAGGCCGTTCCCTTCCAGCAGACCGTCGTCCTGCAGAGCCAGCTGCTCAGCTGAGCGTCGGGCGGAGCGGCGAGGGTGTACCTCACAAGGAGGACCCGGTCCCGGCCGCGTAAGCTGGGGCCCGGTCCTGTACGTACGTACCCCACTCCGCTCATCCGAGGAGCACCCCGTGGAGATCTTCTTCGAAGTCCTGCTGGTCCTGGTCGCCGTCGGCGTTCTCGCCTTCGCCGGTCTGACCGTGAAGAAGCTGTACCAGGGCCAGCGCTGACCCGTGGCTGACCATAGCTAGGAATCCTCTGATGATCGAGATCCCGTCCGACCTCCACAAGGACCTGGTCCCTCTCGCCTTCCTGCTCGGCACCTGGGCCGGCGCGGGTGTGCACGACTTCCCCGGTGACGAGAAGTGCAACTTCGGCCAGGAGGTCACCTTCACGCACGACGGCCGGGACTTCCTGGAGTACCACTCCGCCAGCTGGGTGCTGGACAAGGACGGCAACAAGATCCGCCCGCTGGAGTCGGAGCACGGCTTCTGGCGGATCGACGCCGAGCGCAAGGTCGAGGTGACGATGACCCGCGACGACGGCGTCATCGAGATCTGGTACGGCGAGATGGCCCAGCAGAAGCCGCAGATCGACCTGGTCACCGACGCGGTGGCGCGGACGGCCGCCTCCCGGCCGTACAGCGGTGGCAAGCGGCTCTACGGCTACGTCAAGAGCGACCTGATGTGGGTCGGTGAGAAGCAGACGCCCGAGGTCGGGCTGCGGCCGTACATGTCGGCCCAACTGAAGAAGGTCGTCACCCCTGAGGACGTCGAGCGCTGGGCGAAGGCCCTGCCGGACGACATGCCGGATGACGGGATCGCCTTCTTCAAGTAGTCCTAGACTTTCCGGTGTGGTGAGCACCGACTGGAAGAGCGATCTGCGGCAGCGCGGTTACCGGCTGACGCCGCAGCGGCAACTCGTGCTCGAAGCCGTGGACACCCTGGAGCACGCGACCCCCGACGACATCCTCGGTGAAGTGAGGAAGACGGCGTCGGGGGTCAACATTTCCACGGTGTACCGGACGCTGGAGCTGCTGGAGGAGCTGGGGCTGGTCTCGCACGCCCACCTGGGGCACGGGGCGCCGACCTATCACCTCGCCGACCGGCACCACCACATCCACCTCGTCTGCCGCGACTGCGAGAACGTGATCGAGGCGGATCTGAAGGTCGCCGCCGAGTTCACCGCCAAGCTGCGGGAGGAGTTCGGCTTCGAGACCGACATGAAGCACTTCGCCATCTTCGGTCGGTGCAGGAGCTGTTCCCTGAAGGGTTCAACTACCGAGTCGTAGGCTAGGCAGTATGAAAAGCCCCCTGTTGTCCCTGCCCGGCGCCGTCCCCGCCGAGGGTGTGGACGAAGGTGTCGCCGCCCACTACGGCGACCTGTTCCGTGAGCAGCGTGCCCTCGCCGACGGCACCGGCTTCGTAGACCTCTCGCACCGCGGTGTCGTCACCGTCTCCGGCGAGGACCGGCTGAGCTGGCTGCATCTGCTGCTCACCCAGCATGTCAGCGAGCTGCCGGTCGGCCAGGCAACCGAGGCGCTGATCCTCTCCGCGAACGGTCATATCGAGCACGCGCTGTATCTGGTCGACGACGGTTCGACGGTCTGGGCGCATGTCGAGCCCGGGACGCGGGACGCGCTGATCGCGTACCTGGAGTCGATGAAGTTCTTCTACCGGGTCGAGGTCGCCGACCGGACGGACGACATCGCGGTCGTGCATCTGCCGGCGGGGTCGATAGCGCCGGTCCCGTCGGGTGTGGTCGTACGTGAGACGCCGTACGGCCGTGATCTCTTCCTTCCCCGGCCCGAGCTGGAGTCCTTCGCCGAGCAGGTCGGCTCACCGGCCGGGATCCTCGCGTACGAGGCCCTGCGGGTCGAGCACCACCGGCCCCGCCTCGGCTTCGAGACCGACCACCGCACCATCCCGCACGAGCTGGGCTGGATCGGCAGCGCGGTCCACCTCCAGAAGGGCTGCTACCGGGGCCAGGAGACCGTCGCCCGCGTCCAGAACCTCGGCAAGCCACCGCGCCGGCTGGTCTTCCTCCACCTCGACGGCAGCGAGGTCCATCTGCCGGTCCCGGGTACGGAGATCCGCCTCGCGGAGGAGAGCCCCGACGGCCGCAAGATCGGCTTCGTCACCACGTCCGCACGCCACCACGAGCTGGGCCCGGTCGCACTGGCACTGGTCAAGCGGAACGTCCCCCTCGACGCCCGCCTCATCGCCGGCGAGACAGCCGCCGCCCAGGAAGTCGTCGTAGAGCCGTAGCCCACGAGGAGGCCGGGACACGGACCGGCCGGCCTCGCGAGCCGTGTCGGCTCACGGGCCATGTCGGCTCGCGAGGCGGGCGATCGCCCGGACCGGGTGGACCGGTGGACCGGGTGGACCGGGCGGTCTCACCGCTGGGCGATCGCAGGGCCCGGAGACACGGAGCCGGGCGGTCCCACCTCCAACGCCCACTCACCGTGAGAACACGGCGCCGAGGCGGAGCACCGGCGCCGTGGTGCGGGAGAACCGGGGCCCGAGAGCCGCGCGGGAGAGCCTGGGGCGCCGCCCGATCGACCGCCCCCTGCCCACCCGAGCTCGGCGACCGCCCGTTCCCCCGAGTCACAGACGACCGTTCGCCGGGGGCGGCTTCGTCGGGTGGGGGAAATTGACGGGGCAACTTTTGTTCTTTCTTCAAAAGGCGCTCGCCAACTGGCTGCTCGTCATACTCCAATGTCGACTTGCCGCTTCGCGCCGCGTGACCATCATGGATATGAGGGGACAAAACTGCCGTTCGCGAGTTCTCCGACTCCGGGAAGGCAGGCGTCGGGAATGACTGGCGTCGGATTCACAGAAAGCTTCAAGTAGTACAGGCGCTGCAGGAGTTCGGTAATTCACTCCCCGTCGGAGACACGGAAACCGCCATCGGAAACGGGGACGCGAGTGTTCTCCAAGTGAGCGTCGCCCCAATGCGCCGGGGGCCGGCCAGGCCCCGGCGCCCCTCCCGTGTCGTCCTGCCGACGAAGGGACGCATTCCGTCATGGCCACCAGAACCACGAAGAACACCGCCGCGAAGAACACCGCCGCGAAGAAGACCACCGCCAAGAACGCCTCCGCGAAGAGGACCGCCGCGAAGGCACCCGAAAAAACCGCCTCGAAACGCGCCCCGGCGAAGAAGAATCCGTCCTCCGACGACGAACTCCTCGCGTCCCTGCGGCAGTACATCCGCAGCAAGGGCCCCCACCTCCTCGACGACCCGAACATCACCTCGGTCGGCGTCGGCCGCAAGGTCACCGGCGATCAGCCGGGCGGGGAGATCGCGTTGCAGTTCACCGTGGCGACCAAGGCGGAGCCGGACGTGCTCGAATCCCTCGGCACGACCCTGATCCCGGACACGATCACCGTGGACGGCGTCGAGGTGCCCACCGATGTCATCGAGCGCACGTACGAGCCGAGCTTCCACACCGTGCCCGAGGTCCAGAGCCCGCTGCGCAAGAGCAGGCTGGATCCCATCCGGCCCGGGGCCAGCGTCGGCGCGGTGACGGTCTCGGCGGGCACCATCGGCTGCATCGTGTTCGACAAGGCCGACGGCACACCGTACGTGCTCAGCAACTGGCATGTGCTGCAAGGCTCGTTCGGTGAGCTGGGCGTCGAGGTCGTGCAGCCCGGCACGCGGGACGACAACCGCGTCGACCGCAACCGCCTGGGCACGCTCCTGCGCTCGCACCTGGGCGTGGCCGGCGACTGCGCGGTGGCGACGATCGAGGACCGCGAGTTCCTCCCGGAGATACTCGAACTGGACGTCGCCCCCAGGACCCTGGGAGAGCCCGAGCTCGACGACAGGGTGATCAAGAGCGGGCGGTCCACCGGGGTCACCCATGGCATCGTCCGCCGCGTCGACACCGTCGCGAAGATCAACTACGGCGGGACGACGGGCACCAGGACCATCGGCTGCTTCGAGATCGGCCCCGACCCCGATCATCCGCCGACGGACGGCGAGGTCAGCAGCGGCGGCGACTCCGGGGCGGTGTGGCTGTTCAAGGAGGGCGGCCGCGTCGGCACGGTGATGGCCGGACTGCACTTCGCCGGCGAGGGCACCGGCGACCCGGACGAGCACGCTCTCGCCTGCCTGTCGACCTCGGTGTTCGAGAAACTCGACATCACCCTCACCCAGCCGGCGCCGGAGGAACTGGAGATCATCACCGGCTACGACGCCGACTTCCTCGGCGAACGCGTCGACGTCCCGGACCTGGACGCCGACCTCGTGGCGGACGCCGTACTCCTGGACGACTCGCCGGTCATCCCGTACACGCATTTCTCCCTCGCCCTGAGCGAGGAGCGGCACTTCCCCTTCTGGGTGGGCTGGAACGTCGACGGCGGTTCGGTGAAGAAGCTCAGCCGCAACGGCATCCCCTTCGTCAAGGACCCGCGGCTGCCCGGCTCGGCGCAGGTCGGCAATGAGCTGTACGCGGGCAACCGGCTCGACCGGGGGCACATCGCCCGCCGCGCCGACCTGCTGTGGGGCAGCCTGCCGGAGGCGCGGAAGGCGAACACCGACTCGTTCTTCTACACCAACATCACCCCGCAGATGGACGACTTCAACCAGAGCTCCCAGAACGGACTGTGGGGCAGGCTGGAGGACGCCGTCTTCGCCGACGTCGACGTCGACGACCTGCGGATCAGCGTCTTCGGCGGGCCGGTCTTCCAGGACGACGACCGCGTCTTCCGGGGCGAGCGCATACCTCGGGAGTTCTTCAAGGTCATCGTCTTCACCGAGAACGGCGAGCTGAAGGCCAGGGCGTTCCTGCTCACCCAGAACCTGGACCAGCTCGAAGCCCTGGAGCTGGACGAGTTCCGCGTCTTCCAGGTCACCGTCGGCGAGGTCGAGGACCGCACCCGGGTGCGCTTCCCCGCCTCTCTCCACAAGGCGGACACCCTGCGCGTGCCCGAGGCGGTGGCCGACCGCCTGCCCCTGGAGAACCTGGCCGACATCCAGTGGGCCTGACCGCCCGTTCAGTCGGCCCCGACCCAAGAAGGACTGGCGCATCACCATGACCCAACCGGTTTACGAGAGCGCACCCGAGTTCCTGGAGAACACGGCGGAACCCGTACGTGAGCACATGCTCGAAGCGGCTCCTCTGCCCACCTTCGTCCACGGCGCCGGCCAGCTGTCCCTGGAGGACCGCCGGCTCCTGGTCGACCAGGCCCTCGTCCTGCTGGAGCAGAACTACGTGCATCTGCCGCTGAAGACCGCGATGCACGCCGTCAACCCGGTCCAGCGACTACGGCTGCTGCGCCGACGCCTGGATCGGCAGACGGCGCAGACCATGCCGCGGGAGTGGCTCTTCCACGCCGAGATGTCGGAGATCTTCCACTCGGTGCGTGACCTGCACACCAACTACCTGCTGCCCAAGCCCTTCAACGGCAAGATCGCCTTCCTGCCGTTCCTGGTCGAGTCGTGCACGGACGACGGCCGGACCCGTTTCCTGGTCACCCGTGTCGCCCAGGGCTTCTCGGCGCCCGGGTTCGAGCCCGGTGTGGAGATCACCCACTGGAGCGGCATCCCCATCCAGGACGCCGTCGACCTCAACGCGGCCCGGTTCGCCGGCAGCAACACGGCGGCCCGGCGCAGCCGCGGTGTGCAGTCGCTGACCGTGCGGCCGCTGGTCATGCATCTCCCGCCGTTCGAGGAGTGGGTGACGGTCAGTTACATCGACCGCGCCGGGACGGCCCGTGAGCTGCGGGAGACCTGGCGGATCGTGGAGAATCTCCCGCCGCTGGTCGCCGACGAGCCGGAGACGGCCGCGTTCCAGGGCCTGGACCTCGACGGGGACGAGGCCCAGCGGGCCAGGGTGCTGCTCTTCGCGCCGCAGGTGGTCGCCCAGGAGCGGGCCGCCGAGGCGGACGAGCCGCTGCCGGATCTGGGGGCGGGCGAGGTCGCCAGCACCATGCCCGGGGTGTTCCGGGCCCGTACCGTCCGGACGGCGTCCGGAACCTTCGGTCACATCCGCATCTTCACGTTCAACGTCGACAACCCCGGCAGGTTCGTCGCCGAGTTCGTCCGGCTGATCCGCCAGCTGCCGCAGGGCGGCCTCGTCGTGGACGTCCGGGACAACGGCGGCGGGCACATCCACGCCGCCGAGTTCACCCTGCAGACGCTGACGCCGCGCCGGATCACCCCGGAGCCGGTGCAGTTCGTCAACACCCCGCTCAATCTGCGGATCTGCCAGCGGTTCCAGGGCGGTCGGGGACTGGATCTGGGCCCCTGGGTCCGGTCCATGGAGCAGGCCGTGGAGACCGGCTCGGTGTTCTCCGCCGCCTTCCCGATCACGCCGGAGAGCGGCGCCAACGCCATCGGGCAGCAGTACTTCGGGCCGGTCGTCCTGATCACCAACGCCCGCTGCTACTCGGCCACGGACATCTTCGCGGCGGGCTTCCAGGACCACGGCATCGGCCCCGTGCTCGGCACCGACGAGAACACCGGCGCCGGCGGCGCCAACGTCTGGACGCACACCCTCCTGTCCGACCTCATGGCGGGCGACCGGACCACGCCCTACGCGCCCCTGCCGAAGGGCGCCGGGATGCGGGTGTCGATCCGCCGCACCCTGCGGGTCGGCCCGAACTCCGGCACGCCGGTGGAGGACCTCGGAGTCGTCCCCGACGAGCTGCACAAGATGACCCGCCGCGACCTGCTGGAGGACAACACCGACCTCCTCGACCACGCGGGCCGGCTCCTGCAGGCCATGGCTCCGCACGCCGTGACCATCACGGAGGCCGCCCCCGCCGACGGCGCCCTCCATCTGAAGCTCACGGCCGAGAACGTGGACCGCGTCGACGTCTACCTCGACCAGCGCCCGCGCGCCTCCGTCGACCTCACCGGCGGCAAGGCCGACGTCCTGGTCCCCGGCGCGGCCGCCGCCCACACCGCCCGCCTGGAGGGCTACGAGATCGGCCGCCTGGTCGCCAGCACGAGCAGGGACCTGCCCTAGCCCCCTCTCTCAGCCGGGCCCGGCCGGCCCTGCCGGCCGGGCCCAGTCGCCGATCCTCGCCAGCAGTTCGTCCGTCGCCGCGTGCTCCGCGTGGCCCATGCCGGGCTCCAGCCACAGCTCGGCGTGGCCGCCGGAGGCGGTGGCGAGCATGCGGGGGTGGTCGAGGGGGAAGTAGCCGTCGCGGTCGCCGTGGACGATGAGCAGGGGGGTCGGGGCGATACGGGGGACCGCCTCCACGGGGGAGAGCGGGACCGGATCCCACTCGCGGTGGTGGATGCGGGTGCGGAAGCCGTAGCGGCCGACCAGGCGGCCCTCGGGGCGGGTCACCAGCCAGTGCAGGCGCCGCATCGGGGCCGTGCCCCGGTAGTACCAGCGGGCGGGGGCGCTGACCGACACCACCGCGTCCGTGCTGCCGGGGTGCAGGGCCGCGTGGCGCAGGACCACCGAGCCGCCCATGGAGAAGCCGACGGTCACCACGCGCGCGTGGCCGAGCTCTCCCCGGGCCCACTCCACCGCCGCCGCCAGGTCGAGGACCTCGCGGTCGCCGACGGTGGAGCGGCCGCCGGAGGCTCCGTGGCCCCGGAAGGAGAAGGTGACGACGGCGCCGTGAAGGCGGAGGGCCGCCACCACCCTTCGCACATGTGGTCGGTCCACATCGCCGGTGAAGCCGTGCGCGACGACGAACACGGGGTCAAGGGAGGGTGACCGGGAGGCGTCGTATACAACGGCCGGCGGATCGTATACGGAATCGATCGACACGCCGTCGGCCGTGTGCAGAAACGTCCGCAATGGTGCGTGTCTGCTCGTCTCGGCATTCGGACGTACGGTGGAACGTGCCACATGACCTGCCGGACCGTTGCTCATGTCGGCTATTCTGCTGGGCAGAGGACTCGGGCAGCGTAGCCCCCGGGTCCTTTTGTGCTTTCGGAAGCGTTGTATACGAAGCGGGAAACCTGAGGTGAACGCAGGTGACCGCGGGTGTACGGGGCCCCGGGATCGCAGAGCAGTTCCGTACCGCACACGTCCTCGCAGGGACCGAGGAGGAACCAGACGTATGAGTTCTCTGCTGCTCCTGACCAACGCCCTCCAGCCGTCGACGGAGGTGCTCCCCGCCCTCGGCCTGCTCCTGCACAACGTGCGGGTCGCCCCGGCCGAGGGGCCCGCGCTCGTCGACACCCCGGGTGCCGACGTCATCCTCATCGACGGACGCCGCGACCTGCCCCAGGTCCGCAGCCTCTGCCAGCTGCTGCGCTCCACCGGGCCCGGCTGCCCGCTCGTCCTCGTCGTCACCGAGGGCGGCCTCGCCGCCGTCACCGCCGACTGGGGCATCGACGACGTACTCCTCGACACCGCCGGACCCGCCGAGGTCGAGGCACGGCTGCGGCTGGCCATGGGCCGGCAGCAGATCGTCAACGACGACTCCCCGATGGAGATCCGCAACGGCGACCTGTCGGTCGACGAGGCCACGTACTCCGCCAAGCTCAAGGGCCGGGTCCTCGACCTGACCTTCAAGGAGTTCGAGCTGCTGAAGTACCTCGCCCAGCACCCGGGCCGCGTCTTCACGCGCGCCCAGCTGCTGCAGGAGGTCTGGGGCTATGACTACTTCGGCGGCACCCGCACGGTCGACGTCCATGTACGACGGCTGCGCGCCAAGCTCGGACCGGAGCACGAGTCGCTGATCGGAACCGTCCGGAACGTCGGTTATCGATTCGTTACCCCGGAGAAGGTCGAGCGCGCCGCCGAGGAGGCGAAGGCCAAGGCGGACCGGACAAAGACGGACGAGAAGGACACGGGTGCCGTCGTAGGCGCCGAGGAAGTCCCCGCGGACGCGTAGCGGGCGGCGGGCAGGGCGCCGCCACCCGCGCGGACGCCCCCGGCGAAGCACCTTCACGCCCTGCCCAGAGCCGGTCTCTCCGCGTAGACTCCGCGCGTGGCCAAGGTGACTCGGGACGATGTGGCACGGCTGGCGGGAACCTCCACCGCCGTCGTCAGCTACGTCATCAACAACGGACCCCGGCCGGTCGCCCCGGCCACGCGCGAGCGTGTCCTCGCCGCCATCAAGGAACTGGGGTACCGGCCGGACCGGGTCGCCCAGGCGATGGCCTCCCGGCGGACGGACCTCATAGGTCTGATCGTGCCGGACGCGCGCCAGCCGTTCTTCGCGGAGATGGCGCACGCCGTCGAACAGGCCGCGTCCGAGCGCGGGAAAATGGTCCTCGTCGGCAACTCCGACTACATCGGCGAACGCGAGGTCCACTATCTGCGCGCCTTCCTGGGGATGCGGGTCTCCGGGCTCATCCTCGTCTCGCACCAGCTGAACGACCTCGCGGCGGCCGAGATCGACGCGTGGGACGCGCGCGTGGTGCTGCTGCACGAGCGGCCCGAGGCCATGGACGACGTGGCCGTCGTCCTCGACGACCTCAACGGCGCGCAGCTCGCCGTACGCCATCTGCTGGAGCACGGGTACGAGTACGTCGCCTGTATGGGCGGCATGGCGGAGACGCCGGCCGTCGGCGACCCCGTCTCCGACCACGTCGAGGGCTGGAAGCGGGCCATGGAGGAGGCGGGGCTCTCCACCGAGGGGCGGCTGTTCGAGGCGCCGTACAACAGGTACGACGCCTACGAGGTCGCGCTGGAGATCCTCTCCGGGCCCCGGCGCCCGCCCGCGGTCTTCTGCTCCACCGACGACCAGGCGATCGGGCTGCTGCGGGCCGCGCGGGAGCTGCGCATCGATGTGCCCGGGGAGCTCGCCGTCGCCGGGTTCGACGACATCAAGGAGGCGGCGCTGGCGGATCCGCCGCTGACGACCATCGCGTCGGACCGGTCGGCGATGGCCCGGGCCGCGGTGGATCTGGTGCTGGACGACGGGGTGCGGGTGGCGGGGTCCCGGCGGGAGCGGTTGAAGGTGTTCCCGTCGCGGTTGGTGGCGCGGCGGTCGTGCGGGTGTACGTGAGAGATCTCTGAGAGAGGGCCCTCAGAACCCAGAAGCGGCCTTATATCGGGCGAACGAGCTTCTGCCGGGCTTCTCAGGCAGCGCTCAGGAAGCTCTCATGGTCGGGCACGAAGCTCACTTCCATGACCGAGAGCTTCCGCCGCGACGGCGAGTACCAGAGCGCGTACCAGGACCCTCACCAGGGCGCCCAGCAGCAGTGGCCGGCGCCTCCGGCGCATGAACCGGCACCGGTGAAGCAGAAGCGGGCCCGAGGGCCGGTCGCCCTGCTCGCCGCCGTGGCGATCGTGGCCGCGGCGATCGGCGGCGGCACCGCCTACGGCATCCAGGAGCTCACCGGCGGCAACGACACCGTGGCCGCCTCGACCACCACCAGCGTGGTGCCGTCGAGCAAGAAGGGCGACATAGCGGCGATCGCCTCCGCCGTCAGCCCCAGCATCGTCGAGATCAACGCGACGCTCCCGGGCGGCTCCTCGACCGGCTCCGGCGTGATCATCACCGGTGACGGCGAGATCATCACCAACAACCACGTCATCGCCGGCGCGTCCTCGGTCAAGGTGAGGACGAGCGACGGCAAGGAGTACACCGCCGACGTCGTCGGCACCGACCCGAAGAAGGACCTGGCGCTGATCAAGCTGGAGAACGCCTCCGGCCTGACAGCCGCGAGCCTCGGCGACTCCGACGCCCTCCAGGTCGGTGACACCGTCGTCGCGATCGGCTCCCCCGAGGGCCTCACCGGCACCGTGACCAGCGGCATCGTCTCCGCCCTCGACCGGGACGTCACCGTCTCCACCGACGAGGGGCAGCAGCAACAGCAGCCGGGCGGCGGATGGCCCTTCGAGTTCGGCGGCCGGCAGTTCAACGGGGACACCGGGTCGTCCACGACGACGTACAAGGCGATCCAGACGGACGCCTCGCTGAACCCGGGCAACTCCGGCGGCGCGCTCATCGACATGAACGGCAACATCATCGGCATCAACTCGGCCATGTACTCGGCCGCCGGCTCCGGCTCGTCCGACGCGGGCAGCGTCGGCCTCGGCTTCGCCATCCCGGTCAACACCGTCAAGTCCGACCTCGCCTCGCTGCGCGCGGGCGGCTCCGACAACTGACCCGGAGGTCATCGTGATCAAGCAGATCCCGCACACGGCGAGCGGTTTCGGCGCGGCCGACCTGGGTCTGGCCCTCGACGTGGCGTACGCGCTGCATCCGCCGGTGGCGGGGACGCGGGCGCCGGAGGTGGCGGCCACCGGCGCCGCCGCCCGCACTGCGGCCCGGGCCCGTCGCCGCAAGGCGAACGTGCGACGCTGAGAGCGACGCCGTACGTCCCCCGTCCCCCACCGCATCAGAGGAAACCGACGCCCATGAGCCCCGCCGAAGGCGACCGTGACCCCCAGCGCATCCTGATCGTCGACGACGAGCCGGCGGTGCGCGAAGCACTCCAGCGCAGCCTCGCCTTCGAGGGCTACGACACGCGGGTCGCCGTCGACGGCGCCGACGCGCTGGAGAAGGCCACCGCCTACCGGCCCGACCTGGTCGTCCTCGACATCCAGATGCCGCGGATGGACGGACTGACCGCCGCCCGGCGCATCCGGGGCGCCGGTGACACGACCCCCATCCTGATGCTGACGGCCCGCGACACGGTCGGTGACCGGGTGACGGGGCTGGACGCCGGGGCCGACGACTACCTGGTCAAGCCGTTCGAACTGGACGAGCTGTTCGCCCGGGTCCGCGCGCTGCTGCGGCGCAGCTCCTACGCGGCCGCGGCCGGTGCCGGAGCCGAGGCGGACGACGAGGCGCTCACCTTCGCCGACCTGCGGATGGACCTCGCCACCCGCGAGGTGACGCGGGGTGGGCGGGCCGTCGAGCTGACCCGCACCGAGTTCAGCCTCCTGGAGATGTTCATGGCGCACCCGCGCCAGGTCCTCACCCGGGAGCAGATCCTGAAGGCCGTCTGGGGCTTCGACTTCGAGCCGTCCTCGAACTCGCTGGATGTGTATGTGATGTACCTGCGCCGCAAGACCGAGGCCGGGGGCGAGCCTCGCCTCGTGCACACCGTGCGCGGCGTGGGCTATGTACTGCGACAGGGCGGGGCCGAGTGAACAAGCTCGTACGCCGTTTCCGCTCCCTGCCCATCCGGGCGCGGCTGTCGCTGCTGGTGGCGGCGGCGGTGGCGTTCGCGGTGGCGGCGGTGTCGGTGACGTGCTGGTTCATTGTGCAGGGGAAGCTGTACGAGCAGCTCGACAACGACCTTGAGAAGTCCGCCAAGCGTCCGGTGGCCGTCGGACAGGCGGAGGCCCTGCTCGCCACGTGCCCGCAGGAGCCGTCCGAGTCGGTCTTCGGCGCACTCAAGGGCAGGGACCGGTTCTACTCGCAGCTCGTCAAGGCGGACGGCACGGCCTGCGTCTCCTCCGACTCCGCCGGCACGGTGAGGACCACGTCGGCCGACCGTACGGTCATCCGGGACGCGGCGAACGGCGGCGACGGCATCTTCCGCAACGGCACCGACTCCGACGGCAACGACGTCCGGGTGCTCACCGTGCCCCTCGTCGTCAGCCAGGGCCTGGGCAGCGGACCGGCGCTCTACGCCGACACGGCTCTCCTCATCGCCGTGCCCCTCAAAGGCACCCAGGACACCCTCAACGAACTCGCCCTCATCCTTCTCCTCGTCTCCGGGGTCGGAGTGGTGGGCGCGGGGGCTGCGGGACTCGCGGTGGCCCGGGCCGGACTCCGCCCCGTCGACAAGCTGACCGAGGCCGTCGAGCATGTCGCCCGGACCGAGGACCTCGGCATCCGCATCCCCGTGGAGGACGAGTCCGACGACGAGGTGGCCCGGCTCTCCCGGTCCTTCAACTCCATGACGTCCGCGCTGGCCAGCTCCCGGGAGTTGCAGCAGCAGCTGATCGCGGACGCGGGCCACGAACTGCGCACCCCTCTCACCTCCCTCCGCACCAACATCGAACTCCTCACCCGGAGTGAGGAGACCGGCCGGCCCCTCCCCGCCGCCGACCGCAAGGCTCTGCTCGCGTCGGTGAAGGCGCAGATGACCGAGCTGGCCTCCCTGATAGGCGACTTGCAGGAGCTGTCGAGGTCGGAGGGGCAGCGGGGCGAGCGGGTCCAGGTCGTCTCGCTGGAGGACACGGTGGAAGCCGCCCTGCGCCGGGCGCGGCTGCGCGGCCCCGAGCTGACGATCAGCGCTTCCCTGGAGCCCTGGTACACACGGGCCGAACCCGCCGCGCTGGAGCGGGCGGTGGTGAACATCCTCGACAACGCGGTGAAGTTCAGCCCGGAGGGCGGCACGATCGAGGTCACCCTGACGGGCGGCGTCCTGACCGTCCGGGACCACGGCCCCGGCATCCCCGAGGACGAACTCCCCCACGTCTTCGACCGCTTCTGGCGCTCCCCGAGCGCACGGGCCCTGCCGGGCTCCGGTCTCGGCCTGTCCATCGTCGCCCGTACGGTCCAGCAGTCCGGCGGCGAGGTCACCCTGGCCCGCGCGGAGGGCGGGGGCACGGTGGCGACGGTACGACTGCCGGGGGCGGCTGTGCCTCCGCCGGAGGGATCGCCTAGCCCTTGACTCGTGCCACGAACGCCGCCCAGGACACGGCCGAGAACACCAGCGGGCGGGCCGTTGGGGTCTTGCTGTCGCGGACGGGGACTATGCCGGGGTGGCCGTCGGCGACCTCGACGCAATCGTTGTCTCCCCCTTCGCTGTAGCTCGACTTGCGCCACACGGCGGCGGTGAGATCGTGGCTGCGCGTCATGATCTGTGCTCCTCCAGTACGTCCCTGATGAGCGCGAGCGAGTCCGACGGGGACAGCGCCAGATCGCGGAGCCGATCGTAGGACAACCGCTGCCGAAGAACTTCGTCCGGATCCTCGATCAAGCGACTGCAACCGTTGCCCTCTTTGTAGGCAACAGCACTTCCGTCCCTCTGCCAGAGCAGCGTCAACGACCCGTTCATATGGTGGTGCGCTCCGGCCGAGAACGGCAGTACTTGGAGCGCCATGTTGGGCCACAGCGCGGCGGCCTCAAGATGGAGTAGCTGATCGCGCCACGCCTCGGCCCAGGCAGCGGGGCGTCGGAGCGCGAACTCGTCCACCACGATCCGAACCTCGGGCTCCGGCTTCTGCCTCAGCAGGTACTGCCGCCCGAGCCGTGCCGCCACCTGCTCCTCGACGGCCTCGTCGCCGTCGGCCGTTGTCTGAGCGCCAGACAACACCCCCCGAGCGAAGTCCTCGGTCTGCAGAAGCCCGGGAATGCCCATCGAGAACTTCCACATGATCCGCGCCGTCGCCTCCAGCGCCATGAACTCCTTGTACCGGTCCTTGAACGCGTCCAGTCGAGCCGCCTTCCAGTGGCTGACCAACAGGTCACCAGTGCCGTAGTACGCGTCCAGGTCCTCCATGACCGTCACCTTGGACAGCCGTTCCCCCGACTCAAGTCGGCTCAGGTAGCTCTTCTCGTACCCGGTCCCCTCGGCCAACTGCGACAGCGACTTCCCGGCCTTCTCCCGCAGGACCCTCAGTGTCTGCCCGAGCATCGCCCGCCCGGAAACCGGCGCTGCGTCAACCTCTTCGCTCACGTCACCCCTCCCCGTTGCCTGCGCGCCAGACAACTCCGAACCTCTTCCACACCGTACGCCGAACCTGTGACGATCGAGCCACGAACGGTAATCACCGCTCGTCAAAGACCCTGCCACGACAAACCCCCGCAGCCGATGCAGCTCGGCCCGGGGGCGTGGCCGACGCGCGACAACGAAGGAGCGCCGACATGCGCGAACGTACCGCCGGATGCATCGAATGGCTACTGCTGCTGCTCGTGTGGGCCCTGCTGCCCGCCCGAGGACGCCACCGCGCGCTCCCGACCCCGGAGCGACTGCCCGACGCCGTACGGCCGTTGGACTCACGCCCCGACTTTCCACAGGCTGTGGATCCGATCCACTACGACACTCCCCTCGTCCGCCCGTACCTGCGCACCCTGGACCTCCACCGAGCCGAGGTGTCCGCGTGAACGCCGGTGAAGAGCGCGGGCTGCGGCTTCTGCCCTGGACCGGCCCCGAGGGCAAGCCCTGTTACCTCAGCACCGACAACGACAACAGCCGGCTCTCGCGGCTCGCCGACGACGTGGAGGAGGCGCAACTGGAGTCGGGGGAGCGGGTGCTGGCCGGGGCCAGGGCCGTGCTCGCCGACCCCCGGGCCGGGGAATGGGCGGTGCGGTTCGCGCTCGGCAGGGCGGTGGAATGCCTGGGGGACGCCCTGCGCGTGGCGGCCAGCCGGGGCGCACGAATCCCGATCCCGGCGGTCACCGACGACAGATAGGCCCCCCGGCTAGGAGTCGAGAAGGGTGCCCGGCAGGGCGAAGCGGGTTGTGGCGCCCGTGGTGAGGTTCACGCGGGTCACTGTTTTCTCGGTGTAGAGGAGCGCGGGGAGGTCGGCTCGGTGGAGTTCCTTGCCCGTGGTGGCGTTCAGTTCGAGGAGGGTCGTGGTGGTGCCGGAGGCCGCCGCCAGGACGATCGTGCCCTGCGGAGTGGTCGCGGCCGCATCGACCCGGGCGCCGTTCATGATCAACGGTGACGTGTCCGCCGGCTCCTTCCACCTGGGCCGCCCTCAGCGCCGCGATCAAGTCCACGCCCTGGACCGACATGAGTGGCTTCTCCTGGAAGGACGACCGTTTCACCGAGTACCGGAACACCGGACCGGGCGCGGGCGCCGCGAGCAGCGAGCGCCCGCATCTGACGGACGCCCAGGCGGCGGACCAGGAGGTCGCGGGCTGGCTGCAGGGCTGGACGCCCACGGCTTCCTGACACCGGGGCCGGGTCGGTCCGGGTCAAGGGAGGCGCACGGGAACGCCAAGAGCGGACCAATGATCGATCATCGAATTCCCGCGCACTCCCAACTTTCGGCAACGGCAAACGTCCACCACGGCGTTCGGGCATACGTTCGTGCGCGTGAACGCTGACAGATCCGCCGGCCCCACGCCGGCCTCCTCCCCCACGCCCGCCCGGCGCGCCCTGCTGCGCGCCGGGCTCACCGGCGCCGCGGCCCTGGGCACCGGAGTCGCCCTCGCCGCCGCCCCCGCCTCGGCCGCCCCCGTCTCCCCCCGACCCGCCGCGGCCGGCACCGCCTACGGCCGCCGACGACCCAGCACCCCCGCCGAGGCCCTGCGGGAGCTCGCGGCGGGCAACCGGCGCTGGCGCACCTTCCGTGAGCAGCACCCCGACGAGGCGCCCGCCGTGCGCCAGAGCCTGACCTCCGGTCAGCACCCGTTCGCCGTGGTCCTCGGCTGCATCGACTCCCGTGTCCCGCCGGAGCTGGTCTTCGACCAGGGCCTCGGTGACCTGTTCACCGTGCGCTCGGCCGGCGAGGTCCTGGACGAGGCGGTCCTCGGCAGCATCGCCTACGGGCCGCTCGAACTGGACACGCCGCTGATCGTCGTCCTCGGACACCAGTCGTGCGGTGCCGTCACCGCCGCCGTCGAGGCCGACGAGACCGGCAAGCGGCTCCCGGCCCACATCCAGTACCTGGCCGACCAGATAGCCCCCAACATCGACCACACCAAGGAGGGTGCGGCCCGCGTCGACGCGACCATCGACGCCAACGTCCGCGCCGTCCGCGCGCGGCTCGCCGCGGAACCCGATCTGGCGGCCCGGGTGGCCGACGGGCGGCTGGCGATCGTCGGGGCACGGTACGAGCTGACGACCCAGGTCGTGCATCGCATCGCCTGACCGCCTGGCGTACCGGTCACGACAGGTTCCGGCCATATGATCTCCCCGCCCATGCGCGCGCGTGCGTGGGCGGGGAGGGGGATCGCAGATGAGCGAGGAGTTTGCGGGACTCGACCGGGAGTACCGGAAGAGCGGCCGGGGCATGCCGGTGGAATTCATCGCCGTGGTGTTCATGGCCATGCTCATCATGGCCACTTTCACGCACGGCGTCATCATCGACGCCACGCCCGTGGAGGCGGTCCTGTGGGCCCTGCCGGTCATGGCGATCTGGGGAGCGGTCGTCGGCCGTATGGCACTGGAGCTGTGGCGGGCGCGCACCCGGGTCACGGCCGACGGGATCACCGTACGAGGCGTGCTGCGCACCCGGCACTTCCCCTGGTCCGGCGTCTACGACCTCCGGGTCGAGCCCCGCCGACGCGTCCGGAGGTCCACCCTGGCCCGCTGGCCCGCGTACCTCTACACCGTCGACGGCCGCCGCGTCCTGCTGCCCCACCTCGACGAACTCCAGCACGGCGACCCGCTCGCCGAGGTCGCCGACCTGCGCGCCACCGCCGTCCGCCTCGGGCTCACGACCTGCGGGGAACGGCCCGAGATGGAGGCGCGGCTGCTGCGCGGGGCGCGGCGGCGAGCGGCGTGGGAGCGGGCGGCCATGGGTGGGTGGCTGGTGTTCACCGGCATGTGCGTCCGCCAGCTTTGGCTGCTCTTCAGCGACCGGCCGATCGACCCTTATCCGCTGATCCTGGCCGTGCCGCTGGTTTCCCTCGCCGTCCTCTTCCTCGCCTTCGACCGGCTCGGTGAACTCCTCGCCGCCCGGCGTTCGCCGGGGACCGCCTGAGGGTGTCGTAGGGGGTCCGTAGGGTAGGGCGCATGTCCGAAGACTCGCCGCTGATCAAGAGCCTCCGTACGGCCGTCGCCGCGGCCCCCGCCGACGTACCCCTGCGGCTGCACCTCGCGGAACTGCTGCTGGACGCCGGGCAGGGCGATGCCGCCGTCTCCGAGGTCGCCGTCGCCCTGCAGCACGCGCCGGGGGACGCGCAGGCGCGGGAGTTGATGGCGCGGGCGATGGGGGTGCCGTCGCAGGCGCCCGCGCAGTCCGCGGAGGTGTCCGAACCGCCCGCCGATCCCTCCGGGTTCGACTGGAAGGCCGCCGAGCAACAGGTCGGGGACGTCGTACCGCCCCGGTTCGTCGAGACGCCGGACGCCGGGACGCCGCTCGCCGCAGAGGGACGGGATCAGCCGGGCGGCGGCGCGGATGCCTGGGACGTGGAGGCGCCGGGCGGCGTGCGGCTGGCCGATGTGGGGGGCATGCGGGAGGTGAAGGACCGTCTGGAGGCGGCCTTCCTCGCGCCGTTGCGCAATCCGGAGCTGCGGCGGCTGTACGGCAAGAGCCTGCGCGGCGGTCTGCTGCTGTACGGGCCGCCCGGCTGCGGCAAGACGTTCATCGCGCGGGCGGTCGCCGGTGAACTCGGCGCGTCCTTCCTGTCCGTGTCGGTCAACGACGTCCTCGACATGTGGATGGGCAACTCCGAGCGGAACATGCACGAGGTCTTCGAGGCCGCCCGCCGCCAGGCGCCCTGTGTGGTCTTCCTCGACGAGCTGGACGCGCTCGGCGCCAAGCGCAGCCGTACGGCGCACAGCGGCATGCGCAACACCGTCAACCAGCTGCTCACCGAGCTGGACGGCATCGACGCCGGCGCGAACGAGGGCGTGTTCGTGCTGGCCGCCACCAACGTGCCCTGGGACGTGGACGTCGCCCTGCGCCGTCCGGGCCGCCTGGACCGTACGCTGCTCGTCCTGCCGCCCGACGCGCCCGCGCGTGAGGCGATCCTCCGCTACCACCTGCGCGACCGGCCCATCGAGAACATCGACCTGGGCAAGCTGGCCAAGGCCACCGACGGCCTCTCCGGCGCCGACCTCGCCCATGTCTGCGAGGCGGCGTCCGAACGGGCCCTGCTGGACTCGGCCCGCACCGGCGCCGTCCGCATGATCGGCATGAAGGACCTGCTGTCCGCCGCGAAGGACGTCGTACCGTCGACCGAACCCTGGTTCGCCTCCGCCCGCAATGTGGCGATGTACGCCAATGAGGGCGGGATGTACGACGACCTCGTCGCGTATCTGAAGAAGCGGCGCAAGCTGTGACGTCCGTGCACCCCGCCGTGGAGCGGGCCGACGCGCTGATCGATCTGGAGCGGTACGACGAGGTGAAGGCGCTGCTGGTGAAGCGGCTCGCCGAGGATCCGGAGGACATCCGTGCCCTGATCGGGCTCGCCCTGTGCCTTCGGAAGGGAGACGAGGACAAGGACGGGGCGCTGGAGGCGGCGGAACGGGCGATCTCCCTCGACCCGGAGCACATCGGCGCCCGTATCGAGCACGCCTGCGCTCTGCAGTTCGGCGGCCGCATCGTCGACGCCGAGGACGACCTGCGCGAGGTCATCCGCCTGGCACCCGACTACTGGTACGGCTACGCGTTGCTCGGCCACTGGCTGTGGCGCATCAGGGGCATCCGGTACGGGCGGGAGCACGGGCTCGTCGACCGGGAGGCCATGCGGGCCCACCTGCAGGAGTCGGCCGAGCTGGTCCGGGAGGCCATGCGGCTGGCACCGGAGAAGGCGTTCCCCTACGAGGCGATGCGGTCGATCGCGGACATGCAGGGCGACAAGTCCCTCACCGACGACATGGACCGCGCGATCCTCAGGCTCGACCCGAGCAACCAGCAGGCCCTGACCCGGCAGACGCAGAAGGCGGCCGACGCCCCCGGCGTCAGGGCCCGCGAGGCCGCCACCCTCTACGCCGACGCCCTCGCCGTCGCCCCGGACTCGGCGGCGATGCAGCGCGGGCTCGACGACGCCTCGTACCGGCTCCTGCGCGGCCTGCGCTGGCCTGCCCTGTTCTGCCTGCTCTTCGCGGCCGTCGGCATCGATCTCTTCCCCGTGGAGGGAGAAGCCCAGCGGGCGCTGCCCCTTCCCCTCGGCCAACGTCTGTGGGACCTCGTCCCGATGACCGCGATCTGGGTGGTGAGCGCGTTGCTCGTCTACCGGCGTCTGCGCACCGGCATCCAGCTGAACCTGCGCTCGGTGGTCCGCCGCCGCGTCTGGCCGCGCATCGTCCTGGTCCAGGCGGCGTGGACGATGCTGTGCGCGCTGCTTGTCGTCGAGGTGCCGTGGACGGATCGGACGGTGCCCCAGGTGCTGTTCTGGGTGGGCCTGCTGTCGTCCCTCGCGACGATGCGGTTCGACCGGGACCGGACGGACTGAACGGTGAAGGGCCCGGTGCCTGAGCGCACCGGGCCCTTCAACTGTGCTGCCTGCCGCTTACCGCACGATCGTGATCCGGTTCGTCACCGGCGGCGCGATCGGGTTGGCGGCCGAGGAGTTGGCCGTCAGGTACTGCTCCAGGGCGGCCAGGTCGTCGGCGCCGACCAGGTCGTTGGTGCCCTGGCCCAGCGTCGGGAAGTTGTCGCCGCCGCCCGCGAGGAAGCTGTTCGTCGCGACGCGGTAGGTGGCCGACGGGTCGATCGCCACGCCATTGAGCTGGATGGAGTCCGTGACGACACGGTCGGCGCCGGTCTTCGTCAGGTCCAGCGTGTACGTCAGACCCGAGGACGGCAACAGGACCTTCGGCGCGGCCGCGTTACCGCCGCTCACCTGCTCCTTCAGCACCTGGATCAGCTGAGCGCCGGTGAAGTCCTGGAGGTTCACGGTGTTGGCGAACGGCTGCACGGTGAAGCCCTCGGCGTACGTCACCACACCGTCGCCCTCGCTGCCGCCGGCGTAGGTGAGGCCGGCCCGCACACCGCCCGGGTTCATCAGCGCCAGGTCGGTCTCCGGGTCGAGCTGCTTGGCGTACCACAGCTGCGCGTCCGCGATCAGGTCACCCATCGGGGACTCGGTGCCCGTGTTGGGGATGTCGGCGGAGATGTGGCCGATCGGGCGGTTGCCGATCGGGGCGGCCAGCGCGTTCCACTTGCTGATCAGCTCGGTCATGTCGGGCGCCTTGGGGACGTCCCGGGTGACCACGCGGTTCGCCGACTTCACCGACGTACGGGCGATGTCACCCGTGAAGCGGTCGTACGTCAACGTGGTGTCGGTGTAGAGGCGGCCGAAGGACGCGGCCGAGGTGACCATGCGGGGGTTGCCCGCCGGGTCGTTGACGGTGCACACGTACGGCGCGTGGGTGTGGCCGGTGACCAGCGCGTCGACCGCCGGGGTGATGTTCTTGGCGATGTCGACGATCGGGCCGGAGATGCCGTCGCCGGCGCCCGGCGAGTCACAGTCGTAGTTGTACGCGGTGCCGGCCGGGAAGCCGCCCTCGTGGATGAGCGCGACGATCGACTTCACGCCCTGTGCCTGGAGCACCTTGGCGTACTTGTTGATGGTCTCCACCTCGTCCTTGAAGACGAGGCCCTTGACGCCCTCGGCGGAGACGATGCCCGGAGTGTTCTCCAGGGTCACGCCGATGAAGCCGATCTTGACGTCCTTCTTCTTCCAGACCCAGTACGGCTTGAGGATCGGCTTGCCGGTCTTCTCGTCCAGCACGTTCGCGGCCAGGTACGGGAAGTCGGCGCCGGCGAAGCCCTCGTCGGTGTAGCAGCCGTCCGTCGGGTGGCAGCCGCCGTTCTGCAGGCGGGCCAGTTCCCGGGCGCCCTCGTCGAACTCGTGGTTGCCGACGCTGGTGACGTCCAGTTCGAGCTTGTTCAGCGCCTCGATGGTGGGCTCGTCGTGGAACAGGCCCGAGATCAGCGGGGAGGCGCCGACCATGTCACCGCCGGCCGCGGTGATCGTGTACGTCTGGCCCTCGCGGGCCTGGCGCAGGTGCGTCGCGAGGTACTCGATGCCGCCCGCGTTGACGGTCTCCGTGTGGCCGTCCTCGTGGAGTTCGGTGACCCGGCCGGAGGAGCCGGACGGCGGCTCCAGGTTGCCGTGCAGGTCGTTGAACGACAGCAGTTGCACGTCCTGGTAGCGGTTGGGCTTCGTCGGGTGGTAGCTGGGCTTCTTGCTGTCGCTGGCGCCCGCCGGGAGGGCGGCGGCCAGGGCGCCGGCGGTGGCGAGGACCGCGGCCCCCGCGACGATGCGGTAAGTGCGCCGTCTGCGGCTCGAGTAGGGCTGGGAAGTGGCTGGCATGCGCCCCCCTGTGCTGTGTTGCGTCCTGTGGGCCTGGGTCGGCCCAGTGAGGCGGTTGAGGATGTACGACCCCGTCCGGCGCAGCCTAGAGTCAACGCGCGTAGCGCGACAGGGGGTTCATGGTTACATCCTGGTTTCCCTTTTCCGAAGCCCTTGCTTTCGGCGCCCGGAACCCCCGCCCCCTTACCCTCGTACACATGACCAGCGACGACCCCGCACGGCTCCCGCTCCCCGTCTCCCGATCCATCGAGACCTACTCAGCGCTCGGCCCGGCCCAGATCGAGGCGGTCCTCGACCTGCTGGCGGAGGCCGCCCACACCGACGGCCAGCAGGCGGTGTCCGAGCAGGGCCGGCTGCAGCTGCGCGGCGGCGCACGCGAGGGCGTGTCCCATTTCCTGCTGACCATCACCGACCGACTTGTCGGATACGCGCAGTTGGAGGACACCGACCCCGTCGAGGCGCCGGCCGCCGAACTCGTCGTCCACCCCGCGCACCGCGGCCACGGCCACGGCCGCGCGCTCGGCTCCGCCCTGCTCGCCGCCTCCGGCAAGCGGCTGCGGGTCTGGGCCCACGGCGGCCACGCCGCCGCCCGGCATCTGGCCCAGGTCCTCGGCCTCACCCTGTTCCGTGAACTCCGCCAGATGCGCCGCCCCCTGACCGGCCTCGAACTGCCCGAGCCGGTCCTCCCGGACGGGGTGACGGTACGCACCTTCGTCCCCGGCGCCGACGACGCGGCCTGGCTCGCCGTCAACGCCGCCGCCTTCGCCCACCATCCCGAACAGGGCTCCCTCACCCAGCGCGACCTCGACGCCCGCAAGGCCGAACCCTGGTTCGACCCCGCCGGTTTCTTCCTCGCCTTCCGCGACGACCAGCTCATCGGCTTCCACTGGACCAAGGTCCACGCGGAGGAACAGCTCGGCGAGGTCTACGTCCTGGGAGTCGCCCCCGACGCCCAGGGCAGCGGCCTCGGCAAGTCCCTCACCACCATCGGGCTGCGCCACCTCGAACGGCAGGGGCTGCCGACCGCGATGCTCTACGTCGACGCGGACAACAAGGCGGCGGTGTCGGTGTACGAGCGGCTGGGGTTCGTGACCCACGAGGCGGATCTCATGTACCGCACGGAGACGTGACCGGCCGTATCCGCGCCCGGTGTCTTCCCGGCGGCTCCGGTGTCCACGCCGTGGCCGCGCCCGGTGTGATGGCCGTCGTGAAGCGGAGTGCGGTCGTACCGCCTCGTCCCCGGCGGTCAGGCCCTTGAGCCCGGTACGGATCGCGACTCCCGAGGGGCCGGGCACCACGAACGGCGCCGCCGACCCGTTCTCGCAGGCCACTGGCTGCTGGGCCTGCCCCGCCCCGCCCTGACGGTGCCGTCTACGCGCATAGATAACGAGGACGACGACCCCTTGTTGGGCCGCTTCGCAACGCCGCCGCGACGGCGGCCTGGGGACCCACGTCGTCGTGCACGCCCCTCCACGGGGGAGGAACGTGCGCGGACCGGACCTGCGCCTGACGACCGCGGGCCGCCGCGCGCTATCCCGCACGTCATGTCTCCGTAACCATTGATTCAGACGGACTTGCGACGCTCAGCCAATGAACGCCGCCGTGCCCGAGCCTTCGCCGCCTCCCGGCGAGCCGTCCTCGAACGGGACGCCTCCGGAGAAGACCGTCGCCGCGCTCCCGCCCGCACGTTCCGACGCGCCGGTGACGCTCGTGGCGCGGAACAATGGATCCATGAGCCAGCCGAACACCCAGGCCCAGGTCCAGGTCCAGCACGCGCAGCCCTCCGTGGGCTCCATAGCCGCGCACCGCCCGCACACCGTCGCCGCCGTGGTCTCCGATCTCGAACCCGACCTCGACGCCGACCTCGACGCCTACGAGGAGTCGCAGCAGGACGGCGTCCAGCTGCCGCAGGGTCGCTTCCTCGACCGGGAGCGCAGCTGGCTCGCGTTCAACGAGCGCGTCCTCGAACTCGCCGAGGACCCGAACACCCCGCTGCTCGAACGCGCGAACTTCCTCGCGATCTTCGCCAGCAACCTCGACGAGTTCTTCATGGTCCGCGTGGCCGGTCTGAAGCGCCGTATCGCCACCGGGGTCGCCACCCGCTCCGCGTCCGGCCTGCAGCCGCGTGAGGTCCTGGAGATGATCTGGGCCCGCTCCCGAGAGCTCATGGCCCGGCACGCCGCCTGCTACCACGAGGACGTCGCCCCCGCGCTCGCCGAGGAGGGCATCCACCTGGTCCGCTGGCAGGAGCTGACCGAGAAGGAGCAGGCCCGCCTCTTCACCCTGTTCCGGCACCAGATCTTCCCGGTGCTCACCCCGCTCGCCGTCGACCCCGCGCACCCCTTCCCGTACATCTCGGGCCTCTCCCTGAACCTGGCCGTGCGCGTACGGAACCCCGTCACCGGCACGCCCCACTTCGCGCGCGTGAAGGTGCCGCCGCTGCTCTCCCGCTTCCTGGAGTGCTCCCCGGGCCGGTACGTCCCCCTGGAGGACGTCATCGCCGCCCACCTGGAGGAGCTGTTCCCGGGCATGGAGGTGCTGGAGCACCACACCTTCCGGGTCACCCGCAACGAGGACCTGGAGGTCGAGGAGGACGACGCCGAGAACCTGCTCCAGGCCCTGGAGAAGGAGCTCATGCGGCGCCGCTTCGGGCCGCCGGTGCGCCTGGAGGTCGAGGAGAACATCGACCGGGAGATCCTCGACCTGCTGGTGCGCGAGCTGAAGATCACCGAGGCCGAGGTGTACCCGCTGCCGGGCCCGCTGGACCTGACCGGCCTGTTCCGCATCCACGGTCTGGACCGGCCGGAGCTGAAGTACCAGAAGTTCGTCGCCGGCACCCACCGCGACCTCGCCGAGGTGGAGTCGGCGTCCGCGCCCGACATCTTCGCGGCCCTGCGCAAGCGCGACGTACTGCTGCACCACCCGTACGACAGCTTCTCCACGTCCGTCCAGGCGTTCCTGGAGCAGGCCGCGGGCGACCCGGACGTCCTCGCGATCAAGCAGACCCTGTACCGGACGTCCGGCGACTCCCCGATAGTCGACGCGCTCATCGACGCCGCCGAGTCCGGCAAGCAGGTCCTCGTGCTGGTCGAGATCAAGGCCCGCTTCGACGAGCACGCCAACATCAAGTGGGCGCGCAAGCTGGAGGAGGCCGGCTGCCATGTCGTCTACGGCCTGGTCGGCCTGAAGACCCACTGCAAGCTGTCACTCGTGGTCCGCCAGGAGGGCGACACGCTACGGCGCTACAGCCACGTCGGCACGGGCAACTACCACCCGAAGACGGCCCGCCTCTACGAGGACCTCGGCCTGCTCACCGCCGACCCGCAGGTCGGAGCGGACCTGTCCGACCTGTTCAACCGGCTCTCCGGCTACTCCCGCCGGGAGACCTACCGCCGGCTCCTCGTCGCCCCCAAGTCCCTGCGCGACGGCCTGGTCTCGCGGATCAACAAGGAGGTCCAGCACCACCGTGCGGGCCGCCCCGCCTTCGTCCGCATCAAGGTCAACTCGATGGTCGACGAGGCCGTCATCGACGCCTGCTACCGGGCGTCCCAGGCGGGTGTGCCGGTCGACATCTGGGTCCGCGGCATCTGCGCGATCCGCCCGGGCGTGACGGGCCTGTCGGAGAACGTCCGGGTCCGCTCGATCCTCGGCCGCTTCCTCGAACACTCCCGGATCTTCGCCTTCGGCAACGGCGGCGAGCCCGAGGTGTGGCTCGGCAGCGCCGACATGATGCACCGCAACCTCGACCGCCGGATAGAGGCCCTGGTCAGGGTCGTCGACCCGGCCCACCGCGCCGCGCTCAACCGGCTGCTGGAGACCGGCATGGCGGACACCACCGCCTCCTGGCACCTCGGCCCGGACGGCGAGTGGACCCGGCACGCGGCCGACGGGGACGGCCAACCCCTGCGCAACGTTCAGGAGATGCTCATAGACGCCCGGAGGCGCCGGCGTGGCACAGCGACACCATGACCTGACGGACTCCGCGACCGGCCGCGCACCCACCGGAGACGCCCTCGCCGGCTACCTCCGGGCGCAGGCCACGGAGTTCCTCCGCGCGCTGCGCCTGCACCGGGAGACCGGGGGCGGCGCGGCGGGCGGTACGGGTACGGAGGCCGCCGCCGACGCGACCCGCGCCCTGCGCCGCGCGGCCCGCCGCATCAGCGGTTCGCTCCACACCTTCCGCCCCCTCCTCGACTCGGACTGGTCCGAGGAGATGCGCCCCGAACTCGCCTGGGTCTCCGGCACCCTGGCCCTGGAACACGCCCACGAGTCCCGCCTGCAACGCCTCCTCCTGGCCCTCCACCGCCTGTCGGGCACAACGACACCGACGGTGCCTGCGCAGGGGGGCGCCGCGGCGGATCGCTCCGACCCGGTCGTAGCTGCGGGCAGTCGTGCCGCCGGGGCGGCACGGGTGGGCGAGGGGGGTGCCCCTGGCAGCGCCGGTCACGCCACCCACCCCCCGGCCCCCCTCGACCGCGGCAACCTCACAGTCGGCGCCGCGAAGGCCGGCGCCCTGCTCGACCGCCAGCTCACGCTCGCCCGCACCCGGGCCCACTCCACCTCCCTCCAGGCCCTCGGCTCCTCCCGCTTCCACGCCGTCGCGGACAAGATCGCCCTCCTGGCCAGCGAGGTCCCCCTCACCCCCACCGCGTCCAGCACAGCCCTGCACCCCCTGGCCGCAGCCGCCGAGGAGCGCCTCACGGACGCGATCGCCGCCCTGCCCCTCCTCACCGCCGGCCTCCCCTACAACGCCGAGGCCCTGGTCCACGGCCTGTCCCCGGAACCGGCCCCCCACCCCCAGGACGCCCCCTGGCACCAGGTCCGCCTGCTCCTGCGCCTGCACCGCTACGCGCTCGACGTCCTGCACGGCGAGGCCCACACCCCCGACGTACGGCTGCTCGCGGGCGGCCAGGCCCTCGACCGGCACCGCGACGCCGCGGAGGCGGCCGCCGCGGCGGCCCAGGCCGCCCGCACCCCCCGGATCGCCCCGGCGACGGCGTACGCCCTCGGCGTCCTGCACGCCGACCAGCGCCACGAGGTCGAGGCGGCCCGGTACGCGTTCCAGCGGGCCTGGCAGCGGCAGACGATCAACACCCCGTAGTGACCGACGAGGGAGGCGGTGACCGGTGAGCTCCCCCGAGGACACCACCGTCCAGGCGGCCGGCTGCGTCCTGTGGCGCCGCTCACCCATCGGCGATTCCCTTGAAGTGTGCATCGTCCATCGCCCGAAATACGATGATTGGTCACACCCCAAAGGCAAACTCAAGCGTGATGAGAACCCCCTGCTCGGCGCCCTGCGCGAGGTGCTGGAGGAGACCGGCTGCACCGCCTCGCCCGGCATCGAGCTGCCCACCGTCCGCTACCTGGCGAACGGCCGCCCCAAGCGGGTCCGCTACTGGGCGGCCGAGGCCGGCGGCGGCGGTTTCACGCCGAATGCGGAGGTGGACCGCATCCTGTGGCTGCCGCCCACCGCCGCGAAGGAAGCGCTGAGCCAACCGAGGGACCGCGACCTCGTCGACGCGCTGCTGGAGTCCCTGCGCCTGTCATAGTCGAGCCGCCCCACAGCCGCCCCCGACAGTCGCCCCGCAGCGGAGCCGCTCCGGGATCCCCCCGTGTCCTCGGCGTAAGCCTTCCGTGACCTAACCGCACCGACCACAGGGGTTCACCCCCCGTTCACTTACGCCAACAGGCGCCTTCACCTGTTCTGCCTAATTTCGGCCTTACCCGGTGCGGAACACGACCTACGGGACGTGTCCACGCCACGCAGACCTCGTAAGAAACGCAGATCTCGCACGCCGCCGAATTCAGGACGGCGGCTCCTGGAAGGATCTCCCTCAAGTGAAGCTTCAGCGCAAGAACCGGCGGGCTCTCGCTCTCGGCGCGATCGCCGTCTCCGGCGCCCTGGCCCTCACGGCGTGCGGCTCCGACGACACCGGCTCCAACGGCGGCGACGCCACCAACACCGCGACCGCCGCGGCCGGCAACGTCGACTGCGCCGGCGCCAAGGGCCAGCTGCAGGCGTCCGGCTCCTCCGCGCAGAAGAACGCGATCGACGCCTGGGTCAAGGCGTACACGGCCGCGTGCAAGGACGTGCAGGTCAACTACAACCCGACCGGCTCGGGCGCGGGCATCACCGCGTTCCTGCAGGGTCAGACCTCGTTCGCCGGCTCGGACTCCGCGCTGAAGCCCGAGGAGGTCGAGGAGTCCAAGAAGGTCTGCACCGGCGGTCAGGCCATCGACCTGCCGATGGTCGGCGGTCCGGTCGCCATCGGCTTCAACGTCCCGGGCGTCGACAAGCTCGTCCTGGACGCCGCCACCGTGGCCAAGATCTTCGACAGCCAGATCACCAACTGGAACGACGAGGCCATCGCGAAGCTGAACCCCGACGCGAAGCTTCCCGACCTCAAGATCCAGGCGTTCCACCGCTCGGACGAGTCCGGCACCACGGACAACTTCACCAAGTACCTGGCCGCCGCCGCCCCGAACGACTGGAAGTACGAGTCCGGCAAGGCGTGGAAGGCCAAGGGCGGCCAGGCCGCGCAGGGCTCCTCCGGCGTGGCGCAGCAGGTGAAGCAGACCGCCGGTGCGATCTCGTACTTCGAGCTCTCCTACGCCAAGGACGGCATCAAGACGGTCTCCCTGAACACCGGCGCCGCCGCTCCGGTCGACGCCACCCTGGAGAACGCCACCAAGGCCATCGCCGCCGCCAAGACCGTCGGCACCGGCTCCGACCTGGCCCTGAAGCTGGACTACGCCACCAAGGCGGAGGGTGCCTACCCGATCACCCTGGTGACGTACGAGATCGTCTGCGACAAGGGCAACAAGTCCGACACGCTGGCCACCACGAAGTCCTTCCTGAACTTCATGGCCTCGAAGGACGGCCAGGCGCTGCTGACGGGCGCGGACTACGCCCCGATGCCCGACGAGATCATCACCAAGGTCCGCGAGACCATCTCGGGCCTGAGCTAATCCAGAGTGCGGTCCGGCCCCCGACCGGGGTCGGACCGCACCGTCCGGTGCACCGCCGCCAGGAGCCCCCGTCCGGAGGCTCCGCAGACCGGAGAACCCGATGGACATATCCACACAGAACAAGACCGCGCCCCCCGCACCCCGGCCCACCGGGACCGAGCAGAAGCGCGCCGCCCGCGGCGCCACCCGCCCCGGAGACCGCATCTTCCTCGGTCTCTCCCGCGGGTCCGGCATCTTCGTCCTGGTGATCATGGCCGCCATCGCGGCCTTCCTCACCTACCGGGCCATCCTCGCCATCAACAAGGACGAGGCCAACTTCTTCACCAGCTTCGAGTGGAACCCCAGCGGCAACCCGCCGGAGTTCGGCATCGCCGTCCTGGCCTTCGGCACCGTCGTGTCGTCGATCATCGCCATGGCCATCGCGGTCCCGGTCGCGGTGGGCATCGCCCTGTTCATCACGCATTACGCCCCGCGCAAGCTGGGCGGCCCCATCGCCTACGTGATCGACCTGCTCGCCGCCGTGCCGTCCATCGTCTACGGCCTCTGGGGCGCCCTCGTGCTCGTACCGCACCTGGAGGGCCTCTACAGCTGGCTGGACGAGTACCTCGGCTGGACCGGCATCTTCGAGTGGAACGGCGGCGCCCCGCGCTCGATGCTCACCGTGGGCATCGTGCTCGCGATCATGATCCTGCCGATCATCACCAACGTGAGCCGTGAGGTCTTCCGCCAGGTCCCGCAGATGCACGAGGAGGCGGCCCTGGCGCTCGGCGCCACCCGCTGGGAGGTCATCCGCATGTCGGTCCTCCCCTTCGGCCGCTCCGGCGTGATCTCCGCCTCGATGCTCGGCCTCGGCCGCGCGCTCGGCGAGACGATGGCCGTCGCCATGGTGCTCTCCCCGAGCTTCGACATCAGCGCCAGCCTGCTGGACCCGGGCGGCGGCACGTTCGCGCAGAACATCGCCAGCAAGTTCAACGAGGCCAGCGAGATCGGCCGGGACGCGCTGATCGCCTCCGGTCTGGTGCTCTTCGTCATCACCCTGCTGGTCAACGGCGCGGCCCGCATGATCATCGCCCGCCGCAAGGAGTACTCGGGGGCCAACGCATGAGCAACGCAACCCTCTCCCCCAAGCGCCCGAGCACCCTGCGCGGCGCGCACCTGCCCAAGTGGTTCTCCTGGGCGGTCGCCGCGGGCTCGATCGCCCTGGGCCTCGGCATCAGCGCCGCGGCCGGCCTGGACAGCAACGTCCAGTGGGGCCTGATCGCCGCGCTCCTGTTCGTCCTGGGCACCTACGGCATCTCCGCCCGCGTCGAGGGCAAGCGCCAGGCCAAGGACCGGGTGGCGACCAGCCTGGTGTGGGTCGCGTTCATCCTGGCCGTCATCCCGCTCGCCTCCCTCGTCTGGGAGACCGTCAAGCGCGGCACGAAGGTCTTCGACGTCTACTTCCTGACCCACTCGATGGGCGTGGTCGCCGACACCGAGCCCGGCGGCGGCATCTACCACGCCATCCTCGGCACCCTGGAGCAGGTCGGCCTCGCCGCCCTGATCTCCGTGCCGGTCGGTGTGCTCACCGCGATCTACCTGGTCGAGTACGGCCGTGGCAAGCTCGCCAAGGCCGTCACCTTCTTCGTCGACGTCATGACGGGCATCCCGTCGATCGTCGCGGGTCTGTTCGTCCTCAGTCTCTGGATCCTGATGCTCGACATGGGGCCGTCCGGTTTCGCCGGCTCGCTGGCCCTGTGCATCCTGATGATTCCGGTCGTCGTCCGCTCCACCGAGGAGATGCTCAAGCTCGTCCCGAACGAGCTGCGGGAGGCGTCGCTGGCCCTGGGCGTGCCCAAGTGGCGCACCATCCTGAAGGTGGTCCTGCCGACGTCCCTCGGCGGTATCACCACCGGCGTGATGCTCGCGATCGCCCGTATCACCGGTGAGACGGCCCCCGTGCTGCTGCTCGTCTGGGGCACCAACTTCATCAACGCCAACCCGTTCGCCGACCCGCAGGCATCGCTGCCGATGTACATCTACCTGCAGTACGCGAACAGCGGCGGCTCCGGCGCGGCGTACGACCGCGCGTGGGCGGCGGCCCTGGCCCTCATCGCCTTCATCATGATCCTCAATCTGGTGGCCCGCGGCATCGCCCGCTGGAAGGCCCCGAAGACCGGTCGCTGACGCGGCCATACAGCGACCGAACTGATCCGGAAGAGAAGTAGTAATCATGGCCAAGCGAATCGACGTAAGCGGACTCACCGCGTACTACGGCTCCCACAAGGCGATCGAGGACATCTCGATGACCGTCGAGCCCCGCTCGGTGACGGCGTTCATCGGCCCGTCCGGCTGCGGCAAGTCGACGTTCCTGCGCACGCTCAACCGTATGCACGAGGTGACGCCGGGCGGCCGGGTCGAGGGCAAGGTGCTCCTGGACGACGAGGACCTGTACGGCGCCGGCATCGACCCGGTGTCCGTGCGCCGCGAGGTCGGCATGGTCTTCCAGCGCCCGAACCCGTTCCCCACGATGTCGATCTTCGACAACGTGGCGGCGGGCCTGCGCCTGAACGGCAACTACAAGAAGAGCGAGCTGGCGGACATCGTCGAGCGCTCCCTCAAGGGCGCGAACCTCTGGAACGAGGTCAAGGACCGCCTGAACAAGCCCGGCTCGGGCCTGTCCGGCGGCCAGCAGCAGCGCCTGTGCATCGCCCGCGCGATCGCGGTCGAGCCGAACGTCCTCCTCATGGACGAGCCCTGCTCGGCCCTGGACCCCATCTCCACCCTCGCCATCGAGGACCTGATCGGCGAGCTGAAGGAACGCTTCACGATCGTCATCGTGACGCACAACATGCAGCAGGCGGCGCGCGTCTCGGACCGCACGGCCTTCTTCAACCTGGCGGCCGTCGGCCAGCCCGGCAAGCTCATCGAGATCGACGACACGGAGCGCATCTTCTCCAACCCGTCGGTCCAGGCCACGGAGGACTACATCTCCGGCCGCTTCGGCTGAGCCCTCCCCCGATCCCCTCGCGGTGCTGCATGGCGGTGCCACCGCGAGGCCGCAAAAGGGCCCGCCCCCTGGCTCCCGGGGGGCGGGCCCACTTGTTGTTCGTGCCGCACCGGTCCGGGGGCGAAGCCCCTGGCCGGCGCCGCCTACAGAAACGCCAGCTTCACGATCCCGAAGGCCAGCGCGGCGACCGCCGCGGCGGCCGGCATCGTGATGAACCAGCCGAGCACGATGTTCTTGGCGACACCCCACCGCACCGCGTTGATCCGCTTGGTCGCCCCGACTCCCATGATCGCCGACGTGATCACATGCGTCGTGGAGATGGGCGCCTTGAACAGGAACGCCGTGGTGAACATGATCGACGCCCCGGTCGTCTCCGCCGCGAACCCCTGCGGCGGATCGAGCTCGATGATCTTCCGCCCCAGCGTCCGCATGATCCGCCACCCACCGGCATAGGTTCCCAGCGACAGCATCACCGCACAGGCGATCTTCACCCACACCGGAATGGGATCGCCGAAGTCCTCGACATCCGCGATGACCAGCGCCATCACCACGATGCCCATCGTCTTCTGCGCGTCCTGCAGACCATGCCCGAGCGCCATCCCGGCCGCCGACACCGTCTGCGCGATCCGGAATCCCCGCTTCGCCTTGTGCGGATTGGCCCGCCGGAAGATCCACATGATGGCGGTCATCACCAGATAACCCGCCAGCAGCCCCACCACCGGCGACACGAACATCGGAATGACGATCTTCTCGAACACCCCGCCCCAGTAAACGGTCGTACCGCCGGCGAGAGCGGCCCCCACCATGCCCCCGAACAACGCATGAGACGAAGACGAGGGAAGGCCGAAGTACCAGGTGATCAGATTCCAGGCGATCGCCCCGACCAGGGCGGCGAAGAGAATCCCCATCCCCGTCGACCCCTCGGGCGTCTGGATGATCCCCTCACTGACGGTCTTGGCGACCCCCGACCCCAGAAAGGCACCGCCGAGATTCATCACGGCGGCCATCAGCAGCGCGGCCCTCGGCGTCAGCGCCCGGGTCGACACCGATGTGGCGATGGCGTTCGCCGAGTCATGAAAGCCGTTCGTGTACGTGAAGAACAGCGCGACCAGAATGGTCACGACCAACGCGAAGGTGTCCATGGCAGGGTCTCAGGACTCCTTGACGGCGATGGTCTCCACCGTGTTCGCCACATGCTCGAAGGCGTCCGCCGCCTCCTCCAGCACATCCACGATCTGCTTGAGCTTGAGCACCTCGATCGCGTCGTACTTCCCGTTGAACAGATGCGCCAGCAGCTTCCGGTGAATCTGATCGGCCTGGTTCTCCAGCCGGTTGACCTCGATCCAGTACTCCGTCAGATTCGACATCGTCCGCAGGTTCGGCATCGCCTCGGCCGTCAGCTCGGCGGCCCGCGCCAGCACCTCGATCTGCTGCTCCACCCCGCGGGGCAGTTCCTCGATGCTGTAGAGGACGACCAGGTCGACGGCCTCCTCCATGAAGTCCATGATGTCGTCGAGGGAAGAGGCGAGGGAGTAGATGTCCTCGCGGTCGAACGGCGTGATGAACGAGGAGTTCAGCTGGTGGAAGATCGCATGCGTGGCGTCGTCACCCGCGTGCTCCGCTGCCCGCATCCGCTCCGCGATCTCGGCCCGGGCGGACGCGTCCGCCCCGAGCAGTTCCATCAGGAGCTTGGAGCCCGTGACGATGTTGTCCGCGGATGCGGCGAACATGTCGTAGAAGCTCGTCTCCCTGGGGGTCAGACGAAAGCGCACGTGGGGTCCTCGGGATGCATCGGTTTCGGTCAGGCTGATGCTAAGCGCATCATCCGGCCACGGCTAAGGGGCCGTCCCCCCAGTGTCGCCCATCAGGCACAGCGGTCAGCACAGGGGCGGACCAAGGGGCCTATACCCAGCAAAGTTGGTTACGATATACCCGCCAGGGGTATATGTCCGTCATTCCAGGAGGACGCTATGACGACCACCGAGGCCGGCGCGACCACGGCGCCCTCCGAGGACACGGAGCGCAGGGAAGCGGCCACCGGCCACGACCACGGTGTGCACGGCTACCACAAGCAGAAGGACGAACACCTCAAGCGCCTGCGCCGCATCGAAGGCCAGATCCGCGGCCTGCAGCGCATGGTCGACGAGGACGTCTACTGCATCGACATACTCACTCAGGTGTCCGCCTCCACCAAGGCCCTGCAGTCCTTCGCCCTGCAACTGCTGGAGGAGCACCTGCGCCACTGCGTCGCCAGCGCTGCCATCAAGGGCGGCGACGAGATCGACGCGAAGGTGGAGGAAGCGACGAAGGCGATCGGCCGCCTCCTGCGCACCTGAGCACCCGGCGGCACCCGAGGGTCACCCGGCGGAGGAGCGCTCCCGTTCCTCCGCGACCCGCAGCACCTCGTCGATGCTCTCCAGGCTGAGCCGCTCCTCGGCCGCCGAGGCCGCGATGATCAGCTCCCCGCACAGCTCGATCTCGGCGAGGGCCACGTGGTCCTGAACTGCCGTACCGCCGACCGGAGCCACGCGCATCACCTCGTCTCTGCCGTCACGGACTTGCTGGAGCGTTCCTAGAGTAGGGAGCGGCACACACCACGCGCATGGCACGGAAGGGCTAGTTCACGGGACTATTCACGCCCGGTGACCGCCGCTACTCCTCGACGATCCGCCCCGCGTAGATGTCCCCGGCCGGCGGCAGCCGTACGTCGACGGGGGCGCCGAAGTCGTACAGCAGAGTCGTCGAGGCGACGGCCACCACGCTCTTGTCCTGCCCGTTGACGAAGCTGAACCGGTACCGGACCTTGCGGATGCGCCCCTCGTCGTCGAGGTACACGTCGAACGGCACCTGCGCCGTGGCGAACCCTTTCGCCGCCGCCGCCAGCGCCTCCCGGTTTCCCTCGGTGGCGCCGCGCGCGGCGGCCTCCAGATCGGCGGTCCCGCGATAGTGCCGTACGGGCGTCCCCGCGAACTCGGTGCGCCCCACGTACGTCGCCGTCCGTGTCCCGCGCAGCACCTCGGCGGCGGCCAGCGGATCGGTCGCCCCGCCGGTGACCAGATTGCCGTCGGACAGCGTCGACGTCTCCACCCGCACCCACTTGTCGTCCGGCACCCCCGCACCCCTGTTCTTCATGAACAGCGCGCCGGGTGCGAGGAGTTCGGTGATCGGCCGGTGCTCGCTCTTTCCCGCCGGGTCCTGCGGCAGCACCACCTTCAACCGGCCCAGCTGGCTGCGGTAGTCGTAGACGCCCTCACCGCGGATGGTCACCCGGGTGCCGCCGGTCGCCATCTCCATCGACGTACGCGCCTTCGAACTGCCCGCCAGCCGCAGGGTGTCGGCGGCCCCGTGCAGGGTCCGCACGGGATCGACGGACCGCGCGTCGTCGGCGGCGGCACCGCTGCTCCCGCAGCCGGCCGCGCCCGCGCACGCACCGGCCACCAGCCCCGCGACGACCGCCGCACCCTTGAGTCTGTGCTGCCGCTCCGCCATCGCCACCTACCCCCAGCCGGTATGTCCGTTCACGGGCCCGCCGTCGTTCGGTTAACGACGGGTAAGTGCCCTCGTCACGCACGGCCGACGGCATGCGCCCGGGCATACATCCGCCGCACCGTGCGTGGGTAACGTTGTTCGGGTGACGCAGCACGACGGCCATAGCGCTCCCCGCACGGACGGAGAGCACCTGACCAGCACCGTCGAACAGGGCCGCTTCTGCTTCGCCCGCTGCACCTGCGGCTGGCGCGGCCCGGCCCGCAGGGCGAGAAGCCTGGCCCGGACGGACGCGGAGACCCACCCGGCCCCCGACCGGAACCCGTGACCCCGCGTTCCCGTCTGGCTCCATGACAACCGGCAGAAGGCGCGGGACGGACCACGCGGGACGGACTACTCCATGGAACGACGTACGTTCATCACAGGCGGCGCGGCCGCACTCGCCACGGCCACGACCGCGGGCTGCCAGGGCAGGACCAACGGCACCACCCCCCTGACCCCGACCGCCGCCACACCCACGACGCCCCGCCCCCGCACACCCGCCCCCGCCGACTGGTCCGCCCTGGCCCGCGGCCTGGACGGCCCCCTGATCCGCCCCGGCGACGCCTCCTGGCCGGCAGCCCGCCAGCTGTACAACACCCGCTTCGACTCCCTGAAGCCGGCCGCGGTGGCGTACGTGGCACACACCGACGACATCCGTACGGCCCTGGCGTACGCCCGCGCCCACGGCACCAAGGTCGCGATCCGCAACGGCGGCCACTCGTACGCCGGTTGGTCCTCCGGCGACGGCCGGCTGATTCTCGACGTGTCCAAGCTGAGCCGGATCCGCGTCAGCGGCGAGCAGGCGGTCATCGGCGCCGGCGCCAAGCTGATCGACGTCTACCGCGCGCTCATCGCGAAGGGCGTGACGATCCCGGCGGGCTCCTGCCCGAGCGTCGGCGTCTCCGGCCTGGTCCTCGGCGGCGGCCACGGCGTGGTGTCCCGGGCGTACGGCCTGACCTGCGACAGCCTCACCCAGGCGACGATCGTCACCGCGGACGGCCGGCAACTGACCGCGAACGCCACCGAGCACAAGGACCTCTTCTGGGCACTGCGCGGCGCCGGCAACGGCAACTTCGGCGTCGTCACCGAGCTGCACTTCCGCACCCATCCGGCACCCCAGGCGGTCACCGGCAACCTCACCTGGCCCTGGTCGAGGGCGGCGGCGGTGATACGGGCCTGGCAGGAGTGGGGCCCCGCCCAGCCGGACGAGATCTGGTCCGCCCTGCACCTGTCGAACGTCCCCGGCAGCACCCCCACCGTCTCCGTCTCGGCCTTCTGCATCGGCACCTACGGCCGGCTCCAGAACGCGGTGGACCGCCTCGCCGACCGCGTGGGCGCCCCCGCCTCGCACGTCTCCCTGCGCCGCCGCTCGTACGAGGAGGCCATGGAGATCTACGCCGGCTGCTCCTCCTTCGCCACGGACGCCCAGTGCCACCTCCCCGGCTCCACCCCGGGCCGCTCCCCCCAGGGCGCCCTGCAACGGGAGACCTACGCGGCCCGCTCGGACTTCTTCGACCGCTCACTGTCGACCGCCGGCGTCCAGACCCTCCTCACCCAGATCAAGAACGTCCGCGGCGGCCCCGGCAGCATCGCCCTGACCGCCCTCGGCGGCGCCGTCAACCGCGTCTCCCCCACCGCCACGGCCTTCGTCCACCGCCGCTCCCGCATGCTGGCCCAGTACATCGCCGCCTGGCGCGCGGGAACCCCGGGCACGACGGCCCAGTCCTGGCTGACATCGGCCCACACGGCGATGAGACCCCACGCCTCGGGAGCGGCGTACCAGAACTACACGGACCCGACGCTACGGAACTGGAAGCAGGCGTATTACGGAGAGGCGGCGACCCGCCTGACGAAGCTGAAGACCCAGTACGACCCCGGGCACTTCTTCACGTACCCGCAAGCTCTCTGACCTGGCGGAACCGGGAACTCAAGCCGCCAGATCCCGCTCCGCCGCATCCGCCCGCACCCCCGGGACAACCGCGACCCGAGCGGCCCGGCTCCGCACCACCCACCCCATCCTCCGCGACCGCTCAACGGCCCGCAGCACCGGCGTGAGCAGCGCGGCGGCCGCCGGCGACAGCAGCAAAGCCACAGCAGTCCCGAGCGCGAATCCGCCGACGATGTCCGTCGGGTAGTGCACCCCCATGTACACCCGGCAGAACCCGTTGACGATCGCCAGCCCGATCGCGACGAGCCCGAACTTCCGGTTGGCGACGAAGAGAGCGACCCCCATCGCCATGGTGAGCGTCGCGTGATCGCTCACAAACGAATAGTCGGTCTTGCCGGAGACAAGAACCTCAAGCCCCTGATGGTCGAGGAACGGCCGAGGCCGCTCGACGAACCCCCGTATGGGCACATTGACGAGCACGGCGATCGCGGCAGCGAGCGGCACCCACACCAGCGCGGCGACGGACGACGCGGCCTCCTCGGCGCCAGTGACCCGCTTGCGCACGCCCCACCAGCACCACACCACCAGCAGCACGATGGCGAGCAGCAGCCCGTACTCACCCACGAACTCGACGATCCGGTCGAACCAGTGCGGCGCGTCCTTCGCGAGGCCGTTGATGTCGTAGAGCAGGTCGACGTCGGGGTTCGACCCGGATTCGGCGAGTCCAGCCATGGTGCTGCGGCCCCTTCGTCGAGTAGTGCCCGGCGCACTGACACGTGCTCGTGCGTGCGCCGCATCTGCCACCCCCGTGGTCGATGTACGTCAACAGGAACGCACGGCCCCGGTTGATACGTTCCACCCTCCACTGAATGATCACGCAGACGTTATCGAAGAGAGACACGTACTCGCAGCTCAGGGCCGGGCCTCACGGTCGGTTCACACGGTCGTGGGGAGCGCTTTCGCGCCATCTTCCGTCACCCGGGTGGCCCCGAAGTACTTCTTGGTGTCGATCGGGTCGAAGCGGATGACGGCGCCCGTGCGCGGCGCGTCGATCATGTACCCGCCGCCGACGTAGATCCCCACGTGGTCGATGGCCCGGGAGTTGTTCGGGTCCGGTGAGAAGAACACCAGGTCCCCGGGAAGCAGTTGGTCCCGCGACGGGTGCGGCCCGGCGTTGTACTGGTCGTTGGCCACCCGGGGCAGCGTGATCCCCACGCTCTCGTACGCCGCCTTGGTCAGCCCGGAGCAGTCGAACCGCCCCCCGTGCTCGGGCGTGCCATTGCCGCCCCACAGGTAGGGCGTGCCGAGCTTGCTCTGGGCGTAGTGGATGGCCCCGGCGGCCTGCTGGGTGGGGCCGAGGCGGCCGACGGGAGCGGCGAAGCTCTTCTCCAGGCTGCGGATCCGCTTGACGTAGTTCTGCGTCTCGCTGATCGCCGGCACCCCGCCCGCCCTGATGACGCGGTACGGGCCCGCGTTGTAGGCGGCGAGCATGTTGTTCGTGACGTCCCCCGGCACGTCCTTGACGTCCTTCGCGAGCGCGCAGTCGTACGACGCGGCCGACGGAATCGCGTCATTGGGGTCCCAGATGTCGCGGTCCCCGTCCCCGTCGCCGTCGACGCCGTGCGTGGCCCAGGTGCTGGGGATGAACTGCGCGATACCGCGCGCGTCGGCGTGGCTGACGACCTTCGGGTTCCAGCCGCTCTCCTGGTACAGCTGCGCGGCCAGCAGGGCCGGGTTGAGGGCCGGGCACAGATTGCCCCATCGCTGCACGAGCGCCCGGTACGCGGCCGGCACGGATCCCTGGGCCAGGCCGACGCCGCCCTGCCGGGCCCCGTTGACCAGGTTCCCGGAGATGACGTACACGCCGACGACGAGCAGCATCACGAAGCTCAGGCCGAGCCCGACCGCGGCGCCACCGATCACCCAGACTTTTCGCACACCTCAACCCTCCCCCGCCGAATCCCTGTTTACTACTTCGAGACGAACCCGAGGCACTGGATGGTCGCGTACTGCTTCACTCCCTCGACGTGGAGGAAGAGCACGGTCCAGTCACCGGGGTCGTTCCCGACGGGGATGGCGTCGCCGACTTTCTTGCCGTTCACGAACTTCCGGAAGTCGTCGGGGTATGTCAAGTACGCCCAGTCGGTGCTGACTTCGACGGGCGCGCTGGTGTAGCCGAGGTCGGTGTTCTGGATGGGGAGGCCCTCGATGGGCTTGCCGGTACGCGAGTCGATCTCGTGCGGCGGCTTGACGGCCACGGAGACGTAGTACGGCTCCACGGGCGGCGGGACGAAGCCCTTGACCCGGACGCCGATCCGCAGCTTGCCGTCGGAGTCCGGTGCGGAGACCGAGCCCTGGAAGTCCGTGTACCGCTCTTCGACGGGCAGATCGCACTTCCCCCGGCCGTCCTCCGCGGCCGGGTCGGCCGTCCAGTAGTCACGCGAGGGGTTTGTCGCCTCCACGTACGCCGGCGGCTGGATGCCTGATTCCTTGTCACCCACCGCCGTCGGTCCGGCCGATGTGCCCGCCGCCCCCGTGCGCTCCCCGCCATCATCATCGGGCAGGAACGGCAGCACAGCGACCGCACCGGCAACCACGACCACCGCCGCGACCAGCCACGGCGTACGACGCCGCCGCGCGGCCGGAGCGGGCTGGGCGGCCTGCGTGGGCGTGTATCCGGGACCGTACGGGGCCGCCGCCGTCGGCAGACTGTGCGGGTCACCCGGCGGAGGGCCCGGCACCCGCGAGCTCTGCGGAACCTGCGGCACCGCCTCCCCCAACCCGACCAGCCCGCCGTAGAACCCGTCCTCGACCAGCGCCGACCGCACCCCGCACCGCGCGATGACCTCGGCCAACCCGGGCCGCGCCGCCGCCTCCTTGGCCACGCACGCCTCGATGAGCGCCGCCAGCCCCGGTTCCACGCCGGCCAGGTCTATGGACTCGTGCACGGCGCGATAACTGACGCCGGCCGGCTCCCCCTGGCCGAAGGGAGGGCGTCCCGTGGCCGCGTACGCCAGCGTCGCCCCGAGTGCGAAGACATCGGCGGCCGGGCCGACCTCATTGCGCATCAGCACCTCGGGCGCGGTGAAGCCCGGTGTCCCCGAGGCGAACCCGGCCTCGGTGAACGCCGTCTGACCCACACTCCGCGCGATCCCGAAGTCGATGAGCTGCGGCCCCTGCGCGGCGAGGATCACGTTCTGCGGCTTGAGATCCCGATGGGTGACCCCCTGGGCGTGGACGGCCGCGAGCCCTTCGGCGAGCGCGGCGAACAGCCCCGGCACGTCTCGGCGGGCAGCGGCCCCCGCTCGGCCACCGCCTTGCCGAGGGTGGGCCCGGCGACGTACTCGGTGGCCAGCCAGTAGGGCGCCGCGTCCAGCGAGGCGTCGATCAGGTTCGCCGTGTAAGCGCTGCGCACCGCCCACGCGGTCTCCACCTCACGCCGGAACCGCGCCAGCGCCTCGGGGTGGTCGACGATCTCGTCCCGGATCACCTTGATGGCCACGAGCCGGCCACCGGGTGATCGTCCGAGATAGACCTGCCCCATCCCACCGGCGCCCAGTCTGGCGAGCAGTGTGTGCCCGCCTATGTGCGCCGGGTCCCGATCCTTCAGAGCGTCCACCGCACCGACCTTGCCACAGAGATCAAGCCACCGTGACATGAGAACATCGAAACGGCCCGTCACCCGACCGGCCGTCAGAAACCCTGTGTAGCCGTGAAGGAGGTCAACGACGGAACCACACCCCAGGTTCCGCCCAGACTTCATTGCCCGGCGTGACCTGCCGTGATACACAGAGTAACCGTACGTTTGGTATTCGTACGAATCCCGCCCATCATTGACGTCAAGTCGACATACGACGGCGTCATTGTCGGCGAGAATGAGGCGTGACCTCTGCACCGACGCAGGGGATGGCGAACTACCCACCAGGGGCGGTGACTTACATGCTCTTTGCGGCCGACAAGGGAGACATCAACACCATCATCGGCGGGATCGCTCCGGACTGGGGCCCCTTCGGCAGCCTGGGCAACGAGGCCAAGGTGATGATCGAGGTGGTGATGGCGGTGGCCATCCTGCTCTGCCTCGGCATCGCGATCTGGGGCGCGGCGAAGCAACGTATCGGCGCCACGGCCCTGCGTGACACCTTCAGCGCCGAACAGGGCAAGGGCCTCATCATCGCCGGTCTCACGGGCGTCTTCATCATCGGATCACTCGGCACACTCTTCACGATCGTGTACGGCATGGCCATCTAGCCCAGGCCCCCCTCTCCGTCCGCTCCGGGCACGCCCGGTCCCTCCACCCCACCCGCCCGTCGTGCCCACCGGCTGAGGTTGCGTTTCCCTGATGTCGAGTCACCACACCGCGCCCGCGCGGGAACCAGCACGGCTACCGTCGTACTACGGCAGCGAGGGGGCGTACACGGCATGAGCGACGAACAGGACTACGGCGGCGACGGAGGGTACGTCTACGGCGGCGGCGGTCAGACCAGACTGCGGCTGCCCGACAACGACCCCTACGGCGGCGCCCGACGCCGCGGCCGCTCGTCCTCACGCAGCCTGGTCACGGTGGTCGGCGTCGTCGTCCTCCTCATCGCGGCAATCGCCTTCGCGAACCGTGGAGGAGACGATTCCGCAGCCTCGGCCCAGGGCGGCGGCGGACGCACCGGCGCCGGCGAGCCGAAGACATCGTCGACGGCGGCGACCGGCACCGAGCCCGTGACGACGAAGAGCGCCGCCGGCATCCCGTCCGGCTTCGCGCACACCGAGCAGGGCGCCCAGTCGGCCGCCGCCAACTACGCGGTGGTGCTCGGCTCCACCGGCATGTTCCACAGGGACAGCCGACACACCATCGTCGACACCGTCTACACCGCCGACAAGGCCACCGCGCTCCAGAGCGCCCTGGACCAGGCGTACTCCGCCGACTTCCTCGCCAAGATGGGCCTGGACGCGGACGGCAACGCCCCCGAGGGCAGCACCTTCGTCTCCCGCGTGGTCCCGGTGGGCACGACCGTGCAGCAGTACGCCGACACCACCGCCAAGATCGCCGTCTGGTACGTCGGCTTGATCGGCATGTCCGGCGAGACCTCCACCGACCCCGTCACCACGTCCTGGAAGACCTGGACCTTCGAGCTGCGGTGGGTGGACGGGGACTGGAAGGTCGCGGACGGCAAGCAGACGGAAGGCCCCGCGCCGGTCCCCGGCGACGACAAGGCGTCCACCTCCGACGAGATCAGCAAGGCCATCGAGGAGTACGGAGGGTTCACGTATGCCCGGTAACGCCCGCCGCGTGCTCACACTCACCGGCATCGTGACGGCCGTTCAGACGACGGCCGTACTGCTGGCCTCCCGTGCCTTCGCGGCCCCCACCCCCACGCCCACCCCGAGTGACGGGGCATCGCCCTCACCGAGTCAGAGCGTCGACTGCTCCGCCCTCCCCGCCGAGGCGCAGACCTATTGCGAGCTGGACAACAACCCGTCCGGCTCCACCACCGCCCCCGGAGTCTCCGACACCGTAGACCCCCTCTCCTCCCTCGCCAAAGGCTGCGCCGACGCCGCTTCCTGGACCGTCGACAAGCTCAGCGAGGCCGTGAAGGAGACCGCGAACGTCGACTTCACCAACCCCAAGTTCCTCCAGCAGTACGCCGTCGTCTTCGCCGCGTCGACCGTCCTCACCCTCCTCCTCTGGCTCCTCGCGGTGGCCAAGCGCGCGGTCCGGGGCGTCCCCCTCACCACTGCCCTCTCCGAGGCCATCGGCTTCCTCTGGCTCACCGTCCTCGCCTCCGCCTTCACCCCGCTGATCCTCTACACCGTCGTCTCCGCCACCGACGGCATCTCCGACGTCCTCGCCAAGACCACCGGCGACCAGACCGACACCTTCTTCGGCAACTTCTCCTCCGCCCTCGCCAAGGGCGAGGACATCGGCGGCGGCCCGATCATGCTGATCGTCGTCTCGCTGGTCAGCGTCCTCGCCGCCGGCGTCCTCTGGCTGGAGCTGGTCATCCGCGCCGCCCTGCTCTACGTCGGCGCCCTGCTCGGCACCGTCGTCTACGCCGGCCTGGTCGACAAGAACCTGTGGGGCCACGTCCGGCGCTGGGCGGGCATCATGATCGCCGTCATCCTGGTCAAGCCGGTCATCGTGATCGTCCTGGGCCTGGCCGGCGCGCTCTCCGCCGACGACGGCCCCGGCGCCTTCTCCGCCGTGGTCTCCGGCCTCGCCATCATCCTGCTGGCCATCTTCGCCAGCGCGATGATCTACCGCTTCGTCCCCGGCTTCGGCGACGAGATCGCCAGCTCCCGCAACAACCGCATCATGCAGGGCGCCGAAGGCAAGGCCGCCGCCGTGATCTCCTCCCCGGCGACCCTGGTCGCCCAGGGCATCAAGACCCACAGCACCCGGGCCGACAACAACGGCGGCGGCCAGCAGAACGCGAGCGCCCCCCGCCCCGCCGGCTCCACCTCCGGCGGCATCGCCGCCCACAGCTCACGCCCCGCGGCCGGCGGTGGCGGCGGATCTGTCCCCTCCGCCGCACCCGCACCCCGCACCGGCAGCCCGGTCAACACACCACATGCCAGCAACACCCGCAACAGCAGTACCAACCGCACGGGAGGTGAAGGGCGTTGACGACTGATTCCCACGCGGCCCATGTGTCCCATCCGGTCACGCCCCGCCGTACATATCTGATCGGCCGCGCCCGGCCGAACGCGATCGTCGGCCGCAACCGCGAGTCCGGCGAGATCGCGCTGATCGTCCTGGGCGCGTTCCTCGGCATGATGTGCGGTCTCCTCGTCCCCCTCCTCGCCCTGCGCATCGTGCTGCTGGCCGGCTTCCCGATGCTCGCCCTCGCCGCGGTCTACATGCCGTACAAGCACCGCACGTTCTACAAGTGGTTCGAGATCAACCGCAGCTACAAGCGCACCCTGCGCCGCGGCACGGTCTACCGCTCCGGCGCCATGGAGGCCGGCACCCGCATCAACGGCCAGGAGATCGACGTCGCCCCGCCCCCCGGCATCGGCCGCATCACCTGGCTCGCCGCCCCGTTCGGCCCCGACGAGATCGCCGTACTCCTGCACGCCGACCGCCGCACCGTCACCGCCGCGATCGAGATCGAGGGCCCCGGCGTCGGCCTGCGCGACAGCGAGGACCAGGAGGCCCTCGTCGACCGCTTCGGCACCCTCCTCAAGCACGTGGCCAACGGCGACGGTTTCGTCACCCGCCTCCAGATGCTCGCCCGCACCCTCCCCGCCGACCCCGACGCCCACGCCAAGGACGTCGCCCAGCGCGGCGACGACAGGGCCCCCACCTGGCTGCGGCAGTCCTACGACCAGCTCCAGTCCATGGTGTCCACCAGCAGCGAGCAGCACCGCGCCTACCTCGTCGCCTGCATGCACTACACCCGCGAGCTGGCCGCCGAGGCCCACGCCATGGCCCGCGCCTCCCGCCACCAGGGCGGTGGCCGCAAGCTCGACAAGGACGCCGGTCTCGCCGTCGTCATGGCCCGCGAGCTCACCGACATCTGCTCCCGCCTCCAGGAGGCCGACATCCGCGTCCGGCAGCCCCTCGGCCAGGGGCGCCTCGCCTCCCTCGTCCACTCCATGTACGACCCGGACCACCCCATCGACCACATCCAGGCGATGACCCAGCGCAACGCCTGGCCGGCCGAACTGGACGCCATGGAGCCCACCTTCCTCCAGGCCAAGACCCGCGAGTCCGCCACCCGCGCCCCCTGGTGCCACGCCACCGCCTGGATCAAGGAGTGGCCGATGACCCCGGTCGGCGTCAACTTCCTCGCCCCCCTCCTCGTCCACACCCCCGACGTCATCCGCACGGTCGCCGTCACCATGGACCTGGAACCCACCGAGGTCGCCATCGAGCGCATGCTCACGGAGAAGACCAACGACGAGGCGGAGGCCAGCCGCGCCGCCAAGATGAACCGCACTGTCGACCCCCGCGACATCGCCGCCCACTCCCGCCTCGACCAGCGCGGCGAGGACCTCGCGAGCGGCGCCGCCGGCGTCAACCTCGTCGGCTACATCACCGTCTCCTCCCGCTCCCCCGAGGCACTCGCCCGCGACAAGCGGACGATAAGGGCGTCAGCGGGCAAGTCGTATCTCAAACTGGAGTGGTGCGACCGCGAGCACCACCGCGCGTTCGTCAACACGCTCCCGTTCGCCACCGGAATCCGAAGGTAGGGGCTGATGCGCTGATGCGGGACCCGCTGTCCGTCCTCACCGACGCCTTCACCTCCTTCCTCTTCGGCAAGGTCGAGACGACCCGCCTCCCGGTCCGCACCTCCACGGGCCAGGCCCAGGCCGTCTACCTGCCCACGGCCGCCCCCGGCCTCGGCGACTCCGGCGTCATCATCGGCCGCGAGGTCTACTCCGGAAAGGGCTACATCTACGACCCCTTCCAGCTCTACGGCCAACAGCTCCCCGCCCCGCACTGGCTGGTCCTCGGCGAGTCCGGCAACGGCAAGTCGGCCCTGGAGAAGACCTACGTCCTGCGCCAGCTCCGCTTCCGCGACCGCCAGGTCGTGGTCCTGGACGCCCAGGGCGAGGACGGCGTCGGCGAATGGAACCTCATCGCGCAGGAGCTGGGGATAACTCCCATCCGCCTGGACCCGATGGCCGCCCTGGACCACGGCATCCGCCTCAACCCCCTCGACCCGGCGATCACCACGACGGGCCAGCTGGCCCTGCTCCGGACGATCATCGAGGTCGCCATGGGCCACGGCCTCGACGAACGCTCCGGCTTCGCCCTGAAGGTCGCGCACGCCTACGTCAACGAGTCGATCGTCGAACGCCAGCCGGTCCTCTCCGACATCGTCGAGCAGCTACGGCACCCCGAGCCCGAGTCCGCCGAGGCGATGAACGTCGCCATAGACGACGTACGGGCATGGGGCCTGGACGTCGCGCTGGTCCTCGACCGCCTGGTCGACGGCGACCTGCGCGGCATGTTCGACGGCCCGACCACGGTCGGCATCGACCTGGACGCCCCCCTCATCGTCTTCGACCTCTCCCACATCGACCGCAACTCCATCGCCATGCCCATCCTCATGGCGATCGTCGGCGTCTGGCTGGAGCACACCTGGATCCGCCCCGACCGGAAGAAGCGCATCTTCCTCGTCGAGGAAGCCTGGCACATCATCAACAGCCCCTTCGTGGCCCAGCTGTTCCAGCGCCTGCTCAAGTTCGGCCGACGCCTCGGCCTGTCCTTCGTGGCCGTCGTCCACCACCTCTCGGACGTCGTCGACGGAGCGGCCGCGAAGGAGGCGGCCGCCATCCTCAAAATGGCGTCGACACGGACGATCTACGCCCAGAAGGCCGACGAGGCCAGGGCCACCGGCCGCGTCCTTGGCCTGCCCCGCTGGGCCGTGGAGATCATCCCCACCCTCACCCCCGGCATCGGCGTCTGGGACGTCAACGGCAACGTCCAGGTGGTCAAACACCTCGTCACCGAGACGGAACGCCCCCTGGTCTTCACGGACCGTGCGATGACCGAGTCCTCCCGCGACCTCGACCCGGCCCACGACGACGACGCGCTGCGCGCCGCGGAACTGGAGGCGGAGCAGCGGGCGGCGGCCTTCGTGGAACACCACCTGGGCGACTCCGAGTCGACGGTGGCATAGGGGCGGGCCGTGAGACCGAACGACCACCGAGGCCAGGACCGGGACGCCCAGGGCGGCGTCCCGGACGGCCTGCTCATCGGCATCCTCGCCTTCCTGCTCGGCATGACCCTGCTGGTCTGGACGGCCACCGGCCTGGCGGGCCTCTTCGCCCACGGCGCCTGGCCGAAGAACGTCACCTTCACCCGCACCCCCCTGGCCATGCGCCGGCTCATCGGCCAGCCCCACGACATCACCGGCGCCTGGCCCGACACCCCCGCCTCCGCCCTCTCCGGCTACGGCCTCTTCTGGGGCCTGTTCATCGGCCAGCTGATGATCCTGCTCGTCCTGACCGTGTTCGTCATGGGCACGGTGGCGCGCTGGAGGGCGGTACGGGCGAGCAGCAGGACAGCGGCACACCCCGAGCCGGAACCCCACGAGGTACCCCCACAGAGGGCTCCCGCCGAGGAACCGGCACCACAGGAAGCCCCCCACACCTCTGTGTCCAAGGCCGAACCGGCGAGTGAGCCAGAACCACCCCGCGCCGAAGGCCCCCTGCTGTACGCCCCTAGGGAATCCCGCCAGGCCACCGCCGTCAACGCCGTCCACGACGCGGCAGGCCCCGCCCTCGTCCTCACCTCCAACCCCGCCCTCTGGCAGTCGACCAAGGACGCCCGAGCCAAACTCGGCCCGGTCCTCCTCTACGACCCCACCCACCTCTGCGACACCCCCGCCCGCCTCCACTGGTCCCCCATCACCCACTGCGAGGACAGACAGACCGCGGCCCGGACAGCCACCGCCCTCCTCACCCCCACCCGCCCCACCTCACGCCTGGACGAAGCGGTCGGCGACACCGCCGAAACCCTCCTGCGCAGCTACCTCCACGCCGCCGCCGTCGACGGCCGCACCATCCGCCACGTCCACCGTTGGTCCCAGGGCACCCAGATCCAGGAAGCGGTCCGCATCCTCCGTACGAACCCCAAGGCCGCCTCCGGCACGGCCGGCGAACTGGAAGCCGCCCTCACCGCCCACCCGCAGCGCCGCGACATGGCCCAGGAACTGACCACCCGCGCCCTGTCCGCGCTCACCATGGTCAACATCCGCGAGGCATGCACTCCGAACCGATCCGACGCCCTCGCCTTGGATTCCTTCATCCATGAAGGGGGCACGCTTTACGTAGTGGGCGAGTCCATCGAGGACCCCCGTACGACTCCGGGCGCGATGCCGCTGCTGACGGCTCTCGTCGCAAGCGTGGTCGAGCGCGGCCGGCGCATGGCCGAACGGTCACCCGCCGGTCGCCTCGACCCACCACTCACCCTGGTCCTCGACGACGTCGCAGCCGTGGCCCCCCTCCCCCAGCTCCCCTACCTCCTGGCCTCCGGCCCGGACCACGGTCTCCCCACCCTCGCCCTCCTCCGCTCCCGCGAACAGGCCAGAGCCCGCTGGCCCCACCACGAACTGTCAACTTAGGTCACAAAAGATCAGATCTGGTCCGGACTCTCCAATCAGAGGGCAACCCGGGGCGTCGGGTGCAACAATCCCACCCCGGTCATCACTCTGGAGCCGAAGTGACCTTAGGTAATCCACCGTCAAACCCTCCTCCCCCGTCCAACCCGCCACTGTCGTCGAACCAGCAACCGTCGTCGAATCCCCCACCGCCGTCCTCCCCGTCCGGATTCCACAACTCCGGTACGCAGGTCACGGTGAACACCACCGCCAGCAACCGCTCCGACCCTCCCGGGCCGGACTGGGCGGCGATCCTCAAGGCACTGGCCCTCTTCGTCGCGGCCCTCGTCGGGCTCTTCGGCGGAGCGAAGCTACAGGCGTCCCAGGACCTGCCGTTCACCAACGAGTCCGGTGCCGCGCCCACCGTCACCGCGACGGTCACCGCCACACAGACGGTCACCGCGCCTCCCGGAACCTCCACGGAGACGCGCGACGACCCCCAGATCGGCACCGAGGGCAACAGCGGCGGCATCTCGACCGCGGAGTCCCCGGCCCCCGTGCCGAGCGGCTGGATCACCTACTACGCCCAGTCCGTGACCGTCGGATACGGGGGAATGGACTTCGGAGTCAAGCCGCCCAAGAACCACGGAGGCGGAGACGAGTTCCGCATCGAGGGCACGGAAGGCGGAGGTCCCTACATCAGGCCGGTGTACGCGACCCCGGTCAAACTGGCGGACGATTCCACTCCCGACGCGAATTCCTGCAAGGAGCAGGCAACCGGCGACGGCACCAAGCCGGAGTTCATCAATCTCCGCGAGGGCGACCGTTTCTGCATGTACCTGGAGACCTCCAGCAACGGCAAGCTCGCCGTCTACCTGAGGACGAGGGAGGTGAAGAACGGCGGCCTGGAAGGCACCACAGCCAAGTTCGACGTGACGGCCTGGGCCGAGGCAAGCGACTGAGTCACCGGCCTCGCACACTCCCGAGCAGTCCCGAGCCGTGTCCCGCTGCCCCGGCGATCAGCCGGGCAGCCCACTTCCGCGGACACAGGACGGGACACGTCAGACGCCCCGCTCCCGAGCCAGCTCCACCTCGACATCCTCCTCACCGTCCAAGGCCATGGTCACCCCGGTGGCCAGGAAGCCGAGCCTGCCGTACGCGGCCAGCGCCCGCGCGTTGTCCCGGTGCACCAGCAGCCGCACCCGCTCGAGCCCCACCCCCCAACTCCACTCCAGAGCGGCCCCGAACAGCGCCTCCACCGCCCCGCTCCCCCGGCACTCCGGCCGCACATACACGCCCAACGCGTGCCCCTGCCGCCTCTCGACCCGCAGCCCGGCCCAGTCCGTCGACCCGGCCTCCTCGACCAGCACGGTCACCGACCCCACCCAGCGCCCGTCACGCGTCTCCGCCACGAACTGGCGCGCCCCGGCGGCCCCTTCCGCCGCCCGCTCCGCCCGGCCCTGCCAGTACGACTCGGGCCGCCCCACGGCCTCCTCGTACTTCTCCAGGAACGCGAGGTGCGCGACCGGATCCCGCAGCGCCGCCAGCCGCAACTCCCGTACGGCCTCCCACTCATCGGCACGCACCGCGCGGACGACACCGTCTCCCCAGCTCAAGGCGCTCATGCCGGCCACCCTAGTACCGGGGTACCACCCCCCTCACCCGAAATACCCCCGCCGACCGACGCCCACGACCCGCCCACCCGCCACCATGGAGACCGTGCCAGACAAGCAGCCAGCCGACCCCCTCCCCCAGCACATCCAACGCGTCGTCAACCGCATCCGCGCCTTCGACCGCCGCCACCCCCTCGTCTGGGACCTGCACCTCACCGGCTTCTGGGTGACGGCCGCCCTGGTCGACTACGCCGGCGGCGGCTGGCTCACCGTCGCCCGCGACACCGACGTCCCCTCCTGGCTCGTCCTCACGCTCTCCCTCGCCCTGTCCCTCCCCCTCGTCCAGCGCCGCAGGCACCCCAGGGCCGTCCTCCTCCTCATGGCCCCGTTCGCCCTCGTCAACGCCTGGACCGGCGCCACTCTCCAGGCGGCCCTGCTCCAGCTGCTCGTCGTGTTCCACATCGCCCTGCGCCTGCCGCTGCGCACCCTGTGGTGGGTGTCGGCGGTCGTCACGGCCCCCGCGTTCGTCACCCACTTCCGCCACCCCACCCAGGACCTCAACGAGGACGTGGTCCCCCACCTGATGTCCATCCTCATGGCCGCGGTCATCGGCATCGCCGTCCGCACCCGCCGCGACTACACCGAGGCCCTGGAGGACCGAGCCCGCCGCCTGGAGATCGAACGCGACCAGCAGACCCGCCTGGCCGCCGCCGCCGAACGCACCCGCATCGCCCGCGAGATGCACGACATCATCGGCCACAACCTCTCCGTCATCACGGGCCTCGCCGACGGCGGCAGGTACGCGGCCGCCAAGTCCCCGGACCGCGCCGCCCAGGCCCTGGACGCCATCTCGACCACCAGCCGCCAGGCCCTCACAGAACTCCGCCGCCTCCTGGACGTCCTCCGCGACGAGGACAGAGAACCCCCACTCGATCTCGCCCCACAACCCAGCCTCACCGACCTCGACCAGCTCATCGACGGCGTCCGCGCCGCCGGCCTCCCCGTCCGCACCACCATCCACGGCACCCCGGCCATCCCCCCGGGCCGCCAACTCACCGTCTACCGCGTCATCCAGGAAGCCCTCACCAACACCCTCAAACACGCCGGCCCGGACGCCACCTCCCACATCGTCCTCTCCTACGCCGACACAGGCGCCGTCACAGCCACCATCACGGACACCGGCCATGGCCGCCCACCCACCGCCGACAACGGCCGCGGCCTGCCCGGAATGCGCGAACGCACAGCCCTCTACGGCGGCACACTGGAGGCCGGCCCCCGCCCGCACCCCGCCCGGGGCTGGCGCGTCCACCTGCACCTACCGGAGGAACCCCCGCAGTGACCACCGTCCTCATAGCCGACGACCAGCCCCTCCAGCGCCTCGGCTTCCGCATGCTGCTGGAGAGCCAGGACGACATGACGGTCCTCGGCGAGGCGTCCAACGGCAGCGAGGCGATCCGTATGACGGCGGAACTCCACCCCGACGTCGTCCTGATGGACGTCCGCATGCCCGGCCTGGACGGCATAGAGGCCACCCGCCGCATCACCGCCGCCGGCGACCGCACCCGAGTCCTGATCCTCACCACCTTCGACCTCGACGAGTACGCCTACGCGGGACTGCGCGCCGGCGCCTCCGGCTTCCTGGTCAAGGACGCCCAGCCCGAGGACCTCCTGTCAGGCATCCGCGCGGTCGCATCCGGCGACGCGGTGGTGGCCCCCAGCCTGACCCGCCGCCTCCTCGACGCCTACGTCCACCACCTCCCCGCCCGTACCGACACCACCACTCCCCAGACCCCACACCCCCGCCTGGCCAAACTCACCGACCGCGAACTCGAAATCCTCACGGCCATCGGAAAGGGCTGGACCAACACGGAGATATCCCAGCGCTTCCACCTGGCCGAATCGACGGTGAAGACCCACGTGGGCCGCATTCTGGCGAAGACGGCCTCACGGGACCGGGTCCAGGCGGTGATCTTCGCGTACGAGACGAAGCTGGTTGACCCATAACGCAGAAAACCCCGCACCGGACCGGTGCGGGGTTCTCTCCAAAAATTGTTCGGCGGCGTCCTACTCTCCCACAGGGTCCCCCCTGCAGTACCA
>NZ_JBIRZZ010000026.1:0-72662 GCF_044391385.1 Streptomyces sp. NPDC018693 | reverse complement strand
ACATTCCGAACCCGGAAGCTAAGCCTCACAGCGCCGATGGTACTGCAGGGGGGACCCTGTGGGAGAGTAGGACGCCGCCGAACAATTTTTGGAGAAAACCCCGCACCGGTCCGGTGCGGGGTTTTCTGCGTTTAGGCTCCCGGTATGCGCTATGACCTCGTCATCTTCGACAACGACGGAGTGCTCGTCGACAGCGAGCCCATCTCCAACCGGTTGCTGGCCGGCTATCTGACCGAGCTCGGGCATCCCACGACGTACGAGGACTCGATCCGGGACTACATGGGGTCGGCGATGCACCGGATACACGAGCTGGTCCTGGAGCGGAGTGGGCAGCGGTTGCCGGCGGACTTCGATGATGTCTTTCACCGGCGGGTCTTTGCCGCGTTCGAGCGGGAGTTGACGGCGGTGGCGGGGGTCGTCGAGGTGTTGGAGAAGCTGGTGGCGGACGGGGTGCCGTACTGTGTGGCGTCGTCCGGGAGCCATGAGCGGATCCGGGTGGGGCATCGGACTACCGGGCTGGATCGGTGGTTCGACGAGTCGCGGATCTTCAGTTCCGAGGACGTGGGGCGGGGGAAGCCGGAGCCCGATCTCTTTCTGTACGCGGCGCGGCGGATGGGGGTCGTGCCGGAGCGGTGCGTGGTCGTCGAGGACTCGCCGCTGGGGGTGCAGGCGGCTGTGGCGGCCGGGATGGATGTGGTCGGGTTCACCGCCATGACGCCGGCGGAGAAGCTCGCGGAGGCCGGGAAGCTCTTCTCCGACATGCGGGAGCTGGTCGGGGTGCTGGTCTGACCCGACCGACAACGACCCGACCGGCCTTGAAGCTGAGGAAAATTCATCTTTGGCTGGATCTACCCAGCGGTAGTCTCTGGCCCCTACGCTCGCGGCCATGACAGAAGTGCTGCGGCGCGGTCGGGCCTCGTTGGCGTTCAGCTTCTTCGCCCAGGGGGCTGCCTTTGCTCTGCTCGTGACCCGGATTCCGGCCATCCAGAACCGGTACGGGGTCTCCGACGCGCTGCTGCCGGTCTTTCTCGCGGCCGTGCCCGTGCTCGCCGGGGTCGGCAGTGTGAGCACCGAGCTGCTGGTGAAGCGGATACCGCCCAGTGTGGTGTTGCGCTGGTCGCAGCCGGTCGCGCTGCTGGCGCTGGTCGGGGTCGGGGCCGGGGAGCGGATGGGCGAGCTGGGGGCGGCGCTGGCGGCGTTCGGGCTGGCTGTGGGGGCGTTGGACGCGTCCATGAACATGCTCGGGGTGAGTCTGCAGCGGGCGTACGGGCGCAGCATCATGCTGAGCTTCCACGCCGCGTACAGCCTGGGTGGGATCGTGGGGGCCTCGCTGGCGTGGGCGGGGGCGCACTGGGGGCTGGCGCTGTGGGTGTCGTATCTGCCGGTGGTGGCTGTGCTGTTGCCGGCGGTGCTGGCGGGGAGTCGGTGGTATGTCGACGGGGGTGGCGGGGGCCGGCCGGAGGAGCCGGTGGGCGTGGTTGGGCGGGGTGGTGACGGCGTTGTCTTCAAGATGCTGCTGCCGTTGTGTCTGGTGATGGCGTTCGCCTATATCGGGGACTCGACGGTCTCCAACTGGAGTGCGAAGTATCTGCAGGATGTGCTGGGCAGCTCGGAGCAGCTGGCCACTGTGCCGTTCAACGTGTACATGGTGACGACGTTGGTGGGGCGGGCCGTGGGGGACTTCGGGGTGCGGCGGTTCGGGGCGGTCGCGGTGGTGCGGGGTGGGGCGGTGCTGGCCGCGGTGGGGTTCGCGGTGGTGGCGGGGGCGCCTGGGGCGTGGGTGGGGATGCTTGGGTTCACGTGTGTGGGGCTGGGGTTGTGTGTGCTGGTGCCGCAGACGTTCGCGGCGGCCGGGCGGTTGTTTCCGGGGGCTTCGGATGCGGCTGTCGCTCGGCTGAATATTTTCAACTATGTGGGGTTTTTGGTCGGTTCGCCGTTGGTGGGGGCGCTCGGGGATGTGTGGAGTTATCGGGGGGCGATGTTGGTGCCGATGGTGTTGGTGCTGGTGACGTTGGTGTATGCCCGGTCGTTCGAGGCTCAACCGGACCGATACGGTGGCGGGCATGAGCGGCCGCGCACAGCTGATGTGGGACGAGGCAGTAACGGGCTATGACTTCGGGCCCGAGCATCCGATGAATCCGGTTCGGCTGGAGCTGACCCGGAGTCTGGTGGGTGCGCTGGGGCTGGACCGCGAGGTGGATGTCGTCGCGGCGAAGCCGGCGGGGGAGTCCACGTTGCGGTTGGTGCATCGGGAGGACTACATCGCGGCGGTGAAGGCGGCCTCGGTGGATCCGGGGGCTGCCGATGTGTCGTACGGGCTGGGCACCGTGGATGATCCGGCGTTCGCCGGGATGCATGAGGTGTCGGCGCTCATTGCCGGGCAGTCGGTGGGGGCTGCGGAGGCGGTGTGGCGGGGGGAGGCGTTGCATGCGGTGAATTTCGCGGGTGGGTTGCATCATGCGATGCCTGGGGGTGCGTCGGGGTTCTGTATTTACAACGATGCCGCTGTTGCTATCGCTCGGTTGTTGGAGTTGGGGGCCGAGCGGGTGGCTTATGTGGATGTGGATGTGCATCACGGGGATGGGGTGCAGGCGGCGTTCTGGGAGGATCCGCGGGTTTTGACGATTTCGCTGCATGAGCATCCTCGTACGTTGTTTCCGCAGACGGGGTGGCCTGAGGAGACGGGGGCGGAGGGGGCTGCCGAGGGGTCGGCGGTGAATGTGGCGTTGCCGGCGGGGACGGGGGATGCGGGGTGGTTGCGGGCGTTTCATGCTGTGGTGCCGGAGTTGATTGCTGATTTTCGGCCGGATGTGTTGGTGACTCAGCACGGGGCGGATACGCATTTCGAGGATCCGTTGGCGCATCTTGCGGTGTCGGTGGATGCGCAGCGGGCTGTGCAGGTGGCCTGTCATGACTTGGCGCATGAGTATGCGGGGGGTCGGTGGGTGGCGTTGGGTGGGGGTGGGTATGCGGTGGTGGATGTGGTGCCGCGGTCCTGGTCGCATTTGGTGGGGGTGGTTGCGGGGAAGGCGGTGGCGCCGGAGACGGTGATTCCGGAGAGCTGGCGGGCGGAGGTTTTTGCTCGGACTCGGCAGTTGGGGCCGGTGCGGATGACTGATGGGCGGTGGCCGGTGGGGTGGGCTGCGTGGGAGGCGGGGTATGACCCGGCCGATCGGTTGGATCAGGCGGTGTTGGCTACTCGGCGGGCGGTGTTCCCGCTGCGGGGGTTGTTGGCGTAGGGGTGGCTGGGCTGGCGGTTGACTCGCCCCCGCCGCCCCTACCCGTCCCATCCCCAGGGGCTCCGCCCCTTCGACCCCACCAGGGGGCTCCGCCCCCTGGCCCCCCGCGGGGCTCCGCCCCTGCACCCCACCGGGGCTTCGCCCCTGGCCCCCGCAGGTCTGCTGCTCTGCACCCCCCTGTCGGTCTTCGCCCTTGCACCCCACCCGGGCCTTCGCCCCTGGGCCCCGCGGAACTGTTGCCTTGGCGACCTGCGGGGCTCCGGCACTTGGCCCCCGCGGGACTGTCGCCCCAGTCCTCTGCGGGGTATGCCTCTGGACACCGGCACGACGCGCCCCTGCATCCGGGGCTTCGGCTCCTGGTCGCCTGGGGACTGTAGCCCTGGCTATCTGCGGGGTTTGAGCCCCGCACCCCGCCGGGGCTTCGCCCCGCACCCCGCCGCTTCGCCGCTGGCCACCTGGGGGCAGCCGGCCCCTGCCCCCGGCGGGGCTTGCACCTGCACACCGGGGCTTCGCCCCCTGCACCCCACCGGGGCTTCGCTTTGTCCCTGGCCGCCGCAGGCTGTGGCTCTGATGCCTGCGCGGCTTGGCCCTCGGGTTCTGTCGTGGGGCTTGCACCGCAGTGGGGTGGGCGGCCTTGTGGTCAAGCTTCTCCAGCGGGCCGGAGGCGGGAGGGGGCGGTGGAGGTTAGGCCGGGGGTGGGGTGTTGGGGGGTTTTGGTGGCGGGGGGTGGGGGGTGGGGGCAGGATCGGGTGGGTGGTGAGTAGGGCGGGGTTGTGGGGGCATTTGGTGGGGGCTCGGTTGGCGGGGGTGGTGGGGACTTCGAGGGAGGTGAGTCTGCGGAGTTATCGGTTGTTTGCGGCGGGGGATCCTCGGGTGGTGTTGGGGGTGGGGCCTCAGGGGGTGTGGGCAGTGGATGAGGTGGTTGCGTTGATGGGTGAGCGGTGTGGTGGGGGGCGGGATCTGCGGGGAGAGGGGGAGGGGTTCATTGATCCGTGGCTCACGTTGCGGGGGTTGGACGCCTTTGGTGAGCGGGTCGGGGCCGTCGCTCAGCGTCGTGGGGCCGTATTGATCGGGACCGGGCATCCGCATCGGCTGCTCGGGTTCTACGCCGGGCTCGCGGACGCGCTGTCGGCGGCGGGGTGTGCCGTCCTCACCCCCGCGTATGGTCGCTGTGTCGACATAACGACCCGGTTCGGTCTACGTACGTACAACCTCGCGTACGTACGGGGAGTCGGGTTCCTGCGAGAAGCCGGCGGCGCGCGCACCGGTTGTGCGACCGGCGTGCATGCGCATTCGCCGCTCCCGGTTCGGGTGGCGCTGGCCGCTGCCGCGGAGGGTGGTGGGCCGCTGCCCGAGCTGGTGATCGGGGATCACGGGTGGGTCTGCGGGGCAGGTCAGCTGGGGTTTGAGGCCATTGGGCTGGCCGATGTGGATGACCCCGCCCTCTTCGTGGGGGAGGCCGAGGGGGTTGTGTCCGTGGTCGTTCCGGTTGATGACGCTGTGCGGTCTGATTACTACAGGCCGCTTACCCGCTACGTACTCAATCGGGCGTGTCTGTCACAGTAGGCCGTTGATGGGTGCACCTCTTCCCCACTCGCATCACCCGCCCCTAGTCTGGGGAGTGAGCACGCAGCGACGAAGAGTCACCGGAAGGGGAAGCCGGTGGCCGTCGAGTCGAGTGCGGAAGGTTCAGGTGTGTCATGGCTGCAGCTGGCGAGAGGCCTCTGAGCGAGGTTCAGTTCCTTACCGTGGCGGAAGTCGCCTCGGTGATGCGAGTGTCCAAGATGACCGTGTACCGGCTGGTGCACAGCGGTCATCTGCCCGCGATCCGTGTGGGGCGGTCCTTCCGCGTCCCGGAGAACGCGGTCCACGAGTACCTCCGCGATAGCTACGTGGGGGTGGAAACCGCCTAGTCCGCGAGTCCGGGGAGGTCCGAGTCCCCCGTGTCCCGGACCTCCCCAGCCCCTCGATTAACGACCTCGGCGCTCGGGCGGGTAGGCTAGCCCCTCGTAGGTCGTGTGGGCCCATGGCGCCCAAACACCGAGTGATGAGAAGTGAGCGAGGGTAGTCGTGGGCTCTGTTATCAAGAAGCGGCGCAAGCGGATGGCCAAGAAGAAGCACCGCAAGCTGCTCAAGCGCACGCGCGTTCAGCGTCGTAACAAGAAGTAAGAAGCCGTAAGGCGACGCGCCGAACGTCAACGAGCGTGGTTCGACCCCCCACCTGCTATCAGGTGGGGGGTCGTTTTTTTGCCCTGGCCGGCAGTCATCACAGCGCAACATCGAACCGCTAAGTTGGCTCCGCGGGGGAACGCGGCGGACGATGCGGAATACCAGTCCTGGAAGGAAGGCGCTGATCTTGGGAAAGGTCGTGCTGGTGACCGGAGTGGCGCGTCAGCTGGGAGGCCGGTTCGTACGACGGATCCAGCGTGACCCAGGGGTCGAGCGGGTCGTCGCCGTGGACGCGGTGCGGCCCGAGCACCATCTGGGCGGTGCCGAGTTCGTCCAGGCCGACATCCGGCAGCCGGCGATCGCCCGGGTGCTCGCGGAGACCGGTGCCGACACCGTCGTCCACCTGGATGTCACGGCCACCGCGCTGGGCAGTGGCAGCCGGGCCACGGTGAAGGAGACCAACGTCATCGGCACCATGCAACTCCTCGGCGCCTGTCAGAAGTCGCCCAGCGTGCGGCGGCTCGTGGTCAAGAGCAGTACGAACGTGTACGGGTCGGCGCCGCGGGATCCGGCCGTGTTCACCGAGACCACTCCGCCGAAGTCGCTGCCGAGTGGCGGGTTCGCCAAGGACACCGTCGAGGTCGAGGGATATGTGCGGGGGTTCGCGCGGCGGCGGCCTGATGTGGCGGTGTGTGTGCTGCGCTTCGCCAATATCCTCGGGCCGACCGCCGAGACGCCGCTGGCCTCCTATTTCTCCCTCCCGGTGCTGCCGACCGTGTTCGGGTACGACCCGCGGCTGCAGTTCGTGCACGAGGACGACGTGATCGAGGTGCTGCGGATCGCCTCGCACGAGCCGGCGCGGGGCACGCTCAACAGCGGCACCTTCAACATCGCCGGCGACGGGGTGCTGACGCTGTCCCAGTGCTCGCGGCGGCTCGGGCGGCCCACCGTGCCGCTGCTGCTGCCCGCCGTCACCTGGGCGGGCTCGCTGGTGCGTACGCTGGGGATGACGGACTTCTCACCCGAGCAGATCCGGCTGCTCACCCACGGCCGGGTCGTGGCGACGGACCAGATGCGCGAGACGCTGGGGTTCACGCCGAAGTACACCACCGCCGGGACCTTCGCGGACTTCGCGCGCAGCCGGGGGCCGGGACTGCTGCCCCCCGAGGCCCTCGCGGGGGCCGTCGACCGGCTCGCCGCGCTGCCCGTCCTGGGCGGCGGCCATCCCGCGACGCAGAACGCCGAGTGACACAGCGAGGAGCGCATCAACGATGGCGGACGCCAAGGTCATTCCGTTCGACGACGACCGGTCCCGCGGGGGCGCCGCACAGCGGCCGACGCGGCGCCGGGGCGCGGGGAGCCGACGCTCGGGCGGCGGTGAGCAGGCCGTGCCGGTGCGGGATGTGAGCGAGCTGCGGGGGGTTCAGGAAGTCGGTGGGGTCCAGGCTCTGCCCACCAGGGCCGACGCGCAGGATGATGTCCCTGTGACGGGTGAGCAGAAGCGGTCCGGGTCGGACTCGGGGCTGGAGCGGCGGATCGCGGGCGGGCTGTCCTTTCTGCGGCGCCGGCTCACCGGGGACTACGAGGTCGACGACTTCGGCTACGACGAGGAGCTCACCGACCAGGTCCTGATGTCGCTGCTGCGGCCGGTGTACGAGAAGTACTTCCGGGTCGAGGTGAAGGGCATCGAGAACATCCCGGCCGAGGGCGGTGCGCTGATCGTCGCCAACCACTCCGGGACGCTGCCGCTGGACGGCCTGATGATGCAGGTGGCGGTGCACGACCACCATCCGGCCGGGCGGCATCTGCGGCTGCTGGCCGCGGATCTCGTCTTCGTGCTGCCCGTCGTCAACGAGCTCGCCCGCAAGCTGGGGCACACCCTCGCCTGTGCGGAGGACGCCGAGCGGCTGCTGGGGCAGGGGGAGCTGGTCGGGGTGATGCCGGAGGGCTTCAAGGGCATCGGGAAGCCCTTCGGTGAGCGGTACAAGCTGCAGCGCTTCGGGCGGGGCGGCTTCGTCTCCACCGCCCTGCGCAGGCGCGCTCCGATCATTCCCTGCTCGATCGTCGGGGCGGAGGAGATCTACCCGATGATCGGCAACGCCAAGACGCTTGCGCGGGTGCTGGGCTTCCCGTACTTCCCGATCACGCCGACCTTTCCCTGGCTGGGTCCGCTGGGGGCGGTCCCGCTGCCGACCAAGTGGACGATCCAGTTCGGCGAGCCGATCCCGACGGACGGGTATTCGCCGGAGGCGGCCGAGGACCCGATGCTGATGTTCAACCTGACCGACCAGGTGAGAGAGCAGATTCAGCACACGCTGTACAAGTTGTTGGTGCAGCGGCGGTCGGTGTTCTTCTGACGCGGACGCGCCGCGTGACAGGGCGGGCGCAGCGGACGGGAGGGGCCAAGTTGTTGGTGCGGCGGCGGTCGGTGTTTTTCTGACGGTACGGCGATGGGGGCGCCCTTCCGAGAAGGGCGCCCCCATCGCCGTATATGCCCGTGGTTAGTCGGTGTCCTCGTGGTCGATGCTCAGGCCCGGGAGGAGGCCGGGGAGGAGGGGGCGGATGGTGACCTCCTGGTCGGGGGTCGGGGTCGGGGTGGTCAGGGTGGTGGTCGAGTCCTGTGGGGGGTCCAGGAGGCCGCCGGTGCTGCCGCCGAGGAGGCCGTCGTCCTCATGGGGCGTGGAGTCGGCCGACTGGCTGGGGTTGCTGCCGGTCTCGGGGCCGCCCGGGAAGGTGTTGCTGCCGGCGCTGGGCGCGGTGGAGCCACCGGTGCCGGGGGTGTCTGTGGACGACGAGCCGGTGCCCTGCCGCTGGTCCGTGCCGCTGCCGCCCTGGGCGGGGGGCTGCGGGAGGAGGGACTGCAGCGGGGCGACTTCCTGCTCTATGGCTTCGAGCACCGACGTGACCTCGTCCCGGACGTCGCCCAGCTGGAGCGGCAGCGCGTCGCGCAGGGTGCTCCAGGCGTCGCGGTTCGAGCGGGAGAACGCGTCGAGGGTCTGCATGGGGCCGAGCGAGTCGGGGTCCCGCTCGAACGCCTCGCGGAGCAGCCGGTGGCCCTCGGAGGCGTCGTGCCGCATCCCGGACAGGGTGCGGCGGATCTCGCCCACGGACTCGTGGTCGAGGTGGCCGCCGCGGCCGCGCTCCATGAGGCGGCGGGCCTCGCCGAGCCGGGTGGACGCCTGGTTCAGATACGCCTCGCCGCGCTCGCTGTCGTCGTCGGCGAGGTAGTTGAGCTTGAAGTCCTCGATGCCGCGCTTCAGCCCGTAGAGCGAGTCACCGGGGAGGGCGTCGGAGCTGGCGGCGGCGACCCCGCCGAAGGCTCCCGCGGCGACGCCGATGCTCAGGCCGCCCGCGGTGAGGCCCTTGGCGAGCCGACTGCGGGGGCGGAATCTGCCCAGTGCGGTCGCCCGGTGGGCGCCCCGGCTGCGGCTCCGCTGCTCGGGCACCGAAGGGTCCGCCGCCTCGCCTCCGAACGTGCCTTCCTGGAGCATCGCCTCCATCGCGGCGACCAACTGCGCCCGCTGGACGACCTTGACCTCGGGGTCGAGCTCCGGTTTCGGCAGCTCGGCGAGACCCGTGGCCAGGGCCAGGAAGTGGCCCTGTTCGGTCTGGTCCGCGGCGGCCGGTGCCGGTGGCGATCCTTCGGACTGCTCGGCCGCCGTGCCCCGGTCGGACTGCTCATCCAGGGCCTGGGCGAAGGCGTTCGCCCGCCGGTGCGCCGATACGTTCGCGATCACTGGCGGCACCTCCTCTCGTCATGACGGTCGACTCCCCGGGGGTTCTCGGGGTTGCACGTCCTCGACCGGTTCCCCGCGAACGGATGATCGGGGTCGGTCGGTACGTGACCACAGGGAGCCTGCATCCCGCACAACGACTGGCGCGGCACTTGGGTTACGGACGGCGGATGATCGGATCGGGAAGCCAACGGACTTTCACTGACCGTGAGTTGGGTATCGCGGATTGTGGGGGGGGAGGGGGATGGGTGGGGTCGGCTCAGCGGGCGTCGTCCGGAAGGAGGCGGGCGAGGGTGCGGACGGCGCGGTACTGGAGGGTCTTGATGGCGCCCTCGTTCTTGCCCATCACGCGTGCGGTCTCGGCGACGGACAGGCCCTGCAGGAAGCGGAGGGTGACGCACTCCTGCTGCTGGGGGTTGAGGCGGCGTACGGCGTCCAGCAGTGCGGCGTTGGAGAGGGACTCCAGGACGGAGTCCTCGGGGGAGCGCTCGACCTCGTTGGCGTCGAGCATCTCGCCGGTGGTGACCTCCAGGCGGAACCGGCTGGACTTGAAGTGGTCGGCGACGAGGTTGCGGGCGATGGTGACGAGCCAGGCGCCGAAGTCTCGGCCCTGCCAGGTGAAGGTTCCGATACGGCGCAGGGCGCGCAGGAACGTCTCGCTGGTGAGGTCCTCGGCGGTCGCCTTGCCGCCGACGCGGTAGTAGATGTAGCGGTAGACGGTGTCGCTGTACTGGTCGTAGAGGCGGCCGAACGCGTCGGCCTCGCCCGCCTGGGCGCGCTCCACGAGGTCCATCATCCGGGCGCTGTCGGCGGTGGGGCGGCGGGCGGTGGTTGCGGCGCCGGCGGCCGGGCGGCCGCGTCTGCCGACCGCGGCGGTGCCGTCGGCGAGTGCGTAGCACGGGCCGAGGGGGCCGACGGGGGCGGCGGTGGCGAGGGCGGGGACGGCGTACGCGGTGGGGACGAAACCGCGCAGCGTCTCTTTGACCGTTGCGACGGTTGCGCGCAGCGTAGCCAGGCCCGAGGCGTCAACCCCGACGTGTGGGTACACGGGACTCCCAGAGGCAGAGCTTCCATCACGTGCAGTACGGAACCTTTCACCCGTCGTAGCGACGGGGGGTGCCGGATTGCGTCTGAGGAGAATAACGCTTCGTGCAGGGGCTGCTACACCCAGTTGCTCAAATCATCGATTACGTCGCTTCTGTAACCGATTGACGCTCGATCAAGTGCCGGAGTGTGACCGGTTCTTGATCGAAAAGGTTCGGATTTCGGGTGGGTGCGGGGCGTGTTGTGGCTGTGCGCGGACAACAGGACTGGAGGGGGCGGTGAGGGGGTACGAGCGTGGGATTGGCCGGTTTGCGGGTGCGGGTGGCCCGCGTGATCGGGTGTGGCGCATTTCTGGTGCGGGTCGGTCGGGGCTGGGCGGGGGCGCAGCCCGTCGCTGCGGGGTGCCTCCCCCAGAGGGGGGACCCCCAGCCCACCCGTGCCGCCTGGGGGCACCTCCCAGGCCCTTAAGGCACTGGGGGAGGCACGACTGCCCGCAGCTACGGCGGCGGATGAGGGGATGCACGACTGCCCGCAGCTAGGGCAGGTGCCTGGCAGTTAACGGCGGCGGCGGTGCAAGGCGATGGCTGCTGCTGTGCCGCCGGCTACTGCGCCTACGCCTGCTGCTGCGGGGATGCCGACCTTGGCGGCCTTGCGGCCGGTGCGGTAGTCGCGGAGGCGCCAGTCGAGTTGGCGGGCGTGTTTGCGGAGTTTGGCGTCGGGGTTGATGGCGTAGGGGTGGCCGACGAGGGAGAGCATGGGGATGTCGTTGTGGCTGTCGCTGTAGGCGGCGCAGCGGGAGAGGTCCAGGGCCTCGGCGGCGGCCAGGGCGCGTACGGCCTCGGCCTTCGCGGGGCCGTGGAGGGGTTCGCCGACCAGTTTGCCGGTGTAGACGCCGTCGACCGACTCGGCCACCGTGCCGAGGGCGCCGGTGAGGCCGAGGCGTCTGGCGATCACCTGGGCGATCTCCACCGGGGCCGCCGTGACCAGCCACACCTTCTGGCCGGCGTCGAGGTGGGCCTGGGCGAGGGCGCGGGTGCCGGGCCAGATGCGCTCGGCCATGTACTCGTCGTAGATCTCCTCGCCGATCGACATCAGTTCGGAGACGCGGTGACCCTGGACGATCGAGAGGGCCGAGTCGCGGGCCTCCTGCATGTGCTCCGGGTCCTCGACGCCCGCCATGCGGAACCACGCCTGCTGCCACGCGAACCTGACGAGGTCGCGGGTCTCGAAGAACTTCCGCTTGTACAGGCCGCGGCCGAAGTGGAACAGCGCGGCGCCCTGCATGACGGTGTTGTCCAAGTCGAAGAAGGCGGCGGCGCGATGGTCGCCGGGCACCGGGAACTGCGGTTCCTCTTCGGTGACGCCCGGAGTGACCTGGGCGTCCTGGGTTTCCTGGGCGGACTTGCGCGCGGCCTCCGCCGCTGCCTCGCCTGCCAGCACGCTGCGCGCCGTGGCGGAGCGCCTACGAGGAGTGAGCCATCCGAGAGCGGCCATGGCGTGAGCATAGCCAGTTTGTTCGGTGGTTCCTCCAGCGGCGAGTTCGGAAGGTGTGAACTCTCCGCGACCGCGCCGTTAAAGGGAGTGCGGACGCCGCTTGGGCAACACGACCTTCGGGCCCTCGTCCTTACCGTCCGGCCCGGGCGAGAATGGTCGGCATGAGTCCCCTCTTTCGCCGTAAGGGTTCCGGTGCCGCGCCGCAGGACCGGCTTGTCACGTTGATCGGCAAGCCGGGGTGTCATCTGTGTGATGACGCACAGATCGTCATCGAGAAGGTCTGCGGTGAACTCGGGGTGCCCTGGGAGAAGAAGGACATCACTGAGGACCCCCAACTCCACGATCAGTACTGGGAACAGATCCCCGTGGTGCTCGTGGACGGAGCGCAGCACACCTTCTGGCGTGTGAACGAGGAGCGCCTGCGCGGAGAACTGACAGGAAACTGACCGGCCAGTCCAAGTGGCTGGAAAAGTCGCTTAGGATCGACGGCGACTTGGTCTCGGGGGGCGGGATTCGTGAGGAGAGTGTCCGGTTTTGCCCCCAACAAGAGAGGAACGCGGGTACGTGTGTGCCGGTTCCCCGTGGTCACGGCGGACGTGCGTGACCCCGGTCACGTTGGCCGGGCAAATCGGACACAATCTTTGTGCACGCGTTCACAAAGACATAGCCTGCATTCGACGGGGCGGTCCGGGGACGTATGACCGCCTGCAGCCCCGCTCTACCCGCAGGAGCACCGTGGCAACTGGCCGAACTCACCGACCGGCGACCCGTAGCCGAGGGATTCCCGAGGCCACCGTCGCTCGTCTTCCGCTGTACCTTCGCGCGCTGACCGCACTGTCGGAGCGCTCGGTCCCCACGGTCTCCTCCGAGGAGCTCGCGGCCGCGGCCGGGGTCAACTCCGCGAAGCTGCGCAAGGACTTCTCGTATCTGGGGTCCTACGGGACGCGCGGTGTGGGGTACGACGTCGAGTATCTCGTGTACCAGATCTCCCGCGAGCTGGGGCTCACCCAGGACTGGCCGGTTGTGATCGTCGGTATCGGTAACCTCGGCGCGGCGCTCGCCAACTACGGCGGGTTCGCCTCCCGTGGCTTCCGGGTCGCGGCTCTTATCGACGCCGACCCGGCCATGGCCGGAAAGCCCGTCGCCGGGATTCCCGTCCAGCACACCGACGACCTGGAGAAGATCATCCAGGACAACGGGGTGTCGATCGGGGTCATCGCCACCCCCGCCGGTGCCGCCCAGCAGGTCTGCGACCGGCTCGTGGCCGCCGGGGTCACCTCCATCCTGAACTTCGCACCGACCGTGCTGTCCGTCCCGGACGGGGTCGATGTGCGCAAGGTGGATCTCTCCATCGAGCTGCAGATCCTCGCCTTCCACGAGCAGCGCAAGGCCGGCGAGGAGGCCGCGCTGCCCGCCGCCGACGCCGCGCCGGCCGCCGTCAGCCGCGGCGACTCCGCCGCCGAGCAGGGGCCCGACGGGGACGTACCCGCCGTGATGCCGGCATGAGTCTCCTCGTCGTCGGGCTGAGCCACCGCAGTGCACCGGTGAGTGTGCTGGAGCGGGCTTCGCTGAGTGCGGACGCGCAGGTCAAGCTGTTGCACGACACGGTCGCGGCGGAGCCGGCGGCCGAGGCCGCGGTGCTTGCCACCTGCAACCGGATCGAGCTGTACGCCGATGTGGACAAGTTCCACGCGGGTGTCGCCGAGCTGTCCACGCTGCTTGCCCAGCACAGTGGGGTGGGGCTGGACGAGCTCACGCCCTATCTCTATGTGCACTACGAGGACCGGGCCGTCCACCATCTGTTCTCCGTGGCCTGTGGGCTGGACTCGATGGTCGTCGGGGAGGGGCAGATCCTCGGGCAGATCAAGGACTCGCTGGCGCGGGCGCAGGAGCTGCACACCGCCGGGCGGCTGATGAACGACCTGTTCCAGCAGGCGCTGCGGGTCGGGAAGCGGGCGCACTCCGAGACGGGGATCGACCGGGCCGGGCAGTCGCTGGTGACCTTCGGGCTGGAGCAGCTGGCCCGCAAGGGGGAGGTGCAGGGCTGGGCCGCGGGGAAGAAGGCGCTGGTCATCGGCGCCGGGTCGATGTCCTCGCTGGCCGCGGCGACGCTTGTGCGGGCCGGGGTGGGCGAGATCGTCGTCGCGAACCGGACGTTCGAGCGGGCCGAGCGGCTTGCGGAGATCTTGAACGAGGGTGACGGTACGGACGTGACGGCCCGCGCGGTGCCGATGGAGTCGGTGCCGGCTGAGCTGACAGGTGCTGACGTGGCCGTCTCGTGCACTGGGGCGACTGGGCTGGTGCTGACGGCTGAGGCGGTTGCCGCGGCGGTGCGTGGGCGCGTGGCCGTGGGCGGGGGGTCGGTCGCGCAGCCCGGCGCTGACGGGGTGCGGCCTGCGCCCACCCGTGCCGCCCCTGGGGGCACCTCCCAGGCCCTTAAGGCACTGGGGGAGGCACGACTGCCCGCGGGCTACGCGGGTGATGAGAGCTGTCCGCTTGAGCTGGGGCCTGTGCAGGCGGCTGGGTTCTCCGTTTTCGGGGAAGCGGCTGTGGCCGGGATGGATGCTGCGACGTTGGAGCAGCATGCTGCCTGGGTCGACAAGGGCAGTGTGGTGGAGCGGCGTGAGGATGCGCGGATCGATGCCGATGCCGAGCTGATCACCGCGCTGGCCGCGACCGTGGCGACCGTGGGGCGGATTCCCGAGCGGCGCCGGCCCGAGGCGGGCAGTGAGGTCGTACGGCCCGAGCCGGTGCTGTACCTGCTGGATCTGGCCATGCCGCGCGACATCGACGCGGCCGCGCACCGGCTGGCCGGGGTGCGGCTGGTGGACATCGAGTCGCTCGCGGAGGCTTCCGCGGACGCGCCGATGGCGGCCGATGTCGACCAGGTGCGGCGGATCGTGTCGGACGAGGTCGCCGCCTTCGGCGCCGCGCAGCGGGCCGCGCACATCACGCCCACGGTCGTGGCGCTGCGGGCCATGGCCGCGGATGTCGTGACGAGCGAGATCGCCCGCCTGGAGGGGCGGCTGCCCGGCCTCGACGACAAGCACCGGGCCGAGATCAGCCAGACCGTGCGGCGGGTCGTGGACAAGCTGCTGCACGCGCCGACCGTACGGGTCAAGCAGCTCGCGGCCGAGCCCGGCGGCGCCGGGTACGCGGACGCTCTGCGGACCCTGTTCGACCTCGACCCCGAGACGGTGGCCGCCGTGTCGCGGGCCGAGGACAGCACCGAGAAGAACGTGAAGAACCGAGGCCCGGTATGAGTGACAAGGCACTGAGGCCCCTGAGGCTCGGCACCCGGCGCAGCAAGCTCGCCATGGCCCAGTCCGGGCAGGTCGCGGACGTCGTGCGCCAGGTGACCGGACGGCCCGTCGAACTCGTCGAGATCACCACGTACGGCGATGTGTCGCGGGAGGCGCTGGCGCAGATCGGCGGCACCGGTGTGTTCGTCACCGCGCTGCGCGACGCGCTGCTGAAGGGCGAGGTCGACTTCGCGGTTCACTCGCTGAAGGACCTGCCCACGAGCCAGCCGGAGCAGCTGGTGCTGGCGGCCGTACCGGAACGTGAGGACCCGCGCGACGTGATCGTCGCCCGGGACGCGCTGAAGTTCACCGACCTGCCGCGCGGGGCGCGGATAGGCACCGGCTCACCGCGCCGCATGGCGCAGCTGAACGCGTATGCGCGCGGCCATGGGCTGGACATCGAGACCGTCCCGATCCGCGGGAACGTCGACACGCGCATCCGGTATGTGCAGGACGGCGAACTGGACGCGGTGGTGCTGGCTGCGGCCGGGCTGAACCGCATAGGGCGCGCCGACGAGATCACCGACTTCCTGTCGGTCGACACCGTGCTGCCCGCCCCCGGCCAGGGCGCCCTGGCGATCGAGTGCACCGCGGACAACACGGAACTCATCGCCGCGCTCGCCGAACTCGACGACCCGTACACCCGGGCCGCCGTGACCGCCGAGCGGTCACTGCTCGCCGCCCTGGAGGCCGGTTGCAGCGCCCCTGTGGGCGCACTGGCCGACCTCCTGGCCGACGGGCAGATTGTCAAGGAAATGCGCCTGCGGGGCGTCGTCGGCACGACCGACGGCACCCGCATGGTGCAGCTGTCCACCACCGGTCCCGTGCCCGAGACGCACGACCAAGCGCTGGCGCTCGGTCGCGAACTCGCTGCCGAGATGCTTGCGCAGGGCGCGGCCGGTCTGATGGGGGAGCGAGCACTTTGAGCCCCACCACCCTTCCTGCCGCCGGTCCTGAGCACGGGCACGTCACCTTTCTCGGTGCCGGACCCGGGGATCCGGGACTGCTGACTCTGCGCGCCGTGGAGGCGCTGGCGAACGCGGACGTCGTCGTCGCCGAGCACGAGGTGCTCGACGTCGTACGCGCCCACGCCAGGGCCGGTGTCACGCACCTGGACCCGGGTGCCTCCGCGGACGTTGTTCCGGGCACGGGCGCGCCTCAGCCGACGGTTGTTGACGGCGCGTCAACAACCGTTGCCGGCCCCGCTGTGCGGGATGCCGCACATCTTGTCATGGAGGTCGCGCGGGGCGGCAGGCGGGTCGTCCGTGCGGTGTCCGGGGACCCGGGACTTGATACGTACGCGGCGGAGGAAATGCTCGCCTGCGCGGCGGCCGGTGTGCCCTTCGAGGTCGTGCCGGGTGTCGCGGCGGCGGTCGGTGTGCCCGCGTACGCCGGTGTGCCGCTGCGGGACGCGCAGGGCGCGGACGTCCGGTTCGTGGAGGCCCGTACCGCCTCCGACCGGTGCTGGACCGAGGTGGGCGCGTCGGACGGGACGGTCGTGGTGTCGACGACGCTCGACTCCGTGGCCGCGGCGGCCGGTGAACTGGTGGCGGCCGGGCGCAAGCCCGATACGCCGATGACGGTGACCGTCGCCGGTACGACGACCCGGCAGCGCACCTGGACCGCCACGCTCGGGACCATCGCCCAGACGCTGAAGCAGGCCAAGGTGCTGCCGTCGCCGGAGGGCGGGCGGCCGGTGATAGCCGTGGTCGGTGAGCGCAGCGCCCCCGCCCAGCGCGACCAGCTCGCGTGGTTCGAGTCCAAGCCGCTGTTCGGCTGGAAGGTCCTCGTGCCGCGTACGAAGGAGCAGGCGGCGTCGCTCTCCGACCAGCTGCGCTCGTACGGGGCCGTGCCGCACGAGGTGCCGACGATCGCCGTCGAGCCGCCGCGCACGCCCCAGCAGATGGAGCGGGCCGTGAAGGGCCTGGTGACCGGCCGCTACGAGTGGATCGCCTTCACCTCGGTGAACGCGGTCAAGGCGGTGCGGGAGAAGTTCGAGGAGTACGGGCTCGATGCCCGGGCCTTCGCGGGCATCAAGGTGGCCGCGGTGGGCGAGCAGACCGCGAAGGCGCTGATCGCGTTCGGTGTGAAGCCGGATCTGGTGCCGAGCGGGGAGCAGTCGGCGGCCGGGCTGCTGGAGGACTGGCCGCCGTACGACCCGGTGTTCGACCCGATCGACCGGGTGTTCCTGCCGCGGGCCGACATCGCCACCGAGACGCTGGTCGCCGGGCTCATCGAGCTGGGCTGGGAGGTCGACGACGTCACGGCCTACCGGACCGTGCGGGCCTCGCCGCCGCCGGCGGAGACGCGGGAGGCGATCAAGGGCGGTGGGTTCGACGCCGTGCTGTTCACGTCGTCGTCGACCGTGCGGAACCTGGTGGGTATCGCCGGGAAGCCGCACAACGTGACCGTGATCGCGTGCATCGGTCCCGCGACGGCGAAGACCGCCGAGGAGCATGGGCTGCGGGTGGACGTGATGGCGCCCGAGCCGTCCGTGCACAAGCTGGCCGAGGCGCTCGCCGACTTCGGGCTGAAGCGGCGGGCCGCCGCCCTGGAGGCCGGGGACCCGGTGACGCGGCCCAGCGAGCGGCGGCCGGGGGCCCGGCGGCGCCGGGCGACCTAGTCGGCGACCTGGCCGGAGTACGCCATCAGGGCCCGTCCCCTTCCGGGGGCCGGCCCTGATGCCGTGTCGGACACTCGGCGTCATCGGCGCGGGCAGGGGAGGAAGGGCTCCGACGTCTCGTCGGTAAGAGGGGGTGGTGGGCGGGCGTAGCTTAGGGGCATGGCGAAGTACGGTTCTTTTCCCGGGGCGCGGCCGCGGAGGCTGCGTACCAGTCCCGTCATGCGGCGCATGGTCGCCGAGACCCGGTTGCATCCCGCCGACTTCATCCTTCCCGCCTTCGTGCGGGAGGGGGTCAGTGAGCCGGTGCCGATCGCGGCGATGCCCGGAGTGGTGCAGCACACCCGGGACAGTCTGAAGAAGGCCACTGTCGAGGCCGTCGAGGCCGGGGTCTCCGGGATCATGCTCTTCGGTGTGCCGGAGGAGGCGAAGAAGGACGCCCTGGGGACTCCGGGGACCGATCCCGACGGGATTCTCCAGGTCGCCATCCGTGATGTGCGGGCCGAGGTGGGCGATGAGCTGCTCGTCATGTCCGACCTGTGCCTCGACGAGACCACCGATCACGGGCACTGCGGGGTGCTGGACGCGCAGGGACGGGTCGACAACGACGCCACTCTGGAGCGGTACGCCGAGATGGCCCAGGTGCAGGCCGACGCAGGCGCCCATGTCGTCGGGCCCAGCGGGATGATGGACGGGCAGATCGGGGTCGTCCGGGACGCCCTGGACCAGATCGGGCGGGAGGACGTCGCGATCCTCGCCTACACCGCCAAGTACTCCTCCGCCTTCTACGGCCCCTTCCGGGAGGCCGTCGCCTCCTCCTTGCAGGGCGACCGCAAGACGTACCAGCAGGACCCGGCCAACTGGCGGGAATCGCTGCGGGAGCTCGCGCTCGACCTGGAGGAGGGCGCGGACATGGTGATGGTGAAGCCCGCCGGGCCCTACCTCGACATCCTCGCCCGCGTCGCCGACAGCGTGGACCTGCCCGTCGCCGCGTACCAGATCTCCGGCGAGTACTCGATGATCGAGGCCGCCGCCGAGAAGGGCTGGGTCGACCGGGACCGGGCCATCTTCGAGACGCTGACCGGCATCAAGCGGGCCGGGGCGCGCACCATCCTCACCTACTGGGCGACGGAGGCGGCTCAGAAGCTCCGCTGAGGTCCCACGAGAGCGAGGACGGGCCTTCGTCGCGCAGGCCCTCGCCGTCGTCGCACGCCGTCAGGGTGAGCGTGGCCGTGACGGTCAGCGCGGCGAGCAGCAGCAGGCGGATCGTGGGGCGACGGCGCGCGGGCATCGTGGTCGGCCTTTCCCTGCGGTGGGGGCGGAGGAGCGGACGGGGTCCGGGGCTGTCCCACCCTGCCGGGAGCCTTCGCCGGGAGGCCAGGGCCGACCGGGGTATCGGGACGACTTCGGCCCGCCCGCCGCGCTGACCTGCTGGGACAGGGTGATTGCGGGACGGTTCACGGGACGCCTGAGCGCCGCTCCGCCGTGTCCGTATCCCGAAAAAACTCTTGTAGGTGGCATCCATCTCCCTATGCTGCGGGCAGCCTCTCGCCCGTAGCCGAAGGAGCCATGCCGTGACCGCTGCCGCCCCTGCCATCCGTGCGGTCCCAAGCGACCCAGCCGCCTCCCGTCCGCCGTCGCTGGCCCTCAGGGCGCGGGCCGTGGGTGGGTCGCCCGTGCGGGACATACTCGCCGTCACCGCGCGCCCCGAGGTGATCAACTTCGCGGGTGGGCTGCCCGCGCCCGACGTCTTCGACCGGGAGGGCGTCGCGGCAGCCTTCCGTCAGGTCCTGGAGGAGACCCCCGCCCAGGCCCTTCAGTACGCCACCACCGAAGGCGAGCCCGCCCTGCGCGCGCTGCTCGCCGAGCGCCACACCGTGCGCGGGCTGGCCACCGACGCCGACGACCTGCTCGTCACCACCGGCTCCCAGCAGGCCCTCTCCCTGCTCGCCGCCGCACTGCTCGACCCCGGCGACACCGTCCTCGTCGAGAACCCCTGCTACCTCGCCGCCCTCCAGGTCTTCGGCCTCGCCGGCGCCCGTGTCGTCGCCGTCCCCGGGGACGCCGACGGCCCCGACCCGGACGCCCTCGCCGAACTCGTCGTGCGGGAGCGGCCCAAGCTGCTCTACACCGTCCCCACCTTCCAGAACCCCACCGGCCGCACCCTGCCCGCCGCTCGCCGCGCCGCGATCGCCTCCGTCGCCGCCCGGCACGGCCTGTGGATCATCGAGGACGACCCCTACGGGGAACTCCGCTACGACGGCGAACGCGTCCCCTGGATCGCCTCCTACGACGGCGCCGGTGACCGTACGGCCCTCCTCGGCTCCTTCTCCAAGGTCATGGCGCCCGGGCTGCGGCTCGGCTGGCTGCGCGGGCCGGCCGAACTGCGCCGCGCCTGCGCGGTCGCCAAGCAGGCGGCCGACCTGCACACCCCCACCGTCAACCAGCTCGCCGCGGCCCGCTACCTGGCCGACCGCGACCTCGACGCGCATGTGGCCCGGGTCGCCGACGTCTACCGGGAACGCCGTGACGCCATGCTCGCCGGGCTGCCGGACGCGCTGCCCGAGGGATCGACCTGGAACCGGCCCGAGGGCGGCATGTTCCTCTGGGCCCGGCTGCCGGAGCCGTACGACACGACCGCTCTGCTGCCCCGCGTCGTCGAGCACAACGTGGCGTACGTGCCCGGTGCCCCCTTCCACGCCGGTGAGCCCGACCTCGCGACCCTCCGGCTCTGCTTCGTGACGCAGACGCCGGAGGAGATCGGGGAGGGGCTGCGCAGGCTGGGCCAGGGGCTGACCGGGGCTAGGGCGGGCGGCTGAGCGGCCGTCAGGGTATGTGCTCGATCCGCTGCCCGTCGAGGAGGTAGCGCGGCAGGAACGGCAGGTCGGAGGGCAGCGGGAAGCCCCAGTCATGAGCGAGGCTCGCCATCGCCAGCGGGCCCAGGGCCACCTGGGCGCGCGGCGCCGGTGTCCCGCCCCAGTACGACCGGTGCTCCGCCAGGGCCTCGGTGAGCGTCTTGGCGAAGGTGTCGTGGTCCCGGGCGATAAGGCGGTGGAAGAGCGCGACCGGCTGGTAGTCGATCGCGTCCACGAACTGCCTCGGCGCGTGCGTGACGCCGGGGCCGGACGTCTCGATGGTGGCGCTCAGGTTCGCCACCACGTCGTCCATGGAGCCGTCGGCGGAGAAGTACGCCCGCAGGGTGTCGACCCAGTGCAGGACGTACGGATCGACGGAGTCGTCCTCGCGCAGCCGCCCCGGCGGCACCTCGCACAGCCGGCGGATCCGGTCACCCTGCCGGCACACGATCGCCAGGTAGAGCGCGTCGAGCCAGGCCCGCGCGTCGGCGGGCGGCGCGGCGGGGGCGGCCGGGAGCGGGCGTACGAGGTCCTCGTCCAGATGGCAGTCCAGCGGCCGGTCGGTGCCGGTGAACAGCGCGGTGCCGAGCTGTACGGCGGTGGCCCACGCGGCCCACGTGAACCCCGAGTCCGCCTGGGGATCGGCGGCGCAGCGGGCGTGGGCGAGCTCGACGACGGTGGAGAAGGCGGCCTTCGAAGCGGCGGGGACCGGGCCCTGCGCGAGGGCCGTCATCGACTCGGCGGCGCGTTCGGTCAGTTCGTCCGGGTCCGGCGCACCGGCCGTCGCCCGGCCGGGGATCCGGCCCGCCCGGTCCAGGCCGACCAGCCCCTTCATCAGGTCGAGCAGTTGCGGCGGCGGCTGGATCGAGAAGCGGCGGGCCTCCTCGTCGATGACGGTGAGGGACGTCAGGCCGCCCCGGTGCCACCAGTACAGGCGCGGGGACAGCGCGCCCCGGCCGTGGCTGTCCTCGTAGGCGCCGAGTGCGTACGAGGCGAGGTGGTTGACGGCGTCGACGACCCTGCCGTCCTCGATCGGGTGGTACACGAGGTTGTGCCGGCTGGGCATGACCACGAGGGCGCCCTCGTGCGGCAGGGACGCGCCGGTCGCCTCCTGGACGGCGGCGGCCAGATACAGCGCCTTGCTCGCGACGAAGTGCGAGTCGCCGTACAGGGAATGCAGGACCGTCCCCGCGTGGGGGATCTCCTCGTGCGTCACGGGCACGCGCATCAGGTTGTCGTACGCGGCCCTCCCGAGCTGCTCCGGGTCGGCTTGCGCCACGTCGGAGTCGGTGAGGATGCGGACGTCGGTGGGGCGGTCGAGGGCGTAGGCGAAGACGAGGTCGTCGGCGACCTGGCGGGCGTAGCGCAGGGCGCCGGCGATCTCCGGGGTGATCGAGTCGGCGGGGATCAGACGGGCGTGGATGCCGTGCAGCAGTTCGTCGGTGTTCATCGGCTCAGTCCCACCAGAAGGTCCAGGTGTGGTCGCCGACCAGCTCCTTGGCGTAGGCCGCGATGCCCTCCGGGCCGTCCTGGGTGATGTTGTCCGGGCAGAAGGCGAAGTGCTCGGCGGCGACGGCTTCGGCGTCGGCCTGGGTGGTCGGCGGGGCCGCCACGGAGACGACCAAGACGTCGAAGCCGAGACCGACCACGCGTATCCCGAACCGGTCCTCCCAGGAGCGCAGGACGGCGCACAGGCGGGCCACGTCGTTGTCGTGGTTCAGCGGGCCCGACCAGCCGACGGCGGCCGGGATGTCGGCGGAGCGGCGGGCCGGTACGAGGGCCAGACGGGGTTCCTGGAACCAGGACGGCGCGTCCTGCGAGAGGGAGTCGGCGAGACGGGCCGCGCAGGCGTCCGGGGCGATGGTGAGGGAGCCGGCGGGAGCGAGTCCGGGCCACTCGGGAACGTCGTCGTCCTCGGCCCAGTGCTCGGCGAGGACGTCCTCCGCCTCGTGATCCCCGGGGTAGGACACCTCCCCTGGCATCAACTCCCAGTTCTCCGGCGCGCCCTGCACCCCGCCCACATCCACCAGCACCGGCAGCAGACCCGCTCTGGCCGCCGGTACCCCCAGCGCCGTCCATGTGCCGGGCGCCGCCGACTTGCCCGAGCACCACAGCAACGGCTCGTGCCACACGCCCTCGTCGGTCTCGTCGATCAGTCTCCCCGGCGGGAGTTGAAGACCGAGGGAACGACCGCTCGGGTCGGTCGCCAGCTTGGGCAGCGGGTTGGGAAGAGTCGCCATGCCAGTGACTGTAGGCGCAGCCACTGACATTGATCTCGCCTCAGCAAGCGACCGAGCCCCGGCCTTCCGTGTGAGGATGGCCGGGGCTCGGCGCCGGTGTGTGCGTCAGCGGAATGGTGCTCCGGTCAGCCGAGGGCCTTCACCGTGCTCCAGTCCGTCGACAGGACGATCTTGACGGCTCCGCCGGTATTGGTCCTGGAGGGGTAGTAGACGCGGGTCTTGCCGTCGCTGAACACGACCCACATGTCGGGGATGCCGTCACCGTTGACATCGGGGATGCCGAGCGCCTTCGGCACGCTGGCCTCGGTCCAGCCGGTGCCGTAGGAGACGTCTCCGTTGAGGGAGTTGGACGCCAGTTTGATCGATGCGAGGTCGACGCTGCCGCTTACGGAGCCGGGCTTCCCGTGGCGGACGTACATGTTGCCGTTGTCCAGGTTGCGCCACAGCAGGTCGGGCGTGCTGTCGCCGTTGATGTCGGCGACGTTGACGATGTCGCGGCGGGCCCAGGCGTCGGAGTTCATCAGCGTCGCGGTCTCGAAGGAGGCGCCGGTGTAGCCGGAGAGTGCCCAGAACGCGGTGCCGGCCCGCAGCACCAGGTCGGGGCGCTTGTCGCCGGTGATGTCGCCGACGGCCTTGACCTGGGTCCAGGTCGACGGAGCCGGGGCGTCCGAGGGCAGTCGGATCTTCAGCCGCTTCTCGACGTTGAAGCTGCCGTAGCCGTCACCTGGGTAGAGCCAGAAGTTGCCGTCGGGGGTGACGGCGAACAAGTCGGTGGAGCCGTCGCCCGGGTAGGCGTCGTCGTAGTGGGTGATCAGGGCGGCCTTGCCCGTGGCGGTGTCGTACCAGTGGTTGGCCGGGTGGAGCTGCGCCTTGCCCGACTTGTCCACCGTGTACGCGGCGCCCAGGCAGGAATACAGCTCGCCGCCGGGGGCTCCGGCGCAGTTGAACAGGTCACTGCCGGAGTTGACGATCAGGAGGTCGGGGATGTCGTCGCCGCCGGTGTCGCCGGGGCCGTCGGCCTTGTCCCGTGGCGGGATGTACATGTTGTAGTCGGAGCGGACGCTCGCGTTGCCGTACTGGTCGTAGGCGTAGACGTTCAGCCAGGTGGGTCCGGCGTGCTCGGGCCTCAGGTCCGGTACGGTCGCGACCCCGCTGGAGTTGGCGGAGATCTCCTGGTAGCCGATGCCCTCGAAGGCGTACTTGAACTTCGTCGCGCCCACGGAAGTGAAGGTCACCGAGCCGGTCGAGCCGAACTTGACGTTGGCCCAGGTCTCGCCGTCCGAGGTGGCGCGGGGGAAGTCGGTGCTGGTGATCTCGGGCTGTGGCGGGCCGCTGCCGTCGACGGTGATGTTGCAGGGGAAGGTGCCCGGCGGGAAGAACGTGGAGACCAGGCCACCGGAGTCCTCGGCGCGCACGTCCCAGGCGTAGGTCGTCTTGTCCGTCAGCGGGAACGTGGTCGGGATGGTCTGGGTGGCGGTGCCGCTGCTGTTCGGGGTGACCAGGTATTCCTTGCGGGTGGTGGTGTCACCGTTCAACCAGAAGCGGAAGCGCAGCTTGCTGAGGTTGCCGTCGGGGTCCTTGGCGTTCGCCGACAGGACGATGTTGGTCTTGCCGACCGTCACGCCCGTGCCGCCGACGACGCAGGCGCCGCCGGGGGATGACTTGCCGCCCGTGGGCTCGTACGGCTTGCGGTTGTAGTTCACTTCCAGCGTCGCCGAGGTGGCACGGAATTTGCGCCAGGTCTGGGTGTCGGTCTCGGTGGTGGCGCGCATGCCGAAGGTGATGTTCGACCAGCCGCCGGTCGCGCCCTTCTGGGCGGCGCTCGTCACCGTGAACGACTCGTAGGCGTCGGGGCAGGAGCTGGAGGACCAGCCGTGCGCGAACGACTGGCGGTCGATCTCCGTGGACCAGCTCGGCTGCTTGTTCCACGTCGTGCCCGTCGAGATCCCTCCGGTCAGCCAGAGCTGGAACTGGCGGGTGGTGCAGGACCAGGAGTGGTTGTTGAGCACCTTGAAGTAAGCGGAGGAGACCGTCGCACCCTCGATGCTGCTGTCGAAGTCCATGCGCCAGAAGGAGCGGGCCGTGCCGCCGGTGGAGTCCTCGTGGCCGACGCGGGCGTCGGAGGTGCCGGAGTTGAAGTTGGTGCCGTTCCAGAAGCTGGTGTTCGGATATGGCTTGTACGCCGTCGTCCACGCCTCCCAGCCGGTGGTGGCGGTGGGGTCGACGAACAGCGGGAACTGCACGTCCGTGTCGGTGAGCAGACCGGTCTTGGCGACATCGAGGTCGAGCCGTGCCGTGCCGGTCTTGTCACCGACCAGCTGGATGGGCATGGGGGCGCTGTGGGCGCCGGGCTCGATGCCGCTCAAGCCGGACAGCTTCAACACGTCGGCGGGTGTGGCGACCGAGGTGCGCGGCGTCGACTGGTCGGCGGGGAGCTCGGGGTCACGGCCGCTGGAGTCCCAGGCGAACGGGGTGGGGATCGAGCCGATCTCCGTGCCGTCCTTGTCGAGGATCTGGATGCGTTCGGCGCTCTCGTCGTGCTGGAAGACGGCCGTCTTCGAGCGCAGTCCGTAGGAGACGGTGGCGAGGGCCTTGCTCTGCGCGGCTTCCTCGGTCTTGACGATGAGGAGCTGGGCGAAGCCGCCCTCCTCGCGGGCGACCAGGAGCAGGTCGACGCCGGGCAGGACCTCGGAGTAGAGGGCACGGGCGCCATCGAGGACCGGCTCGGGCAGGGCGCCGGGCCAGGTGTAGGTGATGGTGTGGCCGTTCACGTCCATCTCGGCCAAGACGCTCTCGACGGGGGCCTGAGCGTCCGTCAACGGGGCGCGGGCGTAGGAGCGGTCGGCGCGGTCCTTGCCGGGCGTGCCGCTGGAGAAGCGCACCGGTGCCGCCGGGTTGGCCGGCTGGATGCCGAGGCCGTCGGTGGTGTTGTCGGTGCGCCGCAGACGGTTGTCGATCGGGGCCCACTTGCCCTCGGCGTTCTTCGCTCGCTTCGGGACGGCGGTGATCTCCGTGTGCAGTTGCCCATCTGGCTGGGCCCAGGTCATGGAGTTGGCTGTGGTGGCGGTGTCGACGACGACCCGCTTGCCGGTGCGCTTGGCCTCCGCCTGGGCGGCGGCCTCATCACGGGGGCCGGTCGCGGCCTGCTGGGCGTCGGTCGCCTTGTTCGCCTGGGGCGCTGATGAGTCGTCGGGCTGCCACCACGGCAGCAGGGCTGTGGTCAGAGCGGCCAGGACGAGGCCGAGGGTGAGGGTCAGCCGGGTGCGCGTGCGCACGAATGGGCTGAGGAAACGAGGCGGCGCGGACACGGCTGCGGTCTACTCCCGTGTGGACCAGGCGAATGAGGACAGCACAGACAGCCCCGGTCGGCTGGCCGCGGGGCATGGGCGCGCACACGATCACACGATTCGCACTGCTCGTCCATGTGTGAATTCTTTATAAGGTCGTAATGAGGCTTTGGTGATTTCTTGACTGCCCGTCAGGTGTGCCGTGTTTGCGCCCTTTTGTGGCCCGCCGTGCATGGATAGCAATGGATTTTCACCATGCTTGGCGTTGGTGATCAAAAGCGGCGACTTGATCGCCTGTGTCGTGTGGCGCGTATCACATTCTCGCCGTTTTCGTCTGTCGGCCTCGATCTTGAATGAGCGGCGTGCATGACAGAGGGTTTCGGGCACGCATGCGCCTGAACAGGCACGTGCTTCTTGTTTGCATCGCCTGGTGGGAGTCGACGACGCGTATGCGTGCTCAACGTCCGCTGTCATGGCTGGGGCGGGGACGCCTGGCCGTGACGGAGTCACAACGACGGCGCCGGCGGCACAGCCGCGTGGCGACCGTCCTTTTGTTGTCCTCGGCACTGATGGTGACGAGCCTGGGCGCGGACGCGTGGGCGGTTCCCGGCCCGGGCATGAGCCGGGAGGAAGTTGACCTTCCTGACCTGCCCGAGGACATCCCGGTCGACGGAGACGAGACGGCCGAGAAGAACCTGACCACAGCGCCCGAGAACCCGGTCACCCCGTACGAGCCGGTTGCGGTGACGCCGTGGACGGACGGCACGGGCACGGCGACGCTGGACGTGACGACGCCGCCGGGCACCACGGTACCGGTGTCCAACGGCCTGCCGGTCGCGATCGGAGTGCCCGAGGGCACGGACCCGGCCGCGGTCGACGGTCAGTGGCAGGTGGACGTGGCGACGCCGACGGCGTCCCAGGACGCGGGCGTACCCGGCATGATCATGCAGATCACCCCGCCCCCCGACGCGGATCCGACCGCACAGGTCGCACTCGATGTGCACATGGCCGGCTTCGCGGACATGTACGGCCCGCAGGCAGTGGAGCGTTTCGGCCTGGTGCTGCTCCCGGACTGCGTACTGACTTCGCCCGACAGCGGTGACTGTGCCGCCGAGGGTGGTACCACGACGATGTCGGTCAAGGCCCCCGCCGAGGAGAAGGCGGAGCGGCTGCCCAGTTCGGTGGAGGTCGTCCCCACCAAGAAGGCACCGACCAAGTCCAAGGCCGCGGCGGCGCCGACCCAGAAGATCCTCACCGGCCTGGTGCCGGTCGCGAACCTGCTGGGTGGCACCGCCGCGACGGACTCGTCGACGTCGGGTGCTTCCGTACGGACGGCGTCCTTCACTCGGAGCGACGCGCTGCAGGCCGTGGACGCGTCCGGTCCGCAGGTGATCGGCGCGATGGACACTGGTGCCTCGGCGTCCGGCGACTACACCGCGACGCCGCTGCTGTCCTCGGGTTCCTGGGCGGCCGGTGCGTCCTCGGGCGCCTTCACGTACTCGTACGACGTGCAGGTGCCGGAGACCGCCGGCGGCCTGATGCCGAAGGTGTCGCTGGGCTACTCGTCGCAGTCGGTCGACGGACGCACCTCGGCGACGAACAACCAGGCATCCTGGATCGGTGACGGCTGGGACTACAACCCCGGCTCGATCACCCGGACCTACGCCAACTGCCGTGAGGACTCGAAGAAGTCCGGGTCGAACAACGCCACGCACCGCACATCCGACCTGTGCTGGGGCTCCGACAACGCCACCCTGTCGCTGGGCGGTACGACGACGGAGCTGGTGTGGGACGAGACCCAGGGCAAGTGGTTCACCGCCAACGGCGACGGCTCGAAGATCGAGCGGATCCGCGACAACACCACCGGCAACGGGGCCAAGGACGGCGAGTACTGGGTGGTCACCACCCGAGACGGCACCCGCTACCACTTCGGCCTGCACAAGCTCCCGGGCTGGACGACGGGCGACCCGGTCACCGACTCGGTGCTGACCGTGCCCGTGTACGGCAACCACTCCGGTGAGGACTGCTACAAGGCCGGCGACTGGCCGGGCTCGTGGTGCACGCAGGGCTGGCGGTGGAACCTCGACTACGTCGAGGACATCCACGGCAACGCCATGACGCTGTGGTGGAAGAAGGAGGAGAACCACTACGCGCGGAACTTCAACTTCAAGGCGCCGGTGGTCTACGACCGCGGCGGCTACCTCTCCCACATCTACTACGGCCAGCGCAAGGACAGCATCTTCTCCGCGACCGCGCCGGCCCGCGTCGGCTTCACCGTCGCCGAGCGCTGCTTCACCGAGGGTACGCTGACCTGCTCGGATGCGAACTTCACGGACAAGGACCCGGGCAAGTTCCGGATCTGGTACGACACCCCGGCCGACCTGAACTGCCAGGCCGTCACCGCGACCTACACCAGGAAGTGCTGGAACGCCGGCCCGTCGTTCTGGTCCCGTAAGCGACTGACGGAGATCCAGACCTCCGCGCAGCGCCGCACCGACACCACCGCCCGCCAGGTGGTGGACCGCTACACCCTCACCCAGAAGTTCCCGGTCTTGCAGACCGGCCCGAACACCGCCCTGTGGCTGGAGTCCATCCAGCGCACCGGCTACGCCCGCAACGGCTCCACGGACGACAGCGTCACCCTGAACGCGGTGCGCTTCGAATCGAACGCCGAGGACATGCCGAACCGGGTGAAGCGCGGCGACACCGACCCGCGTCCGGGCTTCTCCCGGCTGCGTATCGTGCGCGTCATCAACGAGTACGGCGGCGAGACCGTCGTCACCTACAAGCCGGCCGAAGGCGACTGCGCCACCGGCACCAGCCTCCCCGGCAAGAGCGACACCGCCGCGCTGAAGTCCAACACGCGGCTGTGCTACCCGTCGTTCTGGCACCCGGACCCCGAGGTCGAGGACATCGACTGGTTCCACAAGTACGTGGTGCAGTCGATCGAGGAGCTGCCCAACGTCGACGGGGCGTTCACGACGAAGACGTCCTACGCGTACAAGAACGCGGGCTGGAAGCTGGCCGAGGCGGAGTTCTCCAAGAAGGCCACCCGGACGTACTCGCAGTTCGCCGGGTTCGAGCAGACCACGGTGATCACGGGCCCGGACCAGGACGAGCCGACCATCGGCGCCAAGCGGTCGAAGGCGGTCACCCGTTTCTTCCGCGGCATGGGTGACACCGTCCCGGTGAGGGACATCACGGGCGCGGAGATAGCCAAGGACCGCGAGGCGTTCGCCGGCCGCATCGCGGAGGAACTCACCTACGCCGACGCCGGCGCACTGGACACCGAATGGCTGTCGCGCAGCGTCACCGTCCCGGCCGCGACCGAGCTCGCCAAACGCATCCGCGACGACGGGCTGTCCCCGCTGCGGGCATGGCGGGTGACCGAGCCCGAGGAGATCGCGTACACCAAGTCCTCCGGTACCGGTGACGACACCCGCACCGAGCGGATCGTCAGGACCAGCACGACGTACGACTCGACGTACGGTCTGCCCACCCAGGTCGAGTCGCTCGGCGACACCGGCCGGGCCGGCGACGAGTCGTGCACCAAGCTGGAGTACGTCCACCACACCGGCAAGAACATCATCGGCCTGACCAAGCAGGTCCTCGTCGCGCCGACGACGTGTACGGCCGCCGACTTCACCGACCTGGCGATGCTCAGCGGCGCCACGCGCACGGCGTACGACGGGCAGGCGTACGGCGCGGCGCTCACGTCCACCACACGGGGACTGGCCACCGAGTCCTGGTCGCTGAACGGCTCCGGCACGGGCTTCCAGACCAACGGCACCACCGCGTTCGACGCGATCGGCCGCGTGGTCAAGCAGACCGACCCGGACGGCAACTACGGCACGATCACGTACACCCCGTCCACCGGTCAGGTCTTCACCGTCACCACGACCAACGCGCTCGGCCACACCCAGATCCAGGAACTGGAGCCGGGCCGCGCGACCACTCTCAAGACCACGGACGCCAACGGCCACGTCAGCGAGGCGAAGTACGACCCCCTGGGCCGTCTGCTGGAAGCCTGGGCGCCCGGCCGTACCCCCTCGGCCTCCGCGGTGCCGGACTTCCGGGCGGTCTACACGGTTCCCGAGTACGACCCGAACGACTCGGCCAAGTCGGACCACAAGCCGCCGTACGTCACCACGTACATGCGCGGCTTCGAGGACCGCATCGAGACCTCCGTCACCCTCTACGACGGCCTGGGCCGTGAGCGGCAGACGCAGGAGGAGGCCGACGGCGGGGCCGGGTACCTGATCACCGACACGCTGTACAACAGCGCCGGTGAGGTCTGGCAGACCAACAACGCGTACTTCACCGACGAGGCGACCCCGGGCGTGCTGTTCCAGCCGCTCGCGGACACGGCCGTCCCCAACATCACCCGCTACACCTACGACGGCCTGGGCCGCGTGGTGCAGGAGACGCCGGTCCTGAAGGTCAAGGACCCGCTGACGGGCGAGTCGAGTTCGCAGGAGGTCCCGGAGCGGGCCACCCGGTACGAGTACGGCGAGGACTGGTCGAAGGTCATCCACCCGACCGGCGCCTCCTCCTACCGCGTCTACACCGACGCCCTCGGCCGCACCGTCCGCACCGACACCTTCAACCCTGCGGCGCCGGGCGGGTTCACGTCGACGCGGTACACCTACAGCGACCGCGGCCGGCTGGTGAAGGCGACCAGCTCCACCGACACCGCGCACCCGTGGACGTGGACGTACGACCACCGCGGTCGTCAGCTCACGGCCACCGATCCCGACTCGGGCACGACGCAGACGTCGTACGACGATCGTGACCGTCCGCTGACCACGACCAACGCCCGCGGCGTCACGGTCTGGAACGGCTACGACATCCTGTCGCGCCCGACCGAGCAGCGCCTGAACAGCTCCACCGGGACGCTGCTGTCGAAGTTCAGCTACGACACCGTCCCCGGCGGCAAGGGCATGCCGGCCAGCGCCATCCGCTACACCGACGGTGAGGCATACACCCAGCAGGTCGACGGCTACACGAAGGACTACGACCCGACCTCGACCACGCTGACGCTGCCGGCCACGCTGGCGAGCACGTGGGGCCTCCAGACGTCGTACACCTACCGCTACGAGTACAACGACCAGGGGATGCTGGAGTCGGCGTCGCTCCCGGCGGTCGGCAGGTTCGACGCCGAGAAGCTCGTCGTCCGCTACAACGAGGACGGCAAGCCGCTCTCCCTCTCCGGCAAGGACTGGTACGGCTCGGAGACCACCTACGACGTCTACGGCCAGGTCCTGCGTTCCACCCTGGGCGCCCAGCCGTACCGGGTGTGGACCCAGGCCCTGTACGACGAGTCCAGCGGTGAGCTGAAGGAACAGGCGGTCTACCGCGAGCAGACCGGCGACACCTCCGTGGTCGGCGGGCACCTGGTCTCCAACCGGAGCTACACCTACGACCCGGCCGGCAACGTCACCTCGATCCGGGAGCACTCGACCGGTATCGCGGAGCGCCAGTGCTTCACCTACGACCCGCTGGGCCAGCTGAAGAAGGCGTGGACGTCCGAGGACCAGTCCTCGTGCACCGGCCCGGTGAGGAGCGACGGCACCCTGAACGTCGCCGCCGGTGGAGACAAGTCCGGCTACTGGCAGGAGTACGAGTACGACCTGCTGGGCAACCGCACGAAGCTGACGGAGAAGGACCTCGCCGGCGCCACGGCGAAGGATGCCGTGACGACCTACTCCTACGGCAAGGCCGACGGCACCCAGCCGCACACGCTGGCCAAGGTGTCCAAGACCTACACGACCCCGGCCGGGGCGCAGGTCACCGCGGAGGCCGAGCGGCTGTACGAGCTGACCGGTGAGACCAAGTCGATCACCTCGTTGGAGAACGGTGACAAGCAGGAGCTGACCTGGACCTACGACGGCCAGGTCGACCGGATCAAGGGCGCGGGCGCCGGAGGCAAGACGCCGTACGTGGGCCTGGCCGACAAGTGTCTGGACCTCTCCGGCGGTCTGACGACCGCGGGCCGGAAGATCCAGCTGTACGCCTGCAACACCTCCCCGGCCCAGAGCTGGCGTTTCTCTACCACGCCGGGCGCGACGCAGACCGACCCCGACCTGGGCACGCTGAACGTCTACGACACCTGGTGTGCTCAGCCGACCGGAAACACGGCCGGATCGGCGGTCCAGCTGCAGAAGTGTGACGGCACGGCGGCGCAGGAGCTCAAGCGCAACGCCTCCGGCCAGCTGACCCACGTCGCCTCGGGTCTGTGCCTGGCGGTCGAGGGTGCCAACTCGGCGAACTCGACTCCGATCGTGCTGGCCACCTGTGACGCCACCAAGGCCGAGCAGCGGTGGGCGGCGCAGAACGACACCCGTCACATCTACGGCCCCGACGGCTCGCGACTGCTGACGATCAAGGGCAAGCAGGCCACGCTCTACCTGGGTGAGGCCGAGGTCACCGTGCAGGCGGGCGGTGTGCTGGTCAACACCCAGCGCACCTACTCCGCCCCCGGCGGCGCGGTCATGCGTTACGCCTACGGCAACGGCGCCGACCAACTGGTCGCCCTCGCCGGCGACCACCAGGGCAGCACGTTCGCGGAGGTCGCGCTCAGAGACGGCAACCCGGTCCGGATCCGCAAGCAGGACCCGTTCGGCAACCAGCGCGGCACGGACACGGTCGGCGTCAACGTCCAGAGCCACACCGGGTTCCTGGGCGCCACCCGTGACGACGCCTCGGGCTTCGTGCCGCTGGGCGCGCGGCTGTACGACCCGGTGGTCGGACGCTTCCTGTCGGTCGACCCGGTCGTCGATCTGAACGACCCGTTGCAGTCGAATGGGTACGCCTACGCGCACAACAACCCGGTGACGATGTCGGACCCGTCGGGTCTGGCCATCTCGCTGACCGCCTCCGAGAAGGACGCGGCACTGAGAGGCGCGGGGCTGAACGCCGCGCAGGTCGCGCAGGCACAGGCCACCATGAACAGGTCCTTGACCTCGGTGATCCTGGCCGTGGCCTGGGAGACGCTCAAGGACTTCATCGGCATCAACGACGCGATGGCGTGCTTCGGCGGTGACATGTGGTCCTGTGTGAGCATCGTCGTGGACGCGATTCCGTGGACGAAGATCGCCAAGATCCCGAAGGTGGTCAAGGCGGTCAAGCGCACCATCAGCGCGGTCCAGGCATTCAACAAGGCGAAGAAGGCGGCCGAGAGTGTCCTGAAGAGGGCCAAGGCCGCCCAGGCTGCGGCGCTGGCTGCCAAGAAGGCGGCGATCGAGAAGGCCAAGAAGGAGGCCGCTCAGAGAGCGAAGAAGAAGGCCGCCGAGCAAGCGAAGAGAATCGCCGACCAGGCGGCCCAGAAGACCAAGAAAACCGGCAACCCCGTCCAGAAGCAGGCCCAGGCCAAGGCAGCCCCGAAGGCGTCCTCCGCCGGCAAGGGTTCCTCAGGCGGCAGCAAGGGCGGCGGCTCCAAGCCGGGCGGCAGCTCCGGTGGCTCCTCCAAGAGCAGCGGCGGTTCCAGCGGGGGCGGAGGCTCCGGCAAGGCCGACGGTGGCGGGGGTTCATGCCCGATCAACAACAGCTTCGTGCCCGGTACCAAGGTCCTGATGGCCGACGGCACCACCAAGCCGATCGAGAAGGTCAAGGCTGGCGACAAGGTCGTCACCACCGACCCGAAGACCGGCGAGACCCGGATCGAGACGGTCACCGCCGAGATCAAGGGTGAGGGCCTGAAGCACCTGGTCAAGGTCACCATCGACACCGACGGCGACAAGGGCACCAAGACCGCCCAGGTCACCGCGACCGACGGCCACCCCTTCTGGGTCCCCGAACTCGGCGAATGGATCGACGCCACCGACCTGAAGTCCGGCCAGTGGCTCCAGACCAGCGCAGGCACCTACGTCCAGATCACCGCAGTGGAGCGGTGGACGAGCCCCGGCGCGACCGTCCACAACCTCACTGTCGGCGACATCCACACGTACTATGTGGTCGCAGGCGGGACCTCAGCACTCGTTCACAACTGCTCCACTGCGGATGAACGGGCGCATGCCAGAGCATCGGAGAACGCTGCATATTCCAGCAGGCCGGACGTTGCTACCGGCGGGTACCTCTGGGTTCAGGGGCACGGAGAGTTTGACCTGGCTTCCGATCGGCTCCATCCGTTGATCAGAGCCAACATGGGCGAGATTCCTGCTGCGGCGAGCCCCGGCGGCGGTAAGTTCTTTGGCTCGCATGTCGAGGTTCAGGCGGCCACTATCATGAGGATTCTGGCCAAACAGTCGGGATCCGAGGGTTTGACTGGCCGACTGATGGTTTCAAAGCCTGGCGGGCCATGCGGTTTCTGCACGCCAAACGTGGCAGGAATGTTGCCGGGGAGCTCATCGCTAGCGGTTCGATCTCAGCGCGGGCAAGTTTTCAGTGAGGTACCCTTCTGATGCATTCGCCAGGGCGCGGCCCAGTTGCCGCGCCTTGGCTGCTTTCCTGCAGGCCACTATGCTGGCCTTATAGACATGAACGGCGATAAGTTGAATCCATGCGCGATTATCGATCTCACCGACTGGGCTGAGCTCGAGAATGCCGACGGGTCTGCCTTCCCGGTTACTCCGACCAAGTTGCGCGACTTGGCGTCGGGTGACTTTTCCAAGGTAACGAGTTCACTCAACCACCTGTATGACGCTCTCCTCAACGACGGAGTCGTCTACTCTGCGACCGCGCCGGCTTTCAGGTATGTCGCCGCACTTTTGGGCGACCGCGAAAGTCGAGCCGCACTCACTCCTTCATGGGATGGGGAAAAATTCCCACTTCGAGGCAAGCTCCTTTCATGGCTGGCCGACGTGGCCTTCGATGTCAGCATTGAGCAGGAGCAGCGCATTCGAGAGTGGGGGGAATATTCGCCGACCGAGCCATTTCCCGATTTCCTGAACATCAGGAGTATTTACCCGGAAGCTTTTCCGGGCGTCGCCTCCTACTTTGATGACTCTGATCCGAGAGTGGTTGAGGCGGCTCTTGTTGCGGCCGTTCGATTTCTGGAGTCCCCGGCATTGGCGATGCACCGCAGGAGGTTGACTCCTTTGATGGAGAACGTTCTAGCGCAAAGCTCCAGCGAACGGCATAGAAGTTTGGCCTCCGAGGCGTTGGCGTCTTGGGAGCAAGGGCGCATGTTGATGGAACCCCCTACCGATCCACTCCCCTCCGACGGGCGAGGGAAGGATCACAATTCGCACGACAAACGGGGATCAGTTGACGAGCCGCCGTTTTAGTGGGCGTGCCCGGACTCGGCCGGCTCAGCCCACGAAGTCCCGTACCCCTTGGGGCACCGCGTCGTCGCCGAGGAAGTCGCTCAGCCACGACGGCGGGTGCGCCGACAAGTGCCCGGTCGTCTGGTACCGGGTGACGTGCTCCCCGTTCGGGGTCCGCTGGTACACGGCGGGGAGTCCGGCCAGGTCGAGTTCATCCTCGCTGCTGGTGACCGTGGCGACGTAGGCCCCGTTCCGCAGGGCCGAGAAGTCTTCGCCCCGCAGCGACACGGCACCGGTCGCGCACAGGATCAGACCGGCGCCGGGTAGAGCGGCGTCGCGATCCCTGGCGACGGTGAAGCCCTGCGAGAGCGCCTGTGTGCGACGGACGGGGTCCACGTCGTAGACGGTGACCTGTATGCCCTTGGCGTGCAGCAGGCGGGCGATGCTCGACCCGAGCTTGCCGAAGCCGATCACGAGGGCCGGGCGACCGTGCAGGATGTCACCGCGGCCCCGCATCAGCGCCTCGGTCGAGAACACGACCGACTGACCCACGAGGAAGTCTTCGGGGTCCTTCAACGGGGAGCGGGCGACGGAGACGACGGGGCAGGGCAATTTCTCGGCGCTCGCGTACCGCTTGTGCCCGTTCTCCGTGTCCTCGACCACGCCCAGGACGCGACCCGAGAACCGCTCGCACAGGGCGTCGAGTGTCGGCGCGAAGTACCCGCCGACATCGAGCAGCACGACAGCCTCACCGCAGGCCCGCGACTCGATGTAGTCGACCGCGCTCTCAGGATCGTACGGGTTTACCGACTGCACCGCGATAGTAACTCTGCGTAACTCACGTCCCGTGAACGAGACGATCCAAGTCCAGCCGCTGAGGCAGAAGTTCTTCCGACGGGACCGCAGGTCAGTGCCGGGCGCCCGGCGGTTCGCCGTCGAGGCGCTGCGGTGGTGGGGGCTCGCGGAGTGGGAGCGGGCCGGTGACGTACTGCTCTGCGTCAGCGAACTGGCGACCAACGCCCTGCTGCACGGCGTACCGCCCGGCAGGCAGTTCCTGCTCTTCCTCCGCTACGACGGACGCGTACTGCATGTCGAGGTGCACGACAGCGGTCCCGGCGAGCCCCGCATTGTCGACCGGCGGGACGAGGGCGGGCGCGGGCTGCTGCTGGTGGCCGCGCTCAGTGACGACTGGGGGGTGCGGGAGCGGGAGCTCGGGAAGATCGCGTGGTGCGAGTTCGGGTGCGCCGATGGGAGAGATCAATTGTTGCGAGACGCGATGACTCGGTACGCCGAGGACAGCGCGCGCGTCGGTGACGACTTGGACGACCTGCGCGACATCTGAAGCGCGGGCAGGCGTGGACCATGCCTCAGCCTCTGACAGACGACAGCCCCGCCGGACATCGCTTCCGGCGGGGCTGCTCTGTGGTCGGGAGCTCGGTCAGAGCTTCTCGGGGGTCCTGATGCCCAGCAGGCCCATGCCCTTGGTGAGGGTGCGGGCCGTCATGTCGCACAGGAAGAGGCGGTTCTCGACCTGGGCCGGGGTGTCGGCCTTGAGGACCGGGCACTTGTCGTAGAACGACGTGTACAGCGTCGCCAACTGGTACAGGTACGCCGCCAGCTTGTGCGGCGCGTACTCCGCGGCCGCCTCGAAGACCGTGTCGCCGAACGCGTCCAGGTGCAGGCCCAACGCCCGCTCCGCCGGGTGCAGTTCGAGCTCCGGGTGCGCGGACGGCCGTACGTCCCCGGCCTTGCGCAGGATCGACTGGATACGGGCGTACGCGTACTGGAGGTACACGGACGTCTCGCCGTTGAGGGAGACCATCTGGTCGAGGTCGAACTTGTAGTCGCGGCTGGGCGACGTCGACAGGTCGGCGTACTTCACGGCGCCGATGCCGACCTGGGCGGCCCGCTCCTGGATCTCGTCCTCGGTGAGGTCGCGGGCCTTCTCCCGGACGACCTCGGCGGCCCGCTGCACGGCCTCGTCCAGCAGGTCCTCCAGGCGTACGGTCTCGCCCTCACGCGTCTTGAACGGCTTGCCGTCCGCGCCGAGCACCGTGCCGTAGCCCATGTTGTGCGCGGTGACGTCGTCGTTCAGCCAGCCGGCGCGGCGGGCCGTCTCGAAGGCCATCCGGAAGTGCAGCGACTGGCGGACGTCCACGACGTACAGCAGCGTCGTCGCGTGCAGGCCGAAGACGCGGTCACGGATCGCGGTCAGGTCGGAGGCGGCGTAGCCGAAGCCGCCGTCGGCCTTCTGCACGATCAGCGGGACCCGCTCGTCGTCCTTGCCGCGGATGTCGTCGAAGAACACCACCAGCGCGCCCTCGGAGCGCTCCGCGACGCCCATCTCCTCCAGGAGGCGGGCGGTCTCGGGCATGCCCTCGTTGTACGCCGACTCGCCGACGATCTCCTCGTCGCGGATCTCCATGTCGAGCTTCTCGAAGACCGAGTAGAAGTAGACCTTCGACTCGTCGACGAACTGCTGCCAGAGGTCGAGCGTCTCCTTGTCGCCGGACTGGAGCGCGACCACCCGCTTGCGGGCCCGCTCCTTGAACTCCTCGTCGGAGTCGAACAGCACGCGGGACGCCTTGTACACCCGGTTCAGGTTCGACATGGCCTGCTCGCCGTCGACCTCCGAGGCCGGTGCCAGCTCGCCGGGGTGCTCCAGCAGGTACTGGATGAGCATGCCGAACTGGGTGCCCCAGTCGCCGATGTGGTGTCGGCCGATCGTCTTCTCGCCGGTGAAGTCGAGCATGCCGCGCAGGGCGTCGCCGATCACCGCCGAGCGGAGGTGGCCGACGTGCATCTCCTTCGCCACGTTCGGCTGGGCGTAGTCGATCACCGTGGTGCCGGGGGCGGTGGAGTACGGCACGCCCAGGCGGTCGGTGGCGTCCGTGTAGCGGGCCGCCAGGTTCTGCGTGATCGCCTTGTCGGTGAGGGTGATGTTCAGGAAGCCGGGGCCCGAGACCTCGACCTCCTTGATCACATCGCCGGTGACGACCTGGGACACCACCTGCGTCGCCAGCTCACGCGGGTTCGCCTTGGCCTTCTTCGCCAGCGCCAGGACGCCGTTGGCCTGGTAGTCGGCCCGGTCGCTTCGTCGCAGCAGCGGGTCCGCGTCGGCGGCCTCCGGCAGAGTGGCCGAGAGGGCGGACGCGAGATGCTGCTGGACGGAGTCGCTGAGGGACGTGACCGAGGCCATAGGAGTGGGTGCCGTTCTCCTCGTGGGGATGGATAGACCCGGCCAGTATCCCATGCGAGGTAAAGCCGTTTTTCCGGTCGCACGGGCGTCTGGGAGTATGGAGAGGTCAATCGACCATGCCAGCTCAGATCAAGAGGACGTGCCGATCGTGGCTCAGAGCACCGAGACCACCGACTGGGTCTCCCGTTTCGCGGATGAGGTCATCGAGGAGTCGGAGCGTCGGGCCCCGGGCAAACCGGTCGTCGTCGCGTCGGGTCTGTCCCCCTCCGGGCCGATCCACCTGGGGAACCTCCGCGAGGTCATGACCCCGCACCTCGTCGCCGACGAGATCCGCCGGCGCGGGTACCAGGTGCGCCATCTGATCTCCTGGGACGACTACGACCGCTACCGCAAGGTGCCCAAGGGCATCCCCGGCGTGTCCGACGAGTCCCACGCCCAGCACATCGGCAAGCCCCTCACCTCCGTGCCCGCGCCCGCCGGGTCGCCGTACCCGAACTGGGCCGAGCACTTCAAGGCCGGGATGATCGAGTCGCTGGCCGAACTGGGCGTCGAGTTCGACGGGATCAGCCAGACCGAGCAGTACACCTCCGGGGTCTACCGCGAGCAGATCCTGCACGCGATGCGGCACCGCGGCGACATCGACGCCGTGCTCGACCAGTACCGGACCAAGAAGGCCCCGGCGAAGCAGAAGCAGTCGCAGAAGCCGGTCGACGAGGCCGAGCTGGAGGCCGCCGAGGGATCCGGCGCGGCCGCCGAGGACGACGGGTCCTCCGGTGCCGCCGGGTACTTCCCGTACAAGCCGTACTGCGGCAACTGCGAGAAGGACCTCACGACCGTCACGTCCTACGACGACGACACCACCGAGCTGACGTACGCCTGCACCGAGTGCGGCTTCTCCGAGACGGTCCGGCTCAACGAGTTCAACCGCGGCAAGCTGGTCTGGAAGGTCGACTGGCCCATGCGGTGGGCGTACGAGGGCGTCGTGTTCGAGCCCAGCGGTGTCGACCACTCCTCGCCCGGGTCCTCGTTCCAGGTCGGCGGGCAGATCGTCGGGATCTTCGGCGGCAAGCAACCCATCGGGCCCATGTACGCCTTCGTGGGCATCAGCGGCATGGCGAAGATGTCCTCGTCGAAGGGCGGGGTGCCGACCCCCGCCGACGCGCTGCAGATCATGGAGCCGCAGCTCCTGCGCTGGCTGTACGCCCGGCGCCGGCCCAACCAGTCCTTCAAGATCGCCTTCGACCAGGAGATCCAGCGGCTCTACGACGAGTGGGACAAGCTCGACGCCAAGGTCGCCGACGGGTCTGCGCTGCCCGCCGATGTCGCCGCGCACTCGCGTGCCGTGCGGACCGCCGCCGGTGAGCTGCCGCGCACGGTCCGGCCGCTGCCGTACCGGACCCTCGCGTCCGTCGCCGACATCACCGCCGGGCACCAGGACCAGGCGCTGCGGATCCTCTCCGAGCTGGACCCGGAGAACCCGCTGGGCTCACTGGACGAGGCGCGGCCGCGGTACGACAAGGCTGAGGCGTGGATCAACACGCACGTGCCCGCCGACCAGCGGACCATCGTGCGGGACGAGCCCGACGCGGAGCTGCTGAAGTCGCTCGACGAGGCGTCCCAGCAGTCGGTGCGGCTGCTGCTCGACGGGCTGGAGTCGCACTGGTCGCTGGACGGGCTGACGCACCTCGTGTACGGCGTGCCCAAGGTGCAGGCCGGGTTCTCCGCCGACGCGACGCCGAAGGAGTTGCCGGCCGAGATCAAGACGGCTCAGCGTTCGTTCTTCGCGCTGCTGTACCACCTGCTGGTCGGGCGGGACACGGGGCCTCGGCTGCCTACGCTGCTGTTGGCGGTGGGGCAGGAGCGGGTGCGGGCCCTGCTCGGGGAGTAAGCGGCAAGGGGCCCTCGTCGGAGGGCCCCTTTTCGTTTCCTGTCCTTACGCGATGTGGTCGTCTTCCAGTTCTGCCGTGTGGCGGTTCTGGAAGCGCATCACCATGCGCTTGGCTTCGGCGTCGATGAGAGGGACGCCGTACGTCGCCTCGACGTTGTAGCTGAACTCGCGTGGGGTGGGGTAGCCGCTGCCGTCTATCGACTGTTTGAAGACCGTGTACAGGGCTTCTTCGTCCGGCTCGGGGGCGCCGCCGCCCTCGCCGAGTTCTCGGGTGCGGTTCGGGCCCACCGGGATGGGGAAGGTGCCTGTCTCCTCCGGGGTGGGTTCCTCCAGGGGTGGCTCTTCCAGGTACTGGTCCGCGTACTCCTCGGCGTGCTGCTGTTCCGCGTACCACTGGGCGTACTGGGCGTCCGGGTCGTAGTTGGGGTCGTAGCCGCCCTGGTACTCGACCTCGTGGGGGGCTTTGAACCAGGGGCTGGGCTCGGGTTCCGGGGTGGGGTTTTGGCGCTGCTCGCTGGGAGGTGCCGCTGCGCCCACCCGTGCCGCCCCAGCGGCACGACTGCCCGCAGCTACGGTGCGTACGTCGGCGGCCTCCGCGGCACGACTGCCCGCAGCTACCGGCGCTGGTGGCAGTTCCTGCTGCGGTGCCGGTGCCGCGGCCGGGGGGAGCACGGCCGGTTCTATGCCTGCTGCTGCCAAGCCTGCGGGGGCCGTGTCCGCCAAGGGGACGCCGTACTTGGCCAGGCGTAGGGGCATCAGGGACTCGACCGGGGCCTTGCGGCGCCAGGCTCGGCCGAAGCGGGAGCGGAGGCGGGCCTGGTAGACGAGACGTTCCTGCTCCAGCTTGATGACCTGGTCGTAGGAGCGGAGCTCCCAGAGCTTCATGCGGCGCCAGAGGAGGAAGGTGGGGACGGGGGAGAGGAGCCAGCGGGTGAGGCGGACTCCCTCCATGTGCTTGTCGGCCGTGATGTCCGCGATCCGGCCGATCGCGTGGCGGGCGGCCTCGACCGAGACCACGAACAGCACCGGGATCACCGCGTGCATCCCGACGCCCAGCGGGTCCGGCCAGGCGGCCGCGCCGTTGAAGGCGATCGTCGCGGCCGTCAGGAGCCAGGCCGTCTGACGGAGCAGGGGGAACGGGATCCGGATCCAGGTGAGAAGCAGGTCCAGGGCGAGGAGGACGCAGATGCCCGCGTCGATGCCGATCGGGAAGACGTAGGAGAAGTTCCCGAAGCCCTTCTTGACGGCCAGTTCCCGGACGGCCGCGTACGAACCCGCGAAGCCGATGCCGGCGATGATCACGGCGCCGGCCACGACCACGCCGATGAGAACGCGGTGCATCCGAGTCAGCTGCAGTGGCGCGGCCACTCGTACTCCCCTCCCATTGCGTGTTCTTGCGCGCAACAGGGTGGCACATGTGTACGGCGAACGTGTTGCCGGACTGTCAGCTCTTGCCGGAGGGGGAGGGAGAAGGGGTGGTGGTGGACGGGTTGGTGGTGGTTGGTGCCGGGGTGGCCGCAGCGTCCGCGGTGTTGGTCGCGCGGATCGAGGCCACCGCCTCCTTGGCCGCCTTCTGGGCCGCCTTCACCAGCGGATCGGCGTCCGGCGTCTTGTCGCCGGCGAGGCCGGCGCCGTTGTAGTCGAGGGTGATGACGACGTTCTCGACGCGCACCACGACCGTCTGCTGCCTGAAGTCGCCTTCCTTCTTCTTCAGGTCGTACCGCACGGACGTCGCCTGGTCGCCGGTGCCGGTGAGGACGGCCGACTTGGTGTTCTTGGCGCCGGACACCGTCTGGGCGCCCTTGACCTGGCTCTCGTAGTACTCCTGGGCGAGTTCGTCGCCGGAGCCGCGGGTCACGTCGGACTCGAAGCGGAGGAGGGAGATGTTCAGCCAGCGGTACTGGGAGCCCTTGACGCCGTTGTTGGTGAGACTGTCCCAGGAGCAACTGGCCCGGTCGGCCGGCTCGTCCGAGGCGCCCGCCTTGCCGGCGGAGTCGGCCTTGGGGACCAGTTCCGTCAGGGTCTTCTTCGGCAGTACCGCGCAGGCTTTGGGCAGCGACCGGTACGCGGCCGCCTGGACGGTCGGGGAGGGGCTCGCGGAGGCGGACGCGGACGCGCTCGCCGAGGCGCTCGTGTCCTGCTTGGCGTCGGAGCCGGAGTCCGAGTCGGAGGAGCAGGCGGAGGCCAGCAGGAGTACGGGGAGGGCGGTCGCGGCGGCGAGGACGCGGTGCGTGCGGCCTGTGCGGCGCGCGTCCCTCACCTCTCCGTCGTGCTTCGCTCGCTGGTCGTCTCGCTGGGCTCGTCGCTGCATGGTTCCTTCACTCATGACGCTCGTGGATCCTGCGGTCGGATCGGGTCCGAGGGGCCACGGTACGCGGTGAGGAAGCCACGCGGTTGCGGTTGCCGTGCTTTGACGGCGGATGACCGGGCGCGCTAACCGGCGAGCGAGTCGGCCAGCTGGGAGGCCAGTTTCCGGGCCCTGTCCTGCATTTCCTTGCTGTCCGGGACGGTGCCGATGGTCGTCGGCTGCTCCTCGTACTGGATGGTCACGATGACGTTGGACGTGCGGAACGCCACAGTGATCACCCGCCGCTTGGCGGTCGAACCGGAGCTGCTGAGGACGTCGTTGAGGAACGCCTCGTCGCCGAGGTCGTCGAGGATGCGGGGCTGGAGGTCGGCGGGCGTCTCGGACGCGGTGGCGGTGGCGGTGGCCGCGGCGGCGGAGGCGGCGGGGGAAGGGCCGGCGGTGTCCGTCGGGCTCGCGGTCGCGGACGCGGTCCCGGTCGTCGTCTCCTGCTGAGTCGGGGTGGGTTCGGGGAGGTGGGCGGCGCTCTGCTGCCCGGCGAAGAGCTCCTCGGCCTGGGTGTCGTCGCTGACGGCGGTGTCGAAGGAGACGACGCGTTCGAGGTCGACGGAGAGGTGGTCGGTGGCGGTGGTCGACTCGACCTTCCAACGGCAGCCGACCTTGCGGTCGGTGTCGAAGGTGAGGGTCGGACTGCCGGCGTAGGCCGCGTCGCGCTGGGTCTTGTCGGTGAGCTGCTTGATGCCGGGCAGGAGGGCGTCGAGGGTGCCCCGGCCGACGGCTCGGCAGGGCTCGGGGAGGGTGTCGTACCGGCCGGGTTCGGCGGGGGCGGTGGCGGTGCCGGGCACCCCGGGGTTGGAGTCGTCGGTCGGGCCGCCGTCGTCCGAGCTGCCCGTGCAGCCGGCGAGGACCACCGCGAGGAGGGCGGCGACACCGGGTACGTGGACCTTCCGCTGCACGGTGCGGTTCCTCTCGACGGGGTCGGCTGGGGTTAATTGCCTTGCCGGGCGGGGGTGCGCCCAGCAGACAATGTGTATCGCACGCAACGCCGTGGATGCCGGTCCGTTGTCCTTTTCGTCGACCTTGGCGCCGGTTTTGCGAACTAAGTCTTTTGTATTGATTCCGGGGGAATGAGGGCGATATGTCGTACGTCGAGATGCCGGGCGCCAAGGTGCCGATCCGTATGTGGACCGATCCCGCGTCGGTCGAGGGCTCGGCGATGCAGCAGCTCCAGAACGTCGCGACTCTGCCCTGGATCAAGGGCCTCGCGGTCATGCCCGACGTCCACTACGGCAAGGGCGCGACCGTCGGGTCCGTCATCGCGATGCAGGGGGCGGTGTGCCCGGCGGCGGTCGGGGTGGACATCGGGTGCGGTATGTCCGCCGTCCGGACGTCGCTCACGGCGAACGACCTTCCGGGGGATCTGTCGCGGCTGCGGTCGAAGATCGAGCAGGTCATTCCGGTGGGGCGGGGGATGCATGACGACCCCGTCGACCCGGGGCGGTTCCACGGGCTCGCGACCGCCGGGTGGGACGACTTCTGGGGGCGGTTCGACGGGGTCGCGGAGGCGGTGAAGTTCCGTCAGGAGCGGGCGACGAAGCAGATGGGCACGCTCGGGTCGGGCAACCACTTCGTGGAGGTCTGCACGGACGAGACCGGCTCTGTGTGGCTCATGCTCCACTCCGGCTCCCGGAACATCGGCAAGGAACTCGCCGAGCACCACATCGGCATAGCCCAGAAGCTCCCGCACAACCAGGGCCTGGTCGACCGCGACCTCGCCGTCTTCATCGCGCAGACCCCGCAGATGGCGGCGTACCGCAACGACCTGTTCTGGGCGCAGGAGTACGCCAAGTACAACCGCACGCTCATGATGGCGCTTCTGAAGGACGTGATCCGCAAGGAGTTCAAGAAGGCCAAGCCGGCCTTCGAGCCGGAGATCTCCTGCCACCACAACTATGTGGCGGAGGAGCGGTACGACGGCATGGATCTGCTGGTCACCCGCAAGGGCGCGATCCGGGCCGGCTCCGGCGAGTACGGGATCATCCCCGGCTCGATGGGCACGGGTTCGTACATCGTGAAGGGCCTCGGCAACGAGAAGTCCTTCAACTCCGCCTCGCACGGCGCCGGTCGGCGGATGAGCCGCAACGCCGCCAAGCGGCGCTTCTCGACGAAGGACCTGGAGGAGCAGACGCGGGGTGTGGAGTGCCGTAAGGACTCCGGTGTGGTGGACGAGATCCCGGGCGCCTACAAGCCGATCGAGCAGGTCATCGACCAGCAGCGGGACCTCGTCCAGGTGGTGGCGAAGCTCAAGCAGGTGGTGTGTGTGAAGGGCTGAGCCGTCCTCGGCGGTCAGTCCCCCAGGCGCCTCTCCATGAGGGTCACCGCGTACGGGCTGCCCGTGCCGTCCGTCTTGGCTCGCTGTTCTCCTACGACCGTGTAGCCCGCCGACTCGTAGTACGTGCGCAGGCGGGGGTTGGAGGAGAGGCAGTCCAGGCGGCTGTACGGGCGGCCCGTTGCCGCGATGCGGGACTCGGCGTGGGTGAGGAGGTCGCGGCCCGTGCCGGGTGGGGCCGTGTGGGGGGTGGTCATCAGGCGGTGGACGTAGCCCGCGTCGGCGGGGCGGGGGCCCCAGGCCGCCGGGTCGTCCCACCAGAGCTCGTAGGCGCCGGCCAGGTGGTCGCCGGTGTGGGCCAGCCAGACCTCGCCCTCCCGCATGCGGTGGCGGAAGTGGGCCTCGTCCTTCTCTCCGGGCCGCCACTGGGTGATGCCGCGGGCCTGCTGCCAGAGGGCCGCGCTGTCGCGGAGGCGGACCAGGGTGGGGGCGTCGGCGGGGGTCGCCTGGCGGTATGTCAGGTCCGGCCAGCTGGTGGGGAGCGGCTCCAGGTAGGTGGCGCGCAGGGTCTGCTTCAGGGCGGTCGTGTCCAGGCCCAGGGTCTGGGTGACGTAGTCGTCGACGGAGCCGTGGCGGGACCTCATCGCCGCGAGGAACAGGCGCATGACCGAGGCGGGGGTGCTCGCGAAGGAGGGCCAGGCGGGGACGCGGCCGTTGTTGCGGGTCGACCACTCCGCGAGGAGGGCCGGGCGGGCCAGTCCGGTGAGGGTGAAGTCCTCGGTGACGGTGGCCTCGTCCACGCCGAGGAGGGTGAGGAGCAGGGCGGCCAGTTCGCCGGTGCGGTCCTTGCCGGAGGCGCAGTGGAAGGCGACGGGGGCGCGGGCGTCGGCGATCAGCCGCAGGGCCGTGCGGATCTCCTTCTTGCCGTCCTCGGCGACCTCCATGAAGCGGTCCGAGAGGTACGGGCCCGGGTCGACGTCGGGGGTGAGCGCCGCCTGGTTGTAGGGGCGGTGTTCGATGCTCAGGTTGTGGTAGGCGAAGGTCTCCGAGTCGGGGACGCGGCCCCTGCCCTCGATCTCCCACGGGTAGCGCAGGTCGATGACCGTGCCGACGCCCAGGGACAGGAAGCGGGTCCAGTCCGGTGTGCCCTGCCGCAGCTTGCCCAGGGAGTCCGAGCGGTACAGGAGGCCCGGGCGGACGCGGTGGCGGCCGTCCGCCGTGCGGTAGCCGCCCAGGTCACGGAAGTTGTGCAGGGCCTCGAAGGGTATGTGTCTGTCCACGGTGTCCGAGTGTCCCCGCTGGGGGTCAGTGGCCGTGGCGGACCGCGTAGATCATGACGAACGCCACGATGTGGATGCCGAAGAGGAAGTACGCCAAGAAGTACCAGACCTGGCGTTCGTTCTTGGTCTCCTCGGCCAGGCGGCGTTTCTCCGCCGAGGTGTCTTCCGGGGTCCGCTCCGTCATCACAGCTCCCTGTGGACCTTGGTGTTCGACGCCTGTGCGCGGGGGCGCAGGACCAGCAGGTCGACGTTGACGTGGCTGGGGCGGGTGACCGCCCAGGTGATCGTCTCCGCCACGTCGTCGGCGGTGAGGGGCTCGGCCACGCCCTGGTAGACCTTCTCGGCCTTCTCCCGGTCGCCGCCGAAGCGGGTGAGGGCGAACTCGTCGGTCTTGACCATGCCGGGGGCGATCTCGATCACGCGGACCGGCTTGCCGACGATCTCCAGGCGCAGCGTCTCGGCGAGGACGTGGGCGCCGTGCTTGGCGGCGACGTAGCCCGCGCCGCCCTCGTACGTCCCGTGGCCGGCCGTGGAGGAGACGACGACCACCGTGCCGTCGCCGCTCGCCTCCAGCTTGGGCAGCAGGGCCTGGGTGAGGTTGAGGGTGCCGATGACGTTGGTCTCGTACATCGTGCGCCAGTCGTCCGGGTCGCCGGTGGCGACCGGGTCGGCGCCGAGCGCGCCGCCCGCGTTGTTGACCAGGACGCCGATCGTCCTGAAGGCGGTGGCGAACTCGTCCACGGCGGCTCGGTCCGTCACGTCCAGGCGGTATGCCGTCGCGGAGCCGCCGGCCTCGTTGATCTCCTTGGCCAGGGCCTCGACGCGGTCCGCTCGGCGGGCGGTGACGACGACTCGGTAGCCGGCGGTGGCGAGGTGCTTGGCCGTGGCGGCGCCGATGCCGCTGCTGGCGCCGGTGACGATCGCGATGCGCGAGGCGGGGGGCATGGGGCTCCTCGGCTGGGTGTTCGGGTTCAGGTCAGGATAGGCGCCCTCGGAGGTGGGTGGCCTTCGGGGTGATGGGCGGGTGCGGGTTGTGGGGGTTCTCGCGCCCACGCGGCGGAGCCGCATATCGAACACAGCCCCGCGCCCCTTGGGCCGGGACGCTCACCCTTGTCACACATCGCCCCTCGGTGCCCACATGATCACCGCCATGCCTGTCAGGCAGATCAGGGCGCCTGTTACGTCCCAGCGGTCCGGGCGGTAGCCGTCGGCGACGGTGCCCCAGAGGATCGAGCCGGCCACGAAGATGCCGCCGTAGGCGGCCAGGACGCGGCCGAAGTGGGCGTCGGGCTGGAAGGTGGCGACGAAGCCGTAGGCGCCCAGGGCGAGGACGCCGCCGGTGATCCACAGCCAGCCGCGGTGTTCGCGCCAGCCCTGCCACACCAGCCAGGCGCCGCCGATCTCGAACAGCGCGGCGACGACGAAGAGGGCGGCGGAGCGGAGGATCGGCATGGGGGGAGCTTCGCAGACGTCACCTGATGGACGGCGCCTGCCCTTCGCCGTGCGTGGGATACATCGGTCAGTGCGGTGGTCACTGCGGTGGTCAGTGCGTCGGCGAGTGAGGAGTGGGTGGCATGCGCAGGACGGGGCTTGTCGGGGTGGCGGTGGCCGCGGTGCTGGTGATGGGGGCCGGGTCCGCTCGGGCCGGCGTGGTGCCCGAGGCGGATCTCGCGTATCACGGGTCCGCGGTGTTGGAGGGCGGGAGGGCCGAGGTGCGGATGACGCCGCGCAACCACGGGCCCTCGGCCGTCGCCGACGCGACCGTACGGCTGCGCTGGTCGGTGCCGCTCGAGGAGCGGGCGCACGCGCTGCCGGCGGGGTGTGTGCGGACCGGGGCGCGGGACGTGGTGTGCCGGACGGGGGCGCTGGACGCGGACGGGCTGGGTGATCAGCTGGTGCTCGGGGTGTGGCTGCGGGGGCGGCCGGCGGAGGTGACCCTGGAGATCGACACGGTGTGGAGCGGGGACGCGGTGGACCGCAACCGGGGGAACGACCGGCAGCGGGTGCTGGTGCTGGACACCGGGGACCGCTACTACTTCTGACCGGCTTCGGCCGCCGTTCAGCTGCGGGTGCCGTGGGCGTACGTCGTCGGCGGCACCCCTACTGTTGCGGTGAAGTCGCGGACGAGGTGGGCCTGGTCGGCGTGGCCGAGGTCGGTGGCGAGGGCGGGCCAGTCCACGGACCGGTCGGTCTCGGCGCGTTCCAGGGCCTCGGGGATGCGGTAGCGGAGGATCACCCTCCCCAGAGGGGGACCCCATCGGCGGGACGCCGACGAAGGCATGGAAGAGGCGCTGGAAGAGGCGTACGGAGATGCCCTCGGCCCGGGCGAAGTCGGCCACGCGGCGGATCGTGCGGTCGGTGCGGATGCGGTCGATCAGGGACATCGCCAGGTCGGCCTGGGGGCGGGGCGGGGTTCGAGGGAGAGCAGGTAGGTGTCGAGGGCGGCCACTCGGGCGTCCTCGTCCGGTGCGTCCAGGACCGGTGCGGGGTCGGTGCCGGGGAGGTGGACGCGGCTGCCCGTCCAGTGGGAGACGGGGGTGGCCGGGGAAGAAGGGGCGGAAGCCGCCGGGGGGAACTGGATGCCGCAGACTCTGCCTCTTCCCTCCAGTTTCCGGGTGAAGAGGTCCAGGCCGATGCCGGAGAGCTCGGCGAAGGGCGTCTGGTGCTCGTACCGCTGGAAGACGATGTTGACCGAGGGGTGCGGGACGACGTGTGAGGCATAGGGCTGGGGGAGGTCCCAGTCGATGAGCCGGTAGTGCTCCAGGTAGGGGCGGAGGGGCCCGGCGGGTTCGCGGCGGCGGAAATGGACGCGGGTGAGGAGTTCCGCGGCGTCGACGATGCCTCGGGTGTCGCGGCGGGGAGCGGCCATGACAGGCGGCCGGGGATGGCTGGGGGGCCGGAGTTCGTATCGGAGTTGACAGACGACGGTGGCGGAGGCGTGGCGGGGGTGGGGCGGGGGGTTGGAATACGAGGGGACGATGGACCGTTGGGCGGTATAGTTTAATCGTCAACTAAGCGGAGGGCGAGCGGGCATGCAGTTCGGGATCTTCAGCGTCGGGGACGTCACGCCCGACCCGACCACGGGGCGTACGCCGACCGAGCGTGAGCGCATCAAGGCGATGGTCGCCATCGCGCTGAAGGCGGAGGAGGTCGGGCTGGACGTGTTCGCGACCGGGGAGCACCACAACCCGCCGTTCGTGCCGTCCTCGCCGACGACCATGCTGGGCTACATAGCCGCGCGCACCGAGCGGCTGATCCTCTCCACCTCGACGACGCTGATCACCACCAACGACCCGGTGAAGATCGCCGAGGACTTCGCGATGCTCCAGCATCTCGCGGACGGCCGCGTGGACCTGATGATGGGCCGCGGGAACACCGGGCCGGTCTACCCGTGGTTCGGGCAGGACATCCGCCAGGGCATCAACCTCGCCGTCGAGAACTACGCGCTGCTGCACCGGCTGTGGCGTGAGGACGTCGTGAACTGGGAGGGGAAGTTCCGTACGCCGTTGCAGGGGTTCACGTCGACGCCGCGGCCGCTGGACGGGGTGCCGCCGTTCGTCTGGCACGGGTCGATCCGCTCGCCCGAGATCGCCGAGCAGGCGGCCTTCTACGGGGACGGCTTCTTCCACAACAACATCTTCTGGCCGGCCGACCACACCAAGCGGATGGTCGAGCTGTACCGGACGCGCTACGCGCACTACGGGCACGGGACCGCGGAGCAGGCGATCGTGGGGCTCGGCGGGCATGTCTTCATGCGGCGGAACTCGCAGGACGCGGTGCGGGAGTTCCGGCCGTACTTCGATGTCGCGCCGGTGTACGGGCACGGGCCGTCGCTGGAGGACTTCATGGAGCAGACGCCGCTCACGGTGGGGTCTCCGCAGCAGGTGATCGAGAAGACGCTGTCCTTCCGGGAGTACGCCGGTGACTATCAGCGGCAGCTGTTCCTGATGGACCACGCGGGGCTGCCGTTGAAGACGGTGCTGGAGCAGATCGACATGCTGGGGGAGGAGGTCGTGCCGGTGCTGCGCAAGGAGTTCGCGAACGGGCGGCCGGTGGGGGTGCCGGAGGCGCCTACGCATGCTTCCCTGCGGGAGGCTCGGGAGGCTCAGGAGGTGAGCGTCGCATGAAGCTCGTGGTGGTGTCGGCGGGGCTGAGCGTTCCGTCCTCGACCCGGCTGCTCGGGGATCGGCTGGCGGCGGCGGTGGCGCGGCAGGCCGAGGGGGATGTCGAGGTGCGGGTCGTGGAGTTGCGTGAGCTCGCTGTGGAGATCGCGCACAACTTCACGAACGGGTTTCCGGGGGCCGGGCTGCGGGCGGCTGCCGACGCGGTGCGGGGGGCGGATGGGCTGGTCGTCGTTTCGCCGGTGTTCTCCGCGTCGTACAGCGGGTTGTTCAAGTCGTTCTTCGATGTGATCGACAAGGACGCGCTGGTGGGGATGCCGGTGCTGATCGCGGCGACCGGGGGGACGGCTCGGCATTCGCTGGTGCTGGAGCATGCGATGCGGCCGCTGTTCGCGTATCTGCGGGCCGTTGTGGCGCCCACCGGGGTTTTCGCGGCGTCCGAGGACTGGGGGGCGGAGGGGCTGGACGGGCGGATCGAGCGGGCCGGTGGGGAGCTGGCCGGGCTGATGCGGGTGGGGAGGGCGGGGGTGCGGGACGAGTTCGCGGTGGTGCCGTTCGCGGAGCAGCTGGCTGCGGTGGCCCGCGGGGAGGGGTGACCGTCGGGTGCGGCTGGGGTGGGGTGGGTGCGCAGCCCAGCGCGGCGGGGTGCCCCTGCGCCCACCCGTGCCGCCCCAGCGGCACGACTGCCCGCAGCTATGCGAGTCGGGGTGTCGGCGGTGCGACTGCCCGCACCTGCGATGTGACGGTGAGAGCCCAGTAAGAAGCGGCTGAACCGCCGGAGGCATTGGCAGACTGGGGGGCGTGGCCCAGAACGTTCTGCTTGCTGAAGACGACCGTGCGATTCGGCATGCCCTGGAACGTGCCCTGACTCTGGAGGGCTACCGGGTCACCGCGGTCGCCGACGGAGTCGAGGCGCTGGCGCAGGCGCACAAGAGCCCGCCCGACGTACTGGTCCTCGATGTGATGATGCCGGGGATCGACGGGCTCCAGGTGTGCCGCGTGCTGCGGGCCGAGGGGGACCGGACGCCGATCCTCATGCTCACCGCGCTCGTGGAGACCGCCGACCGGATCGCCGGGCTCGACGCCGGCGCGGACGACTATGTCGTCAAGCCGTTCGACGTGGAGGAGGTCTTCGCCCGGCTCAGGGCCCTGCTGCGCCGCACCGGTGCCGGTCCCGCGCCGGAGAGGGCGGTCGCCGGTGACGAGCCCGTGCCGCCCGTGTCCGTCAAGGCGGCGGCGCCCGCGCGGTACGTGGAGGCCGCCGGTCTGCGGATGGACCCGCAGGCGCGCCGGGTGTGGCGGGGCGGGCGGGAGCTGGAGCTGACGCGCACCGAGTTCGAGCTGCTGGAGCTGCTCGTGCGGAACGCGGGCATCGTGCTCGACCACTCGACGATCTACGACCGGATCTGGGGCTACGACTTCGGACCGGGCTCCAAGAACCTCGCCGTCTACGTCGGCTATCTGCGCCGCAAGCTCGACGAGCCGGGCGCCCCGCGGCTGATCCACACCGTCCGCGGCGTGGGCTACGTACTGCGGGAGGACTGAGGAATGAGCGGCGGTCGGCCGGCCCGGCGGCGCGGCAGGCTGATGTCGCTCGGCACGACCTTCGCCGTCTCCTTCGCCGCGGTCACCGCCGCCGTGACCGTCCTGGTCGGCATCCTCTCCTACAACGCCGCCGCCCGACTGGTCCGGGTCGACCAGCAGACGGTGTTCGACGAGGTCGTGCAGGACGTACGGGGCGAGGTGCGGCGGCGCCCCATGGCCCCGGAGGACTTCTCCTCCGCGCCCGGGCACGACCTGGTCCGCCCGGCCCGTACCGATGTGCAGGTCCTGGGACCCGACGGCAGCGTCGTCGACCGGGGCCGGCCGGCGCTGCCGGTCACCGACGTCGACATGACCACGGCCGGCGCGGCGGTCGCCGGAGAGGTGACCGTGCACAAGGACGTGGACGTCGGCAGCGACGTCTACCGCATCGCCACCGTCTCCCTCGGCAGTGGCCGGGGCGCGGTGCAGGTCGCGCAGCAGTTCAGCGACACCGAGGACCTGCTGCGGGCTCTTCAGCAGCGCACCCTGCTGCTCATGGCGGCGGTGGTCACGGCCGCCGGTCTGTTCGGCTGGTGGCTGGCCCGTCGTATCACCCGCCGTCTCGTCGTGCTCACGGCGGCCGCCGAGGACGTCGCCCGCACCCGTCGGCTCGGGGTCCCGGTGCCGGTCACCGGGCTGGACGAGGTGGGCCGGCTCGGCCGCGCCTTCGACCACATGCTGGGCCGCCTCGCCCAGTCGGAGGAGGACCAGCGCCGCCTGGTCCAGAACGCCGGGCACGAGCTGCGCACGCCGCTCACCTCCCTGCGTACGAACATCTCGCTGCTCCGGCGCATCGACGAACTGCCGCCCGGCACCCGTGAGGACCTCGTCACCGACCTCGCCGAGGAGGCCCGCGAACTCACCGACCTGGTCAACGAGCTCGTCGACCTCGCGGCCGGCCAGTCCGACGCCGAGCCGCCGCGCCGGATCGACCTCGCCGACATCGCCGAGGAGGTCGCGGGGCTGGCCAAGCGGCGTACCGGGCGGGAGATCGTGGTGCGGGCGAGCGGTGACACCACCACCGACGGGCGGCCCGGACGGCTGACCAGGGCCGTGTCGAACCTCGTCGAGAACGCCGCCAAGTTCGACCGGGACGGCACCGCGGCGATCGAGATCGACGTACGGGGACCGGCGGCACCGGCGGGCCCGGGAACGCGAACGGGAACGGTGCGCGTCGCGGTCCTCGACCGGGGGCCGGGGATCGCCGAGCGCGATCTGACCCAGGTCTTCGACCGCTTCTACCGGGCCGCCGACGCCCGCTCCCTGCCCGGCTCCGGGCTCGGCCTGTCCATCGTGCGGGAGGTGGCGCTGTCCCACGGGGGCACGCCGTTCGCCTTCCGGCGGGACGGGGGTGGCGCGGTGATCGGGTTCACGGTGGGCGGGCGGCCGGTGGAGGAGGCCGAGGACGAGGCGCGATGAGGGGAGGCGTTCGTCCTCACCCAGTCGGTCGGCCTGCCGTACGCGGAGGCGGCCCTGCTCAGCGACTGCCCGACGCTGCTGGGGGAGGCGGACGGGGCGGCTGCCGGGTCGGCCGTCCGAGCTCGACCGGCCACCGCCCGCCGAGGAACCCGTGCCCGACCGGGGCCTACGTCGGCGGCCGCAGCTCGGACTGGTCCCTGACGGCGGTGGTCTGCTCGCCGTCGACGACGTACGTCACCACCCCGGACCACCGCCCGTCGGCGCCCCGTCGCCATTCGGTGAGCAGCCCCGGCACCCAGGTGCCCGCTGTCAGCACCTGGCAGGGCTTGGCGTCGGCGGACGGGCGGAAGTCGGGGAAACACGGGATGCAGGCGCCGCGTCCCTCCGCCATGGCCACGGAGAGCGGCACCTGGCGCGGGTCGTGGATCTCGCGGCCCCGGCGCCGGGCCTTGCGCTGTCCGTCGCGCAGCGCCTCACAGGCCGTGCCGCGATGGAAGACCGACCCGCCCTGGGTGACGTACACCCGTGCGGTCAGCCCCCGGGGCACCGGGGCGCACTCGGTGCACTGGCCCACCACCAGGTCGTGCATACACCGTTCGTCCGCCATACGACCATGATCACTTCGGGCTCTCGCCGCCCACAAGGAAGGATCAGGCCAAGGCAGGGATCAGGCCGGGCTCCTGCGGCCGTCGGCCCGGGCCCGCGGCTACGCGAACAGGAACGCCCCCGCCGTCGCCGCGCCCGCCCCGGCGCCGGCGATGGTCTGGGCGACGGTGTGGTAGCCGAGGACGACGCGGGACCAGCAGACGGCCACGGTGAGGGTGTAGGCGAGGAGCCACCAGGGGGAGTGGACGGCGGCGAGCAGGGCGGGTACGGCGGAGGAGACGGCGCTGTCGACGCTGATCTTCCACGCCTCGTTGACGACCAGCAGGACGACGGTCATCGCCCACAGCGCGAGCATGGCGACGAGGATGCCGGTGGGGGCGTCACCGGCGACCATCACGAGCGAGCCGAGGCCGATCGACGCCAGGATGACGAGGAAGATCGGCGCCCGTTTCGTACGGTCGACGACGTGCCGGTCGCCCCAGGTGCCCCGCCCCCGCTCCCACTCGATGTAGGCGGCGGGCACGATCCCGGCGCACACCGCGCCGAGCAGCCCCCAGAGGATGCCGGTCCAGTGCCCGGCGGCGGCCAGGCCGATGCCGAGCATGCCGGCGAGGAGGACGTTGCGGGGCTGGAGCACGTCGGTGACGGTCCGGGCCGCTGTGACGATCCTGGGCTCCATGGGGTCACCCTAACCGCGTCCCGTGGGGGCTTTCGTGTGCATGCCAGGGACGTACGGCCCGGTGCGCCGCACGCCGGATGGGCCGAGGCTGGAGGGGAACCGGAGCAACGAGGAGGTCCGTATGGTGAAGCCCGTCGTGGTGGGAGTGGACGGCTCGCCGTCCAGCCTGGCCGCCGTGGAGGCCGCGGCGCACGAGGCCGCGCTGCGCGGGACCGGGCTGCGGCTGGTACATGCCTTCGGGTGGCCGTCGATCCACGTACCGCCCGGAGGGGCGCCGTGGAACCCCGCCACGGCGGGGGTGCGGGAGCTGGTCGACGGCACGCTGATCGAGGCGGAGCAGCGGGCGCGTGAGGCGGAGCCGGGGCTGGACATCAGCCGGGAGGTGACCGTCGGTGAGCCGCTGATGGTGCTGGAGATTGAGTCCCGCACCGCCTCGCTCGTCGTGGTCGGCAGCCGTGGGCTCGGCGCGTTCGGCAGCCTGCTGCTCGGCTCCACCGCGGTCCATCTGGCCGCTCACGGCCGCTGCCCGGTCCTCGTCGTACGGGGCAGACCGGGGCCGAGCGGACCGGTGATGCTCGCCCTCGACGGGTCACCGGCGGGCGCGGCAGCCGTCGAGTTCGCCTTCGCCGAGGCGGCCCTGCGCGGCGCCGACCTGCTCGCGGTGCACGTGTGGAACACCTGGACCGAGCGGGCCTACGAGGGCCCCGGCGACCCCCTGAACGTGGTGGTCGACATCGACCGCCTCCGCGAGGAGGAGCAGCGCCTGCTGGACGACACGCTGACCCCGTGGCAGGCCCGCTACCCCGGGGTCACCGTGGAGCGCCGCCTGGTCCGCTCCCGGGTCCGGCACGCGCTGATCGAGGCGAGCAGCGAGGCGCAGCTGCTGGTGACCGGGGCACGCGGCCGGGGCGGCTTCACGGGTCTGCTGCTCGGGTCGGTCAGCCAGGCGCTGCTGCATCACGCGGACTGTCCGGTCGCGGTGCTCCGGGGCTTCGGGGGCGAGGACCGACCCGCGGGCGCGGCGCCGTAGTGGTCGCCAGCGCGGTTCCCCCGCGCCCCTCGCCTCCCCACCCTGCCGGATCTTCTCTTCCGCCTCACGCCCTGTGGGACGGGCGCTCCTCGTACACCGGGCGCTCCTCGGACGCGTCGAAGAGGCTGCCGCGCTGGACCACGCACAGGGCCCAGATGATGAAGCCCGAGATGGCGATCATCACGACCGACCACACCGGGTAGTACGGCAGGGAGAGGAAGTGGGCGATGATGACGAGTGCGGCGATGGCCACGCCGGCGACGCGCGCCCACGTCGCGGTCTGGAGCAGCCCGATGCTGACGACCACGGCGACCACGCCCAGAGCGAGGTGGATCCAGCCCCAGCCGGTCAGGTCGAACTCGAACACGTAGTTGCGCGTCGTCACGAAGATGTCGTCCTCGGCGATGGCCATGATGCCCCGGAAGACGTCGAGCAGGCCGACGAGGAAGAGCATCACCGCGCCGAAGGCCGTCAGGCCGGTCGCCCATTCCTGCTTCGCGGTGTGTGCCGGCCGGGTGTGTGTGGCGGTCATCGTGTGCCTCGTTTCGTGGTGGGTCCGGATGCTCAGTGACCGGAGGTACGAGAGGTGGGTGAGCCCGAGTGCTCCGCCGGACCGTGGCCCGCCAGGACCAGGTCCTTCGCCCTGCGGAACTCCTCGTCCGTGATGTCGCCGCGGGAGCGGATCTCGGACAGCCTGGCGAGCTCGTCGACGCTGCTGGTCCGGCCGCCGGCCGCGGTCTGCCTGATGTAGGCGTTGAACTCCTCCTGCTGTGCGCGCGCCTGCGCGACCTCCCGGCGGCCCATGTTCTTGCCGCGGGCGACCACGTAGACGAAGACGCCCAGGAAGGGCAGCAGGACGGTGAACGCCAGCCAGCCGGCCTTCGCCCCGCCGCTCAGGTCGTCGTCACGGAAGATGTCGACGACGACGCGGAAGAGCAGGACGAACCACATGATCCACAGGAAGAACAAGAGCATGCTCCAGAAGAGGCTCAGCAGGGGATAGTCGTACGCCAGGTACGTCTGCGCGCTCATGTCTCTCCTCCGTCCCGGGCGCCCGCCCGGCCGCCGTTGCGTGCTGTCTTCAGCGTGGGCACGGCGACGGCGGGGCGGCCTCACCCGGTGCGGGTGATCGGACCGCTGTTCCCGCGGCCGTGGGATGCGGCGGCCGTCTGCTGCGAGGACGCGGAGGCGAGGATCGCCAGGACGACCAGGACGGCCACGGCGACGCCGAGGACGAGGGCCACCGCACCGACCGTGGGGCGGTTCCAGAGGAGCAGCGCCAGCGCTCCCGCCGCGATGACGCCGCCGGTGGTCCAGGCCCGGTGGTCCGTCAGCCAGCGACCCGTGGATCCGGTACGCACCCCGGCGCGGCCCAGCGCCCGGCCGGCGGCCGTCGTGCTCCGGTCCGCCGCCGTGCGGACGGCGCGGGCGGGGCGCCCGGGACCGAAAAGGTACGCGACCAGCGCCGTGACCACCGACAGGACCAGCAGGGTGCGCGTGCTGTCGCGCAGGAAGCGGACGAACGTGTCGTAGACGGCCGCGGCGGCGTCGGTGGGCAGTGCGTCGGGCGGGACCGAGTCCAGATAGACCCGTCTGACGACGGCCAGCGCGACGAGCAGCACCACCATCATCACGCCGACACCCACCGCGGTGATCATCAGCATCACCCGGTGTGCCGGAGCGGTCCACACGGCGAGCGCGGCGAGCGCGACGGTCAGGACGGGCAGCCAGGTGCCGAGGACGTCCAGCAGCCGCATCGCGTCCTGCGCCCTGCCCAGTTCCTCCGTATGGAACAGGGTGATCGTCCGGTCGGTGTCCGGGATGGCGGCGGCCTTGTCGAAACCCGCGTCGACGAGCCGCTCCCGTACTTCGGTGACGACCGCTCCCACATCCAGTTGGACGGCGTCGCCCTCGGCGCGCACGGTGCCCTCGCGGTCACCGGTGAGCATGTTCACCACCGCGGCGTGCGAGCGCCGGTTGGCGCCCTCCCACACCTGCTGGAAGGCGTCGCCGGTGATCACACGGGTGACGGTGCGGTCCACGACGGCCCTGACCGCGCCGCGCAGCGGACCTTCGAGGGACTCCGCCCCCTCCACGACGCGGGGTGGAGCCCCGGCGTCCCGGAGAGCCCTGACGAGCGAGTCCGTCACCGCCGCGACGTCGACGCTGTCCACCACCCGGTCCGTGAGCCGGTTGATCACGACCTCCTGCACGGCCGGCTCGGACGCCAGTGGCGCGACGGTCTCCACGTACCGGTCGGTGTCGGAGACCGTCTCCTGGACCCAGGCCGCGACGACGGCCAGGGGTACGAGCAGCAGGGCCAGCAGGAGGAGGACCGAGGAGCCGGCCTGGCGCAGCCGCCGGTGGCGCACCGCCGCGTGGCGGCGCAGCCGCTCGTACTCCGCTCGTTCCTCGGCGGTCATGACGTGGTGCCGGCTGACGTCTGCGCCGGAGTCCGGCGGATCCGGGGGCGCGGCCGGGTTCATGGGGGCTCCTCTCCGTGTGCGCCGCGGCGGCCGCGACGCTCGCCGGTCGGGACGACGGTCGTGGAGGCGGCCGCACCGGAGCGCGCGGGGCGTGTCATGCCGTCGCGGCGGGGGCGGGCGGCCCCGGGGGCTGCGTCTTTCGGAGCGCGGCCCGCCAGGCGAGGGCGACCACCGCCTCGGCCAGGCCGAGCAGGACGAGCCACAGGCCGAGCAGCCGCGTCAGGGCGCGGGCCGACTCGGCGGGCAGGGCGAGCACCACGATCCCCGCGACGATGCCGAGTACGGCGGCGACCGTGACGACGCCACGGTGCGGCAGGTCCTCGGCGGAGACGGCCGTGTAGAGGGTGAGGATGCCGGACACGAGCCAGACGACCCCGGTGATCAGCGAGAGCGCGGCGATCGTCTGCAGCGGGTTGCGCAGGCACAGCACCCCGGCCAGGACGTACAGCACGGCCAGGATCAGCCCCGGCAGCCGCTCGTGCCCCTCCCGCGCGAAGACGGCCACGAACCGGAACACCCCGGTCACCAGCAGGTACAGGCCGATCAGGACCGCCAGGACGTGCAGGGTCGCCTCCGGCCACACCAGCACCAGGACGCCCGGCACCAGCGTCGCGACAGCCGACCCCAGGAGCCAGGTCCACGAACGGCCGAGCCGCGCGAGTACCTCGGCGGAGTCTCCCGTCGGACCGGGGGCCGCCCCGCCGGGCTCGGGTTCCTGCCCGGTACGCGATGCCGGACCACGCGACATGGTCATGGCTCCTCCTCGCGTGAGCGGCCCTCGCCTCCGGAAGCCGACGGGGCGGGGTGAGGGGGCGGTGCGCGGGCACCTGACCGCTCCAGGGTCATGCCGGCCGCTCAGTGACCGGCTCACCCACCACGGGTGATCCATCGGCGCCGCCGTGGCGGTGAGGCTGGAGGTCTCCCGGTGCCCGGCCCACCCGCCTTCCGTGGCCGGACGGAGCGAGAAGACACGAGATGAGCGACCCGAGCACAGCGCGTCCGGACCGGGCCCGGCCCGGCCCGGACACGGACCGTCCGCGTCGGCACCGCCGCCCCCGCCGGTGGGCGGCCATCGTCGCCCTCGCCCGCGCCGCGCTCATCGCGGTCGGCCTCGTCACCGCCTACTACCTGCTGCCCCTGGACGAGCGCGGCACGGCCGGGACGTCGGCGCTGCTCGTGGGCGGCCTGCTGGCGGTGCTGCTGGTGTTCGGCTGGGAGGTGCGGGTCATCTCCCGCTCACCGCACCCACGCCTGAAGGCCGTCGAGGCCCTGGCCGCCACGCTGGTGCTGTTCCTGGTCCTCTTCGCCGGCACCTACTACCTGCTGGACCGCAACACCCCGGGCTCCTTCAGCGAGCCGCTGACCAGGACGGACGCCCTGTACTTCACTCTGACCACCTTCAGCACGGTCGGCTACGGGGACATCACCGCCCTTTCCCGGACCGGGCGCGTTCTGACGATGCTGCAGATGGCGGGAGGGCTGCTCCTCGTCGGCGTCGCCGCACGTGTGCTCGCGGTCGCGGTGCAGACGGGGCTGCGTCGGCAGAGCCGGGAGCCGTCGGCGCGGGCGCGTTCCGGCACCGACGCCGGGACACCGGACGAGGAGGCCGGACCATGACCGTACCGAGCGCTTTCACCGCGTCCCTGTCCCCGGCCGAGCGAGTGGCGTACGGCAGGAACGCACGGGGGCGGGCACCGCGTTCGTCGCACGGCTGGTACGAGACCGCACAGCGGCGCCCCGACCCCGTCGAGGTGGTGGAGCGCCAGTCGGCCGACCGGGTGCCCGAACTGGTGCCGATCCGCTACGGCCGCATGCTGGAGTCGCCGTTCCGCTTCTACCGCGGCGCTGCCGCGATCATGGCGGCCGATCTGGCGCCCCTGCCCGGCACCGGGCTGCGGGTGCAGCTCTGCGGCGACGCCCACCCGCTGAACTTCCGGCTGCTCGCCTCACCGGAGCGCCGTCTGGTCTTCGACATCAACGACTTCGACGAGACCCTGCCCGGACCGTTCGAGTGGGACGTCAAACGGCTGGCGGCCGGTTTCGTGACGGCGGCCCGGGCGAACGGCTTCTCGCTCAAGGAGCAGAACAGCACCGTGCGCGCCTGCGTGCGGGCGTACCGGGAGCGGATGCGCGAGTTCGCCGGCATGCGCACCCTGGACATCTGGTACGCCCAGGACGACGCCGACCGGATGCGGGAGCTGATGGCCTCGGCGATGGACGAGCAGTCGGCGCGCCGCACCGCCCGCGCGACCCAGCGGGCCCGCACCCGTACCCACCTGCGGGCCTTCGCCAAGCTCACCAGGGTGACGGCTCAGGGCCGTCGCATCACTCCCGACCCACCGCTGATCACTCCGCTCGACCAACTGCTCGACGACCCCTCCGAGGCCGGGCGTGAGAGACAGCTCAAGTCCCTCGTGGACGGGTACGCGCGGACCCTGCCGTCCGAACGCCGCCACCTGCTGCGCCACTACCGCCTGGTGGACATGGCACGGAAGGTGGTGGGCGTCGGCAGTGTCGGTACGCGCTGCTGGATCCTGCTCCTGCTCGGCAGGGACGACGACGATCCGCTTCTGCTCCAGGCCAAGGAGGCCCAGGAGTCGGTGCTGTCCGCCCACACGGGCGGCGACCGCTACGACAACCAGGGGCGCCGGGTGGTCACCGGACAGCGTCTGATCCAGACGACCAGCGACATCTTCCTGGGCTGGACGCACGTCGTGGGCCTCGACGGGCAGGACCGGGACTTCTACGTGCGCCAGCTGTGGGACTGGAAGGGCATCGCCCAGCCGGAGACCATGGGGCCGGGCCTGCTCGCCCTCTTCGCCCGGCTGTGCGGCGCGTCCCTGGCCCGGGCCCACGCCCGCTCGGGCGATCCCCTCGCCATCGCCGCCTACCTGGGCGCCGGCGACCGCTTCGACCGCGCGCTCATCGAGTTCGCCCAGTCCTACGCCGACCAGAACGAGCGGGACTTCGAGGCGCTGGAAGCCGCCCGCCGCTCCGGCCGGATCAGGGCGGAGCGGCTCTGAGCACGCAGCCCGCTCCTGTCACTCCGGCAGCTGCCGCATCTCCAGGACACGCAGTCCCAGTGACTGGCAGCGTGCCAGCAGCCCGTACAGGTGCGCCTCGTCCACGACAGGGCCGAACAGGACGGTCTGGCCGGACATCACCACATGGCCCAGCTCCGGAAATGCCTTGGCGAGCGTTTCCGACAGGTGTCCCTCGACCCGGATCTCGTAGCGCACGAGCTGTCCTTCCCTGGACTGCCTCGGACAGGCGGACGGCGCCCTTCCCTACGATCGTCGGCCTCCGCGCTCCTTCGGGCCTCACCCGGTACAGGTGACCGTCGCCCGGCGACCGGACGCCACGGTCAGTGCTTCAGAGCGACCTCGAAGGAGATGATCAGCAGGCCGAGCAGGAGATTGACCGACGCGGTGACGGCCATCAGCCGCGGCGAGGCACCGGCGCGGCGTGCCGCGGCCAGGGACCAGCCCACCTGGCCGGCCACGGCGACACCGAGAGCGAGCCAGAGGGCACCTTGCACGTCCATCCCCAGGAGCGCGCTGACGGCCACCGCGGCGGCCGGCGGGACGGCGGCCTTGACGATCGGCCACTCCTCACGGCACACGCGCAGCACGACCCGGCGGTCCGGAGGCTGTTGCGCCAGGCGGGCCCCGAACAGATGGGCGTGCACGTGCGCGATCCAGAACACCCCGCCGGTGAGCAACAGCAGCAGCACCAGCTCGGTGCGGGGGAACGCGCCCAGGGAGCCGGCGCCGATCACCACGGAGGCCGCGAGCATGGATCCGTAGACGCCGCCCGTGTAGTCCGCGTGGGCCCGGTGCTCGGCCCGGCGCTCCGCGCGGGTCGTGGCCGGGCCGATCCTGGTCCTGGTCCTGGTCACCGGTGTCTCCCTCCGGGCTCAGCGCGTCGATCCGGTCGCTTCGGCCGGAGCGTCGGCGTCCGGCTGCCGCGGACGGCCCTGCCGGGCGGTCGGCAGGTTCGGCGTGACCAGGAAACCGGCGAGCGCGATGCCGCCGGTGGCCAGGATCGCCGCCTTCAGGCCGTCCAGTTGGGCGGAGGCGTAGGAGTCCGTGACGGCCTCGGCCTCGGACGGCGGCAGCCCGGCCCGCTCGGCCGCCGAGCGCACCTGATCGGTCGGCACGAAGGTGACCCCGGCCTGGAGAGCGACACCGACCTCCTCACGGGCGTGCGGGGACAGCCGCGGGTCGTCCGCCACCTGCGTGGTGAAGGCGTGGGCCAGCGCACCGATGAGGATCGACCCGATGAGCGCGGTGCCCAGCGCGGAGCCCAGGTTCTGTGCCGTGAACTGGAGCCCTCCGGCCTCACTGCGTTCCTCCTCGCCGACGCCGGACTGGACGACGTTGCCCAGCTGCGAGGCGAGCAGACCGACGCCCACACCCAGCAGGGCCATGGCTCCCGCGAACTGCGCGTCGTCGATGACCGGGTCGATGGTCGCCAGCAGCCACACGATGGCCGCCGCCAGGATCACCAGGGCCAGCCGGACCACCCGGCGCGGCCCCCACACCCGTCCCAGCGAGGACGCGGACAGGGAGGTCACGAACATGGTCACGGACACCGGGAGCAGCCGCAGGCCCGTCTCGAAGGCGTTGAATCCCTGCACCACCTGCAAGTACAGCGGGATGGTGAAGAACAGCCCCAGCAGGATGAGGTTCTGGCTCAGCAGCGTCATCAGGCCGGACCGCAGCACGGGTCTGCCCAGCAGGGACAGGTGCACGAGGGGGTCGACGCCCCGGTGCTCCCGCCGCCTCTCCCAGTGCCGGAAGAAGGCCAGGACGGCCGCCCCGGCGCCGACGACGAACAGCGTCGGGGCGAAGCCGAGGACGGTGAAGGGAGGGTTGCGGGGCCGCACCCATCCCCAGGTGCTGCTCTGCAGCACGCCGAGCACGCCCAGCCCCAGCCCGGCCGCGGAGAGCACCGCACCGACGATGTCCAGCCGGGGGCGCGGACCGGCCGGGGCGGGCGTCACGATCACCCGGCGGGCCAGCAGGACGGCCACGACGACCACGACCTCGCCCGCGAAGACCAGCCGCCAGGTCAGGTACGCCGTCACCCAGCCGCCCAGCAGCGGGCCGACCGCGATCCCGGCGCCGGCGAGCCCGCCGATGACCGCGTAGGCGACGGCCCGGTCCTTCCCGCGGTACGACTCCGCGACGAGGGCCGCCATGGCCGGCAGCACCAGGGCGGCTCCGAGCCCCTCGATGACCGACCAGCCCAGCGTGAGGACCCACAGGGTGGGTGCCACGGCGGTCAGGGCCGACCCCACGCCGTAGACGACCAGCCCCAGCAGGAACATGCGCCGACGCCCGAGAATGTCCCCGAACCTGCCGCCGATGATCATGAACGCGGCCATGACCAGCGCGTACAGCGTGATGACGGCCTGGATGGCGGTGACCTCCGTGTCGAAGTCCTCGACCAGCTGACTGATGGACACGTTCATGACGGAGGTGTCCAGGACCATCAGGAACTGGGCCGTCCCCAGGACGATCAGGGCCCGCCAGTGCTTCACGCCGTCCACCTCGCAGAGTCGTCCCGCCCAGGTACGCCGCCGTTTCCCATCGCATCCCAGGCACGGGGCCGGTGCCTCACCCGCCACGGGGGAAGGCGCCGGGAGCCTGGTCAGGGGAGAGAATCAACGGATCATCCCTATGGGGATGATGTGTGATAGATACGACGTGTGCCGCCTCGGGAGAATCTGAGAACCGAGGGTTCACGCAGGGAGCCCTCCCCCGAACGCTCACTGCTGGCGTCGGTCGTCACCGACCCCGGGCACCTTCCCGAAATCCTCGCCGACTTCGCCGTCCGCCGCGTCGGCCGGCCGTGCCCGAATCGATCGCCTCGCTTCGGCGAAGCCACCCGGACGCCACCGAGGCGGAGCTCCGGGCCCGGGTGGTCGCCCGCGGCCGGCGGGCCGTCGTATCGGAGGGATCCGTCGTGGGCGGCCCGTTCCTCGTGCTCATTCCCCTCGCGTTCTGCGCGGCGCTGCTCCGCCAGGCACGTACGGTCCTGGAACTGGCCGCCCTCGACGGCCGCGACCCCACGGCGAGTGCCCGCGCCGGCGAACTCCTCGTCTTCCAGGGCGTGTACGAGGACACCCGGCACGCCCGGGCCGCGCTCACCCGCACCGGACGCGCCACCGCCCCACCCGCCCGCCGGAAGCGATGGGTGGCCCCGGTGGCCCTGTGGAACGTCACCCTGCGCATGGCCCGCCTCCTCGGCATTCTCGCCCCGGCCGACCAGAGCCGGGACGCGGACGGACGCGTACGCCGGGTCGCCGTCCAGACGTGGCGGTGGCTGCTCCTCGGCGTGGTCTTCCTGGTCGGACTGGTCGCACCGCTCGTCTGGCTCCCGTACATGGCGGTGGTGCACCGGCGGGCCGACGCCCGCCTGGCAGACCGTGTCCTCGCCCACTACTTCGCCGACACCGCACCCGCCCCGCGCCACCGGACCCCCCACCTCGATCCGGAAGTGATGGCTGCCGCGCTCCGCGCGCTCCTCTCCCTGCTCGTACCGCTCGTCGTCACCGCCGTGACGCTCCTGACCGGCCTGCGCCTCGCCGGCAGCCCCTGGCCGGTCCTCGGCATCACCCTGGTCACGGCGTCCGCCGGGGTCGACGCGCTCTGGTACCGGCGCCGCCACCGGCGCCCTCGACCGTTCACAGCAGGCGGAGGTCGCGTGCGCGGCGCACCGCGTCCCCTCGGCGGTTCACCGCCAGCTTCCGGTAGACGCTCTTGAGGTGCGTCTTCACCGTGTTCACCGACACATAGAGGTCAGCGGCGACCTCCTCCGTCGACATCATCCGGGCCACCCGCTCCAGGACATCGCGCTCCCGTCCGCTCAGCTCCACCGCGACGAGCGGCGGGGGCCCCGACCCCGCCCGGGGCCGTTCACCGTGCGGGGGTGGGCCGGGCCTGAGCCAGCCCGCCGCCAGCTCCTGCAGCGGAGCCGTGGCCAGCAGAGGCCGCAGCCATCCCGCGTCGAGGAACGGACGGCGCAGCCGCTCCCGCCGGGCATCGAGGAGCGCCTGCGCCACGAGCCTGCGGGCGGCGGCGGTGTCTCCCACCCTCTCCGCGGCCTGAGCCCTCACCAGCGCGGCCCGCACGGTCACCCCAGGCCCGGCCCGGCCCTCGGTGCGGATGCTGTCGAGCAGGTCGATGGCCGCCCCGGTACGGCCTGCGGCGACCTGGATCGCCGCGGCCTCCACGGCACACGTGGGCTGGCCGCCAGACACACCCCGGAGCACCTCGGCGGCTTCGTCCGGCCGTCCCTCGGCCAGGTGCGCGGCGGAGGCGACGAGCGCTTCGTGGCCCGCCGCCCAGGGTGAGGCCACGGCGGTGGCGACCGACGGGGCCGCCGCCTCGACGGCGGCTCGCGCATCGCCCCTGACCAGCAGGAGGCGAGCCGTGGCGAGGGCGCGTCCCGCCGCCGTCACCGGATCACGCGTTCCCGAGGGGAGCCCGTTCGTCTCGTCGAGGAGGGCCTGGGCCCGGTCCAGTTCATGACGGTCCAGGGCCACGGCGGCCAGAACCAGCTTTCCGATGCCGGAGCCGGACGGCTGGGGAAGGCCGGCCCGCTCCGCCTCGGCCACCGCCGCCAGGGCCCTGCGCTCCGCCCGGCCGAGCCAGCCGTTCAGATAGTCGAGCAGGGCCAGATGCTCCATCGAGTCGCCCCGGGGCAGCACGGTGGAGGCTCCGCCGGGAGTGCCGGCCACGGTGGTCAGGGCAGCGCGCGCCGCCTCGAAACGCCCCGCCCACAGGCGGGCCGATCCCACATGGGTCAGCAGCAGAGCGGGAATCTCGGGATGCTCGTCCAGGAGCCGCGCCGGGACTTCCCGTCGCAGCTCATCGGCCGTCCGGGCGGCCTTCTCGGCCCGTGGAGGACATCCGGTCAGCCGGGCGGCCAGCGCCTCCAGCAGCGCACAGCTCAGCTGTGCGGCAGCACGGTCGGGCGCCACGTCGGGCGCCGGTTCGGACACCTCGGGAGCCAGCCGCTCCTCGGCGTGGCGCAGGCGCGCCAGACCACGGCCGAGGTCGCACCGGGCCAGATCGCCGGCCGCACGTACGAGGTCCGTCGCGGGGCTCGCGGCCTCGGGCCCCATGTCGGAGAACAACTGGATCAGCTCGCCCGAGCGCAGGCCGGTGAAGAGCTGGCCGATCGCCAGGTCGTCCACAAGGGCTTCGGCGGCGAAGTCCCACTCACCCGCGGCGGCGCCGTGAGCGAGTGTCTCCGCCAGGAATCCGTGCCGACGCAGCCACCGCGCGGCCCGCCGGTGGAGTTCCGGCTCCAGCCCGGGCAGGCGCACGCGCAGATGGGCCCGGAGTATCTCCCCGAACAGCGGGTGGAGCCGGTACCAGGAGCGGCCGAGGTGCTCGACGAACGCGTTCGCGCGGTGCAGCCCGACGAGAATCGGCTCGGCGTCGGTCCGGCCGGTCAGCGCGTTGGCCAGATCGGGACGGAAACGCTCCAGGACGCTGACCCGCAGCAGGAGGTCCTGGGTCTCCTCCGGCTGACCTTTGAGGACTTCGGCCAGCAAGAAGTCCGCGATCGTACTGCGGTCCGCCTCGAACTCCTTCAGGTAGCGCTCGGGGTCGGTGCTCTCCCGGGCGGCCAGGGCGGACAGGCGCAGGCCGGCGGCCCAGCCCCGGGTACGGTCCACCAGGGGCCGAGCGGCGTCGACCGGGAGGCTCAGCCCGTGCAGCTCCAGCAGTGCGACGGCCTCCTCCGGGGTGAAGGCCAGCTCCGCGGCGCGGATCTCCGTCAGCTCGCCGGCCGCCCGGTAACGGTGCAGCGGAAGCAGCGGTTCGGTGCGGGTCACGAGGACCAGGTGCAGCCCCCGCCCGGCGTGGTGCAGGACGAACTCCAGCTGCTCCGCGACGTCCGGCGCGGTCACGCGGTCGTACTCGTCGAGCACGACGACCACGGGCCGGTCATGGTCGTTCAGTTCTGCGGCGAGCGCCGCCAGGAGCCGGCCGTCCACCCGGGACGCGTCCGCCGGGAACCCGACCGGGCCGGGCGTCAGCGCACCGCAGGCGTGCAGGGCCTGAATGACGTAGGCCCAGAACACCCCTGGGCGCCGGTCCCCCGCTTCGACGGTGAGCCAGGCGACCGGCTGCCGCAGGCCGGCGGCCCAGTCGGCGGCCAGTAGGGTCTTGCCGGCCCCGGCCGCGCCGTTGAGCAGGGTCAACGGTGTCCGCAGAGCCCGGTCGAGGTGATCGACGAGCCGCTGCCGCCGCAGGAACGTGGCGGGTCTCGCCGGGAGGGCGAACCTGGTGCGCAGGAACGGGTCTCCCGGGGGATCGGCGCAGGGAACGGCCGGAACCATCGGAACGGTCGGTCCCTGAGCGTCCTCATAGGTCTCGGCCACGGCACTCACCACCCTTGTCCGCGCTGGTCAGCCCCGGGCCGAGCCTTCTCGGAGGTCGGGCCGGAAGGCGTGCAGCGCGTCATGGCCCGGCTGGACGATGCCGTAACTGTTCTCCGGCACCTCGTTCCAGGCGCCGGGGAGGCCGCCCAGTGGTTCGGACACGACGAGGCGGGTCTCGTCGGAGATCTCCCGCAGGAACTCGGTGTCCGGGTGGAGCGCGCGCAGGGTGTCCACCCTGGTGCTGAAGTACAACGACCGCGAGCGGCCTTCGCTGGAGTAGCGGAACGCCCATACGCTTTCGCCGTCGGCCACCGCGACGGTCATCTGGAGGGGGTACTGGATGCCGTGCGCGTGCCCGGTTCTCTCGATCAGGCCCGCCATGCGCGCCACGGCACCGGGTGGATCTTCCGTCAGGCCGAAGGTGAGGGCCAGGAAGAACATGAGCTCGGAGTCGGTGGAACCCTCGACGTCGGGATACAGGGCCGGATCGACCGCCAGAGCGAGGTCACGCCGGAGCCCGTGGAACCCGTTGATCGCCCCGTTGTGCATCCACATCCAGCGGCCGCTCCGGAAGGGGTGGCAGTTGGTCTGCTGCACGGCGGTCCCGGTCGAGGCCCTGATGTGCGCGAAGAACAGACCCGAGCGAACGTGGTGGGCGACTTCCAGCAGATTGCGGTTGTTCCAGGCGGGACCGACCTCCCGCAGCATCGCCGGAGTGTCCGTGTCCCGTGTGTACCAGCCGACTCCGAAACCGTCGCCGTTGGTCGTCTCCACCCCCATGCGGGAGTGCAGGCTCTGGTCGATCAACGAGTGTCGCGGGCGGAACAGGATCTGGCTGAGAAGGAGAGGTGTACCCGAGTAGGCGATCCAGCGGCACATCCTGGGTCCCCGTTTCTTGGTGTCGCCGTACTCCGCAGTTGCGAGAGAGGTCGCTCAGGGCCTGCTCCGGCTCTGGGCTTCCGCCTCGGCCATCGCCTCCGCCTCGGCCTCGGCCCAGGCGATGGTGATGCCGAGCGCCTCGGCGATGTGAGTCGCGGCCGACATGACGCGTGCCGTGCCGACAACGGGGGCGATGGCAACGAGAACGTCCTGCAGCTGCTCCGCGGTCAGGTCGGCCCTGATCGCAGGGTCGACATGCGCGAGGTAGGAGATCGCCGGCGCGTCCATGGCCGCGAGCGCGGCCAGGCGGGTGAGGAGGAACGTCTTCTCGTCCAGACCGCAGCGCTCGATGGAGTCGACCGTCATGGCGGCGAGCGTGTCGAGAACCGGGGTGTCCGAGCGTGTGGTCATGTCCGGTCCGCCTTCCGGTGCTGTGCGGAGCCGCCCCGCGCCGTCCCGCTGACCACGGGAGCCCCTCACGTATCGGCCGTTTCACTCATCCACGGTAGGAGCCGCGCCAACCGAGCGCATGTTGGGCCGAGCAGGTGATCGCAGCCCTCCTCGGCGGCAGGGCCGAACGCCTCAACCGCACCCTCCACCTGGCGTTTCGCTTCCGGCTCAGGGCCACACCAGGCAGTACGGCTGATGCCCCGCCTCATGCAGCCGGTGGCTGAAGTCCTGCCACTCGTGCAGCGATTGGCGGCGGGAGGATGCTGACCTGCGGTTTCGTATGAAGATGCGCGTTGACCTGGGAAAACTCCTCTCGGTAGTTCTCACAGGTCAACGCCGTTTCCCAGGCTCATGTGCCCTGGATGTGCCCTGGGGAGCGTGTCTGGGGCAACACGAGTAATTCGTGCCTACGGCCCCTTGATGGGGGCAGAGATGCCGACAAGGATCCCAGGCGGACAGTGTCCAGGGGGCTGCTTGAGCTGTTTGGCAGGTCGGTCCGTACCCATATGGGTTGGATCAACGGTAGGGCCGCTGTGAGCGGTCGAATCCCAGTGAGGCAGGGTTGGGGCCATGGTGACCTTGGCGAGTTCCCTGATGGGCGGTTCTGTCCAGGCGGCATCCCGCGCTCTCCTGGCGCCAGGTGCGCAGGCTCGAACGGTTTCCGTTCTCGGGACTGAGGCGCTGTGCTTCTACCGGCTGGACAAGGCTGAGCATGCGCGGCGCGAGGAAGCCTCGGCCGCTCGTCTGGATCACTTGGCCGATCTGGAGAGCCTGCTGGCACTCCCGGTTGGCATCCCCGTTTTGCTGGGGGCGTTGGATTCTGCAGTGCGCCGTGCGGTGAGGGCCTTGCCGACTGGCGCAGCGGAGCGGGATCGAAAAACGGTCACGCGGCACGCCGTACGGCCCCTGCAGGTGGATCTTGCCGTAGTCAGGGCCTCAAACTGGCGTCAGGGGCTTGAGCGAGCAGGGCGGTTTGCTCCCTTCTGCCGACGGGCCATGCTGCTGGACCGCCATCCAGCTCGTCTGGAGGAGGCCCTTGCGGAAGCCGACTTCTACGGCATCGGCGTGTTCCTCGTTGCAGGAAACGATGTTGAGCTGGCTCTGGAGCCAGGGGGGTACAGGCCGCCTCGCCACACGGCCGCGGCCTGGTGGTTCGTCGAGGATCTGTATCAGCGCCTGCGCTCAGCGTCGGCTGTCTGAGCTGTGTGCTTCGACTGCGGCGGGCGCGGCATGAGCCCAACGATCGAGCTGAGCCGGTGACTTGAATGCTCCCGGCTGCCTGATGGACGTGTTGATAACTGTGTACTGATCGACGGCATTGCGGCACCGGTCGAACCACCACTGCTGGCGGGCAATGCCAGGTTCGACTGCGGTGAGGGTACGCAACCACTCCATGAGGACCGCTACGTTGTGGGCCGCCGCTGCGGCAGGAAGTTCGCCGCGGTTGCTCGTGAAGGCGTCTAGCGCCATGCTGCCCTCGCAGGCCGCGCAGAAGCAGATCGGGGCGTCGGCACCACCGTAGCGCTTGGCGATTGTCTCCCCCAGGAAGAAGGCCATGAGCTCGGGGAAGAGGACGTGCGGTGACCGAACCGGGACGCGCTTGTTGGTCTGGGCCTTCTCGCCAGGAGCGACGATGTGCCGATACCGGCTGCTGGCACCAAAGGCCGTGAAGGAAGCCCCAGCTGCCAGGGCACCGAAGGCTGCGAGATCGGTACGCAGGAGCGCGGACTGGGGGACTTCGTTGACGAGCAGCCTGAGGTGGTTCACGGCCTTCGCGTAGCGGCCCAGGGGATCCATCTGTCCGCCCAGCATGATGGCCTTCGGACCCTTGAGCATCTTCAGATAGGCGATGAGCTGCCGGGTCGACTCCTCGTCGCGCAGCCAGGAGACATCGACTGGCGCAGAGAAGATCACCGACGGGTCGTCGAGTTCGAGGGTGCGCATCACGGCGGCCCTGAGAGCGTCGGAATCCTCGGCCCTGATATAGCCGGTCGGGGTCATGGGAAGCGTCGCTCCGGCATCGCGCTGCTCGGCAAGAGATAGTTCCAGGGGGTCGTCGAGAAACAGCGTGGGCTCGACGTCGTAGGGGAAAGGGTTTTCCTCGGTCGCGGCGCTGACCTCGTACACGGCTGGATCGATGAGGAGCGGGGCGGTGTAGCCCTTCCTGAACCGCAGGGTGCCGGCCTTCTGCACCGCGTCCGTGCCGCACAGGACAAGCCCGCTGCGCCCTGGGTCGACCTGGTCCTGAACGTAACCGAGCCTCGCGGCGCTGACCTGGATCAGCATGCGGCTTTGCAGAAGATCCATGCCGTCCGGCTGAAGTTTTGCACTCGCGGCGTCGGGAGGCTCTGTCAGGTCGGAGCGAGGACGGGGAAGCGGAGCGGAGCTGTCGGTCATGGTCACCTTCGAAGGGCTGGGGACGATGATGAGCCGGCACCCTCGACGTACAGGCGCTGGAAGTCTTCGGGGAGCAGGTGTGCGCATGCTGCCGCGTCGTCCAGAGACATCTGGTGATCAGCAAGCAACGTGCGTACGAGAGCGGGGATGCGCTGTGGTTGCTCGGGCGGGATCTCGACGGGCTCCGCGGTCCGGTAGCCGAGCGCTGACATTTCGATCACGAGATTGCGGTATTGCCACTCGCTGATGGCGTTCAGAGTCTGGGCTCGACGCAACAGTGCCCCCATGGACGTGCCCCAGATGCGCTTCAGGTCCGCCAACTTGGCCAGATCGACGCCGCCGGCGAATGCCTCCCGGATGTCGGAGGCAGGCATCAAGAACTCAGCCGCGAAAGCATCGGCTTGCTTCTCCTGCGTGGATCCGGCCCCGGGTTCGGGGTGCATCACGAGGTGGCCCAACTCGTGCGCGATGCTGAAGCGACGCCGGTCGCCCGGTGCCCGGGTGCTCGCCAGGAGCAGCGGCTGTCCGTCCTCGTCCCACTGGCTCACAGCGTCCAACAAGTCGCTGTCAAGGTCAGTGGTAACTACGAGCGCTCCGGCCTCTTCCAGCACGCCGACCATGTCGGGTACCGGGCCTGGGGCCATGCCCCACTCCTTGCGGACTCGCCGAGCAGCGTCCTTGGGAGTGATGAGGTCGCTAAGTGGGACTCTGAAGAAGTGCCGTGGGACCTTCGGCAGGGCTGCCGCTGACGCCAAGCCGTCCAACTGCAGCCGAGCGAGAGCCAGGTGAGCGTGCACGCGTCGTAGAGAGGAAGCGGACAGCGATGCCTTCTTGCGATGGTGGACCAGGCCCACTCCGATGCCGTTGACCTGCGGGTCCAGACACAACAGCTCAGGCGGATATCCCAGCGCGGTGGCGTAGAGCTCCAGGCGCTCATTGGAGACAACGAGACGGCCTGCCTCCGCCCGGCTCACGTACCCCTGGGATACCGGCGTCGAGCCACCTGGCGACGCCTTGGTCATGGCCGTGGCGACCTCGACCTGCGTCAGCCCGCGAGACTCGCGCGCCAACACGAGCATCCCTGGCTGCGCTGGCAGCTCACCGATCGCCATACACGACACCACCTCGTATCAGACCTCGAAAGAGTAGCACGAAATATTCCGTGAGTGATTCGCCGAAGTGTGATGAGAGGTAGCTGAGTGGCGCCCTCGATGAACTCAGGCAGTTCGGTTTTCGGATCCAGGGGGCGCCGGGCCGCGTTCCTGCGGGTACGGGGAGGTGACGGCTGGCCGGCTTGGGCGGTCCAGATGCGTGTGCTGCAGGGGGGGCACGTCCGCTGGAGTGGTGTATCGACGGCCACTCGGTGATCTCGTCTTTGAGGCTATGCAGTGAGTTCGGTCGGGATGGTGGGTTCGTCGGTTTC
>NZ_JBIRZZ010000025.1:0-74501 GCF_044391385.1 Streptomyces sp. NPDC018693 | reverse complement strand
ACCGACGAACCCACCATCCCGACCGAACTCACTGCATAGCCTCAAAGACGAGATCACCGAGTGGCCGTCGATACACCACTCCAGCGGACGTGACCGTTCCGACGCTCTCGCACCGCTCACCGTGGCAGAAATCCGGCGACTCCTGGCAGTTGGCCGCCCCTCGCCGACACACCGCTGGCGCACCGGCCACGTGATGCGCTGGTCCCACTGGCGCAGGCGCCACCAGCCATCGCCAGACGCTGCCACTACCAACGCCGCACCCGAGGTCACGAACTTCCGCAAACTGACGGCACATCAGCCGAGTACACTCACAAACCCAGTCCTGACCAGCGGCGATAGCGAATTGCGACTGGAGTACTAAATATCGAACAGTACGTCGTCCTGAGGATCGGATTCGGGTGCGAGGACGGCGCGAAGGCGGCTGATGCTCTGCCGCCAGTTCGGGCCACTGGGTGTCTCGTCCCAGAGTTCGGCGAGCTCGGACTTCTCGGTGACCACTCGGTCGAGTGCCTCGACAGCAAGCGGCCGAAGATTGTCGGCGAAAGCCGGAAGGGCTTCCTCGGGCCCGTAGCTTGTACTGATCGGTTCACCGCCCGGGCACTGTGCCGCGATGAGAGCGGCAGCTGCGACAGCCTCTGCGCCCTCTGGGCTTTCGAGGTACTCCCGGGCCTGGATGGTGCGGCTGAGCGTCGCCTGCACGAGGCCCTCGCGCTTGTCCGGGGCCGTCTCATCCAGGGTGTAGGCAAAGTCCGCGGCCATGTCGTTCTCGAAAGGACCGATATCCCAAGTCCCCATGGTGATCTCCTCGCGTCGACGTGCGGTGATCATCGCAGCGGCCACTGACAATGGCTGTCATGAGGAAAGAAGAACTCCTGGGTGAAGGCCGGCACCTCCACCGCCGCCAAGTTCTGGACCACTGACCACCGACTGACCAAGGGGCGGACGGCCCGCTGATCCTGTGTCCCAGTGAGCACCCCCAGCAAGGCCCCTGCCGGGAGTGCTCACTGGGCGGCATCCGTGGGGCGTCGGCCATGAAGGCGGCGTTGTCGCGGTATAGGCGAGAAGCCCTCGCACTCTTTACGCGCAGCGAGAACGTGGACGCCCGCGTCCAGGAAGCCGCCGCGCAGCTGCGCGCCTGGTCCACCAGTTGACGCTCAGGATCCGCGCTGTCCGTTCTCAGCGTTCAGTCGAGCGGTCCGCGCCGACGCGGGCCAACACGTCGTCGGCCAACTCCGGCGGGCTCAGCTCGCCGTCCAGGACCACGGTGCCATTGGGCAGCGTGTCCACGGCTGCCACACACGACTCGATCTTGGACTTGCACCACCCGCGCACCCGCTCATCCTGCGCGGGATCGTCGGGCGTGAAGCTCCGCCCGTCGATCCGCTTCACCAGCACATCCTTGGAGACCTTGAGGAAGAAGTGGTGAACAGCGATTCCCGCGCCCTTCAGCACACCGAAGATCTCCTCGACATAGCCGGGATTGACCAGCGTCATGGGAACCACAACGGGCCGCTGATACTCCTCGACAAGTCCCACGGCCAGGTCCGCGACCTGCCGCCTCCACAGCCGCAGGTCCTGGAAATCGCCGGTCGGGACCTCCACGATCTCGCGCAGCACATAGCCGACCATCTCCGGGTCATAGACCAGCGCCTCGGGCCAGCGCGGACGTAGTTCATCCACCAGCGTGCTCTTCCCGCTGCCGAATGCACCGTTCACCCAGACGATCACAGACATCTCCCGGTCGATAGATACCCCCACCGGGCACAGCCGTCCCCTGAACCACACACCGCGACGCGAGGACGGGGCCCAAACACACTGCCAGATCATGCCCGAACGATCGCCAAGGGGGGCCGAAACCCACTGCAAGCGAGGCCAGCTCACGCTGTCGAAGCCAACCGCTCTCGGCGACTCGCCCAGCAGGTACAGCAACGTCAGCAGCTGCGCCAGGCGGAAACCCGCGCGCCCAAGTCGGAGCAGGCGGCGGCCAAGGCAGCCACGCGCACAACCGTGGTCGAGGCCCTGACCGAGATCCAGCTACGTACCAATGCCCCGCACGTCCCGGCGCTCGCCGACCGGATCGTCGATGCCACCATCACTCTGCACGAGGCCCGCGACCGAGCCGGCCGCGGACCGGCTCATGGACGTTGCCCGGGCCGCGCACAACACCCTCGTCGCCGCCGGTCCGCTCGTACGGGCCTGACCCGAGCCGTCCTTGCCGTGCACCCGGCCGCGCTCCGAACTTGACCTGGACCACACCCACTGGGGGTCGGCATGAGCGGCGAGGCGCCCGACGTCGGCTTGGCGCGGGTGGCGCTGCGCGCCGTGCTGGTCGTGGCGCGCAAGAACGGCGACGGTGGCCGTGCGGCGAAGCCGAGGCCGGGTGCGCGCTTCGATGGGCGTCCCGTATTTGTCAGTCGTCGGTTTCGTGGGGGAGGCCGTCGTCCAGGACGATGCGGATGGTCTCGCCTTGCCCGGTGACGTCGTGGAGTTCGGCCGCGATGCGGTTGTAGGAGGTCATGGCCAGTGCCCAGTCGGCCTGCAGAGGGGTGGCGGTGGAGCGGGTGTTCCACAGCTCGATCAGCAGGGCGATGAGGGAGCGTCCGGACAGTACGGTCCGGACGCGGCCTTCTTTGAAGTCCTCGACCGCGGGCGGGGTGCGGAAGTGGCTGTGGTCGACGGCCAGGGCGGCGAGCCATTCCCAGGTGTCGCGGTGTGCGATCAGTTCTGCGGAGGCCACGCCGGCGGCCTTCAGCATCAGGACGCCGTGGGTGATCCGCGGGTCCTCCGCGCTGGCGGCTGTCTGTGGTGTGGCAGCGCGGGGCTGGGCGTTGGGGGAGCCGGCGCCCTGGTAAGCGGCTTCGATGGCGTTCTTGAGAACGAGGTCCTGGTCCTGGCTCCCGGCTTCGGGCTGCTGCTGGCGCTCGGTGTTCTCCATGGTTCCCCCCTGTGACTCAGTGTCGGATGAGGCGGCCGGATGCGCTGCGGCGGGAGCGGCGGAGGCATGAGCCTCCACGCCGGGTTCCGGCGGTGGCGCAGTCTCTCCGGGAGGCGTCTGCGTGCTGTCGCCTGGCCTCTCGTCCGCTGCGTCGGCCGGCACGAGGGAGCGAAGGGTGTCGGCGAGGTCCAGCAATTCCCGCAACTGGCCCCGTGTCTCGTTCAGGTCGCTGATCATCCGATCCTGGCGGCGGCGTACCTCGCGGTTCTCCTCGCGCAGTCCGGTGACGCCTCCCTGGACGGCTTCGAGGATCTTCAGGCGGCTCTGCGCGAGGTCTCCGTGGAGTGCGGTGAGCCCGACCGTCGGGTCATCGAGACGTTCGAGGTGCTTCCGTATCGCGCCCAGTTCCTTCATCGCTTCGCCGAAGGCGTCTTTCCACCCCACGTGACCCCCTGCTTACGCTTGGTTGACGACCGCTCTTATCTCCCCACAAGCGCTTCGTGCGACGCGGCGGTTTCCAGCCCTTTGCAGGCCGAGACCTGCGTGCAGGGGTGCAGGAGCACCGGGGTAAACGTTCGAGGCCGCCACGGTCGGGCGATCCGGAGAGGCGGCACGGGAGTCGGCCTTTCGGTCTGCAGTGGCCCCGCTGGGAAGATTGCTTGCGGAGTCGGCGGGGAAGCACCGAGGTGAGCGCATCAGGGGGTTGGGTGGTTCAGGATCGGCAGCCTCGGCAAGGGCCGCGACCAGCGGAAGACGGAGCATCGGATCAGGCACAGGCCGACGACCCCGCCGCGCAGGGGCTGCGGCGCAGGGACTGGATGCAGATCAGCACGGTGATCGCGGCGCTCGCAGCCGCCGGAGGTCTGGTCTTCGCCGGCTGGACCAGCTACTACAGCGTTCAGACGGCACGGGACCAGCTCTCTCAGTCACGCGAGGATACCGACCGGGAACTCCGGCGGCAGGCCCTGCTGGTCTCGACCTGGACCCAGATTGACGGCAGTGACGCGCCGCGCGGAGAGCCGGGCAAGACCACCGGTTTCATAATGCACCGCTCCTTGGACCCGGTCGACCAGGTCGTCGTCGGCATCGCCACAGAGCCTGAGCCAGACGAGAAGGCGCACAACTTCATGCTTGAGCTGGGAGCCCTGCCTCCATGCTCCAGGGTGACCATCCCGGCGCATACCGTGACTTTCACGCTCGGGGTCAGAGTGGAACTCAACTACAAGATCGTTGGTGTGTCACTCGTTGACGTCCAGGGGCAGCGGTGGACCCGCATCTCGTCCGGTGCTCTGCAGCGGATCACGAAGGCACCCGAAGGCAAAGATGCGTCCATCCACCACCAGATGGCGATCACGAGGGCGCTGTTCGGGGGCAAGGATGCCGACGCAGTCATGAATGCCGTCCCAGGCGCCGGCAGCTCTCCATTGGGTGCCCCTGAGTCGCTCCAGGACTGCGGGGTGGACGCGTAGGCGACCCGGCGCCGCCACGCTGGTGACCATCAGACAACGCGCAGACGTGGCCCGTGGGGAGCTGCCAGAATGTCTTGGCGTGCGGCGCGGATGCGTCCCCCGATGGTCATGTCCGGCCCGATCGTCGGACCTGGTTCACAACTGGGCTACAGCTGGCATATACCGTTCGGCCACAAATGCTCCTCAAGCAGATCGCGAGGTTAGCGCGGCACGAGTATCGGTGAGCTGGCCGATGAGCCGATCGAGGTCGCGCTTCGGCTCGCTGAACGCGGCGGCGTAGACGGCCAAGACTGCGCCGGCCGTCGGGACGTAGAAGGGATCGGCGACGCCATGCGGCGCGAGGGCGTCGCTCACGTCCTGCAGCGCGTGCTCGGCCAGCTCGAGCATCCTCTCGATGGCGCCGATCATGGCGAGGTCGTCGGCATAGAAGTTGCTCAGTGCGGTGGCGAGTTCAGAGGCGCGCTCGGCGCCCCTGTCTCCGAGCAGTCCCCACATCGATGTCCAATCCGGTTTGTCGGCACGTTGGTTGAGCTCGTCTCGGAGCGTGGCGATGCGTTGACAATCGCCCTTGAGCTCCCGGATCCGCCCCTTAAGCTCGACGATCTTCCTGTCCTCGCTGATGACGTAGTCGTTGAAGCGCCTGGGCTCGGATTGCGCCTCCGGTCCGACGGTGAAGCGAAAGCGGCTGATCACGCCGGTGACGTCCGCGAGCCCTTCCACGGTGGTCTGCATCTGCTCCAGCAGCTCGGCGAATTGCGGTTCCGCCTGCGGATGCTTCGCGCGAAGGTACTTCCTGCCGTCGTTGATCGTCTCGACCATGGTCCGCGTGCTCTTCACGACGTCGCCGAGCAGTTTCACGGCGTCGGCCACCTCGCGGATCAGGCGTCATCGTATTCCCCTCAGTCCGCCGTCCTGGGCCAGAGTAGGCCGAAGGCCAGTCCACTCGAGCCCTCGCCGCGCCCGGTCTGGCGCTCGACCGCGAGCCAGAAGAGCGTCTGCGCGCCGCGTTAGCGGGTGCGCGGCCACAGGCTCGTCAGGGTCTCGCCCGCACGCGACCTTCTCCTCGGTGAGCGACCCTGAGCGCCGAAGTGGCCAACTGCGGCGTTCACTGACCAGGGAGCGGGCTCAGTCACAGCTGTCCTGTGCCATCGAACCTTGATCGTATGGCATCCGAATTTGAGTGGTGTGGGCCACTTGTCTCCGGCAACTTGCTCGCGATCCTTTCTGCGCCAGAGGGCAGCGGGTTGGTCGGCCGGCATGACGAGCGTTTACGGGCTCGCCAGCCAATCGGTGTACCACGATCGGAAGCCGGGGCTCACCGGTACGCATCCGCCCCAGTCCGGATCGATCTGCCAGATTTCTCCTGCGTGTGGGCCGTTCAGGATGAGCCGGATGTAGATGCCGCAGCCCTGGTCGGCCAGCATGAGCGTGCCCCGGGTCAGATCGCCGGGTGCTCCGATCGGGCCGGGCAGGGGTTCGTCGAGTGGGAACGGCTCGGCGAGGCGGCCCGGCAACCGGTCTTCCTCCCACTCGTCGTCCGCAGCCCACTCCTCGTCGGCCCCCGAGCGTAGGACGGTCAATGGCATCATGCCGTGCCCGGGCCCGGCCGGGCCGTTGCCCACCTCCGCGACGAAGGATCGGTACTCCACGGGTAGAGCGATGCCATGGGATTCCTCGAATGCCCGGATCTCCGTCTCCGGCAGCTGCGGCGCCAGCACGTACCGATGCGTGCACGCCCCGAAACGCTCCCGCTCCGGGTCCCGTGCGGCCATCTCCCGTATCCGTGCGCGGACACCGTCCTGGTCCCAGTTCGCCATCCAGCGACCGTAACAATGACGTCCCCGCCCCGGCCCGCCGCGCCTCTCGCTACGCGGCCGTCTGCTGTGGCTTCCGCTGCAGGCTCTGACCAGCGCGATCAAACTTCGATGACACCCACTCGCATCCGTCAAGGTTCGATGGCACGCGCTCAAAGTTCGATGACACCGGACAGTGAGAGACAAGCCCGTCGCTCATGGTTCGGGAGAACGCTCAATCTGTGAGCTAAGAAGTGATGTTCAAAGTTATGGTTGAAGTGAATGTCGCTGTGGTGTTCGGCTAGGGTGAGGGTAGGAGGTCGCCGTATGCCCACGGAAGAGGAACTGATCGCGCGGGCCGCGGAGTTGCTGGCCCGCGGCCCTCTGCTACCGCCGCCGGCCGAGCGGAAGCGGCTGCGCGAAGCCGCGTGCCTGACCCAGGAGGAGGTGGCGGTCGCGCTGCAGACGAAACGGGAGACCGTCAACGGCTGGGAAACCGGCCGCACCATGCCCCGCCCGCCGCGTCTCGCCGCCTACAAGCACCTGCTGGACGGATGGGCCGCGATGTACCCGCCTCCCACCGATGACTCCGGCGCCTCCACCGGCGCCTCGGAGACGTTCACCGGACCGGCGACCCCGGCGGCGGCAGCACGGACTGAGACCACAGCCCCGACTTCTGAGGCTGCGGCCACGACTGTGAACACCCAGACCAGCCCTGCCCCCGCTGCCCCGGCGCCTGCGCCTCGCCCGGCGCGCACCGCCAGGCCGTCCACGTCGCGCCGTCCGGCCACGCGGAAGGCGGCCCCGGCCGGCACCCCGGCGGGCGGCACCGATCCGCGGTTCGAGAACGGCCCCCTGGCGGTCGTCGACGTCGAGGACGGGCAGGTGCTGGCGTACTGCACCGGCGGCCTGGTCCTGGACGTGCCCGCCAAGTCCATCCCGGCCCTGGTCGACTGGACGCTCAAGGAGGCGAGACTCGGGCAGCCGAAGCTCTCCGGCCCGGGCAAGGACGCCGACCCTCTGATCGTCCTGACCGAGACCGCGTTGGAGCGCTACGGCCTGCCCGTCGCGCTCACGGATGAGGAGCGGCTCGCCGGACGGATCCAGGAGGGCCACAAGGTCATCAAGCAGCTGGTCCGCGCGGAGTGGAGGCTGACCAAGCGAGGGTTCGGGCCGTGGGCGCGGATCTACCGCCCGGCGCAGGGTTCGGAGCGCAACTGCGTGCAGCTGTGCATCCCGTCGTGGCACGCGCTCGACTCCCGGCACTGGGGCGAGGCCGGGCAGCTTCCGCCGGCGGAGCTCGCCCGCGTGCTGGGCGTGTACGCGGCCCGGGTGATGACGCCGCGCGGCTCCACCGCCGTGACCGGCCTGGAGCTGATGACCGCGCTGCACCCACCGACCCGCGCCTCCGAGCCCGACGCGACGGGTAAGCGGCACTCCGAGCACAACCCCGGCTCGCTGGGCAAGGACCCGGTGGACTGCGCGCCGTGTGAGGCCCCCGACGGGCACCCGCTCCTGGCGGACCTGCCGCGCTTCCACGTCCGCAGCCCCGGGGAGAAGCTGTTCGAGGAGGCGTACGACTGGGCGCGGCCGATGACCGATGCCGAGTGCACCCTGCGGCACCTGGTCGGCATCGACGTGAACATGGCCTTCGCCGCCGGAGCCAACGGCCTGAACGTCGGCCTCGGAGCACCGGCACACGTCAACAACCCGGTCTTCGATCCGAAGCTGCCCGGCTCGTGGCTGGTGGACCTCTCCCACGTCGACCTGTCGCAGGTGAAGGTCGCCAAGGACAAGTGGGCGGAGCTGGACGCGAGTCTGCTGCCCAGCCCGTTCACGCCGAAGGGCGACCACCCCGAGGGACCGGCCTGGTACGCGACCCCGACGGTGGCGTACGCAGTGGAGCTCGGCTACGACGTCGCGCCGATCGAGGCGTACGCCCGCTACGACAACGGCCGCTACCTGGACGGCTGGTACAACCGCCTGCGGGACGCCTACCTCGCCACGATGGCCGACCTCGGCGTGTACGCGGACATGGCGCCGGCCGACTTCCTCGCCGCGATGGATGGCTACAAGAGCCGTGACCCGGAGCTGGCGGTTGTCGTCTCGGCGATCAAGGCGACGGTCAAGGGCGGCCTGGGCAAGCTGCGCGAACGCCCGCGCGGGGAGGGCTGGCGGCCCGGTGAGCCGTGGCGCGCCCTGTCCCGCCCCACCTGGCGGCCGGACATCCGCGCCGCGGTCATCTCCCGCACCCGCATCAACCTCCACCGCAAGATCGTCAAGCACGCGGCGTTCACCGGCCAGTACCCGGTCGCGATCCTGTCCGACTGCGTCGTCTACGCGGCCGACGGGCCCTCGCCGCTGGACTTCCTGCCCTACCGGGACGGCAAGCCGCTGCCCGGCGGCTTCAAGCTCGGCATCAACCCCGGCCTGGTCAAACACGAGGGCACCCAGACCGTCCTGTGGGGCGAGGAGGTCCGCGACCGGTTCAACGCCCCCGAGCTCAACCTCGCCCGGTACATCAAGGACGGCACCGTCACCGACGTCGACAACGGAGAGTAGGAGTAGGCGATGAGCCTGTTCGGGGACGGTCTGGAGGCCGCGGTGCACAAGGCGTTCACCCGCCCGGCACCCAAGAGCGCGCCCGCGCAGATGCGCTACCTGGTCAAGCAGCTCAAGGGCACCAAGGCGGTCGCCCAGATGCTGCGCATCTCCCAGCGCACCGTGGAGCGGTACGTGAGGGACCAGATCAAAAAGCCCCGCCCGGACCTGGCCGCGCGCCTGGACCGCGAGGTGAAGGCCCGCTGGCAGCCGCAGATCCGGGCCAAGGCCAAGCAGCAGGCGGCGACCACCGACGGCATCGTCATCGACACCCGCGCCCGCCTCGGCTACACCGCCCCGATCGGATCGACGGACCAGGACCGCATCCGCCACCTGACCGTCGCCCTGCCGCCCCGCTACGCCGCCCGCCTCTTCGACGCCCAGGAGCGGGGAGCCACCGAACAGCAGCTCAAGGAGATCGCCGCCGAAGCCCTCAAGGAGGTGTACTTCCAGGACAACGGCCGCCGCGCCGGCCAGCTGGAGGAGGTCCGCTTCACGGACATCGAGCACCTCGAGTTCGAGCTCTAGCAGCCGCGCCTCGAACAGCCCGCGAGCCCGCACTTGTGAGCCGAAGCACGGTAGTTGTCACATAGGCAGGCTTGTTGTCACCTGCGAGGTGCGGCGCCGGAAGGTCATCTCAACTCTTGTTGTCCTGTCGCATTGAAGCTGTCGGATTCTCACTGCTTCTCGTTCAGGTTGGCGAATTCTCATTGCGTCGCGCGCTGAACGATGATGTTTGCCCCCGTACGGGGCGTTTGATCTCATTTTCCTGGTCTGGTTCTCGCGGTACCTGTCACGGTCGTTCTCGGCAGGTACGCGGAGCCGGGGTGGCGATGGATCTGGGTCTGCTCGATGTCGAGTGGGCAGACGGTGAAGGCGGCGGGCTGCGGAAGTCCGTGCTGGAGGCGGTCTCCCGGGTTCGGTTCGAGTCGGTGCTCCAGGCGCGGCGGTTCACGTCGTACCGCGGGCAGCGGCACTTCACGGGCTGGTACTGGGCGGCGACGACGGAGTCGCTGGTGGGGTTCGAGTCGTGGCTGGAGCGGGACCGGGCCATGCTCCTCGATCACGACCGGCGAGTGGTGGGGCTGGCCTCGCAGCCGTTCCGGGTGACATGGCAGGGCGAGAAGCGCCAGATCTCGCATACGCCGGACTACTTCGCACGGCTGGAGGACGGCTCGGGCCTGGTCGTCGATGCCCGGCCGGCGGATCGGGTCGGCCCGGAGGACGCGGTGAAGTTTTCGGCGACCGAGGCGATGCGCCAGGAGATGGGCTGCTGGTCCTTCGCGCTGGTGCACGAGCCTTATCCGGTGGAGATGGCCAATGTCCGCTGACTGTCTGGCTATCGGCATCCACGCAACCGGGTCGGCGACGTCGCGAAACGGCTCATGGACGCTTTCGACGGCCCGCAGTTGCTCATGGACGGTGCCGAGGCAGTGGGGGACCCACTGTCCGTCCTGCCGACGCTCTTCCACCTGCTGTGGTGCGGTGACCTGCGTTTTGACGTGGCGGTTCCGCTGGGAGACGGCTCTATGGTCGGCTGCGCGGTGAGTCATGGCTGAACTGGCACCGCGCGGAGTTCTGCGGGTCGGGGACCGGATCCGGTTCGAGGGCCGGAACCAGCAGGTCATCGGACTGGAGGGAACGGCCTTGCGGCTGCTCAGCGACGAGGGCGATAGCAGCGTCATCCGCTGGCTACGTGATGGCGGCCGCCGATTTCGAGGTGCTTGGCCGGGGGCCGGAGGCGGTCCCGGAACGAGTCCTGCCGCCGTTCGCGTTGGTCGACGCGTTGCCGCCGCCGGCCGTCGAGCAGGCCCGGTTCTGGGAACAGCATGTGGTGGAAGTCCTCACCGGGCTGCCCCCGGACACTCCGGAGGGCACGACTCCTCGGCCCGAGTACGACCCGGCCTGGCGGACGCTGATGTAGCGAGAAGCTGCGAACGTCGCCGAGCTGGCGGCCGGCGGTCAGCAGATCAGCAAGCGGACCTTCCTGCGGATGCGGCAGCGCTACGAGGCCGAGGGGTTGTGGGGGCTGGTGGACGGCCGGTCCCGGAAACCACCGGCCCCGATCCCCGGCACCGGAAGGACGGACGAGCGCGTCGTCGAGGCGGTCACCGGGGCACTGGCCGGACAGACAGACCCTGTCGACGGGCGACCGCAAGCGGCTCATGCTGCAGGCCGAGCAGATCCTTGCCGCGAAGCACGGCGAGGAAGCGGCGAAGCTCCTGCCGACGCGGGCGACCTTCTACCGGCTGGTGAACAGCCTCGCCAAGAACAGATCGACTCCACTCGGCTGGACGTGATGGCGGTGCTGGACGACGGAGTCGTGGCCCGCCCGGAACTCACGATCGCGGTCGATGTCGCGACGCGCACGATCTGCGCGGCCCTGCTCGGGCCCGCAGGCACGAAAGGCGTCGACGCCGCAGTGCTGCTGGCGAGGATGCTGGTTCCCGAGCCGATGCGTCCGGGCTGGAGCCAGACCCTGGCGATGTCGGACTCGATCCTGCCGCAACAACGGCTCATGGCGGTGGACGCGCGGTTGGAGAAAGCCGCAGCCAAGCCAGTCATCGTTCCGGACACCATCGTGATCGACTGGAGGATTACATCGAACTGCTGCCCGCGGTCTGGAAGGCCGTCAACGACTACGGCATCAAGGTCAACTACCGCACCTACGACAGCCCTGAGCTCAACCGGCTGCGGAGGCAGCCGTCCGGGGTGACAGGCAAGCAGGATTTGTGGGAGGTCCACTACGACCCCTACGACGTCTCCCGCGTCTGGGTACGGCGAAGCGACAGCCGCCGGTGGATCGAAGTCCCGTGGACCCATCTGCCCATGGTCCGGGCTCCGTTCGCCGACTTCACCTGGCGCCACGCACGCCAGCTTCTCGCCGACCAGGGCCGCGACGACAGCAGCGAGACCGCCATCGCCCAGGTCCTGGCCAAGCTGCTGCGCAGGTCAGGGAAGCCGCCAGCCGGATCGGAGCACGTCATGGCCCGCACCCGGGCAGCAGCCCTTGAGTCCCCCGCACGGCCCGCACTCCCGCCCGCCCGATCCACCGATGCGGACGACAGCGAGAACGAAGGGCCGGAGGACGTGCCGGTCACCCCGTTCGGCGTCTTCAACACCCTGGAAGAGGAAGGGAATCCGCTGTGGTGACTTCGCCCGACGCCCATGACGACGAGCACAACCCGCTGACCACGAAGGACGGCTGGCGACAGTTCGTCGACGACGCTCCGGTCTGTCCGACAATGCTCTCGCTGAGGGCCTTCAAGGCCCTGCCCGAAGAGAAGCGGCTCGCCTACAACGAGCCCCGGCTGGACTACCACTCCCGGCTCGTGATCGTGGCCACCCCCATCGTCCGCAACGTGTTCACCACCGGACGGCGCCTGGTCCTGCTCAACCGGCACCAGATCTCCGGCCGCCGCGGGCTGATCGTCACTGGCCAAGCCGGGACCGGCAAGACGACCGCCATCGCCCAGCTCGACCGCAACCATGAACTCCTGGTCCGCAAACGACTCGGCCCGGCCGCCGCGGGACGGCTACCGGTCGTCTACGTCACCGTCCCGCCCCGGGCCACCCCGAAGATGCTCGCCATCGAGTTCGCCCGGTTCTCGGCCTCCCGGTCGTCCGGCAGGAGACCCAGGCATCCATCACCAACGCCGTCTGCGACCTGCTGATCAAAATGCGGGTCGAACTCGCGCTCGTCGACGAGATCCACAACCTCAACCTCGCCACCCAGGCCGGAGCCGAAGCCTCCGACCAGCTCAAGTACTGTCCGAACGCATTCCCGCCACCTTCGTGCTCGCCGGCATCGATGTCGCCGCGAGCGGCCTGTTCAGCGGGGTCCGGCGTCAGCAGATCGCTCGTCGATACACCGTCACCGACACCGAACCGTTTGCCTACGGCACCACCGCACAGCGGCAAAACCTGGTCGCCTCGCTCGAAGACGCCTTACGACTCCACCGGCACAAGCCCGGCAGCCTGCTCAAACTCGACGGCTACCTCCACGAACGCACCGACGGCGCGATCGGCAGCCTCTCCCAACTCGTCCGCGGCGCCGCTCTTGAGGCCATCATCAACGGCAGCGCGGCCATCACGCGCAAGACTCTGGAACCCATCGAAGTCGACCAGACAGCCGAGGACGCTCACCAGGAACACCGCCGCAAGCGGCGGCCCCGCCGCCGGGGGCCGGATGCCGACGCAGCCTGACCGACTCCATCCGCTGCCCATCGCCCTCGGGCCCGTCCACAACGAGACCCTCGGGTCGTATCTCCACCGCCTGGCCGTCGCCAACAACCGTCCCGCAGGCTTCCTCGCTCGCCTCCTGGGCCCGCTACCGCCGGAGTTCTCCCCGCTCAGCAACACCACAGCCGGCGGGACTCCCCACTCGCCTGAACGCGTGGCCACACTCTCCGGGCGCACGACATCCCAGCTCGCCAGGGCCCTGCCCGCGCTCGCCGACTCCCTCAACCCGCGTGGTGGTCCCGGGCGGCGAACGGAACACCTGGTCAGCCGCCCCTGCCACTGCTGCACCGCCCGCCGAAGCCCCACCGCTTCTGTGGCCATCACCCTCTCGCCCGCCCACCTCCACCTCTGCTCGCGGCATCAACTCTGGACCCGCTCTACTCACGACATCCCGCTCGGCGTCCTACCGGAAGTCATCGAGGCCCAGCGTCGACTCGACCAGCTCGCCCGCCGTCACCGTCAGATCAGACAAGCCCTCGACATGGCGCGGAAAATCGTCGAAGACTGGTCCGCCTCAGGAATGCCGATCGACCTCGGGAAAGAATGGACCGATCGCCTCGACCGAATCGAAGCTCTCGCCGTCAGCGAGAAGGTCTCGGCCGACGACCGCAGTCACCTCGCGGCGTTCCCCGAGACCGTGGTGCTGACGCACCTGATCCTCGATCCGCCCACCACCGCCCTCGACCTCAAAGAGCTCTACTTGGCGACGACCGCCGAGCTGAGCCGACGATTCGCCCGGATCTACACCACCCTCGGAACCCAGGACCCCCTCTACCGGCGGTTCTGCCTCTATTGCGAACGAGACTTCCGCGAGGTGCCCGGCTAAGTTCGGTCGTGGACAACACTTGAGATCACGATCAAGCTCACCTCCGACGAGGCGCTCGTCCTATCGGACTGGCTGGAGCGAGTTCAGATGACGGATCTCAGGCGTCTGGTCGACGATCCGGCCGCATGCGCCCCGATCCACAAGCTTGCGAGGACGTTGGGCAAGTCGCTTCCCGAGATCTTCGCTGCCGACTATGCGGAGCGTCTGGACGCAGCACGGTGAACCGTTCGGGGTTCACCACGACGCTCGGACCAGAACGCAACCCGGTGAACCTGTGATCGAAGCGCTAGCAGGTTGGTGGGGCCGGTCCTGCTGTCGGTGTTCTCCCCGTCGATCCATACCCGCCAGGTCTGAGTACCACTGCACCTGGCCGGCAGGGAAACGTTGCCGGAGCTGTCGCCGCTGGCGTTCCAGCCGTCGCTGTTCGCGGTGTACCAGACCCCCAGGACCTTGCGCTGAATCTTGATCTTCATGTCACCGCAGCCGCTGCCGGTCCAGGCACCGTATCCGGTGACCCAGGAAGGTGAGGTCTTCAGCACATTGCCGGCCGTAACGCTGCAGGAGGCTGCGGCAGCCGGTGACCCTCCCGCGAGGAGGAGTCCCCGGCCATGACACCACCCAGCACAGCGGACACAGTCCTGTTCTTGAAGTTACGCATAGTGATTCCCCTTACCGAGCAGTGTTGTGAACGGCAGAGAGCAAGACGACTTCGTGACACACGCTCCGTCGCCGAAGCTCACGTGGCAGTCTGCAGAGCTTCCGGCCCAGGGTGTACCTACAACGTTTCAGGTTGCGTCGGACACCGCCACAACCGGCCCGAACCAAGGGCGTCAGCCGTCTGGTCGGCGATCCGGCCGCATGGGCCCCGATCTGCAAGATCGCGGGAGCGTTGGGCAAGGCGCTTCTCGGGATCTTCGTCGCTGACCGTGCGGAGCGTATTGAGGTTCCCCTCCTACTGTGGAGACCGTGACCGGAGGGATAGTTGGGGTCATGGCATCCAGGAAGCGCATCTACGACGCCGAGTTCCGCGAGGGAGCGGTACGGATCGTGACAGAGACCGGGAAGCCGATTCCGGAAGTGGCTATCTGGGCGTCCACCCGGGGACGTTGCACAGCTGGGTGTCGCGGGCGCGGCGCAACGGGTCGCCGTCGTCGGATCGGCCGGTGGCCGAGCCATCACCCGGCGGTCGTCTGCGAGAGAGCGAGCGCTATGAGCTGGAGCGGCTGCGGGCCGAGGCCAGGGAGAAGGACAAGCGCATCCGCGAACTGGAGATGGAGCGTGATGTGTGCAAGCGATTCGTGGCCTTGTGGGTGAAGTAGCTGAGGCGGACCCGGCCGTGGCGGTCCGGGTGATCAGCAGCTGCAAGGCCGAGCAGAAGATTCCCTACCGCACCGCCTGCCGGGCGCTGGGGGTGTCCGAGTCGTGGTTCTACAAGTGGCGGGATCGTCCGCCGACAGCACGTGAGGTGCGCCGCCAGCAGCTGGCCGAGGAGATCGAAGAGATCTTCCACGGCTCGGGCGGCACCTACGGCTCGCCCAAGGTGTTCATCGAGCTGGTACGCAGAGGCTGGCGAGTGTCGGTGAACACGGTCGCGAAGGTCATGGCCGAACTCGGGCTGGCCGGACGGGAGGTGCGTCGCCGCCGGTCGCTGACGAGGCCGGGCAAGCGGCCGGCTGCCGCAGACTTCGTGCACCGGGACTTCACCGCCGAGGAGCCCGATCTCGTCTGGGCGGGCGATCTCACCGAGATCGAAACCGGCGAGGGCAAGCTGTACTTGGCGACGGTCATCGACCTGTTTTCCCGTCGCCTTCTCGGCTACGCGATGGCCGCCCGTCATGACGCCGACCTGGTCGTCGCGTCCCTGAACATGGCCGCGGCCACCCGCGGCGGCGACGTGCGCGGCGTGATCATGCACACGGACAGGGGCAGCGAGTACTGCTCCCGACGGTTCAAGCGGGCTTGCCGAAAGCTCGGCATTGTCCAGTCCATGGGCAGAGTCGGATCTTGTTTCGACAACGCCGTGAGCGAGGCGTTCAACAGCGTCCTCAAAGTCGAGTATGTCCACCGCCACGCCTTCCGCACCCGCACCGAGGCCCGCATCAAGATCGCCACCTGGATCACCGACTTCTACAACGCCAGGCGGCTACACAGCGTGTGCGGGTTCAAGAGCCCGATCGACTACGAACGTGACTACCGAGCCACCCTCGCCGAGGGACTGGCCGCATAGATCGTCTCCACGCTGCGAGGGGATTGACATATGGATGCCAGGAGGGCACCGTCTGAGGGGGACCACCGACAGCTTCGCCCGAAGACCAAGACGGCTGAGTCGTCCGTCCTGCAGTCAGTCCGCTTCCGTGAGAGCCAAGTCGATTGAGAACACCGAGTCAGCGTGCTCAATCGACGTGGCAGCCCAGCAGCTCAGTGCCCCCCTGCCCGCCAGATGCACTGGGACAGGACACCTTGACGGCCTCTGCGATCTGCTGGGCAGCCTGGGCGGGTGTGAGGTGCGTGGTGTCGACGACCTCGGCCTCGGCGTGCAGCCACGTGCGGGCCGCCTCAGCGTAGGGCTCAAGGTACTGGAGACGGAACGGGGAGTTGGGGCCAAGAACGGTGTCGCCCGCGATGCGCGCGCGGAGGGTGTCCTGGTCGGCATGCAGGACGAAGTGCCGGACCGGAATACCGTGCTGGGCAAGGCCCGAGCTGATCTCGCGCCAGTACCGCTCGACCAGGACGGTCATGGGCATCACCAGGATTCCGCCGGTGTAGTCGAGGACGCGTCGGGCGGTCTCGACCACGAGGGGGCGCCATGGCGGCCAGTGCTGGAAGTTGTCCGTCGCGGGCAGTCCTGGCTTGATGTCCATGAGTGTCTCGCCGACTTTCTCGGCGTCGAACACCCGTGAGTCCGGGATCAGCTGTTGGACGAGCGCGCTGGTCGTCGTCTTGCCTGCGCCGTGGGTGCCGTTGAGCCATACGATCATGGGCTTGACGCTAGCGTCGTGCGGGGCCATGGGGCAGCCTCTGGTGACAGCTGGGCTGCTGAACGGGGTCATGTGCCAAGTCGGATGCCTCGCTTGTGACAACTAGGGTGCTTCGAGCGCCCCCCTCTCGCAGCTCACCCGACCCCGCTGGTGACGACTATCGTGCGTCGGCTCATCGTGACTGAGTGCTCTAGCTGTATTGCCCCGTGAGGTTGGGAACGCGGCTGGCGGGTGGCTGGCCTTTCAGCGCGGTGTGTCCGCGGTGGTGATTGTAGGTGTGCAGCCAGCCGGGAAGGCGTCGCGTCGTTCGGTCTCTGAGCGGTAGGGGCGGGCGTAGGCCCACTCGTCGAGCAGAGTGCGGTTGAACCGCTCGACCTTGCCATTGGTCTGCGGCCGGTAGGCACGCGTGCGCTTGTGCGTGATCCCGGCTGCGGCCAGGGCATCGCGCCACAGACGGGACTTGTAGCAGGAACCGTTGTCGGTCAGCACGCGCTCGACGGCGACCCCGCACGAGAGGAAGAACGCCTGCGCCCGCCCCCAGAAGGCGACGGCGGTCTCCTTCTTCTCGTCGGTGAGGATCTCGCTGTAGGCCAGGCGGGAGTGGTCGTCGACGGCGGTGTGCAGGTAGCTGTAGCCGGCACCGGAGCGGGTCTTGCGGCCTGCCTGGCGGCCCAGGACCTTGTGCCCGCCGCCGTCGGGGATGTTGCCGAGCTTCTTGATGTCCACATGCACCAGCTCGCCGGGCCGGGCGCGTTCGTAGCGGCGTATGGCGCGGCCGGTGGCCCGGTCCAGGTATGTGAGGCGGGCCAGGCCGTAGCGGGTCAGCACCCGGTGCACGGTGGAGGGCACCAGCCGTAGCAGGCCCGCGATCCGTGCGGGACCCCAGCGGCGCAGCACGCGGACCTTGATGATCCGCCGCTCGGTACGCGTCGGGGTCCGTCGTGGGCTGGCATGCGGGCGGCTGGAGCGGTCGGCCATGCCCGCCTCGCCATGCTGCCGGTAGCGGTCGGCCCATCGCTTGGCGGTGCTCACGGAGACCTGGAAGCGTTCCGCGGCCCGCCGCAGGGGCCAGTTGTCGTCCACGACGCAGCGGGCCAGCCGCAGTCGTCCGGTCTCGGTCAGGGGTGCATTACGGTGGGGCACGAGGGCCTTTCTGGTCGCCGGTGCAGATGTCGCAATCCACGCCAGGCCAGAGGGCCCTCACCCATTTCAAGATCACTCAACCGTGGCGTCCGTCACCAACCTCCGTGGACAGAACATCTAGCTGACTAGTGAGCATTGCCCTCGGCCGTTTAGCGCGGAACTGTCCAGCGCAACTGGTGCTGCGTACCGGAAAGGGCTGACTCGGCGCGCTCGATGTCGCGATCAGCGTCGTCTGCTGGCTGGCGCTCGTGCACGTCGCCGCCCGGCTGCGCGCCGTGCTCGGCCGACCGGCCTGGCGCCGGCGCTGGGAGCGGATCGGCAGCTGGAAGTTCATCCCCCTCGGGGTTGGGGTGGCCGCCACCGAGTAACGTCCGCTAGGACCGCGTCGCCCTCCCGCACTCGTCCCCAGTGGACTTGCCCCGCCCGACCGGCGCGCTGCGGTCGTACGGGTCGATCTCCGTGCCGGCCTCGTCCGCCCGGCGGTCGGTGCCGAAGGGCGGGGTGAAGTAGCCCGTGGGGGCGCCGCAGCCGCCGTTGGTCATGTCGTATTTGTACGAGACGATCGAGAACGTGCCCGGCTCGGTGATCACCTTGTCAGGGTCGTCCCAGCTCAGGACCAGCTCGCGCCGGATGATCGTGCGCACGATCTCGTCGTCGCCGCCCGCGTCCGCGCGGGTGACCGGGTAGACGAAGGTGACGTCGGCGGTCACCTGGAGCGCGCCGCGCTCGCCCTCCTGGTAGGTGAGCCGGCCCCGGGTCTTCACGACGTCGCCGACCAGGCGGGTGTGGGAGGGCTGGAAGCGGCTGAAGAGGAGGAGGGGGTCGTTCTTCTCGCTCGGGGTTCGGAAAGCGGTTTTGAGGAGGTCTTGGACGTCCTTCTGGTGCGGGTTGATCAGTGCAATCGCCTTCTCGGGGCGCTCGCCCTGCAGCACCCCGCGGTCCAGGCCGGACGCGACGAGGAAATCCCGGCTGCGGGCGAGGGCCCGCTCGACCTCGACCGCGCTCAACCAGCCGACCGCCCCGGCCTTCGGCACGGTGATCCCCGCCGCTCCGCTCGCCCAGCTCGCCGCCGGCGAGCCGCGGAACGGCTCCTCCATGGTGGGACGTTGGGTCGCCTCCGCCGGGGGTGCCTGGGTCGGGCGGGCGTCCTCGGCCGCCAGCGGCGGGGAGTCAGCGCCGGCGAACAGGTCCACTGTCCGCCCCGGCGCGAGCGCCACAACCACCAGCAGTACCAGCGAGGCCAGCAGCCCGACCATGTACCAGCCGGTGCGCCGCTTGGGCCGCGGGGGCGTGTAGCTGCGCCAGCCCTCCAGGCCGCGGCCGGGCTCCGCGCGCAGCCGCTTTGCCACGTCGCGGGCCCGCGCCGACGGCTCCTTGGGCGCGTCGGCGGTACCCGCCACCGACTCGCGCAGAAACCGCTCCCACTCCTCGTCGGACCTGGACGAGCCGTCCGGCTCCGTACCCGCGCCCATCCCCAACCCCCTGGCAATCAGCAGACCGCGGCCCACTCCCCTGGGACGCGTCCGCATAATGACACAGAGCGCTGACAGCGAGGCCGGCTGGGTGGACGGTGTGGGCGCGCCGCCCTTTCTCAACTGGCCAACTGAAGCACTCAGTCACACCGCTGAGACTGAGCGCTTCAGCTGGCGACTGAGTCGTTGACTTGGCGGGGCTGTGTGCTTGAGTTGGCGGGCAGCGTAGCGGGCTGGCCTGTCACCTGCGGGGTCTTCGCGGAAACCGGTACCGACCTCAGGCTCGTGACCGTGCTGGTCAGCTCGGCATTTGCCCCACTCCCGTTCCCTCGTCGACGACGGCCTCGCCGCCCGGGTGAACAGGCAGTTCCGCACCATCCATGCCGCGGGTAACACCTCCGGCGAACGCAACCGCCTCCTGCTGGCACCACCACGCGATGCGGCGGTTTGCGCAGCCCTCCTGCATGCCTCCCAACATGCTCCTGGAAGCACGCTGGCTGACCTGATCAACGCCTCCTCCAGGAATGGGATCTCCAGAAGCCTGTGGGCCCGCCAGTTCACGTGCTGGGAAAGCTCGGAATGCCAAGATCCTGCGACGGACTGCGGCTATCCGGCTTGTCCGCTGGGTCGCCGGCGGCTCCATGGAGGAAGCCGCCGAGTTCCTCGGAATTTCGCCCAGCCGGATGTGGTTGAACCCGGCCAGCGACGCTCGCCGCTGGGTCTGGTCCTGGCAAGGCCCCGCCGCCTTCGAAGACGCCCTGCACAACCTCGCCGATCAACTGGCCGCCGGCACAGCCCTCATCGACTGCCACTACCGCCGCGCCGTCCTTGAACACTGGCACCTCAGCCGCGGTGAGTGGCAGGGCCTCATCAACCGTCTGCCGCCAACCCCAGGCCCTGTCCAGCCGGTGCTCGATGACGCAAGCGCCAGGACGCCTCGATCTTCATCTGGACACGCATCACTCAGGGCGAACATCTCTTCGCACCTCGCCTCATCGAGGCCGGCAAGCCGGAGCACGTCCAACGCGCCTGGGCGAACCGGCGCCATACCACATGGTTCCAGCTCACCCGGCCCGACCCTCTGCCCCACTACGCTGAACTGCGACGACTGTTGATCGAACACGCCGACTCGCTGGCGCGGCAGAACGACGCGGGCACACCGCTGCCACACGCTCAGGAGCACCTCTGGCCCCCACCGCAGTCGTCCCCCGACCCGCCGCCCCCAAGGAGTCCCCACATCAACGCCACCCGATGGATCCGCTCCTACTATGACGAGCCCGACACCTGTTCCTACTTCGAACTCGACAACGAGAGCTGGGCACTGCGTCACGTCGACCTGCAAGGCCCCACCCTGCAGCCCGTCACCGCAGCCGCCCTGAGCGAGGTCTTGGGCCTCCGCGATCAGCGTGACCAGACAGCGATGGCTGTCTACGAGCACAAGTACGGCGTCCTTGCCGAAGGCAGCCTGGACGGCTGGCAGGACACCCAGTCCGCCACCGAAATCACAGCGGCTGAGTTCGAACGCATCTGGGCGTCAGCCCGCGAGGCTCTCGCACGTGATGGGGGATAACCCCGCACCCCACGGCCCCATCCAGGCGACATCACGCTGAGCGCTTCAGTTGGTACCTGCGCGTTTGGTGAGGCGGGTCGGGGGAAATGCAGGTGCCGACTCACGGGCCGTGCGGGCAGCATGCCTGCATGTCTACCGAAGTCAGCGGGATGATCGAGCTTTCTACTCAACAATGGCAACGCCTACGACGCCCTCGCCTGCCTCTTCGGTATCCGGAACTACTTCGGCTTCCGCCCGCTGGCCGAAAGTCGCGGCTTTCCGAGCGACGCGTCCGAGGTGCTCCGGACCGATTACGCCGCGTACGGCGGATCTCCTGACACCCACGGCACGACATGGATCACGTGGGCCGAGCTCGCCTCGAGCGACTGGCAGGAAACGGACAGCTCCGGCACGCGAAGCCGAGAATCGGTCGCCGGAGAAGAAAGCGACTGGGGGCCGGTCTGGAGCGTGATGCGGACACTCAGCGAACTCCATGGAGCAGACCATATGCGACTCGTTGCCTGGTTCCACTGACCTCGACTCCGCGGCGAAGCGCCGCTTGCCCGATGGGAGACCGGCGTGACCGAACGCGACGTCATACTCAACGAACTTGCCCAGGGGCTCCGCCCGATGTCACAGGGCATCGCATGGTTCGACGCACTCGACCCAGAGGAGCAGTCCAAGGCCCTGCTGTTTCTGCGCCACCACTGCGTCCAGGCACGCGCCGCCGCCGAGGACGGACCGGAGGGCGTCCGCCGTGCCGGCCTGCGCCCGACGCACACGCCGGCGGTGCTGATCACACGTGGTCGTATCGACGATCAACTGGGGAAGATCGCCTCTCTCGATCCCCGCGACGAACGCCGAAAGGCGTTCCGACTGCTGGTCGCGGTGCTCGCGATCGCCGACGAACGACGCCGCGAACGCTGCTGCTCGAACGGGTGCGGTCACTGGTGGCACAGGCTGTCCGCCGCTGACTGATCCCTCCATCGGCATCAGCTCCCGGCTGGGCTCCCGTATCAGGCGCGTAGGTAGCCCGACGGACCGGCAGCAGCATTGAGTCACTACCGCGGCAGCTCGGCCACTTCACGTCAAGGTCACATGCATCCCGCCCTCGGTCAGGACTTCGATCACCAGGGCGACCAGGTCATATTGCTCACCCTCCGGCGCCAGGACGCGGGACAGGTGCTCGCGCGCAGTCGCAGCGTCCCGCCAGACCAAGGTTGCGGGGGCGGTGTAGCCGAAATTGCCACGCAGACAGTCCACGAGGGCGTCCAGGCAGCCGCCGAAATAGCCGCCCGGCCCGTTGACGGCCTCGCCGAGTGCCAGGTAGAGGCCCGGTTCATCCGTGATGTGCCGGCCGTCCAGCTCGTACGCGTGCCCGGACTGCCGGTCCTGGTGCTTGAGCCGACAGCCCCGCTCCCGGACGAGATCGAGCCAGACCCCGCGCTGGCGGGTATCGAGCGCAGCCCAGGCGCCGGGGGCGTCCGGCGGGCCGGCAAGCCAGCGCTCCCAGACAGGCCGGGCGTATCCCGGTACGGGTGCGAGGTATCCGTCGAGTTCCAGATCAATCAGGTCCGTCCCGCGGGAGGACGGCTGCCACGTACGGGCTTTGGGACGCAGCAGCCGGTCGGTGAGCGGTTCGCCCCGGTCGTCCCGTATCTCCAGCCAGACCTCCTCCAGGTCCAGCGTGCGCCGGGTGCCCGTAGCCAGTGCCCGCCGTAGCCGATCACTCGGGGCGAGCCCCCGCAGGACCAGCGGAGGTTCTACTTGCTCGGGCGGCAGGACGCGGGCGAACTCCCGGCTGGAGCCCAGCCACCGGTACCCGTCGTGCAGCCGGACAGGAGCCCGGTGTCCCTCGGGCGGGCCCTCGTAGTCGTCCAGAGCGGTGAGCACGAGGCCGTCCGTTCCCGGGCACTGTCCGAGGCTCTCCGCGTCCTCCAGCAGCCAGGCATCGAGCGTCCTGTCCTCCGGCACCAGCCACACCCGGCTGCCGACCCAGCCGCAAACCTCGACTTCAGCCGGAACCCAGCCGAACAGTTCGTACGTCCCGCGCACGGGTTCCCTGAACAACCCGTCCGCCTCGACGCAGACGCCCCAGACATGGCTGCTTCCTGCGTCCGTCAGCGAGTACCGTCCCTGCCCGCGATGATTCCCGTCCACATGCACGGCAGGAATAATGCACAGCCCAGGGGTAGCGCGTGAAGCTCTTGGTGGTCGGTGAGAGCGACTCAATGTTGAGCGCTCGGTCTGGCGGAGGTTACGTCCGCTGGAGTGGTGTATTGACGGCCACTCGGTGATCTCGTTTTGAGGCTATGCGGTGAGTTCGGTGGGCAGGTCGGTCTCGTGGGTCTCTGACTCGATCGGGTGGAGGCGGGCCTTGGCCAGCAGGTCGAGTCCCATGTAGCGGCGGGCCTCGGTCCCGGCTCGTCCAGCGCCATGAGCGCCGACAGCAGGCGCGGATCACGCTCCGTCAGGCGCTTGCGGCCACCTCCGCGCGTGCGGACACGACCCCCGCCCAGAGGCACACAGTCCGCCTCCAGCTCGAGGAGGCCCCTGCGGACGGTGGTCTCGCTCGCTCCGGCAACCCGCGCGAACGGCGCGGACGCCACCATGGCCGAGCAGTCCCGCCTCCCTCGCCCGCATCAGCCGCCGCTGCCGCTCGTTGAGATGCGGCAACAACACGCCGAAACGCACGGCAAGTTGCTGCCGTACCCCCTCCTTGATCCCCATGCCAGACCAACGATCTACATCGCCGAAAGCGACACCTTGTTTCCCTACATCTCCAGCGCGTGCGGCAGCGCTGCCACGATGCTCCGGGCAGTACCGCGCCGATGGCGTCGACCAGGCCGGCGTGGGCGTCGGAGATGACCAGCTGGACGCCGGACAGGCCGCGGGCGATCAGTGAGCGCAGGAAGACCAGCCAGCCGGCACCGTCCTCGGCAGCGGCGATGTCGATGCCGAGGATCTCGCGGTGTCCGTCGGCATTGACGCCGACCGCGATCAGCGCGTGGACGTTGATGATCCGGCCGCCCTCGCGGACCTTCTGCGTGAGCGCGTCCACCCAGAGGAACGCATATGGCCCTTGGTCCAGAGGCCGATTGCGGAAAGCTGCGACCTGTTCGTCCAGGTGCCGGGCCATCGCACTGACCTGGGACTTCGACAGCTGGGTGACGCCGAGGGACTCGGCGAGCTTCTCGACTCGGCGGATGGACACGCCGAGCAGGTAGGCGGTGGCGACCACCCAGTTCAGGGCCTGCTCGGCCCGGCGGCGTCGTTCAAGCAGCCAGTGCGGGAAGTAACTCCCGCTCCTGAGCTTGAGGATGGCCAGTTCGACGGTGCCGGCCCTCGTGTCCCACTCGCGCGGGCGGTATCCGTTGCGATGGTTGACTCTCTCCTCACTGACCTGGCCGTATCGGCATTGCAGAGGGCATCCGCCGACGTGAGCGCGTCAGTGAACGTCTTGACCATCGCGCGCAGCAGGTCCGGACTCGCCGAGGCGAGGAACGCGTCAACCATCGCAATGGCCATCGCCCGTGCGAGTGGGACACCCGCGCTGGGACCGTCGAACTCGCCGTCCCCAAGCTGAGGCAGGGCAGCTACTTCCCGCACTGGCTTCTCGAGCGCCGCCGCCGGGCCGAGCAGGCCCTGATCTGGCTGTGACGTTGTCCAGCGGCCCCGGCGTGACGCCTTCCAGCGGCCCCAGTTGATGAAGATCCTGTGTCCCCGGGACGTCTTCAAGTGGCCCCGGGGATTGGTCTGCGCCGGGACCACTTGAGGGGCTTGCCCTTTTCTTGCGGGGGCTCGGGGTGCTTGGGGCTTTGGTCGTAGGTCGTAGGTCGGTGGTGAAGTGATCGGCAGCAACAGAAGATTGGCAATGTGGAATCTTCGCGTTTTGATGTGGACGCTTTCCTGCAGCAGCCGCTCACCGCTCGTATCGCGGCGAGCGGGCCGACGGTGCGTCCTGTCTGGTTCCTCTGGAAAGGGGGAGCTTTCTGGACCTTGACAGGCCCGTGGGCTCGATTGTTCGACCGCGTGCGGGACGACCCGAACGTCGCCCTCCTGGTGGACGAGTGCGATCTCGCGACAGGGTGTGTCCGACAGGTGATCGCTCGGGGCTGCCGGAGCTCCGGCGCCGCTCTCGTTGAACTCTGCGGCCTCCGGGAAGTACGAGACGAGCAAGTCCTTGAAGACACGGACCGCATCTTCGCGGTCCATGAGTTCCCCCATCGTCATGTCTAGGGACAACGGTGCCTGCTCAACCGTGTGTGCCCCAACGCCACTGTCCACGTGTGCCTCCCGGAGCCCACCTCGATGACGCCCCTGCCGTCCGGCAGGACGACGTCGGCCGTGGTGTTCGGAGGGACGACGGCCTCCACGGTGAGTTCACGCCCGGAGAGCGCCCAGGACACCTCGGCGGTGCTGTGCGGCGTGTGCAGACGTGCTCCAGCTTGGGTGATACCGCCACCCGGAAGGGGGGCGATCCGCGGACTTCAGCGGGCGAGCAGTCCGCGGAGAACCACCCTTTCCACAGCTGCGACGAGTTCCGTCAAATGGGAGGCGTCGGCGCGGAGTCGGTCCGCGCGCCAGGAGAGGCCGAGAACGCCGTTCATGGCAGCCCACAACGCGGTGGCGGTGGTGACGGGATCGAGGTCGGCGGCGAGCGAGCCGTCGGCCACCCCGTCGGCCAGGGCGGCGGCGAGTTTGGCGTTCTGCTCGTCGACGAGCGCGGCGACCCGTTCCAGGGCCGCGGGTTCGTCCGGCGGCTCGGCCAGCAGGCGGAACTGGTGCGGGCGCTCGGCGGCGAAGCGGACGTACGCGGCCGAGGCGGCCCTGATGCGTTCCACCGGGGTGCCCGGGGCAGCGTAGGCGTCGTCCATGTAGGTCCGGTTGTCCTCGAGTGCCCGCTCGGCAACCGCGATGAGAACGGCCGCGCGGCCGCCCACGCGGTTGTACACCGTCTGCACGGCGACATCCGCGCGTTCGGCGATGGCTTCCAAGGTGACCGCGTCGGGGCCTCCGGAGGCCAGCAGCTCCTCGGCGGCGTCGACGATGGCCGCACGGGTTGCGGCGGCCCGACGTGTCGTGCGTGTGACCTTGATTGTCATGGTCTTCGCTACTTTACGTGGTGCTTGAACGGCCGGACCCCCCTGGGCCGCTTCCTTCAGCCCGGAATTCAGCGGGAACCGGCCTGGTGGCGCTCATGCACCGCCGGGTCGTGCCAGCCCGACGCCGAGGCGAGGCCGAGGGCGCGCTGGACCGTCTGAGGGCGGAAACCGACACGTTCGAGTATCGGCCGGAACAGACCGGGAGCGTTCGCGGTCAGGGTGAGGGACCTGGGGACGACGACGCGGTCCGCACGGCGCTCGATGCCGCGGACGATACCGGCGATGACCTTCTCCAGCGGCACCATCTTCCACAACCCCTTGGAGTTGCCGCCCCAGAGGGCGTGCCCGGCCGGGTCCGCGGTCACGTCGTCCATCATCGGAGTGCGGAAGAACGTGGGGTGGGCGCTGCCGACACCGACACCCAGGTGGCGAACCTCCAGGCGAAGGCTGTCGCACATCGCCCACACGCCGGCCTTGCTCGCGGTGTAGGAGATCTGGAGCGGCGAGTGCACGAAGGCGGCCATGGACGAGACGGCGAGCAGGTAGCCCTCGTGGCGTTGCACGTGGGGGAGTGCGGCACGGAAGGTGCGCCAGACCCCGTTGAGGTTGACGTCGATGACACGTTCGTAGGCCGACGGGTCGATGGTCGCCATCGGGGCCATGGTGTCGATCCCTGCGCCTGCGATGACGATGTCGAGGCGCCCGAAGTGCGTGGCGGCCTCGTCCATGGCTTGCTGCAGGCCGGCGAGGTCGCGTACGTCGGCGTGCCAGCCACGGGCGACCGTTTCGTCTCCCAGGTCCTGGGCTTGGGCCGTGGTGGCCGCGAGGCTGAGGTCGAGCAGCGCGAGGTTGGCGCCGCGCCCGCGCAGGGCCCGGGCGAGGGCGGCGCCCAGGCCGCCGGTGGAGCCAGTGAGGACGACGGTGCGCCCGGCCAGGCCGTAACGGGTCATGACGGCCTACCTCGGTGAGTCGGTCTGCGGGGACTTGCCTGTGGAGCCGGCGGATTCCTCGAATCGGCGCAGGAGTCGGCGCAGTTCGGGGTGGCGTTCGGCGATGAGATCGGTGACGGGGTTGAGGACGCCGCGCAGGGCCGAAAACGGTACCCACCTGCGGGGGACCATGACACGGGCCGAGCGGTTCTCGATGCCGCGGACGACGGCGTCCGCGACGTGCGTGGGGGCGATGGCCTTGCCGAGCAGGGACGGGAAGGCGATCTCGCGCATGCGGGTGGTGATGTCGTTGCTTCCGAAGGCTGCTCCAGCGATGGGCGTGTGGACCCAGCCGGGGTAGAGCACCCCGGCGCTGGCGCCGTGGATGCCGAGTTCGGCGCGCAGGGCGCGGCCGAACTGCTCGACGCCGGCCTTCGACATGGCGTAGGGGGCGTTGGTCATGCCGTTGAAGTAGGCGTACACCGAAGCGGTGACCAGGACGTGCCCGCGCGCCGCGACAACGTGCGGCAGTGCGGCGCGAACGGTGCGCCAGACGCCCAGCAGGTCCACTTCGACGACGCGCTCGAACATGGCCGGGTCGATGGTGGCGATCGTCGCCGGCGGATCGGCCGCGATCCCCGCGTTGGCGAAGACGACATCCAGGCCGCCGAACCGGTCGACCGTACGGTCCACCGCGTCGGCCAGTGCGGCGCTGTCGGTGACATCCACCGACAGCGCCAGTGTCCTGTCGCCGCCGAGGTCGCGGGCGAGGGCCGATGCGGCGTCGATGCCCCGGTCGGCGAGGACCACGTTGGCTCCGCGCGAGTGCAGCGTGCGGGCGGTGGCCGCACCGATGCCTCCGGCTGCGCCGGTGATGAAGACGGTCTTCCCCGCAATCGGGTAGGTGAGCATCTCGTACCTCTTTCAGGGTGTCGTGGGTCCCGGGGCTTCACCGGGTGCGGAGCCGATGGGGACGTGCCGCGCCAGGAAGGCGAGCTGGTCCGTGACAACGCGTTCGAAGGGCTCGCCGAGGTAGATGTCGAAGTGGCCGTCGGGGTAGAGGCGGATCTCGCCGCGCGGGGCCCTGCGGGCATGGCGCAGGGTCGGCCGCGCGGGGGCCACGCTGTCGTGCTCGCATACGCAGAACAGCACCGGGCATGCGATCTTCGCGGTCCGGCGGCCCGGCCGGTAGCGGAGGATGTCCAGGGCGAACCGCGCCGCAACCTGGTTGGAGAAGGGCGCGTCGTTGGGCACGAGGGCCAGGTAGCCGGGCTCGGCGTCCGCAGCGGTCATCAACGCGGCGGATCGGGGCGGCCCCGCCGTCGCGACCATGACGGGAGGGCGCCCAAGGCGGGCGCCGACCACGTCACGGACCGCGCGGGCCATCACCTTCACCGAGGTGTCGGGGCGCATCGCCAGGGCAGAGGCGACACCGTCGGTGAACAGGCCTTGGGCGATGACGGCGGCGACGGCCGGGTCCTGGGCGGCTGTCGCCAGGACATGGCCGCCGCCGAATGAGGTGCCCCACAGCACCACGCGCCGGGGGGCGACCTCCTGCCGGGAGCGGGCGAAGGCCACAGCCGCCTGCCAGTCCTGAAGCTGTCGGCGGATGCTCAGGAGCTGGCGGGGCCGGCCCCCGCTGGCGCCGAAGTGTCGGTAGTCGAAGACCAGGCAGGCGTATCCCGCGGCGGTGAAACGCTCGGCATAGGCATCCAGGCGCATTTCCCGGATACCGCCCAGGCCGTGCGCCATGACCACCACGGGACGCCGACCCCCGCCCTCGGGCAGGTACAGCCAGGCGTGACACTCGTCGGGCCCCGAAGGAAACGTCACATTCAATCGGTCGGTCATCGGACCTCCGTAACACCGCTCGCATCGTTGGGCTCGCGGAAACTTGGAACTGCTTCCAACATTGGAAGTTAATCCAACATTGCGGGGCTGTAAAGCAAGTCGACGGCAACGAACACGTCACGCCTCCGCTGGGTCCTGAGCCACGCCCTACGTCAGCGCCGCACTGACCGACTGGGCGGCGAAAGGGACGATGACCGGCGGAACAGCGAGGCCGGCGAGCCTCCGGAGACAGGGTCGGCATGTCCTTGGCGGACGTCGCGACGCGCATGCGACCCGAACGCTGTCGCCCACAGGACGGTCGGAGCTGTCGGCGAAGAACGGCCGACGGTCCGAGTGCGCCGTACGACGCACAGAAGGACCGGTCAGTCGCGCCTGTAGCACCGAGCACAAGGTGCGCGACCATGGGCCGGACCCGAAGCGGCCCGGGAACCGGCTCCTGGTCCCTCGGAGAGATCACCGCGCCGGCCCCGAGGCGAGGCGCTCGTCGGGGCCAGGCCCGCCGCAAGCAGAGCGCCGGCCTCCGCCGGTGTCAGAGGGCTCTTCGTTCTTGGACGGGTCGGTCCCCCCATTCGTAGGGTGGGGACGCCCAGGGGTGCAGGGTGTGGCTATCAGAGGGCTGCCGCTTGTGGCTTTAGATGCTTCGCCGCCCGGCGCCCCCCGACGACTCGGCCGCCGATTAGGAAGTGCGAGACAGTCGCTGAACCACGGCCTCGCCCTGGACGCCCTGGGCACCACGTTGCTGTCGCGGCGGCCAACGACGAGCCCGAGCTGCTCACGTTCATCGGCGACGTCTTGGCCCTGGCGGACGGAAGCCCGGTGACCTGGGCGATCGACATGACCGGCGGCGAACCGGCGTTGCTGCTCGCCCTCCTGCGCAACCACGGCCAGGAGGTCCTCCACCTGCCTGGCCGCCTGGTGAACCGGGCCGCCGACGGTTACCGCGGCGAGGGCAAGACCGACGCCCGGGACGCTACGTCATCGCGGACCAGGCCCGAATGCGCCGTGATCTGCGGCCGATCCGCCCCGGCCCTCGCCTGACGACTACGGACGTGGCAGGGTGAACAGCCCCGGTTCCGGCTCGGTCAGGATGTTGCGCCCGGTCAGGGGCTTGAGCTTCAAACGGACGTTGTTGATGTTGTTCGGAGCCGGGTCCAGATCCATCGCCTCGCACACGCCCCGTGCCCGTAGCGGACCGTCTGCCTGGGTGAACACCGCCATGATCTCCTGGTAGGTCGCCCCGTCCGGCAGCTCCGGGGCGGATGTCGACAGCGCGGGCGGGTCCGGGTCGGGCAGCTCCAGCAGCGTCTTGCGGGTGATCCGCACTTCCTCGGCGGCCCGGCCGAGCTCGTCCAGCACGGTGGTGAGCCGCGTGATCTGCTCGCGGGTCTCTTCGGCCTGCTCGGCGATCTCCCGCTCGCGCTCCTCCAGACGTACCAGCACAGCCCCCAGGGTCAGGTCCCCGCTGGTCATGCGCCGCGCCAGGAGGTCGCGCTGCCGGCCAGCCGACGGGCCATCACGTCGCTTATCGCCCAGTCAGACCCTCGCCCTATGGTGTCTCGGTGATTCATGGTGCGTTTGATCACCGGGTGGTAGAGGTCGCAGTAGCAGATGTCCGGCTGGCAAGAATGGAGTTCGACGGCGCCGGCCAATGGCTCACCGCCAATGGTCAAGCGCCTTCGGAGCCTCTTGTCGCCAGTCTCTGAAAAGTGGCCCTCAGCCAGTTCTTCAAAGGTGACCTTCCGGTCATCCTGTGCGGCTCTACTGTGGCGCGCAGCCGCGCAGGACGGACGCGATCAGGTCGTCCAAGCCGTGCTCAGCCGCCTCCGGCGGCAGGACGCCGCTCACCGCCAGGCCGGCGTAGCCGTGCAGCGCCGCGAAGACCGGCAAGGCAATCCGTTCGAGTGGCCCCTCGCGCACTTCACCCCGGCGCTGCCCGTCGCCGATCAGCTCCAGGAGTTGATCGGACCATCGGTGGGCTGTCGCCCCCAGCGCCTCCGACGCCTCCGGACTGTGCTTGACCGAGAACATCAGGTCGAGCAGCGCGGCGTTGGCCACGGCGAAGCCCACGTAGGCGCGGGCCACGGCATCCAGCCGGTCGGCGAACGCCTCACCAGCGCCTTCCTGTGAGGCTGCGATGGCCTCGGCGAGCCGCTCGAACCCGGTCAGCGCCAGGGCGTCCAGCAGTGCCTGCTTGGACTTGAAGTGGCGACTCGGCGCGGCGGGGCTCACCCCGATCTCGCGGGCCAGTTCGCGTAGGGACAGCGCGGACGCCCCCCTCTCGCGCAGTGTCTTCTCGGCTCGCGCGAGCAGCGCGGCGGGGAGGTCTCCGTGGTGGTAGGGGCGGTTCGTCATGCCCTCAGCCTAGTCGGGTGTAGGCGACGCACACATTGTTAATGTTGCCTACATTGTGATCGGTGCATACATTGGGGTCATGGCAAAGAACACGCACACCCAGCCCTGGAACACCACCGACATCCCCGACCAGACCGGCCGCACCACCGTCGTGACCGGCGCCAACAGCGGCCTCGGACTCGCCACCGCCACGGCCCTGGCCGCCGCGGGCGCCCACGTCGTCCTCGCCGTACGGGACACCGAGCGCGGCGAAGCCGCAGCCGCGACGGTGAACGGCAGCGTGGAGGTCCGTCGGCTCGACCTGGCCGACCTCGCCTCCGTGCGCGAGTTCGCCGACGCCTGGCACGGCGACCTGGACCTGCTCATCAACAACGCCGGCGTCATGAACGTCCCCGAGGGCCGCACCAAGGACGGCTTCGAGACCCAGTTCGGCACCAACCACCTGGGCCACTTCGCGCTGACCAACCTGCTGCTGCCCCACATCACCGACCGCGTAGTGACCCTGACGTCCCTCGCCCACAAATCCCCGGGCAGCCCGCGCATCCGGTTCGACAACCTCGACCTGACCGGCGAGTACAGCCCGATCCCCGCCTACAGCCAGTCCAAGCTCGCCAACCTGCTCTTCACCCTGGAACTCCAGCGGCGGCTCACCGAGGCGGGCTCACCCGTACGCGCCCTCGCCGCGCACCCCGGCTTGGCCGCCACCAACCTCCAGGGGCACGACGCCAGCCCGCTGCGGCGCGCCCTCATGCGCCTGGGCAACCGGCTGATCGCCCAGGACAGCCACGCCGGCGCACTCCCCACCCTGTACGCCGCCGTCCAGGACCTTCCCGGCGCGAGCCTCGTCGGCCCGGGCGGCATGTTCGAGACCCGCGGCGCCCCGACCCTGGTCGGCCGCTCCCCGGCGGCCGCGGATCCGGCCACCGCCCGCCGCCTGTGGACGGCGTCGGAGGAGCTCACCGGCGCCACCTTCCCGGAGCCGACCGCGGCAGTTCAATCCTGAAGCCGTGGCCGACCATCGGGTCGGCGACCTGCGACGGGGCAGGTGGCCGCACTCGGTGGCACGGAGGCTCGGCCAACACCGGTGCAGTCATGGTGACCTCGAACCAGCCCCAGATCGCTGGGGAGAGACCTTCTCCGAGGACGTCGCCCGCCGCGATCCTCGATCGGCTGCTGCACCATTACGACGTTGTCGCGATCAACGGCCCGAGCTACAGGCTCAAGAACCGCCTCCAGGCCCTCGCGCGCGAGACCGAAGCGGCCTGACAGCCGGGGACGTTCAAACGTACCGGCCCGGCCACACCGGAGAGTACGCGGACACGAGCGGAATCGCGCCGGGGGTGGTCTGCTCGGTCATGGCGGTCCCTGTTCGAGAAGTTGGTCTTCGAGGTCAGCGATGCGTTTCTCGGCGAACCGCAGGTTGGAGCGGGAACCTTCGAGTCGCTCTTGGAGTGAGCGGTGTTCTCGTGTCATCTGATCCAGCCGGCGCTTGAGGGTGACGTTCTCGGCGAGCACAGCCTGGACTGAGCCGCCGGGGACGGCCTGCTCGGTGTCTCGCAGCTGGCCCATCAGCTCGCCGATCTGCTGACGCTGGGCGAAGACCGCCTGCTGAGTACGGGTGAGAGCCTCCTCGGCGTTGAGCGCGCGCTCGCGCCAGGACGCCTCGATGCGGTCGTGTTGCTGCTTGGTATCGCCGTCGCGCCGTCGGCTGGCATCCGCGATGACTCCTTGAACCAGGGCGCGGGCCTCCTGGTTCTCGTAGCAGAAGGTGGCTGATACTCCGGCCCGTTCGGCGATGCCCCGGACGGTGAGTCGGTGACGTTCGCGCCGTAGCTGGCTGATGGCCTTGTCGAGTTGGGCGAGCTTGGCTTGAGTCTGACGCCGCCGGGCGGCGATGGCTGCCGTGGTCGAGGTGGACGCGGCCGTCATGCGGCCTCGTCGTTCTCGTCGCTGCCGGTGGCGGCCAGGTCGGCGGTTCGAAAGGCGGTGGCCCAGACGCGTCCGAAGTAGTCCTGCGGTCGGCGCAGGTCGAGTGCGAGCGCCTCTTCCAGCAGGCCGGATGCGGCGAGGGCTCGTTCCAGACCCTCGATCGCGCGGGCGGTGGGCTCGAAGACGTCGTGCAGGTAGTCGGCTGTTGCTGGATCGGGAGCACGTTCGGCGAGCGTGCGCCACTGCTCGCGTTTGCGGTGCCAGTAGAGGAGATCGGCGCCAGACAATGACGAACTTGTCGCAGCTGTGGCAGTTGAGGTTGAAGGGGCATGCCTCCCCGCTGACGACGGGCTGGAAGGTGCAGAACCCTCCGTCGGCGGGTGCGGATCTGCGGCTCAGGTCGATGGCCAGGCTCTCGGCTTCTTCCCGGCTCATCGGTTCCCCCGCCGACAGTAGGAGGCCGGGTTCTGCCGAGCTGGGGCCGGCGACCCGGACGATCTGGAGTGCCTGCTCCATGCGCGGGTCGGTGTTGGCGAGGTGAAGAACGGGAGACGCTGACGGCCCTGGAGGAACTCAAGGGCCGCATGCGGGCCGTGACCACCTTCGCCGATCCGCTGCGCCAGCGCGTCGCCGTCCTGGAGGGAACGCACTCCAGGGCCCGGGAAGAGGAGAAAGCGGCCCAGGCCGCCGTCTCCTTGGCCCAGCGGGCCATCAAACGTGCCCAGCAGCAGCCGGGCACCGACCCGGTGCCGCGCTGTCCCCCCTGCACGCAGCCGCTGACCGGCCGGATCGTGCCTGAGGGGGTGTGTGGTCTGTGCCTGTGCGAACTGGACCCCGGGGCGCGGGACGAGGTCGTGCAGGCAGCCGAAGCCGCGCTGGCCACGGCGCAGCAGCGGGCCATCGAGGCGGCCAAGGCAGCCGGTGAGGCCCAGGATTCTCTTGCTCAGGCGCGGGCGGAGCTGGAGGAGCGAACCCGCCTGGAGATCGGGCCGCTGGCCGGGCAGATCGAGCAGCTCTCGGCTGCCCATGCCGGCGCCCGCACCCGGACTGGCATGCTCGAGCGGCAGCTCGACCCGCACCGGCGGCTGCTCGAACTGCAGCGGCGGCTGCTCGAACTGCAGCGGGCGCTGCGCGCGGCCGAGGAAGAACTGCGCGGTGTGCGCGAGGACATCAAGACGCGCAAGAACCTCCTGTCCGGACGCCAGGCCACCCTGGCGGAGATCGAGGAGCAGTTCGCAGCCATCATCGGCGGCCTGTCGCTGCCCGGAGAGCCTGGTGCGCGCATCGATCAGAACTCGCTCCTGCCGAAGGTCAGGGCAGGCAAACTCACAAAGGTAGGCCACGGTGTCCGCACCGCGATCAACGTGGCCTACCGGATGACATTCCTCAGCCACGCGCTGGTCACCGGAGCCACCGATCTGCCGTCCCTGCTGATCATCGACTCACCGCGCAAGAACGTCGGGTACGGCACCGAGGACCAGCAGCTGATCGCACGGCTGTACGCGCACTTCCTCGACCACATCGCCGGCGCCCGAAGCGACACGCTGCACGCACGCCCGCACCAGGTCATCATCGTCGACAACGACCTGCCCTCTCTGCCCGCGCAGCTGCGCCGTCAGATGCACACCATCGAACTCACTCGGGACGATCCGCTGGTGCCCTGACCCGCGCCACGCGAGCACGATGGAGACGGACGCCGCTCTCGGACGTGGCCGCGGCGGCATGCCGGGTGCGGAGACCCGATGTCCAGCGCACTGACCGCCTACAGCTCGAACTGCAGGTCGACGATGTCCTTGAGTTCCACTTCGAGGCCGTGGGCACGCCGTCCGCCGTCGCGGAAGTACACCTCACCCAACGCCTCGGCCGCGACTTCGCGGAGGTCGTCCTCGTCGACGCCTGCTTCCTGGGCTTGAAGGAGGCGGGCGGCGTGCCGGGGCGGCAGGGCCAGGGTGAGGTGACGTACGCGGGCCTGGTCGGTGCTGCCGCCGGCGGCGGTGTAGCCGAACCTCGCCTGCACATCGATCATGATGCCGCTCGTGGTGGCCGCGGCCTCCTTCGCCTTCGCCCTGATCTGCGGCTGCCAGCGCACGCGGACCTCACGCTCCAGCCGGTCGGCGAGCTCCGGCCGGGGCCTTTTGATCTGGTTCTTCACATACCGCTCCACCGTGCGCTGGCTGATGCCGAGCAGCTCGGCCACCGGCATCGTCCGGCCGCCGTGCTTCTTGAGGAGGTAACGCATCTGCGCTCCAGCGGACTTGGGGATGGGCCGGGTGAACGCGCCCTGCACCGCCCTGTCGAGTTCTTCCCCGACCGTGACCATCGGCGTAACTCTCCTACTCTCCAGTGTCCTTGGCGGTGACCTCGCCGGTCTTGATGTAGCGGGCGAGGTTGGCGACATGGCCGTCGGCGCCGAGCTGCTCGAGCACGTCAACCCCCCACAGCACGCTCTGGGTGCCCTCGTGCTTGACCATCCCCGGGGAGACCCCCAGCCGGAACGAGCCCGGCACGGTCTTGCCGTCGGCTCCGTAGGGCAGGACGTGAAGCGGGCTGGGGCCGTCGGCGGCGTACACGGCGCAGTCGGAGAGGACCGCGACCGGGTAACGGTCGGTGGCCGCCGCCAGGTGGAGCATCTTGCGGTGCATGTTGACCCGGGCCCGGGAGATGACGGTCGCGCGGATGTCCGGGCGCCACGTCGGCCGGGCGAGCGCGGGCCAGGCATGCCCCGGCTTCCAGCCGCCGCCGCGCGCCTTCTCCTGCAGCTTGCCGATCCCGCCCTTCACGGTCATCTTGACCGCGTCCACCACGATCCCCAGCTCCGCATCACGCTGCTTGTAACCGTCCATCGCTTCCAGGAACTCCGCCGGGGCCAGTTTCTCGCCTACGCCGAGGTCCGCCATGGTGTCGACGTAGGCATTGCGCAGCCGCTTGTACCAGCCGTCCAGGAACCGGCCGCTCTCACGGCGTAGCCACGCCTCCAGGGGCGCGACGTCGTAGCCGAGTTCGACGGCGTACGCCACGGTGGGCGTGGCGTACCAAGCCGGGCCCTCGGGGCGCTGGCCGGTCGGCGTGAACGGGCTGGGCAGCAGGTCGGCGTCGAGCTCACGCCACTGCTTGCCGACCTTCACCCTGGAGGGGTCGACGTGGGAGAGGTCGACCAGCCAGGAACCGGGCAGCGCCGCATCGAAGACCGGGTTGGTGACGTGCACGGGCGGCGACGCCAGGCCGACGACCGCGCCGTTGGCAGCCGCACCGAACGCCAGGTTCACGTCGATGCCGACCAGGTAGCGCTGCATGCATTCGGCATCGGTCAGATCCCGCGCCCAGTCGTATGCCTCCTCGAACAGCCTCTCGCCGGGGCCGCGCACGTGGAACCGGGGCAGGCCGGCCAGGACGGGGTGGCCGTCGGTCGCCTCGCACGGCGCCGGGTCCACCGGCTGAGTGCCCAGCGAGCCGGGCCGGTGCTCGGCATGCCGCCGGCCGCTCTCGTCCGGCTCGCTCGCACGGGTCGGCGGGTTGAGCGCGGTCATCAGCTGCAGCCCTGTCACAGCGGTGGAGCCGACCGGGGTCATCACCCGGGCCGCGTACACGCCCAGCACCCGGGCGAGCTCCGCGGGCTCCAGCTGCGCGGCATGGCCCCAGGCGCGGTCGTCCAGGGCACGCCACGAGGGGATGCACAGCTGCACGCACTGCCGTCGACTGCCCTGGGCGGGGCGGTAGATCCGCGCCCACGGCCCGAACCCGCGCTTGGTGAGCTGCCAATCTGCGCGCTGAAGCTGCCTGATGAGCTTGTGCCCCTCCGGTAGCCGCCCGGCGAGTCGCTCGGACTCGGACAGGGCAGGGGGCAGTCCGTAGCGTTCGCACGCAGCCTCGGTGAGCACCAGCAGCGGGTCGGCGTCCTTCCCGCAGCCGTGCAGCCTTTCCGCCCCGAGCCGGGCCTCGGCCAGCGTCCACTCCACCAGCGCGGGCAGGGATTTGGCGGGCACGTCCAGGATCAGGCCGCCGATGCCGTAGCCGGTCACCTGCTTCTCGGTGTCGGCGTCGAGGACGAGCAGCGGACCGTGCGCGTACGGCCCGCCAGGCGCGGGCGTGCCGGCCGGAGCGGCCTTCGGCGCGCCCGGGCGGCGTGAAGTCTGCGGCGGCCGGACGGCCCGCGCCGGACGCGATGCTGCGGCCGGTGCGTGAGCGGCTGCGGGCGACGAGGACGGGGCACTGCCGGGCGCGGTCACGGTCGCAGCCTCAACAGCTCCGCCCGCGGGCCCGGTCTGCGCCGTGGGCGCCTGACTGCTGAACGTCTTCGGTGCCGCGGTGTCCTCCTGCGGGGCGGCGGTGGTCTCGGCAGCGGGGTAGAGCTGTGTGAGTTGCTTGAGCAGGCGCGCGTACGCCTCTCGCTCCGGCGGCCGCGGTTCGGTCCTGCCCGACTCCCAGCCGCCGACGGTTGCTCGCCGTACGTCCAGGGCGGCGGCCACCTCGTCCAGGGTGAGCGCGTGGGCCTGGCGCAGACGCTTGCGCTCCGCCGGGGGCGGCAGCGGGGAACGGGACGCGACCAGCGCGTCGACCGCATCGAACAACTCGGACATGGGACACCTCCGCCTCCGACCCTACTCCATGGGCCGTACCTATCGCGTACGGATCGCGTACATTTTGCGTACGGAAGGCATTCACGCGTGGTGGGCTTCCTGACCGGAGGCTGCCCTCGGGTGTTGCAGGCCGATGTCGGAGGCGGTGGTTAGGGTGCGCTGTCATGGACGCTGCTGATCTTGACTACCGGGCTCGGACGTTGTCCGGCTGCATTCCTGCGCCCCTGGTCTCCCGGCTTCTTGAGCTTGATCACGGTGAGGAGGTGGAGTTCCAGGCCCGCCGTGGGGAATGGTTCTGCGCACGGGAGTGGGCGCGGCTGCTGGGTGACCAGGGCCGCCAGGCCGAGGCGTTGGACGTGCTTGTTCCGTACGTCGTCACGGGCTGGTGGCCGGCCGCCCGGACCCAGGCCGAGCTGCTGGAGAGCTGGGGGCGGGCTGAGGAGGCGATAGCACTGGCCCGGCCGTACGCGCAGGCTGGAGGGCTCGCGCTGGAGTTCTTCGCGCACCTGCTGGCCCGCCACGGCCGCAAGGACGAGGCGGTCGTGTTGCTGAGCGGCGGGATCGAGGACCAGCTCCTCGCCACCGCTCTGGTCGACGTTGCCGAGGGGACAGGGCGGGACGAGGACGTCGCCGCGCTGCTGGCCGCCCGGATCCCGGCCCAGCACCGGTGCGACGAGCCGTGGTGCTGCCGCGGCCTCGACCCTGACACGGCAATCGGCCTGCTCGCCGCCATCCGTGAACGCCAGGGCCGCATCGACGAAGCGATCGCCCTGCTGCACACCCGGCACATCACCTCCGTCAACAACCGTGATCAGCTGGCCAACCTGCTGGCCAGGCACGATCGGATCGAGGAACTGCGCGCGTACGCAGCCTTTGAGAACCACGGGCACGCCGCGCAGCGCCTCGCCGAGGTGCTGGAGGAGCGAGGTGATGTGGAAGGCGCGATTGCCGTGTACCGGCAGGACGACTCACCACTCCGCCGGTACCACGGTGCGTTGCATCTGGCGCGGCTCCTGGCCCGGCATGGCCGGGGCGCTGAGGCCATCGAGATGATGCGGGCGCTGGCGGACTCATCCGGCGGCGAGGACTGGATCGCTGGCACGCTGTGCACCCTGTACGCCGACCACGGACGCACCCACGACGGCCTGGCCTACCTCGACGCCCTCAAGGCGCGCCGCGACGGCGAGGAGGAGTGGGACTTCTTCAGGATGCGGCTTCGACTCATGGCCGACTGCGGCCTGCTCGATGAAGCAATCGAGCGGGCGCGGGCGCACCCCGAGGGCGACACCTGGTACGCGGCCTGGACCATCTCCGACCTGCTCGCCGAGGCCGGACGGACAGAGGAGGCGGTCTCCGTCCTCGAACCGCACGCCTCCGCCAACCCCGGCCCTCTGGCCGGCCACCTCATCGACCTCGGCCGCGTCAAGGACGCTGTGGCGCTCCTTCAGCAGCGCCACTCCGAGCCGGTCGCACCCGTCTGGACCGGCGCATTCTCCACCGAACCCCCGTTCTGACCGCGCACTCCGGCCGCACCCGCCGGTGGGGAACCACGGTCCAACTCCGCAGAGATCGGTCAGACTTCGCTGAGAGGTGACGCCTCTTCGTCGGCCTCGCCGCCTCCCCGGCCCGGCCGTCGCCCGCTTCGGATCGAGGAAGAGCTGTATGACTGTGGTCGAACTGCCGCGGCCCGGCCGTCCCGGGAAGCCGCGGCTCTTCCCCGACCAGGCCGAGGCCGTCAAGCGGCTGGTACGGCATCTGCGGCGCGCGGGGACGCGGGGGCTGTTCGTGTCGGCGACGGGCACCGGGAAGACGCTGGTGTCGATCCGGGTGGCGGACGGACTCGGCGCGCGGCTGGTGCTGGTCGTGGTGTCGACCCTGGACCTGGCGGCGCAGACGGCTCTGGCGTGGCGGCGGGACGGCCACGGCGAGCACATGGTGATCGTCTCCTCCCTGGACACGAGCGGCCGGGACGACTTGGTCGCGGCGCGCGTCATGTCGACCACCGACCCCCACGCGCTGGGCGGGCTGATGTCGGTGGTGGGCCAGGGCGAGGACCAGATCCCCGCTTTGACGGTGATCTGCACCTACGACTCCCTGAACAAGATCGAGGAAACGCGGAACACGGGGTACGCGGTGCCGCCGTTCGACCTTGCGGTCATGGACGAGGCGCACCGGATCGCGGGACGGGCCGACAAGAAGTGGGCCATCGTCAACGACGCCCAACGCATCCGGGCCGACCGCCGCCTCTACATGACCGCCACCCCGAGGACCTTCGCCGCCCCCGAGCTGGCCGAGTCCGCCGACACCACCCGCCCCCGCCGCCGTGCCACCGGGCCGAACCGGGACATGGACGTGGACGCGTTCGCCAACTCCATGGACAACGAGGCCGTATACGGGAAGAAGGTCTTCGAGTATCCCCTCGCCCAGGCCGTCGAGGACGGACGGGCGGCGGACTACCGCATCGTGGTGCCCACCCTCACCGACGCCGACCTGCGCCGCCGCCTCAACCTGCCCACCCCCGGCACTACCCCTGGCGACGGCAGCGGCGAGGAGCCGGACAGCGCGCTGCGCACCACCGCCCTGCACCTGTCCGTCCTGCGCGCCATGACCGAACACCACCTGCAGAAAGTCCTGGTCTACTTCAACCTCGTCTCCGACGCCCGCCGCTTCGCCCGCGAACTCCCGCACACTCTGCGCCTGCTGGCCCGCACCGATCCCGGCCTCGTCCCGGATATCACCCCCCGGCTGTTCTTCGCCCACGGCGAGCACACCCCCGCCCAGCGCGCCGACACCTTCGCGGCCTTCGCCGCCGCCGACTGCGCGATCCTGACCAACTCCCGCCTGATCGCCGAAGGCGTCGACATCCCCAGCGTCGACGCGATCGTCTTCGCCGACCCCACCCGCAGCGTCATCCGCTGCGTCCAGGCCCTCGGCCGCGCCCTGCGCCTCGATGTCTCCGGCAAGACCGCCAGCCTGATCGTCCCCGTCTACGTTCCGCCCGGCGCCGACGGCGAGAACATCCTCGGCACCGCCTACGAGCCGGTGTGGGCGATCGCCTGCGCACTGGCCGGCCACGACCACCGCATCCTCGAGCGCCTGCCCGACAAGGCCAACCGCCTGCCCAAGGAGACCAGCGACGTCATCCGGCGCCGCTGGCACTTCGACTTCACCGTCCACCCCGAACGCATCGCCCAAGCGATGGACCTGGTCTCCTTCGACCCCCGCGACCCAGTCGTCTCCCGCTCCCGCCGCCTCGGTCTCGCAGCCGCCCAGTCCTACCACGACCAGTACGGCCACCTCGACGTCCCCGCCGACCACGTGGACCCCACCGGCTACACGCTGGGCACCTTCATCACCACCATGCGCGACGCGGCGAAAGCCGGCCGCCTCGAAGCCGACTGGATCGCCGAACTCGACGCGCTCGGCATGATCTGGGATAAGCACGACGCCGCCTGGCGCTCTCGTTTGGCCGCGGCCGCCGACTACCTGCGCACCCACGGCCACCTCGCCGCCCCCGCCACGACGTCCGTCGGGGCCTGGCTGGCCGAGCAACGCCACCTCGCCGGCCGACAGGAACTCGCCGAGGAGCGCGCCGACGCCCTGACCGCCCTCGACGCCGACTGGCGCCTGCCCCACGGCGCGGACTGGCACCGCAAGTACCACCTGCTGCGCGCCCACCTCGCCGACGGCGCCGACCCCGGTGCGCTGTCCCGCGACACTCTCCTGGCCGGGGTGAAGATCGGCTCCTGGCTGCACCGCCAGCTCACCACCTGGCACACCCTTCACCCCGGCCAGCAGCACCTGATGACCTCTCTCGGTCTGACCCCCGAGAGCAACCCGCTCAGCCCCGCCCGCCGCGTCCGCCGCACCTTCGAACAGACCGTCCAGCTCCTGGAACTCTTCCTCCACCGCGAAGGACGCGCCCCCGCCGCCCGCGAGACGATCCGCGTCGACGGCGACACGGTCAGAATTGGCGCCTGGCTCGCCAAGACCCGCACTAAGCACAGGGCCGGGCAGCTCGACGCCGGTCACGAACGCCTGGTCGCCGCCCTCTTCGATGAGGACTGGACGGACGAGACCGCTGCTCCCGCCGTGGGCCCCGCCTCGTGGTAACGGCTGTTACCATGCTGGTATGGCGAAGACACAACTGGGCGCACGCGTGGATGAGGGCGTTGCGGAACTCGCGAAGAAACGCGCCGCCGACCTGGGGCTGAGCATCGGGGACTACCTCGCCCGGCTGGTAAGGGACGATGCCAGCGGCCTGCGCGCCCGAGCGGTGGACGCAGCAGCCCGCTTCCTGGCGGAACACCAGGCGGTCTTCGACGAAGCCGAGGACGCCCAGCAGGCACCGCGAGGAGCACGTGCGGCCTGATGGACCTGCACATCGACGTTCCCTGGATCCTGCAGGTCGCCGAGACGGCCGGGGCGAACGATCCGGCCCCCGACGACTACGGCGTTCCCGTCTCGGCGGTCGCCCGTCACCAGGCCGAGCTGTTCGAGCAGCCTGTCTACGACGGCCCCTACGCCAAAGCCGCCGCCCTGGTGCACACGCTGGGCCGGTGCCGCTGGCTGGAGCGCTCCAACATGGCCGTCGCCGCAGCGTCCGGCGTCATGTACCTCGAAGCCGCAGGGATTCCCGTCAAGCCCGCCCGCGAGGACGCCATCGCCCTCAAGGACCTGCTCCTCGACCCCGCCTGCACCGCCGGGAAGATCGCCGCTCTGCTGCGGACCTGGCCCACCGCCACCTGACACCCGCAGGCCCGCCACCACCACCCGGGGCGGCGGGAACAGGCCGCTCCGCAGGGTGATGGAAGGCCCCTTTCACTGACTGACTGACTGCCCGGCCGCGGGCCGAGGCGCCCTCCGGAGGCCGACCCTCAGGCTTCCGGATCACGTCCGTCCCCGATGCGGGAGCGATCAGGCCCGGCCGTGTCTCCAGTACGAGGGCGAGAGCTTCCGCCAGCCCTCGCCCTGTAGAGCGGGTGATCGGGTCCCGCAGCAGAGTGACTGGGATCATGAGAGCCTCCACGCCGACTCGGCCCCAAGGCCGCCTACTCGGAGAGGACGTCCGCATGCCGAAGACCGCACAGTTGCGTACGTACACCGTCCGGGACGGTCTGCTCGACGAGTGGGTGGAGCGGTGGCGTGCGGAAATCGTGCCGCTGCGACTGGAGCTGGGGTTCACCATCGCAGGGGCCTGGGTGGACCGGGAGCACAGCCAGTTCGTCTGGCTGATCTCGTACGAAGGCCCGGAGACCTTCGCCGAGCGCAATGCGTTGTACTGGTCGTCCCCTCAGCGCAAAGCGATGGGCCTGAACCCGGACGACTACCTTATTCGCACCGAAGACCGTACGGTCGACGCGGTCTACTGATCACACCATCGCTCAGGGGGCGAGGGCGAGCGGCAGCATCTGCTGCCGCCGTTCCTCGGAAGTGAGGGTACGGAAGACTCTTCCCCGGGCGGTCGCCTCCAGCCGGTCATAGTCCGGTTCCGCCCGCCACACTCGTGCCGCCCCGTCGGCCGACCCCGTGCGTGCAGTTCACCGTCCTGCCCGGGCCGGGTACCTGACACTGCGCGAGCTCGGCCGGTCCTGGCCCCGGGCGGCCGACTGGTGATGACCCGCGCCTCGCGGCGGGGTACTGGTTTTGGTGAGCGCGGCGGCTATGAGGGTGTCGGATGGCTGCCTTGCGGCTCGGGCCATGCCCGGGCGGTGGACGCGCCCTGCGACGGTGCCGCCTGGTCGGGCGGGGCTGGTCCCCGCGGCCCGGCGTCACCAAGCCGGGCCGCTGCTGCTGCTCGGCGTCGGGCACTGCAGGAGGCTTTGCCGACTGCGCCTGGCCGGCCGGGCGCGGAGCAGAAATGCCACGGCAGGGCCACCACGCGCTCGAAGACACCAAGTCAGCGTCGCGGCCCGGGGCCGACGCGCTCGTAGGTGCAGTGCTTGGTGACCGGGTTCAGGACGGCGACTTTCAGCTCGGACTGGGCGGCTGTCTCGATACGGCAGAGCCAGGCCCGGCCGGGGACCAGGATCGTCAGATCCGCAGGCCACCGGGCGAGCGCTGAGGGGTCAGGACACACCACGCCGGCCAGCTGGAACGCGCCTGCCTTGCGCGGCCGGCTGTAGAGGAGCAGTCCGTTGCCGTGGGCCGGGCTCTGGACACCGCACTCGACGGCCTTGCCGGAGGCGGAGCGGACCAGGTGCATGAACGCGGGCCACAGCGCGCCGTCCATGCCCGCGTGCTCGAAGAAGTCCGCCAGCCGCTCCTGCTCCGCCCGCTGTTCCCAAGCCTGCTCCTCAGCGGCCAGCCGGCGCTGTTCCGCGGCGACGGCCCGCTGCTCCGCAGCCCGCCGGCGCTTTTCGGCCGCAGCCGCCTGCAGGACCGCTTCGGCATCGGCCTCCAACCGGGCCCGGGCGATGGCCAGGCGGACATAGGAGCGGGCGGTCCACCACACCGTGCCGTCCGGGCCGGTATGGGCATGCACCCGTCCCTGAAGAATCCACCGGATCGCATCGTCGAGGGAACAGCCGATGTGCGTCCACGCCGCCTTCGTCTTCGCCGTGCGCGGCGCCGCCCAGGTGAAGCGCGCCATGCCATGGCGCACCGTCCATGCATCCCCGCGGTTCCTGGGGGGCGCCACCCGCAGGGAGGCCACGCCGCGCTCCCACGGCCGCTTCTCCACCGAGACCCAGCACACCGCCACACCATCCGCCGCGTAGCGATCCGTCCGCATCCGCGCGTCCTGCGGCGTCATGGGTGACAACTGCGCCTCCAGCGCCATGAACGGCCGGTCCTGCCCATCGAAGACCAGCACGTCGGCACGCCATGTCCGGGCTTCGTTGCAGACCTCCAGCTCAGCTCTGAAGCCCGCCGCCCGGGCGGCAACGGCCAGCTCCAGCTTCAGCAGGTGATGTTCCGGCGACTCGTTCGCCAGCTCGCAGTCGTGCGGCCGCACCTGGTGGTAGAAGTGCCTGGCACGGTGGGGGGAGACGCGCGCGAACACCCTTCCCCGGCACTGCGGACACGCCAGCTCCAGCCCCTTCACGCGGTGGACATCCGCCCAGGACCGGCCGCACCCCAGATCGTCCAGCGACGCATCCAGCCGGCCCCAGCCCGCATGCAGAGCGGTGTACCCCATCGGCCCCCCACCTGTGCCCGACAAGGACAGCATCCCCTCGCACCGTGACGCCGATACACCTGTTTTCCAGAGCAGGGCAGGGAGATGACCGGCCTGCGGGGCCTCTGGCCACAGGGGCGGCTTCCATGCCGGGCGAGGAGTGCAACAACGAACCCCGGAAGACGGGTGAGGACCATGCCACAGCCAGCCCCATCATGCTGCTGCCCCCTGCCCGGGCAGCCACGTGCGCCCCCCGTACGCCGCACCGCAGCACGAGCCTCAAATAGGGACAGACATCCCTGCCGCGCAGGCAGGTGGTCCTGCCCAGGCTTGTGCTGCCGCCGCGTGACGCTGCGAGCCTCGGACACGCCGGGTTGCCCCGGCGTCTGCGCCTACCGCAGGCGCTGATCCCGGCCCGGAGTAGGCGGGAACGAGGGCTGTTGCGGCGGTACGGCGGGCGACTGCGTGAACCGGGAGCGCTCCGCCTGGGCAGCCAAGAGCCGCTCTGCCACGGCACGGATTTCCTCGGCCCGGTCAGCGTACGCCGGTTCGGCGGCAGGCTGTTCGTCGTCGGGTGACAGCCGGAAGCCGGCCTCGTCGTAGCGGGCCCGGTAGGCCGCGCTGGCGTGCTGCGGCCAGCGCGGTGCGATGGCGGCGGTGACCGGCGGCGTGAAGCAGAGGTATGCGTCACCGCCGGCTACCCGACCGAGCGCCAGGCCAGTGAGGACAGCTCGACCGCGATGTCGGCGCCGGAGACGAAGTCCACGCTGGCGGGCAGGGCGTCGAAGGCGGGCGGGTGATCGGTCGAAGGCAGGCTCAGCGTGAACACCAGGTGGGTGGTGGGCCGCGCGGGGACCGTGTCCTGGAAGATCTCCTCGTGGTAGGCGTCCTCGAAGGCCGCCTGCTGGGTGCTGTTCCAGTAGGTGCGCGGCAGGTTGCCGTGCCCGACGTGCTCCAGAAGGGCCGCGCCCCGTCTTGAGGCGTCCTGGGTATGGTCGTGGACATAGGCGTGCAGAACAGGCGGCAGGAACAGCCGTGTCGCGCCGTGCAGCTGCCGTCCGACCGGGTCCAGCCCACATCCTGCACCGGCACGTAATGGCGGGCGTAGCCGTCCGCCTCCTGCTCGAGCCGCTCGCCGTAGCGGTAGACGTCCTGCCGGTGGCCGTCCAGCAAGTAGAAGGCGTTCAGGTGCGCATTCTGGGCCTTCTCGGAGGCCACCTCGACCGCGTCGAAGTAGACGGCCCACTCCGCGGGCGGTCTGTTGTGGATGTTGCGCCGCGGGGCGGGATCACGGTAGCTGTTCCACCACCAGGTCCCCTCCGCGGTGCGGGCACCATGGTTGATCCACGCCGTCGGGTAGACCTCGTACAGGGTGTCCATGAGCAGGCTGGCCACGCCGCGCCGTTGGAAGTCGGGCTGGACATTGAGCATCCACACCTTCACGGCCTGACCGTCGGGATGGACGTGGACATCGAGGTGCCCGGCGACTGCCTGGCCCACCAGTGCCGCCAGGCGGCGCCCCGCCCAGGGGATGCCGGTGGGGATCTTCCAGTCGGTCAGCCACAGCGACAGACCTTCTTCGGGCAGGTCCGCCTCATCTCCGGACACGGCTAGTGCTGTGACCGGAAAGGTTCGCCCGGGTTAGGTGCGGACGAGCAGTTTGAATGGGCTGGGCAGTCTGTGTGCCGGGAGTGGGAAGATCGCGGCGTGACTATCACCCTGCATGACTTTGATGGTGAGCACTCGCTGACGCTCGATGCCGGCGACCTGGCCGCTGATGCGGCAGTGGTTGCCGCCGGACACGAGCCGAACGGGTACTTCTGGGAAGGTCTTGTGCAGTTCGCCTGGCCGGATCTTGCTGAGCGCCTCGACTTCGACAGCGAGGGCGGCATGTTCTGTGCACTCGGGAGCTTGAGTGACCTCGCGCAGCTCAAGACTGCCCTTGAGCCCGTGATCTCGAGCCCCAGCGCGGTTCGCGAGCTTGTTGCCCGTGCGGAGACGGCAGGCTTTGAGTTCGACGACTGATGCTGTGCCCAGCAGGTCTGCCGGTTCAGGCCGCAAGCTGGAGAGATCTGCCGCCCCAGCGGATGTGTTTCTCGCTGCGGATGCGTGCGCGTTCGCGTCGTTGGGCGGCGAGGACGTCCGGGTGGCGGGCGTTCTCGTTGCGCCAGCGCAGGTAGGCATGCAGGGCGCGCGTCTGGACGGTGTGGTTGGGGTGGTTCGAGTTGGCGAGGGTGAACTGCCGCAGTGGCCCGAAGTGGGCCTCGATCGGATTGGCCCAGGACGCATAGGTCGGGGTGAAACAGAGCTCGACCTTGTTCCGGTCGGCCCAGCGGCGGATCCGCCGGTTCAGGTGCGCGGACAAGTTGTCGAGGATCACGTAGATCGGGGCGCCGTCCGGGCGGGCCGCGCGGATCGACCGCAGTGCCGCCCAGGTGTGGTCGATGCCCTTGCGGCGGCGGACAACTCCCCAGAGCCGGTCGTCGGCGACCGAGTAGCAGCCGTGGAAGTAGGTGATGCCGTGGGTGCGTCGGTAGGTCGCCGGCAGCCGGTCCGGATTCGACCGGGGAGCCCAGCACGATCCTGCGATCGGACGGACGCCGAGTGGTCCGAACTCGTCCAGGGCGAAGGTCCGGTCCGGCCGCTCGGTGAGCGCGAACTCGATCCGGTCGAGCTTGGCGTCGAAGTCCGGGTCCGGGGACTCCTTCCAGGTCTTGGTGCGTTGGAAGGAGATCCCGCGGCGGAGCAGTAAGCAGCGCAGGGCCTCCCGGCCGATCCTCACCGGGCGGGCGATGTTGCGCCGCAGATGCTCGGCGAGCTTGCGGATTGACCAGTGGGTGAAGGGCTTGCCCAGCACGGTGGGCCGGGTGGTGGCCGCCTTGATGACGAAGTCCTCGTCCTCAATGCTCAGCAGGCGGGGACGGCCTCCCGCCCACCGAGGGTCCAGGCAGGCCAGCCCCACCTCGTTGAACCGGTGGATCACGTCCCGAACGGTGTCCTCGTCGGCCTGGACCAGCCGCGCGATCACCGGAACCGGGCTGCCGCTCGACGAGGCCAGCAGCATCATCGCCCGCCGGAACCGCACCGAACTGGTGCTTCCCCGCCGGACGATCCGCTGCAGCTTCTGCCCCTCCTGCTCGGTAAGCCGGCGAACCCTAACCGGTGATGCCATACCCGCCCCCTTGCCGAACGCCGTCACTGGCACCCAGCACAACGAGCAACCCGGCAAAGGTTCCCGGTCACAGCACTAGCTGGCCGCTTCGGATGCCCCGGTGACGGCGATGACACGGCTGTGCGCCGTCCGCAGGCCGGGCAGTTCGGCAAGGGCGGCACGGACGTTGTCCTCCAGCCGCTGGGCGCCCTCGCGGCCGGCGACACCGGGCCAGGAAGCCGCGTCGATGGTGAGCGCGCACTGCATGACGACCTCTGCACGCCCAGGAGCCGTCACCGTCCTCGGCGTGGACTGGGTGGCCACCCGGGCCGTGCACGCGACATCACCCCGCGCATCCGGCTCAGACCGGCTGTCGAAAATGATCTGGCCCGCGCCGCCCAGTGCGGCCATCAGCTGGCCGACTGCCTCGGGTGGTCCGCTGAGCTGGACTCTGGTGTAGGAGGGGCCCGGCCCCTGGAAAGGCGTACTCACTGCTGCTCCCATGCTTCGCGGGTGGACGGTTACACGACCACAACTTCCCTCCACCGCCCGCTGGTTCCCCCCGGGTCCGCTGGCCGCGCGCGCCGACCGTGTTGCCGGGACCACCAGGGCGCGCCGTCCGCAGCCGCCGCGCACCAGCTGCCGAGCCGACGCAGCGTGCGCCGCACCCGGGTCCGGCCCCCGGCGCGGACCCTGGTTGATGATTGCTTTCCGTCCCGCGGGACATTTCACCGGCCCGGCATCCGCACGCCCGACTACCTGCAATGCTGGCAGCCCCACAGCCCACCGGCACAACGCGGCCGAAAAAAAATGGGGGAGAGGCAGATGCTGGACGCCGACCTATTGAAGCACCCCGTGATCCGCGAATGCGTCGACGCGCTCGTCGACGGCCGGGGCGGACTGGTCGTCTACGAGCAGGGCCTGGGGGGCCGGGAGACACTCGTGGCAGCGGCCGTGAGGATCGCCGCCACCACCGGCAAGACACTGACGATCGTCGACGCCGAACTCCTCAGGGAGGCAACCGCCCACCTGGCCACGCAGCTTGACCTGGCCGAGCACACCTTCCTGTCTCCCGCGCAGGCCGCGATCTGGCCGACAGGATTCGACCCGGACGGAGTGCTGGCCGTCCACGGGGATGTCCTGCGCAACCAGGACATGGTGGAGCCGCTGCGCGCCGCGGCCCGGGCCGCCAGCCTCCACGGGCATCTCGTCGTCGCCCGCCACCCCTACGGCAGCAACAGCCTCGACACCTACACCGCCCAGTTCCGCCAGATCACAACAGCGGGCTTCATACCGGCGCCTGCAGCGGCGGACAGCAACGGCCCGGACACGCCGGGGCCGGTCGCCAGTCGGGTGCAATCCCCGTCCTGGCAGGCCCAGCAGATCTGGGAGCCGACCTGGATACCGCACGAGACGGACCTCCCGGCAGAAACCCTGGCGCAAGAGTGGATTGCGGCGGGGGAGTCGCTCACGCCCACGCCGACGGGTCTCAGCGAAGAGGTGCGTGACCGCGGACGGTCCTACCAGGCGGCATGGCGGCAGCTGCGCCGGACCCAGCCGGACGCGCCGGATTCCGGCCCCGTCTCCTCCCCGCCGGACTCCGACGGAATCTTCTGGGTGCCCCAGGAACAATCGGCAGGAAGCCCGGACATCTGGGCAGACCTGGAAGCCAAACGGCAGTTCCTCACTGCCCGCGCGGCCGCGCGCACACGCTCAGCACCGGACCCACAACCCGGCACGCCCCCGCAGCAAAACCAGGCGTATCAGGACCTGGACGACAGCCCCGCCCCCAGTGCCACCCAGCGCATGACCAAGCTCGATTCCGACGAGCAGCCCGAAACCGACCGAGAGGGATCAGCCCAGCGCAGGCAGCGAGCCACGGAACTCCCCACCCAGGCTGAACCAGCCAGCTCGGCAGGCGACGAGCCGGCCATCTCCTACGAGGAGTTCAGCGCATGGGCCGAGAACCCCGACGCACAACAGGCGGTCCAGCAAAGGATCGCCGAAGTGCAGGCGGACACGCTCCAGCGCCTTGAGCAGGCCGCCGCAGCCCTTGCCACACCCCTGCACGACCGCCCGGACCAATCCCGCGCCAACCCGCCGGGCGGGAACGACCCCGTACAACGCGCCGCACGCGAAGCCCACACACCCACGGCACCTCCCTCGCCGGGCCCCCGCCCGTAATAGCGGGCCTGGGAGGCTTTTTGGTGGTGCGGTTGTCGTACGGATGATCTAGGGTCGCGCTGTTCTCAGGGGAGGGGATGACGCATGGGACGTAGGGACCGTTGGGCTGTGGTGTGCGCGGCCGCGGTGCTGGTGATGGCGGGGTGCGGGCAGCGCGAGGCGCAGTACGGCCCTGACTTCGCGAGCGCTGAGGAGCTGCCGGAAAGGCTCAGTGCGGACGGCATCACCATCACGGTGGGCGATCCCGACGCGCCGGTGACAGTGCACCTGTATGAGGATCCCCGCTGTCCGTACTGCGAGGAGTTCGAGACCACCGGCGGCGGTCCGCACCTGCGGGAGGCGATGCTCGACCGCTGGGCCAAAGCCGAGTACACCCTCGCCTCCTTCCTGGACGACCGGGTCGGCGGCACCGGGTCGAAGAAGGCGGTCAACGCACTGCGCGCCGCGCTGGAGGAAGGCAAGTTCGTGGAGTACCACGAGGTGCTGTACGCCAACCAGCCCGAGGAGAGCGTCGACGGCTACACCGACGCCTACCTGCTGGAACTGGCCGGCCAGGTGGAGGGCCTGCGCGGCCCGGAGTTCGATGCGGCCGTGAGATCCATGAAGTACCGCTCCTTCGTGACTTCCTCTGAGAAGGCCTATGAGAAGGCCGGGGGAGCACAGGAGCCCGAAGGCCCCGGTACGCCCACCGCGGTGATCAACGGCAAGCGGATCCCCTTGGAGTACAACGCCCTGCTCCTGGAGAGCGACGTCTTCGCCAAATTCCTGCAGATGGTCTACGACAAGCCGGGAGAGTGGGAGAACACCACGTTCTGAACCACCAGGCCCTGCGCCGCAACCTCTGCGCCGCGTGGTCGTCACCGATCGCGGACAAGGCGGCCTCGTACTTGCGGATGCGTTCCTCGCCGGCCAGCCACCGCACGTTCGCCGCCACCATCTTCTCCGGCGGCGCCAGGTGCCGGTAGGTGAACCCCACCGCCGCACACACGGCGGCAAGCACCGCGGCCGCCCGCGCTATCTCTGGTGCTGGCTGGTGGTCAGGCATGTGAGCCATGTTGAAGTTCAGCAACATGCCTGTCGGTTATCCGGGGGCTGGTCAGCCGTCCCGCCGAGTGGGCCGCCGCCCATGCCGCCCTCAACAACCCGCACTCCGGGCGCCAGCCCCGGGAGTTCTGTACCTCCTGGTGCCGTGGGCCGTGCCAAGTTCCTGGGCAACAGGGGCCTGCTGCCCGGCGGCCCGGACGTGCTGCTCCCTCGCCGCGCCTGCGCCTGGACCTGCCCGACGACGCGGAGATTGTGAGCCTCACACCCCGTTCCCCCGGTAGATGCACACCTTGTGCGAGGACGAGAGGCTTGAGCGCGCCCGGCGGCTCTGCACCGGCCTCGGACAGCTCATCCGCTCCCCGGGTCGGTTTCACGCGCGCCGGCTTGGTCCTTGCGGGTGCTGCCCGGGTGCAGGGGGCTGGGGCTGCGGCACGGCCGTCTGCGGTGGTGCGGACGGTGGCCGTGGTGTCCGGGCACGGGCGGCCTGGCCCCGCAGCAGCCGTTCGGCCATGGCCTGGATCTGGGCGGCCCGGTCGGCGAAAGGCCGCGCGCCGTCCCGGGCCGCAGCACGCAGGAAACCCTCCTCGTCGTAGCGGGCCCGGTAAGCGGCACTGGCCTGCTGCGCCGAGGCAGGGGCGATGGCGGCTGCGACAGCGGGAGTGAAGCCAGCCTGATGGGTCACGTGCGGCCGGTCAGCCCGGCGCCAGGCCAGCCCGGTGACGTCGACCGCCACGTCACCGGGGTGATCGAACTCCACGCTCGTCGCCAGTGCGCGGGCCGCAGGCAGGACCGAGGCATGCAATGGGGCCAGGGTGAACACCACGTGCGTAACGGGCGGTCCGGGCGGCCGGCGGTCGAAGAGGTCCTCGTGATGGGCGTCGGCGAACGCGGCCTGCCGGGTGGTGTTCCAGTACGCCTCCCGCGGCAGGTTGCCGTGCCCGAGGTGTTCCAGCAGCGCCGCGGCCCGGGCGCGCGAGTCCTGCGTGCGGCGTGCACGTACTCGTGCACCGCGGGCGGCAGGACCAGCCGGGCCGCACCGTGCAAGGGCTGAGCGCCCGGGTCGACGCGCACCGGCGTAACCGGCCGGTAGGCGGCAGCGTGCAGGGCCGCTTCCGTCTCCAGACGCTCGCCGTAGCGGTAGACGGCGTCCCGGTGGCCGTCCAGACCGTAGTAGTTGTTCTGGTGCGCGTTGTGGGCCTTGTCCGAGGCGACGTCCACCGCGTCGAAGTAGCTGGCCCACTCGGCGGGTGGCCGGTTGTGGACATTGCGCTGCGGCGCCGGCTCCCGGTAGCCGTTCCACCAGCGCGCACCGTTCTCGGTGCGCCAGCCGTGGTTGATCCAGGCCGTGGGATGCGCCGCATACAGCGCGTCCATCAGCACGCCGGCCAGACCGCGCCGCTGAAAGTCGGGATGCACGCGCAGCATGACCACCTTCACCGCCTGCCCGTCCGGGTGCAGGAAGAAGTCGAGCTGTCCCGCCACGCTCGAGCCGACCGACGCCACCAGATGGCGCCCCAGCCACGGGATCCTCGTGCTGACCTTCCACTCCGTCAGCCACAGCGCCAGCCCCTCCTCGGGCAGACCCTCCGCATCCGCGGCCACGCTAGTGAGCGCCCGCCGAGGACACCACGGCCACCAGCCTGCTGGCTACCACCTCGCGTACGCCTTCCACCGCGGCGAGCGCGGCCGTAGCGTCCTCCTCCAGCCGCCGGGCGCCCTCGTCCTGCCCGAGACCGGGCCGGCGCACCGTGTCCAGACGCAGCGTGCTCTGCACGACCACCTCCGCCTGCCCGGCCTGCTCCCCGGCCGCCTCGTAGGTGACCACCTTCGCCGTGCACGCCACGTCACCGCGCACGTCGGGCGCCGAACGGTGATCGAAGATGATCTCTCCCGCTGCGGCGAGAGCGGCCATGAGCCGGGCGACCGCCTCCGGCGGCCCGCTCAACTTCACGGCGCTGTAGGAGGGCTGTGACGTCTGAAACGACTCACTCACGGCTGGCTGCTTTCCTGGACTGCGGACGATTCCAAAGCGTGAACTCCCCCTACCGCACGAAGAGTTCCCCAGTTGGGCAGGGTCCGCTCTCGGTCCCGGCGCGGACCCGATCCGACAATGCATCCCCCGAATCTTCCTGTGATCCGCATCGCGGCAGCTCCGGGTTTTCAGAGCTCATCGGAGCCGGCCGGCAGCCCTCCGAGGCGTAAGAACCGACCGATGCCATCCGCCGATGGGGCCACAGAGGGCCCGGCCGGACCAGGTGGTACGAGATCTTGTCGGCACCCTGCTCGTCCACCAGCCGGCCGGTTCAACAACGTCGCCTGGATCAGCCCCAACGCGCCGCCCTCGCGGCCAAGACGGACGGCCTCCTACTCTTCGTACGGCTCGTGGGCGGGCACCTGCCCGTCACTGCGCCGCTGCCGGTCCCCGCTGAGCGCGACAATCCGGTGAACGGGCACGGAGCTGGCCGGGTGGCCGCCCGTGGGGGAGAACTCCACCCGGCCGATGCCGGGCTCGAATGCGGTCACCGTGCCGTACAGCCGGTGCAGCAGGGTCTCGTCACGCATCCCGCACTCGACGTCCAGGCACAGCATCCACTCCTTGAGCCAGTGGACGGGCAGGTTCTCCATCTCAGCGGCTGCGGGGCCTGGGTGATCGTCGTGGGGGACCCAGCTGTACTTGCCGACGACCACGCCACCTGGCCAGCGCCCGGCCGGCCACAGCAGAGCTGGACGCGGCCGGAATGCACCCTGCGTTTCGGACGGGTGGCGCCGCGACCGGACCCTACGCCGACCTCTGCCACCTGGCCGCCTTGGCCCACCGATCCTTTGAATGCGCTCCTGACGCTGCGGCGCGCCGCAAGGCCAACTGGCAGGGCGCAAGCCAGGCGTCCCCCGACTGCACCACCTGTTTCACCGGCCGGCCGCACGCGCCGCCTCCTCCGAGTCGGCAGTGTCTGACGTGCTGCTGTCCGCTCCTTCCTCGGCACAGTCCAAGGCGAGGCGATAAACCGTCCGAACACCTCCGTCTTCCTGCACCCCGGCGGCGGCATAAGCCGCCAAGAAAAGCTCATCCCCCCAGGCCGCATCGCACCTGGTGACGCTCTTGAAGCTCGCCAACTGCGCGCCCTTTTCTGCAGCCGGGGAGACGAGCAGCGGTCCAACGACGAAGCGAGCTGCGGAAGTGCTCTCCTGCTGCGGATGCCAGTCCTCTGCGACCGTCACCGTTGCGTCCTCGCTGCTGCAGCGCACCCACAGGACGCCCGAAAACTCCGTGCGCACCCGGGACACCCACAAGGGACGCCGGATTTCGTCCATGTCCGCCGGGAAGCAACGCTCCGGCAGGTGGTCCGCAAAAACGGTGAACAGCTCGCGGGCGGCATACAGCCATGCCTGCCGACCGTCCACGCCCGCCTCATCCAGGGAAGTGTTCAGCATGCGTACCCCGCCACGCGCCCGGTTCGACCCGTCGACGACCTCCCGGCGTGCTTCCACACCGGTCCGAGTGGCCTGGACTAGAGCTTCGTCGACGATCTGCTGCGCCTGACGGCGTGCCTCGTCCAGGAGAGTCTCGGCTGCCCAGCGGGCCTGCTCCTGGATCTGCTTGGTCTCCTGCTGTACCTGCTGTGCCTCACAGAGCAGCCTCGCGACCGCACGGCGCGTCCTCTCAAGCCCCCGCTTGGAGTCCAACTGTTCCCGCAGAGCCTTTTGCCGTGCTTCGGCAAGCAGGTCCTCGGCCGCCGAGCGGGCCTCCTCGGTGATCTGCCTCGCCTGTTCCCGGGCAGATGCCGTCACGTCCAGGCAATCCAGGACCGCGGCCCACTTCTCGAAGCCGCCGCCGGCCGGGGGAGGCGACGGGATCGTCGCGCTCGGAGCCGGGCCGGAGAAGCCGACGGCCGTGGCCCGGCCGGCAGCAGGGCTGGCCGGCTGGCCGGCATCGATCTCCTCGAGGGCCTCCTCAGCACCGGGGACGCTGTGGTCGGCGGCCACGCGCAGCCACCGCTTCGCCGCGACGTAGTTGCCGCGCCGGTGGTACTCGTGGCCCAGCGCGTACGCCTCGTGGCCCAGCACCGCTGCATCGGCCTGTGCCCGCAGCCGGGCCTGCTCGTGGGGGCTGTGGTCCTTCAGCCGCCGCATCACGGCGGCGAAGCCGTCCGCCTTCTCGGCCGGGCTCAGGGTGAGGGGCTCGTGCTGCTTACCGTCGTGGTCCTGTCCGAAGTTCACCGGTGCACCTCCTTCGCCGTCCCGGCGGTTTCGTACCCGTCCAGGCGTGGTGACTGCCGCAGTTTGCGCAGCGCCGCCTTCAGGATCTTCTTCATGTTGTCGATGCCGGTCCCCAGGACCTCGGCGCACTGCGCTACCGGCAGATCGGCCACGTACCGCAGCATCAGGGCCTGCCGCTCGCGCTCGGTCAGCCCGGCCAGCGCCGCGCCGAGATCGACGCGCTGGACGACGTCCGCGAGCTCGTCGCGGGAGCCCCCGTCGGCCGCGGCCTCGGCGAGTTCATGGGCCTCTACGGTCAGGACCCGCCCTTTCCGGCGGAGATGATCGTTCAGGCGGCAGCGGGCGATCTGATACAGCGTCGCCACCGGCTTGGGATGCTCGGGATTCTCCGGCCACCAGGTGAAGAACTCCTCGAAGACCTGGCCGAGGATCAGCTTGCCGTCGTCTCGGCCGGCCTTGCGGGCCAGGAACCTGAACACCCTGTCCACGTGGGCTTCGTAGAAGGCGGCGAGCGCCGCCTCGTCGACCACCGGGATACCGGCGCTCGGCCCGCAGGGCCCGGCCGCGTCCGGGACGAGCCCCGCTCCTGAAGGGTCTTGCACGGTCACCGGCGCCGCCTCGCCGCGATCGTACGGCCGTCCACCGGCGCCCCGCGCCTGCCAGACACCTCCGGGCGGGGCACCGCAGCGGACCGGGTGCCCGTCAAGGACCACACTCCGACCCCACCGCGGTGTACTTGGATCTCCCGCTCGCCCCCGGCGACCTCCGCCACCATCTCGGCCAGCAGCTCCTGCTCACGCTCGCGGCGCTTCTCGCGGGCAAGCTGCACCCGTCTCCACTCGCGCGCCCCGATGGCGACCAGCGTGGCCAGGAGGACCATCACCCCCTCGGGCATCAGCATCTCCTGCACCGACTTCACCGCCCCGTTCCTTGACTCACGTGCCCTTCCATCATGTTCATCGCGCGAGCAGCCCGCGGCGGGTACCGAAGAATCCAAGATCTTTTACGAGGCACCCTCACCGGCCCCGCCGACCGGCCCGTGCGCCCCGCTCCAGGCCGCGGTCTGCTCGCGCCGCGCACGGGGTCACGTCCCCCGAAGCCGGCCGTGCCGGTCTTGCCCCGGGATTGGAAGACGTACGGTCCGCCGCGAGTTGACGAGCGCCTCGTACAGCCCGTCCCCGAGCCGGCGCGGGACCCGCACGGTGCGCCAACCGGCATGCTCGCCGCCCGCCCCATCCGGCAGTACGGCGAAATCTTCGCCCCGGCACCGTCGCCTGGCGTGTGGGCCCGCCTCGGAATCAACGTCTTGGCTGCGTAGGTGAGAAGGGGGAACGTTTGTAGACGAGTTGCAGGAGCAGTCGCTTTTGCTGGTGTTCGGAATATTGATGAGTTTTGGAAACGCTTGCCCGGCGTGTTGGCGTCAGTCGATGGCCGACGGCGATTGCCATGCCCGCGATCGCTATGTGGGTGTCGTCCTTCAGCGGCGGGCCGCCGTCGGCGGGGTGGCGGCGCCGTTCAGGCAGTGGTCGAGGAGTGCGTGCATGCGGGGGACGGGGAGGGACGGGTTGGCCGCGGCGCCCTCTGCGGTGCGGAGGTCGGTGAGGAGGGTTTCCAGGGTCTCCGGTGTCAGGGTCGGGTTGGTGGCGGCTGCCCGGCGTACTGCATCGTCGGGGTCTTCCAGCGGGGGTTCGGGCAGAGCGGGGTCGGCCGCGGCCAGGGCGCGTACCTCGGGGTCCGGGTGGCCGATGAGGTGTGTCCGGCCGGTGCGGGGAACGCGGGCAGGGTCAGCAGGTGCGGACGGTGGGCCGGGCGGGTCACGAAGACGTCCAGGAGGAGGTGCGGCGGAGCCAGTGGGTGGTGGCAGGCCAGCTGGATCCGTACCTCCTCGTCATCGTCCAGCGCCAGTGTCCCGACGAGTTCTGCGGGCAGGCCGGGCCAGCTCGCCGCAACCCGGCGGAGCATCGGTTCCTCGGACGCCGCGCAGGTGGCGTACCAGTCGGGCGACGGCTCGGTGGCCGGCTCCGTGATCGGGCAGGTGCAGTCGGGACCGTGATCGACGACCTTTTGGACCCCCTGGAATTCGGCCCAGGTACGGATGGAGGGCTGGAGGCGGGCACGCATCCGCACGTCCTCGTCCGGATCCTGCCTCAGCTCCGCCGCCTCCGGTCCCAGGTCGGGCCGGGTGGCGACCAGCCTGCGGATCTCTGCATCGGGATGGCGGGCGAGCCGGGCAAGGGCGTCGGCCGGGGTATGGCGGTTCCGGGCCAGCGGGTGCACCTCGTCGTCCGCGAAGCACTGCTCGACGACCGCGGTTGACAGGGCACAGGTGCCGAGCACGAACCACCTGTTGCGTGATCCGATGGACGGCAGCTCGGCCTCCACGGCCTCCGGGTCCAGCTGCCGGCTGCCCTTCCTGGCTGCTTCCCGTACGGCGGGGTCGGGGTCGTCGAGCAGGGCATTGCGCTGCTCAGCGGTGAGCGACTGCCACTGGAAGGCGGCGTACAGACGGAGTGCGGGGTGGTCGTGCCCGGCCATGTCCCGCGGGAAGGACGGAGGGACCTGCCGGGAGGACCAGAGCTCCCCAACGATGTCCTTCTCGGTGACCCTGCCGTCCTCGCCTCCGTCCTGGGCGGTCAGGAAGGTGACGAGGATGTCGTCCGGCAGGGGCCGGACCCACCGGGGCTGGAGCCGGGTGCCGCCGGCGAGACACGCACGGACGAGTCCCGAAGGGTCCGATGCCAAGGGAGCGAGTCGTGCGGGGTCGACGTGCAGGTTGCGGGCGAGGGCGCGGCGGATCCGCTCGACCGAGTGGCGGAGGGCCGCGTCGATGACGGCGTCGGGCAGGTCGCGGCCCTCGCACATCAGCAAGCCGGCCTCACCGGCCGCTTCGTCCAGGAGACGTATCAGCACGTCGGCGGGCGCCGCCGCGTTGAAGGCGATGCCGCGCAGCCACAGTTCACGGAGAGAGTCGGACACCACGTCATCCTGCCACCTCGCCTCCTGAGCCCAGGCCGCCCGATGGCTCCCTCGTCGGCGCTGACCGGCGGCTCCGTCCGCAGGGCTTCGGACCACGTGGCGAGAGCCCTGCTCATCATGCCTACCCTGACCGTACGCCGCACACAGCCAGGCTCCGCATCCACCCCCGCCGACGGATGCACGACATCCGGGGCAAGTCAAGCAACCGGGCGTTGCTGAAACTCGGCTACATCGTCTTCCGTGCCCACGGGGTGTTCTCGCTCCTGGACAACAAACGCTCTCGCTACTGACCGACAAAGCCAACGTCTGCGCCTGCCGGCGGCACGGACCTGCCGGTGTACGCGGCAGGTCCGTGCCGACATAGGACCCTCAGAAGGCATTACCTGCCGAACCTCCGTTGTTGTGGGATTCCCTGACGTCGCTGAGAACTCCTTGATCTGGGAGCGGCGTTGAGTAGGCCATGCTCGCGGCAGTTGCCGTCCGTACGCCCCTCCACGCAGGCCCGACCCCGTTCGTCCTGGCCGTGCCGACGGTGTCGTACGGGCCCGTCCCGGGGCGCCTCTGTTGTCAGTGGCGCCTGGCATGGTTTGGATCATGTTCGACGGACTTCATGACATCGACTGGGCGTCGATGGAGCACGCGTACGGCTCGGCCGAGGAGGTACCGGCGCTGCTGTTGGCGCTGCGCTCCCCGGACGCCGAGGAACGCCGCAAGGCTCTCGACCGCTTCTACGGCGCGGTCCACCACCAGGGCAGCGTGTACCCGGCCACGGCGGCCAGCCTGCCCTTCCTGCTCGAGCTGGCCGCCGACGGCGCCACGCCCGACCGGGCCGCCATCGTCGCGCTGATGGTCAGCATCGGCCGGGAGTCCCTCGACCAGGGCTTCGAGGACGACGGCACCGAGATCGAGTACTGCCCCCCGATGGGCTGCGGGCAGGCCGTCGCCTTCCTGCGCGAGCGGGGTGCGCAGTTCGCCGGACTCGCCCGCGACCCCGACCCGGACGTGCGCCTGGCCGCGATTGGCGGGCTCGGGCTCTTCCTCGACGACGCCGACCGGGCCGCCGCCCTGCTGCGCGGGCGGCTGGCCGCCGAGGAAGGTATCGCGGCGCGGCTGCGGATCGTTCAGGCGGCGGCCACCCTGGCACTGCGTCTGCCGGCGGCTTCGCAACAGGTGATGGACTGGCTCGCCGGGCTCGCCGCCGACCCGGCTCAGGGCCCGGCGACCCGGCTCGCAGCCCTGGTCCAGCGGGCCCGCTGTGCCCCGGAGGAGATCGGCGAGGACGTCGTGCCGGCCGCCGTCGGCCTGCTGCGCGAGACCGCCCGCGCCCTACCCGTGCAGCGGATCGCACCAGCCCCGAGCCGCCCAGCCACGCCCACGGACACAGTTGCGCCCCAGATCGTCGCCGCCTTCGAGGATCTCGACCGGCACACGCGCGTGTACGCACCGACCACGGCCCTGCTGCGTACGTTCCACGAAGCCCTGGGGGCCCGGGTGCCCGAGCGCACCGCGGTGCTGGCCGAGCAGCTGAGCAGCGCCGACCCCGGCTCGTGCCTGGACGCGGTCCGGATGAGCGGGGAGCTGATGCGCACCTGGCGCGGGGACCACACCCGGCTCCTCCTGCTGGTCGCCGACCAGCTCACCGCGGCCGACCAGGAGGTCGCCGCCGAGGCCGCGGCCGTCCTGGAGTCCTGCCACCCGATCGCCGCCCCGGCCCGGGAGGCACTCGCCGCGCACATCGACGCCCAACGCGTGGCACACGGCCCTCAGGCATGGGCTGCACCACAGGCGATGCTGCGTAGAAGCCACCAGGAGGCCGTCCGGGCCTTGGCGCGCCTCGGCGACAGGCGCGCTCTGCCGAGTCTGCTGGCCGCGCTGGACAGCGACGTCGACGCCTGGCACGCGATCCAGGTCGCAGGGCATCTGCCGCAGGCGGCCGACCAGTTGGTGCCCCGGCTCTGCGACCACCTGCGCCGATTCGACCTCTCCCAGCAGTGGACCGAGATGAGCGCCAACGCGATCCTGGCCGCCCTGGCCGCGCTGGGCGACCCGGCCGCGGTTCCTGTGGTGGTGGACACGCTCGGCGCCGCGGTGCGCCATGAGCAGCACGGCGTCACGCGATCAGCCCTGAAGGCACTGGGGGCGTTCGGTCCGGCGGCGACCGGCGCGCGGGAGATGATCCGGTCGCTGACCACCGCCACCGACGCGCACGTACGCCCTGCCGCTGTCGCCGCGCTGTGGGCCGCCGGCGGTGACCTGGCCGAGGTCATGCCGCTCCTGCTCAGCCTCCTCGACGACCGCATCACCTTCCGGATCAGTGACGCGGCCGATCTGCTCGGCGAGATAGGCCCGCCCGCATCCGTCGCACTGCCGCGCCTGCGCAACCTCCTCATGCACGACTACGAATGGGTTCGTGTGCATTGCGCGGCCGCGCTCTGGGAGATCGGCGGCCAGGCCGAGGCACCGGCCGTCTTGAACGTCCTGCTGCAGGCCATGGCCCAGAACCCTGCGACAGCCAACCACGTCGTGGCCTGCCTGGACCGCATGGGCCCTCTCGCGGCACCGGCCCTGCCCCTGCTCCACGAGCAACTGGCCCTGCCCCGACGCGGCGGCAGGTACCAGAGCCTTGACCACGACGAGGAACTCCAGCGGGTCGGCCGTACCCTCATCGCCCGGCTCGATAAACGGCATGAGGCTGCGCCGCCCACGCCGCCGCAGCCCGGTCGCTGGGCACCAGCACCACCACGTTGACCGCCTTGGCGTGCCGGACGCCAGCGTCTGAGAGGCTCGTGAGACACGCGAGGGCGCAACATGGGGCAGGAAGACCACGTACGGGTTGCCGTACGCCCCTGCTGCTCACGTACCCTGCACGCTGCGCCACGCCTGCAGGGCAGCAGCACCAGGCGGCCCCATGACCGGCACGACCGCCGACGGCGGCAGCTGCTCCATCGCCCGTCTCACACCGGCGAACGGAGACTCGCCCAGTGCCTGCGCCACCTCTGCAGCCTCGTTGGTGTCGCCCTCCTGCCAGAGCGTGTGCCAGCCGATGAGAGCGCTGCGCGTCACGACGAAGGCGCTGCGCCGGCCCTTCACGAGGTCGGCCCGGTTGAGGTCGAAGACCCGGATCGTCTCCGAGCCCTTGAGCGTGAGGTGGTCATATTCGCCGGACGCCAGCAGCAGCACCAGATGCTCGGCAGGGTCATCGACAGTGGGATCGATCAGCAGACAGTTCCCGTCCCCATCACACGGGTAGAGCTGCCGTTTGGCGTTGCTGTTGCAGAAGGAGCAGGCCAGAAGATGGTTGCTCCAGTCGAAAGCACGCAGCGGCGCCAAGGCGATCGGCTCGAAGTGGTCAATGTCCGTTCCGAGGCTGTCCTCGCAGTACATGCACCGCTTCGGCCCGTGCGCCATCTGCTCCAGCAGATCCCTCACATGCCTCTTGGGTGCCGCAGCCGCATCCCACTTCTCTCGAGCCGCATCAGCGCTGCCCCCCGCCCGCTCCACCCGAGTCGTCCACGCCGACAGCAGCCGCTGTGTCCTGGTCGGCGCCGGTATCCGGCGCAGCTGGATCACTGCTCGTGGCCCAGACGGGCTGCCACCTCGGTCACCCGCGCGTCCAGGGAGCTCATCAGCAGCTCGCTCAGCCTCTGGTACTCGGTGGCCTCCTCCGCGGTGGCGGTCCCCGCATACACCTTCCGCTCCAAGGCCACCAGTCTCTGCCGCTTCTCCTCGGCCCGGCTCGAGTACGGCGTCTCCAGCCCGAACAACTCCGACAGCACCGCATCATCGCCGCTACCGTAGACAACGCGCTGGTACAACTCCTGATCCACCACCTCGGGAGGCCGCTGCTCATTCGGCCCGGCCAGCCGGATCAGCCCGCCGGGATCAGCAGCCTGGCAGATGTAAGGGCTGTGGCTGGACACAATGAACTGGATGTTGGGGAAGTGCTTGCGCAACCAGCCGCCGATCTTCCGCTGCCAGGAAACATGCAGGTGCGCATCCACCTCATCGATCAGCACCACACCAGGCACCACCACGGCCAGACCCCCACCCTCCGTCCACTGCGTCCTAAGACGGCCGTAAACAGTCGGGATCCGCCGCACAATGTCCAGCACCAAGGCCGCCACCGTGCGGTAGCCATCACTCATCTCCCGCAGCGGGAAACCTTCCTCGCTACCTTCCTCACCGACCCACAACCCATCCGCGGTCACCCCTCTGATCTGGTATTCATCCGGCAGCAGACCATCCTGCAACAAGGCCAGCACCTGCCTCAGCAGCACACTGGCCGGCCCCCTGGGCTCCTCCAGCTCCCGCAGCCGCAGATCAACCAGCCACGCCACGCCCTCAGCCAGGGAAGCATCTTCATGAAACAGCGTGGCCACGCGCGCGGCCGGGCCCTTGGCACGCATGAGCCGCTGCGCCTCACCGGAATACCCACCCGTCAGCCGGCGGAACGGCCCGTAGCCCGCGAAGAACCAGCCCCGCGGGTTGTCCGCCCAGGGCCCGAGCCTGGCGTCACTGCTGTCGACCAGGCCACGCGCCTCCAGGACCGGTAGCAGGTCAGAGGCCGGCTCGCCGTTCTCCGGCTCGGGCCGGTCCCACTGCATGCGCAGCGAGACGGCCTTGGACCCTGCACGCCCCTTATCGACGAACGCGTCGGATACATCGGGCACAACACGCACGTCCACCGAGCCGGACTCGGCGCCAACGGAGATCCAGTCATCGAAATCCGCCACCAACGTCTGCGCCACAGCAGGCCCGCCCAGCGCCAGCGCAATCGCCCGCAGCAGCGTCGACTTCCCTGAGCTGTTACGCCCGGCAAGCACCGTCCAACCACCCTGCGCGGGCAACACCAGGTCCGCCGCACGCGCACCGGTGAAGCCCTTGATATCCGTGAGCTGCACTTTCGTGACGTACACCGCGCGTCCTCATCGCCCTTCCGATTTGCCACCGACGGCCAACCCCGACATCTCCGCCGTCCGAGACCAGCCTTACGCGTCACTTTCTCACGGACCGTTCCGCCAGCCATGCCCAAAGGGGCGGGCGGGCGTCAGCTGGCCTGCGTCACGGCGGTGTGCAGTTCGCCTACGCCGCTGGTGCGCGGGTGCCGCTCGGCGAGCTCGGTGACGATGCGGCGGATCGCGGGCCGGTCGCGGACCTCGCCGGGGCTGGCCCGGTAGGCGTCCAGCAGTGCGCGGGCGGTCTGCTCGGGCCGCTGCCAGGACCACCACGCCCGCGCCATGTCGGTGCCCAGGCGGGCCTTGCGCTCGGCGGTCGGGAACAGCCCAGGGCGCAGGTTCTTCCCGGCATCCAGGGCAGCGCCCGCGTCGCCGAGCGCCCAGTGCACACCGACCGCGTACAGAGAGACGGCGGCCGGGCTGATCGCGAACAGCCGCCCCTGCGGAGCGACCTGCGGCAGGTGGCGGGCCGCGAGGCGGGCCTCCTCGGTCATCGCCAGGGCCTCGGCGCGCTGTCCGCCCCGGGCGGCGGTGTAGGACAGGGTGCACAGCATCTGCGCGTACGCGGCTGCCGTGGCGTCGGTACGCAGCCCGGTCGCTTCCAGGTCGGCGGCGGCCGAGGACATCAGGCGCTGGGCGGCGTCGTGGTGGTCCTGGTGGCGCAGCACGATCGCCATCTCCCGTGCTGCGGCCGCCGCCGTGAGCGGGGAGCCGGAGATCTCTGCCCAGGTGCGGGCGCGGTCCGCGGTGAGCCGGGCGCGGTCGTAGGAGCCGAGCTTGATGAGCACGGCGCAGGCGAGGCTGTACACGGCGGACAGCCGGGCCTGGTCAAGGCTGCGGCGGGAGGCGGCGGCGAAGTGTGCATCCGCGATGAGATCAGGCAGTGCGGCCAGGAGCCGTGCGTGCGCGCCCTGGTCGTACAGGGCGCGGGCGCCGGCCAGGCGGCCGTCCAGCGGCCCGGCGCCGGACGGGGCGGGGGTGGCGGCCAGGGCGTCGTCCAGGCCCATGAGCAGGGCGGCGGGGCCTGCGGCCGTCGTGGCGGTGAGCAGCGTACGGCGGCGCATGGGGTCCTCCTCGGCGTCACGCTGACTGGCCGTCACTCTAGTGGCCGCCGTTGCCATCGCGAGGGGTGGCGCCAGAGATGTCACCAGGACGTGTCGGGGCACGCCGACTTCGTGCGCGGCACGGTGCACCAGAGCCAGGTCGACGATCCGTGTGCGGCGCTCCAGCCGGGAGACGGTGGCTGGCGAGCAGCCGATCCGGTCCCCGAGCGCGGCCAGCGTCCAGGCGCGGTGCTGGCGTCCGAGTCGGATGAGCGCGCCGGGGCGCCGCTGCGCGGCTAACTGAAGCGCTGTCGTGCTGTTCCAGAGCGGGTCAACGGGCACGCGTCCCTCCCACACCGCACAGACAGGGGGCCTCCACGCTACGGGCACCGGCCGGGCGCGTCGAGGCCGCTTGCACAGCGTGCAAACGCCTTGCACGGCAGGAGAGTTGATCACCACGTGGCCGGTCGGCGCGGTGTGGTGGGCGCACCGCCCCGAGCCCCGGGGCATCGTCCATCGGAGGCACTCCATGGCAACCGCCGCAGCTGTCGCATCCCCTCTGGCCGCCGACTCGACGACGGGCCCGGTCCGCTCCCCACGACAGGTCGTGCCGGCCGAACTGTGGGACAAGCAGGTCGGGCTCCTGATACGGGACTACCCGTACGACTCGGTCATGGCCGCCCGGGTTCTCGGCCAGGGGTACGCGTACCTGCTGACCGCGATGAACCACCGGGGCGAGTCGCTGGGACTGGCGCCCAGCAAGCTGGTCGACATCGGCGTCCACACGATCATCCTCGACACCGTGGCGTACGCCGAGCTGTGCGAGATGTTCAACGGCGGGCAGTTCCTGCACCACGTGCCCAAGGTCGACTTCAAGAACGACGGCTCCGTGATGAAGACAGCGCACATCGTCGCGGCCGACGGCTGGGACATCGACCTGCCGCTGTGGGCGGACGCCGCCGAGTGCGGCCCGTGCCACCCCGGCAACGACTCCCACTGACCGTCCGCAGCGCGGGCTCCTTGTGGCCCGGCCGCCCCGGCCGGGCCACAAGGAGCCCGCCCAGGTGACATTCCGCCGAACCCGCCCGCCGCCGAGCCCTGACCGCCAGGATGGGGCGGGTGACCACCAGCACCGCAGACCTCTGGCACCACTACGGCCGCGCCCGCGCCAGCACTGACCGCGCCGTTCCCGGCACCTTCTCCTGGAACTGGGGGCAGGACGCCGGGCCCGGCCCGGAGGTCCTGGGCGATGTGACCGGCCGCTGTGTGGGCGACCTCGGTGCCGGAGCAGCCCGGCACGCCGCGCACCTGGCGGTACATCACCAGCCCGCCCGGGTCCTCGCCGTCGACGCGTCACCGGCTCAGCACGCCATGGCAACCGACCTGTACGCCCACCTCGCGCCGCGCCTGCGCATCGTGCAGTCCGACGCCGTGCCCCACCTGCATGCGATGACCGGCACGTACGACGTGCTGTACAGCGTCTTCGGGGCCGTGGACTTCACCGACCCGCGTGAACTGCTGCCGGCGGTGGCCGCCGCGCTCAAGCCGGGCGGGCGACTGGTGTACTCCACTCTCGCCCACTACTTGAACCGCGCGCCTGCCCAGCCCGATGCGGTGGCCGCCGACGTCCCGGCGAAAACCCCGGACGGCGAGGCGACAACGATGCGCCGCTGGGTCCTCCAGGAGCACGTGTGGACCAAGCTGCTCGACGAAGCCGGGTTCACCAACATGACCACCGACGTGCTGCCCGCTACCGCCGACGGGCCCCGCGCTGCCGACACGCTGCTGGTGAGCGCGCTGTGGCGGCCACACTCCGGTGAAGCCGTCTTCTGACACCCTGCATTGCAGGCCGCCGTCTGAGCTGAGGCCCCGCAAGCCGCTCAATGAGCCCCGATGGAGGAAACTTTGACGACCACGCAGACGACCAACGAAGGCGTTGCCCGGCCGGAGCACATGTCCTTCCCATCGGACTGGTTCACCAGCGGCTGGATGCACGTCCTGCCCCGCCACCAGTCGATGATGATGACCATGACCCTCGGCACCGCCGCCGCCGAAGGCCTGAGCGGGTCTCTCGACGAGATCACCCGCATCATCTACGGAAACGACCTCGGACCGGCCTGGCGGAACATCGGCACCACCCTGGACTCGCCGGTCCTCTGGCTGGAGGAAGACGACCTTCAGGACGAGGACGAGGCGGAGCAGGAACGCATCAGGGCCGGCGCCGAGGAACATCGGGCGGTCTGCGAGGCCGCGTACCGGGACGCCGGTGTACCCGTACCGACCACCATCCGCGAGCTGGCGGGCACGATGATGGCGCTGGGGATCGCCTCGCAGGACGAGGACGGCTACTGGTCGATGCCGGACGGCCTTCCCTTCCCCGAGGACGTGCTGCGCCTTCCCGAGGAGATGACCGCTCGATTCCGCGAGATGCGCCGCATGCAGGAACTGGAGCCGGCGGAGCAGGCCATCATCCACCATCTCACCGAGGAGTTGAGCTACCCGGAGGAAGTGTTCACGTCCCTTGACCGGCTTGCCGAGGCTGTCGAGATGGACGCGGCCGACGTCAGTGCCGGCCTGGATTACCTGGTCGAGCAGGGCGACGCCCGCCTGTACCGAGGGCAGCCTCGGACGGAGGTTTCGGCCAAGGATCTTCCCAGCCATGCCCGGTTCTACCTGGTGCCGGACTGGGAGCACTTCGCGGAGAACCGCATCCACATCGCCTCCGGCCGTCAGGATGGCGACAACGAGTGACCAACCGCGCGCGGCGCCCCTGTATCTTCGGGACGATGAGTCGCTGATCATGCCCGGGTAACGAGCGGCACGGCTGCCGGGGCAGGTGATGGTGTGGGTGTGCTGGCGACGGTTGGGCGAGATCGAGGAGACCGGCACGATGACCAGCGACACCTCCCAGCCCGCCGCCCGCCCGGTGCTCCAGCGGTGGCTCACCGGCGCTTCCCACACCCACCCCGTGCGCGTCATGGAAGCCGCCGCAGGGACGAACTCGGCTGTCCTCGTCGGGCTGGACGCCCTGGAGACGATGGCGGCCGCACTGGACGCCACGGCCGCCGGCGACCCCCGCTGGCGCAGGAAGATCGCGGAATTCGGGCAGTTGACCTCGATGGGGCAACTCCTGGAGATGAGGGCCGAGTTCGCTCTCGCCCTCGTCCTGGCCGATGCCGGGATCGGCTACGAGCTTGGGGACACCAAGATTGCGAACCCCGACTTCCTGCTCACCAGGTCCGGCGCCGTCTGTGCCGGGGTAGAGGTGACCGCCCGGGCGCCGCAGAGCATCAACGAACTCGTCGAGCGCGTAGAAACAGTCAGCGGCGGCCGGTTCGACGTGGATCTCGCCTTCGACCGCTATCCCAGCCGCCTGCAGCCAGAGGTCGCCGACAAGGCCGCGGCGGCCGTGCGCACCCAGGCCGATGCCCTCGGCGCGGGCAGCCCGGCTGCGGCCGAGGTCATCCGGGTCGAGGACCCGAAGAACGCGGGACCTGTGGAGATAACCGTCCAGGTCTGTCCGGGAAACGGCGCGGTGAGCTGGGAAGTCACCGCCGGGACACTTGACGGCCCGCTGGGCGCGGCCGAGTACGCCGCGTTCGAAGCCGGCCGCGGCGCGCAGAAGGCGGCCCAGGGCCGCTCCCTGGCCGGCGCGCCGGTGCTCCTCGCGGTCGACGTCTCCCGCTACGGAGCCGCCTGGATGCGTCACGGCACCGTGTGGGCCGCCCGACTCGCCGCCTGTGAGTACTTCACGTCCGACTACCCCTTCGCTGGGCTGGCCGTCATGCGCCAGAGCCTGGAGCAGCCGGGCCTGATCGACATCGGCGTCGGTCTCTCACCCCATCTGACGGCAGCTGACCGGCAGGTCCTTGAGGACCTGTGCACCACTCTCGGCTGGCCCTGCGCATAGCAGTCGGCGTCTTCGGCCGTGCGGCCGCGGCCGCACGGCGGTCCGCCCGACTCTCACCCGGCCGTGGTCTGTTCGCGCAGCATACGGATCCACCTCTCCATGAAGCCGGCCGGGCCAGTCTCCTCGCCGGGGATCCGGAAGATGTCCGGGGCGGCTGCGAGCTGTTCCACGAGTGCCTCGTACAGGTTGTCGAAGGGCGGCTCGAGGCAGACCGCCAGGGACTCGGCGAACTGCCTGGGGGAGGTGTTGATGGCGATGACTTGGTCCAGGACCGGGAACATGCCCCATTCGTCGATCCGTTGCCGCAGCGCGGCCAGGGCCGGCGTGTCCGGCATCAGCAGCCCGTGCACCACGTACAGCCCGTAGAACCCGCGCAGACCGATCAGCACCGTCCGCGCCCGCACCAACTCCTCATCGCTCGCCCGCTGAACCTGACCCACTACATCCGCATGCTCTTGGAGCAGCCCCCAGTCCACCGGTGGCCCCTCGCCGCGCTCCGCCGCGCCGAGCGCCCGCGCCCAGTCCTCCACCGTCAGCCCGAACATGCCGAACGCGGCGAACGCCTCGGCCAGCGCATCCGCCCCCACCTCCTGCGCCCCGAGACCGATCGCGGCGACCAGGTGCACCATGCTCCTGAAGTCCGGCCCCTCCGCCTCGACCGGCACGACCTCGCCCGCTTCGAGCGCCGCGCGCACCAGGGCGGGGTTCGAAGCCCCGCGGTACGGCCCCATGAGCCGGCCGGCGACCGCATACAGCGCATCCTGCCCTTCCTCACCCGCCCCGGCAGCGCTGCGAGCAAACTCCACCAGCCGCTGCGACACCGACCTCTCCCCGCTCGCCACGGTCCTTGCCGTCGGTGCTGCGCATCTCGGGGGCCATGAAGTTGGCGGGCCCGACCTTGTCCCCGACGCGGGTCAGTCCGGCGGGCAGGTGGGCGAAGGCCGCGATCCCGAAGTCGGCCAGAACCGGTGCCCCGTCGTACCAGAACAGGTTGGCGGGCTTGATGTCCCGATGATAGATCCCCTGCTCGGCGAGCACGGCGAGAGTGCGGGCCAGAGCCGCGGTGTGCGTGACCACGTCGAGGACGGTCGAGGCGGCGTCGAAGACGTCGGCCAGCAGCCGCGCCTGGGGCATCGCGTACCAGCGGGGCGCGGCGCCGTGGGTGTCGTCGATGTCCCAGACCGGCAGGATGCCCGGGCTCCCGTTCACCTGCCGCATGAAGAGCGCCTCGTCATAGAAGCGCTGGCGCCGGACCCGCCGTCCCTTGTCCACGTAGCCCTCACCTCGCACGGGCGGGTCCGACATGTGCTTGAGACACCGTTACGCCCGCTGCTCACATCGGTGGCTCTGCGCACGAACTTCTTCCCCGGGTCGGAGCCGAGTTGGCCGTCGTCGCGCCACCGCACAGTGCCGTAGTCGCGGCTGCCGTCGTTCTGCTGGGGCTTGCGCGGGCGCTGCGGAGGGCGGGGGACCGGTCTACCTGGCATGCCCGAACGGTAGCGTTCCTGCGCCCTGCTCCGGGACCAAACGGCATGGGCTGCCTGAGGGTTGGGATCCGCCGTACGGTCAACGGGTGGCCATGTGCCTGGGGTGTTCGGCGGGGACGTGGTGGTCGAGGGGGTTACCCAGCATCCGGGCATCGTGGGCGGCTGCCCACAGGGCTTTCCAGGCTGGCGACGGTGGCTCCGTACCCGCGTCGTCCGCTGCCCCGGCGGCCGGTGGCCTGGCCGTAGGCGTCGAGGAGGCGGCGGGTGCCGAACTGGGCGAGGCCGTCGAGTTCGGACCGGTGCCGCTGGGCCCAGCCATATGCCCGCAGGCCGCCCGGGTCCTCGTCATGACGGCTTCACCTGTGCCCGGTTCCTGCTGCTGGCCGCCCCGCCGGGCTGCTTCCGCCCTCCCCCCGCCGAGCCCGGGACCGCGTGCTGAATGCAGCGTCGGCCCACCGCGGTGTGCTCCTCGTCGCCGAGCATCAGCCCTTGATCGTGCCGTACGACGGCGCGGGCCGCCGCAGTGAAGCCGTGGCACGTCCAGCCGCGCTGCGACACGAGTCCACCGTCGTGGCTGCTCACTGGTTCTGTTCCTCCCGATCGACCAGCGCCCCGGCTGTCCTCGTCCGGCTGGCGGTCCGGTCCGTCCTGTCCGTGCCGCTCCCGGCCAGCCTGGTGTCCGTCGGCGCTCTTGTGGACGGCTGCGCCGCGTCGACGTCCTCGTAGGCGCCGGTGCGGCGGTCGCGTGCGCGGTCGGTGAGCTGGTGGAGGTGGTCGATCCAGGCATGCATGAACACCTCCGGCCCCTCCTGTTCGGCCCCGGGCAGTCGTAGCAACCCCTGCCCGGTGTCGGTCTGTTCGGTGAGCAGGGTTTCCAGCCAGGTGGCGAGCGCGGCGATTTCGGGGGCGAGGCACATGGTCAGGGCGTGCACGACGCCCGACGGGTTGATCATCAGGGGCACCATCTGGGCCGCGATCAGGGCGAACCCGGACTCCTCCAGGAGGGCCCGCAGGCGGGCGAGGGCGGGGTTGTCGGGCATGCCGAACCCGTGCATCAGGTACCGGCCGCCGATCCCGGCGAGCACGGTGGCGGCGTGGCGTGCGGCGGCCATCTCCTGGGGACCGGCCGTCTGGAGCAGGCTGAGCGGGTCGACGGCCCCGGCCTGGATCCATCCGTCGAACTCGCCCGTCTCCTCGGCCTGCCGCGCCTTGGCGGCGACGTCGGTCCAGTGGAGGCCGGGCGTGAGGGTGGCGAGTGCGTCGATGAGCCGCTCGCCGCCGACTTCGCCCGCGCCCATGGCGGCGGCCGCAGCCAGACTTACCGCCCCGCGCCGCCGTCGGCGGTCCTCACCCTGGTCGAGCTCGGCGTCCGGGTCCTCCAGGACCCGCCGCACCGTGTCGGGGTGCGCGGGTCCGGCGTGCCCGCGACCCACCACCCGCCCGGCCTCGGTGTAGAAGGCGTCCTGCTCCTCCTCACCCCCGCGGGCCGCCGCACGGGCCGCCTCGGCCAGGCGATGCGCCGTCGAGCGCCGCATCGCCCACACCAGGGCCTCCCGTACAGCCGGCCACGGCGGCTCCGGTACCGCCAACTGCCCGGGCAGGACGGGGCGTCCGGCCTCGGCGTACCAGGCGATCACCGTCCAGCGCACATCCCGCCCCGAGCGCGCGTGCCGACCGAGCACGGCGGCCACCGCGACGGTCTCCTCGGCGAGCACGGACACCGAGCCGCGCCCGCGCCCCAGCCACGCCCGCGCGTGCCGGGGCAGCAGCCCCAGCCCCCGCCAGCGCTCCAGCTGCGCCGCCGACACCGTGATGCCGAGCGCCGCCAGACGCCCGATCAGTTCCGCATCCGCCGGACTCGGCTCTCCTCTTGCCACCCACCCACTTTAGAACCCCGCGAGGTGCCCGGAAACTGTCCTCCACGTACCCGCTGAACTGGGAAAACCACCGGGCACCGACAAGGGTCCGGGAAACCTCCGTACGCCCGTACGCCTCTGTAAGGAGCCGCTCGCCCATGCCCGCGCGCCGCCGACGTCCCCGCCCCACTCCATCCCGCCGCCCCCGAAATCTGCCTGCCCGTACGGCCCCCGCTGCCGCCACCGTGCTCCTCCTCGCCCCTACCGCCGGCGGCCGCACCGCACTGGCGTACGCCGGCACCGGCCTCCTGCTGCTCGTGGCCCTCACCGCCGCCCTCGCCCTCGGCGCCGCCTACGCCCCCACACCCGCCCACCGCACCGCCGCGCGCCGCACCCTCCACCTCCTGTTGCGTCTCGCCCCGTGGTATCCCGACCGCCCATAGAACGAAATGCCGTCCGAGGGCAGGCGGCGTTCACCGCGCACATGGCCGCCGTATGCGCGCGGCTCCACGGCCGAAGGATGGCCGCTCACACGTCGACGGCTCCGCTCACCGGGACTGCAGGTGGTCACCAGAGCTCTGGTGACCGGGAGCGCACCCGGAAGACGACCATGAAGTTGACATGTGGCTGGCGGTCATCGGAGTGCTCGTCGGGTGGCTGGGGTGAGGAGTTCGCGTTCCGGCGCAGTCCGCCGCCCCGGAATCGGCACAGGGATGGGATGCCAGCTGCGGAATTCACAAGCCCGAGGGGCGGGTGAAGAACGGAACGGGTACGGCCGCGCATGCGATCCGTTCCCTGCACGAGCCCGACACAAGACTGCGGCGTCCTCGCAGCGGCATTCGGACGACTGGGATGCTCGCCGCGGAACCCGCTGCAACAGCCCTTTTCCGGTACGGGGCTTGGCCGGATGCCTGCAACGATGAAGACACGTGCCGGAGGGACGCGGTCGGGCTCGGCCCCGCGGTCCGACGCCACGTCCTCAACTTGTCGGGCCCCGCTGTAGGAGCCCCTGTCGCATCCAGGAGCCAGTTGTGATGTCCCCCGAGGACAGCCCCGTGTCCCCTTCCCAGCGTGCGGATGCCGCCGTCGACGTGCCCCCGGCCGGCCGGGTCTCCTCGCCCGGGGGCAACGGGAGTAAGAGGCTCAACGGGGCCGAGGCCGCCATGATGACCGTCGTCTTCGCCACAGCGGTGGTTCTGCACCTTGCCGGGTCGTCGTTCGGCGAGGTCATGCGGATGGTCGCCGCCGTGGGTGGGCTGGCAGCAGTGGTCTTGGCGTCGGTGACGGGCCGGATCCCCGTACGCGCCTGGATCGGGAAGCTCGGCAAACTCGCCGGGGAGGAGTGAACGGCCGTGGGACGCAAGGAGAATCCGGTCGTCCGGGACGTGCCCGCCGTCGGCAGGCTTGCCGACTTCCAGCGGGCCTGGCGCGAGGCGGCGGGCCTGACGTACGAGGATCTCGCGCACGCCACCGGCTGGTCCGCCAGCACCCTGCGCAATGCCGCCTCCGGCCGCCGCCCGCCGCGCCGGGACGTCGTGCGGGACGCCGTCACCCACTGCGGCGGGCCCGAGCAGGAAGCCATCGACCTGTGGAGGCAGGCCCGTTACCACCAGCGGCTGGCCGACCGTCCCCGCCCCCAGGCTCCCGCCGCGCATCTGGTGCGCACCGTCGTCGACCTGGCCGCGCTCGTCGAGGAGCTGTACGAGAAGAACGGCGCCCCGTCGATGAGCGAGGTGGAGGACCGTACGGACGGCCGGCTCGGGCACTCCACGGCGCACCGCCTCGTCACCAAGAGGACGATCCCCGCCGACCGGGACCAGTTCGAGGCCTTCCTCGACGCCGTTGAAGTCCACGAACCCCTGCGTGCCCAGTGCATGGAGGCCTGGGACCGGGTGATCACCCTGAACGGCCCCGTACGCGTCCAGCGCAAGGTGCCTCACCTGTGGCGACTACGCCAGAAACTGGACTTGCTGCGCACCGTTGATGATCTCGTGGCCGAGCTGGGCGTTCTGCGCACGATGGCCGGTTCCCCGACCGACGCGGAGATCGCCCACCGCACCGCCCGCATAGGTGGCATAGGGTGCTGGGCCCCGCAAACCATCGTCACGCAGATCATGGCCGGACAGCGAACGGTCAACCTCTTCTTCGGTTCTGTGCTCGACGCGCTCGGTGTGCCGTCAGACGAGCAGATCTTGTGGCGGCAGGCAAGGCAGAGGGTACTGAGCGAGGACCGGGCGCGACGCGAACCGCCCCCTCTCGGCCGCACTGTCACCGACTCCGTCGAGATGCTGTGATGAGTCAGTCCGGACGAGGGGAGGTTCACCCGGCCGAGGCGACAGAGCATCGGCCCCCTCCGCTTGGTGCCGTGGCGCACCCTGAAACTGACAATACAACAGGGTGACAGACCTCGATGTCTGTCCAATGAAGCGGAACGGACATCACCACACCCACCCCCACAGTCCAACCCACCATGATCTCCAGCCCAGGGCACCAACCCCGAATCCGGATTCCTGGAAAGTTCTACACGAAGGAAACACCCCACCCGGCTTCCCTAGCGAGCAGCCCGCGAAGCGGGCTTGGTCCGGGAGCGCAGCGGACGGACCTTCAAGGCATCGGGAACCGAGGCCGCCTAAGGCTGCGTCAGCAGCCGCACGGGTCGCTGAAGCGCAGCGCAAGCGACCCTCGGTTCGAAGCGCAGCGCAGAACCGAACCTCCTCGCGCAGCGAGGAGGTGTCACTCCGTCAACCCCCGTGCAACGCACGGGGGTTCGCTGGGAGCCTGCGAAGCAGGCTCTTACCCGCTCCGCGGG
>NZ_JBIRZZ010000024.1:0-76266 GCF_044391385.1 Streptomyces sp. NPDC018693 | reverse complement strand
AGCCGGTGGCCGTTCGTCTATGCGGGCATCAGCCCGATGCCGGAGCAAACCCCCGGATCAGGTCGAACCCGTACACCACTTCCCAGGACGCAACCTCGTGCAGCAGGAACTGCAGGAGGAACCCACTCAGCGGTTCCTGTTTCGGGCACTGGGTGATCGTCTTCGAACCAGACGGTCGGATCGGTGTCGGTGGCACCCGGCTGCCAAGGTATCGACCAGGTCCAGCAGCCCTGGTTCTCGACGCCGAAGACGAGGCGCTCCGCGCTGTTGTCCGGGTGCAGTCCACTGCCCGGCAGGATCCTGTTCTGCCTGCCGAGGACAGCCGGGCGCTGTGCGGCCAGGCGGTAGAAGTTGGCCAGCGCCCATGGAAGGGAACCCTGTGTGTCCGTGGCCGGTCCTTCTGTGCCGGTCGCCGGGAACCAGCCCTTGACGAAGAGCTCAAGGGCCTTGCCGCGGTCGGTGTTCACGTGATCGAGCCACTCCAGGCCGGGCAGGATGGGTGGCGGGGTCGGCGGCCGTACTCTGTCGAGCACCTCTTGGTCCAGCTGGGAGTCGAGGCGCAGCACGCAGAGCATGAACTCGTCGTTGCTCTGTTCACCTCTCACCGGGCGTGCCGTGCCGAGGTAAATGCATTCTCCTCCGAGCCGGATGAACACGTGCATGGGTTGACGGGGATCGGCATCCCAGATTCGTGAGGCGAGCCTGGCTGGGCCCGGACCGCGCAGCCGGAACTCCCTGCTGCTCCACACGCTGCTGGTGGTCACGCCGTCCACGGCATCCGCAATGATCACGGGCTCTGCCGGGCCGAAGGCGACGACAGCATCGCCGATCGTGAATACCTCGGCGTCGGGGCCGACGAGAGCCAGGGCCCCGGCTTCATCAACCAGGTCCATGCAGGTCAAGGGCATGGCGGCGAGTGTAACCATGCAGGCATCGCAACCGACAGGAAACGATCTTCACTAGCCTCGCGCTTTCATGAGGCGGGCTGTCCGACTGCTGATCAAGAAAGCAGAAAGTGCCTCTGACCAGCGAGAATGAGGATTGCTGAGGTCCTTGTTCCCGCCACCGCCGGAGGCACTTTCCAGGTGAAGAAGCGTATCGAGTCCTACCCGCGTGTCCGCGTCGAGGGCGGTGGTCGCGGAGTGGTTTCGCAGGCCGGTGCGGTGCTGCTGGTCGAGACGGCCCGCAAGTCCGGTCTGGATGCGGCGATATCGGCGGCGCTTGCGCCGTGGCGCAAGCCGCGGACGGTGCACGATCCGGGCAAGATCCTGCTGGATGTCGCGCTCGCGGTGGCACTCGGCGGGAACTGTCTGGCCGATGTGGGCATATTGCGGGCCGAGTCGGCCGTGTTCGGGCCGGTGGCCTCCGACCCCACGGTCTCCCGGCTGATCAGCACGCTGGCGGCGGGCGGACAGCGGGTTCTGGCCGCGCTGCGCACCGCCCGTGCTGAAGTCCGCGAACATGTATGGCGGTTGGCCGGTGACGCAGCACCGGACGCGGGCGGGCAGGTGATCGTGGACATCGACGGCGTCCTCGTCCTGGCGCACTCCGAGAAGCAGGACGCCACCGCGACCTGGAAGAAGACGTTCGGCCACCACCCGCTGATGGGGTTCGTCGACCACGGCCGCGGCGGGTCCGGCGAGCCGGTCGTGGGGCTGCTGCGGCCCGGCAACGCGGGCTCCAACACCGCCGCCGACCACATCGAGGCCACCAAGGTGGCCCTGGCCCAGCTGCCGATCCGGTTGCGGCGTGGACGGCAGACACTCATCCGCACCGACTCCGGCGGCGGCACCCACGAGTTCGTCGCCTGGCTCGCCCAGCGCGGAAGGTGGCTGTCGTACTCGGTCGGCATGACCATCACCGACGCCATCCACCAGGCCGTCCTGAAGGTCCCGGCCTCGGCCTGGACACCGGCCGTGGAACCTGACGGCGATATCCGCGACGGCGCCTGGGTCGCCGAACTCGCCGGCGACTGCCTGACCGGCTGGCCGAAGGGGCTGCGGCTGATCGTGCGCAAGGAACGGCCGCACCCCGGCGCCCAACTGCGCTTCACCGACGCCGACGGCATGCGGTTGACCTGCTTCGCCACGAACACGGCGGGCGAGGCGATCGCCACCCTCGAACTGCGCCACCGCCAGCGGGCCCGGGCCGAGGACCGCATCCGCGCCGCCCGTGCCACCGGCCTGCGCAACCTCCCCCTGCACGACACTGCGCAGAACCAGATCTGGCTGGAGATCATCCAGATCGCCCTCGACCTGCTGGCCTGGATGCCCCTGCTCGCCCTGACCGGCCAAGCCCGGCTCTGGGAACCCCGCCGCCTGCGGCTTCGGCTGTTCTCCACCGCCGCCCAGCTCATCACCACCGGCCGCCGCCGCTACCTCCGCCTGGCCAAGCACTGGCCCTGGACCGACGTGATCACCGAAGCCCTGGACCGGCTCCACGTCCTCCCGAACCCCGGCTGACCAGCACCTTCCCATCCCTGCGAACAGCACGAGCCCACCGGAGCCGTGGAACCCGGCGCCCGCCCGACGCGACAGTCGGGCGCTCAACCTGCCCAGACTCCGAAAACCGCCACCAGCACTCACCACAAAGGGTCCGTCAGCAAGCTGACGGACCCTCATGAATGATCGAGGCTAGTTTCTCAGCGGCCCATCACGCTTTCGCGTGTGCGCGGGGCCGTGGCAGGTGCAGGGTGCTCCTGGAGGACGACCTGGACCCTCTCGTTCGTAACTCCGAGTGCTCGTGCTGCTGCGGGAATGGTGATCTGTTCGTGACGGATGAGTTGGTGGAGCCGTCCGATGTCGATGCTCGCCGGGTCCGGTCCGGGTAGGTGGAGCAAGTCGAGCAGGGACAGCGGCGGGTGCCAGTTGGTGGGCTCGTCGGTGATGCCGCTGCAGCTGAGGAAGTTCCGGGGTGGTGTTTGCGAAGGACTGGGCAGGGACGAAGCTCCGGTGGGGCCTCAGCGCCGACACCACCGAGAAGGACACCCTCGTCCGCCTCGCGGCGAAGTGCATCGACTCGGCCCTCACGTACGAACCCGCGCCCTGACGCCGGCAGCACGACCGACGCCACAGGACTGGGACATCAGCCAGTGGACATCCTGACGTGGCTGTGAAGTGCCGCCCGCTGGGTCTGAGCCCGCTGTTCCCCGTGGTCAGACCCAGGTGTAGTTGTCGTGCGGGTAGGGCGGCGTTGGTGACAGGGGCCTGGGGGTGGGCCCGGCCGTGCAGTGATCGCGGTCGTGCCACCAACCTCATATTGGACAGCACATCTAGAGGCGGCTGAAGCGGAATACCTGGTCGTTGGCTCCGGTGCACTCGGCCTGGACGGCTTCGGCGCCGTCGGTGCGCGGGGGCAGGATGCCGATGCACAGGCCGCTGTCCAGGGGGCGCAGGCGGTAGCCGCTGCCGGAGGGCTCCAGGCGGTAGCGAAGGCCCGGTGCGTCGGTGCAGTCGCCCGGCGACATCAGCTGCGAGCCCTCGATCAGGCTTTCGTCGACGCCCAGGCAGCCCCAGCCATGCTCGGGGTGGTGCCACTTGATGCGGTAGATCTGGTTGTCGAGGGATTCCAGGTACACCCGCGGCTGCGGGGCTTCGGCGCAGGGCCGCTGCACGGCGATCTCCCGGTCGGTGCGGCCGTTGCGTTCCCTGCCTTCGGTGATGCACAGACTCGCTGAACTCGCCGGGTGCATCCGTACCCAGCCCGCCGCGGGCATGTCAGGGGCAGCCGGGCTGGGGGTGGGCGTGTGGGTCTTGGCCGTAGTCCGGGTGGGCTGCGGGGCGGGGGCAGCGGTGGTCTGCTGGGCGGGGGACGGGGAGCTGCTTGGCGCGGAGGGCGAAGCGCTGGTGGGCGCGGCGTTCACGGGGTTTGAGGGGGCGCTGGTGCTGGGCTTGTCCTCCGGCTGTGCCGTGATGGGCTTGCCGTGGGGCCAGAGCGCGAGCGTGAGGACGCCTGCGGCAGCACAGGCGCCGGTCAGTGTCATCGGCAGGTAACGGGTGCGGGAGGTACTCCCGCCCGGCTTCGTGGGGGTCGGTGAGGGGTGCTGCGCCGTGGCATCGTCCGGTTCGCCCTCTGCGCTGGTGGGCGCCGGCCCGTTCGTTTCCGCCTGCGCGCTGTCGGCGGTCGTTGTATCGGCTGGGGTCAGGCGGTCGGGGACCGGCCCGGCTTGTGCCGCGTCACGTGCGCCGTCCGGTACCGCTGGGTCCATGCTCATCGCCAGGCGGCGGCGGGCGGACAGCCAGGCGTCGATAGTGGCGGCGTCGCCGCCGCATGCACGGACGAAGGCGGCCAGAAGTTCTTCCCTAGGCAGGTCCGCTCGTGCCAGTACCCCGGAGATCGTGGCTCGCGGCAGGACGTCCCCGGCGTCGGCGGCCCTGCGCTCCAGTTGCCGGTAGCTCAGATCGGCCCAGACGCGCAGTTGCCGCATGGTGGCGATGAATTCCGCCGGTGTGCGTGCGGCCGTCGGATCGGGCTGCGTCCCCATATCTCCCCCTTGTCGTTCGCATGTCCCAAAGAGGCTACTGCGAAGGCGAGTTGACCAAGAGGCCGAAGGGGCGGTGGTGGCGCAGACCTGGCGTGAGGCGTCCATGGCGGTTTCCGTCTCCGTCACCGGGTGATGTGCCGGTAGCCGACGACGTCGGACGGATCGGGGAGAGGAGCGATGGTGACCGTGCGGCCGGGACGCGGCGCGTGGATGACCTTGCCGTCGCCCAGATACAGCCCGACATGGCCGCCGCCGTAGGACAGGACGAGGTCACCGGGCACCAGGTGTGCCCGGGTGGTCGCCCTCCCGGCGTGGATCTGGCCCCAGGTCGTGCGCGGCAGCTCCACCCCGGCCGCTTGCCAGGCCCGCATCACCAGGCCGGAGCAGTCGTAGCCGCGCGGCCCCGTGCCGCCCCAGACATAGGGCTTGCCCAACTGTGCCCGGGCGTAGGCGATGACGGCGTCCGGCGCGGACTTCGCAGGGGACTCGATGGCCGGCTTCGGGGACTTCACAGCCGGCTTCGGCGCGGTCGCCGGCGCAGTGGCCGCCGGCTGGCGTGCGGCGTCGGGGGATTCCGGTACGGCTGGCACACGCAACGTCTTCCCCGCGTAGATCAGCGTCGACGACCCCAGGTCATTGAGCCGCTGCAGGGTCTTCACGGTCGTTGTGTGCGTGTGGGCCAGTGCCCAGAGCGTGTCCCCCGGCCGCAGCGTGACCTTCTTGACGCCCGCAGGCTTGGCCTGGGCCGTGCCCGGCCCGGCAGGCTTCTGGGTCGGGCCGGGTGCCGGCACCTCCCGCGCGCGGTCGGACACGTCCGGTGACTCCGGCTGCAGGGTGACCGCCGGCCGGGCACCCGAGGGCGCTCCCGACGGGCCGTGCACGCCCAGCAGCACACCCGCCAGCAACGAGAGCACGAACGCCACGACCAGCCCCAGCACGGGCCACCGCCAACCTCCACTCCGCGTACGGCCTTTGACGCTGTGGCTGCGCGGTCTGCGGTGCGACACCGGCGCCTGGGCCCGCTGCGGCGCTCGCCGGGACGTCTGCTCCTTCTTCTCCTTGGGCCTGCGCCGCGGGGACGTGAGCAAGGTCTGCTGAGTCATTACAACCTCCTTCGAGAGGCCGGGATTTCGCGGCCCGTGAAGGAGGCTGTTCGGGCTCGAGGGTGTCTCGCCAGATCTTGAGGCGTCCGGGACAGTCCGGGTGTGTCCACCCCTGGAAAGCCCTCGTAGGCAGTGCGCGAAGCAGGCGTGGACACTCCATTTGACCTGCACGGACAAGGCCGGACTGTCCCAGCCGCCGATGGGCCTTGCCCCGGCCGGAGCTGCGCGACGACGCTTCTTCCACCGCCCCGCACGCCGGGTGGCGCCCCCAGTCGAAGGCGCCGTCGGGCGCTGCCGGGCCGCACCTGCCGATCCGCTGGTGTCGACGACCGCAGGCAGGCGCAATCACAGCCGTGGCAGGCCGATAAAGCCCGGCCCCATCCCACTCAGCCTTTAGCTCAAGGAGCATGAGCATGCGTAGCGCACGTGTACGAACGATCCGGTCGATAACGGTGGCCGCTGTCGCCGCGGGTCTGCTGGCCGGCGGTATCACCGCAACCATCAGCGGCGCCTTCACCGCTGATACGGCCACCGGCAAGACCACCGACACGGTCGCCAACGCGGCGGCCGAGCAGAAGCAGTCCAAGAAGCAAGGCCGGGATTGCCTGACCGGCCGGCTGGAGATCCGGAACAAGAAGTTCGTCAAGACCGTCTATGAGTGGCCCGACGACCCTGCCCACGTGACCAGCATTCCCGGGCCGGGCAAGAAGATCTTCGAGTACAAGTTCGAAGTCTCCAACAAGGTCAGTGCCACCTTCGGCATGACCGAGAAGGCAATCGGCATCGGGCTGGGCTTCGAGGTCAACAAGACCCAGAGCTTCACCGACAGGGTCGAGCTCGATCTGAAGGACAAGGCGCGGTACCTGGTCCGGGCCGGGATGGGCTACAAGCAGTACCGGTTCGACGTCTACGAGCAGCACGGTACGTACCGCTGGTGGAGCCCGACCGCTTCCGCCTGCATCCCCGGCAAGAACTCGTGGGTGAAGAAGGGCACGGGTACCGCCCTGCGGGCCTGGACGGACACGTACAAGGTCACGAAAGTCACCAAGTCCAAGGCCCGCCACACGTCGGCACCTGCCCAGCTGACCTCGGCGCCCACGAGGTAGCCCCCTAAGAGTTGCCCGAGTTGCGGCGACCGGCGATAAGAACGGGCCCTCAAAGGAGGGCCCGTTCTTATTATCTTCGCAGGTCAGGAGGGTAACAGGGTGACGTCCTCGCCCAACTCGGCGCCCGCGCCAACCTGGAGATGCGACCACCGGGCATAGACCGTGCCGCGGACTGGTGACCGAGTCCGCCCGTGCCGGCACTCTGGACGCCGTTGCGGAGAAGCAGGGCGGATGGGCGAAGGGGTCCAACCGGACTCTAGACGGCAGCCGATTCCGGTTGATGCGCACAGCAGGGCGTCAAGCTCGCCCGGGAATAGACGGCACTTGGGCTGACTTTCCGTGGAGCACACTTTCGCATGGTCCGGAGGCGGAGATGAAGTTGTGCGGTCTGTCCACAACCGTCAGGACGGACGGGGGCGATACCGATGACATAGCCATTGTGGTCGCAGGCGCGGATACCGTCTGAGCCGCGACCTCGGCGGGAACATGTCTTTGGAGCGCAGGGCGTCGAGACCTTGGCAATCATCTGGCTGCTGCGGCCCGCCTCCTCCGCGGGCTCTTCAGCGCGTCCGGGGCCTGCGGGGCGACGCCGTCCCGGCGGGCGCGGCCACCGAGCCGGGCGCGAGGACCGCAGGTCACGCACGCCGGTCGATGCGCGCCCTCGAACTCACCCTGCCCAGGCCCGCCCCCAGGGCGCACTCCGGCATGCCCGAGCAAGCGTCCGGCCGGCCACGAACGCGGACCGTACCCGGCTGATGGCGGTGCAGAGCGCGCAGCCTGGGCGGCGCCCTGCACGTGCCACGGCACCAACTGGCCAAGCGACTGCCGATCGACGCCCTGACCACGCACTACCCCCACCGGCGCGACCGGGTTCTGCCCAACATCACCTTCGGCCCCTCGAGCCGGTGCGGCCTCCCGCCGGACCGCAGCAGCCTGGGCAGCGACCGCAGGATGTGCTCGGCCACGGACACCCCGGGGCCAGCGGACTACACCGTCCCGGGTGTCACAGCAGCTGTACATGCTCCAGGCCGGCCCGCAGTGCCGGCGAGGCGTCTTCGACGGCGTGTCCGTGCTCCAGGCTCTTGAGGATGACCTTGCCCTTGGGAGCCCGGTCCACGTGGAAGGTGGACCACAGCCGGCACGTAGGACAGTCACGGCCGATCAGGAACGGGCGCAGAAGGTGCAGCTCGTGGTCGCTGTCGCGCAGGCAGAGGCTGCCGGCCTCGAGGTCGTTGCGGGGCACCGTCATGGTGCGGGTCGGCACGACCGGATGATCGCCTGTCAGCTCACGGTATTCGAGTGCGGCAGTCCGGGTGAGTGCATCCCAGCGGACGGTCGTGAGGTGCAGTAGAGGCCAGTCCGCGAGAAACCTCGCCGCCTCCAACAGGCCGGTCAGGTCGGCAAGGGCCTCCGAGTGGCCCGCGGCGGGCCCACGGGGTCGATACGCCGCAGGTGTGCCTGGTCGTTGCGGCGGTCGCTCAGTCATTGGCGAGCCCGGGCAGTCTCCTTGTTGCCGAGCAGAGACCTCAGGTCGTGAAGCGGGTGTCCTGGTCGCAGAGCACGCAGTTTGCGGCTGGTGGAGACCCCCTTGCAGGACGAAGGCCCAATCACCGAACCCGGGACCACCACGTCCGGCGGACAGCCTGTCCTTGACGGCGGTGGCCGATCCGAGCTCGATGCCTGAAGACCAGGCGAGTGCCAATGCCAGTTGCGCCGTATGGCACAACAGACTCTCGGTCGTGTCCAGCACGGCCGCGTAAGCGCCCTGCGATGGTCCGGCGCTTGTCTGAGCCTCGGTCTCACGCCAGCGGGAGGCGACACGGCAGGGAAACCTGGTGCGCACCGTGTGGCCCAGGTCGTCCAGCAACGATGCGGCCTCGACACGCAGCCGCAGGACCTCGGCCCGATGCAATGATCCGCGACCGCGCCACAGCGGCCGTCTTGTCCAGGAACACCGAAGCCAGCAGGGAATCTGCTTCCTGCTGCCACTCCTCAAGACGCGTCCTCGCAGCGGCGACACCGTCCAGCGCCTTGGCAAGTGCTTCGTCAGGTGGGACTGATGCAGGTTCGGGTGACAGGTGCGGTCACGCGGCCTGAAGGGCCGGCGTGGTCATGACGGTCTCGAATTCGATGGGGGTCAGCCGGCCAAGTGAGGCTTGTCTGCGACGTCGGTGACAGGTCCGCTCGATCCAGGTCACGATCGCGATCCGGAGTTCTTCGCGGGCGGCCCAGACACGGCGGTCGAGGACGTTCCACGGCCGCGTTGTCACCGGCAGCTCCGAGCCTCCCCATCGATCCGGCCATCCGGTGGCGGTCCAGCACCCGGACGAACTTCCGGGACCGGAACTGCAATCCGCGATCACTGTGCACAATGCAACCGCCGACCTCTCCACGCCGAGCCACGGCATTGCCCAGAGCGGCCACGGCCAGGCGGGACTTCATCCGCTCGTCGATGAAGTAGCCCACGATCCTGTTGCTGAAGGCGTCCTTGACCGCGCAGAGATAGACCTTGCCTTCGCCGGTGGCGTGCTCGGTGAAGTCGGCGAGCCACAGCCGGTTCACACAGGCCACGGTGAAGACACGGCGGACCAGACCGTCGTGCACCGGGGGGCCGGCCTCCCAGCCCCCACCACGCTTCTCGCCGAACACGCCCACCAGCGGTTGTCCCGGCAGATCCGCCATGCAGTGCCTACGCCTTCGACGTCACCTTCGACGGCCGCCTGTCGGCAGCCCGTCGGTAATCTCAATCACCCTGGTTGCACCGCTGGTTTGACAGACCCGTCAGGACAACCCCTGTGGGCTGTCGGGGACCGTTCGGTCCTGGGGGCCCGTGTTGATGGTGAGGCTGGCGATCAGGAGGGCTGCGGTGAAGGCGGCGGCCGAGCCCAGGAAGGCTCGGGTGTAGCCGTGGGTCATGGCGGCCTGGGCCTGGGTGGCGAGGACATGGTCGCGGTCGCGCAGGCCGGTGTAGTACGCGGCGTCGGCATGGGGGACCCGGCGGTCGGCGACCGCGGTGGACAGGGTGGCGAGCGTGGCCAGGCCGAGTGCGCCGCCGGTCTGTTGCGCCGTGTTGAGGAGAGCCGAGGCGCTGCCCGAGTCCCGGTCGTCGACGCCCCGTACGGCGCCGAGGGTCAGCGGCACGAAGGTGGCGCCGAGGCCGAGCGCCGTCACGAGCATGCCGGGCATCAGGGTGCCCCAGTACGAGGAGTGCGGGGTCAGGCGGCTCAGCCAGATCATGCCGGCCGCGGCCACGGCGAGTCCGGGGGCGGCCAGCTCGCGTGGTGGGTGTCTGACGACGAGCCGGGATCCGACGGCCGCCATGATGCCGATCCCGGTGCTGAACGGCAGGTAGGCGAGGCCCGTCCGGATCGCGCCGTAGCCGAGTACGTGCTGCATGTACAGGGTCAGGAAGTAGAAGGTGGCGAACATGCCCGTGCCGACGAGGAACAGGGTGACGTAGGTGCCGGCGCGGCTGCGGTCGCGCAGGATGCGCGGCGGGAGCAGGGGATGCGTGCCCCGCACCTGGGTCAGCGGGAACACGGCGAGCAGCACCGCGGCCGTGCCGAAGGACGTCACCGTCCATGCGTCCGTCCAGCCGTCCTGCCCGCCGCGGGTGATGGCGTACACCAGGGCGAGCAGGCCCGCGGTGCCCGTCGCCGCACCCGCGATGTCGGCCTTGCCGTGCGCGCGGTCGGCCTCCCCGAGGACGACCGTGCCGGCCAGCACACCGAGCCCGATGGGGATGTTGACGAGCAGTACCCAACGCCAGCCGACGTACTGGGTGAGCAGCCCGCCCAGGAGGAGTCCCACGGTGGAGCCGACGCCGGCCATGGCCGCGTAGGTCGCCATGGCGCGGTTGCGGTGCCTGCCCTCGGCGAAGGTCGTGGCGATCAGGGACAGCGCGGTGGGTGCCGCGATCGCCGCGCCGACGCCCTGCAGGGCCCGCGCTCCGATCAGCAGACCGGCCACGGGCGCCAGCCCGCCCAGCAGGGAGGCGCACACGAACAGGGTGATGCCGAAGCGGAAGACGCGTCGGCGGCCGAAGAGGTCGCCCGCCCGGCCGCCGAGCAGCATCAGTCCGCCGAACGCCAGCGCGTAGGCGTTGACGACCCAGGCCAGCCCGCCGCCGGAGATGTCCAGGCCGGTCTGGATGCTGGGCAGGGCGATGTTCACGATCGTCGCGTCGAGCACCACCATCAGCTCCGCCGCGGCGATGACCATCAGGGCCACGGCCGGGTGGCGGCTGGGGTGCGGGGCGGGGAGGGTCTCGGTGCCCGACCCGGCCCGCGCTTCGAGGGACATGGAACCTCCAGACAGGGGACTCGACGGGAACTCGTAGGGGATCCGTCGGGTCCGGTGAGTTGTCCGTACGTGACGCCTTCTCGTCCGTGCGCCGCGGTTCCGGCCCTGGCCCCCGATATCGTGAACCGGCGGAAGCGGGAGGGAAGTCGAAGTCAGACCGGAGGGGACCGGGATATCCTTCCGTCCTGAACTGAAAACGATTCCGGCAGAGGGAGACGTCTTGCGTGTGCGCTGGGTGAAGGGAATCGCGCTGACCGCCACCGGTCTTCTCGCCGGTGCTTTCGGTTATGGGGCGGTGAATCTCGCACCTACGTTCTGGGAGGTGCCGATGGACATGCGGCTGTCGTTCCATGCCGAACTCATGAAGATGAACTCGCCGGTCATGCAGACCGCAATGGTGACCTCGATGCTCAGTTCGCTGGTGCTGGCGGTGGTCACCCGGGGCCGGGAGCGGCTGTTGGCCGCAGGGGCGGCGCTGCTGGTCCTGGCGTCCTTCCTCATCACCCGGTTCGGGAACGTGCCGATCAACGCCCGTATCAAGAAGTGGGCTGTGTCCACGCCGCCGGCCGACCATGTGGAGATCCTGGAGCGGTGGGACATGTTCAACCGGTTGCGCACGCTGACCGCGGTCGCGGCGCTGGTACTGCTCGTGATCACGGCCGTCGGGCGGTTCACGGACCGGCGTGCGGCGGCCGAGGAGGGACAGGGGGCGGCGCCCGCGAACCGCGCCGTGTGACGGGGCCTGGGCCGCTGCGGCGCCACTCATCCCCGCTCGCCCCGGCCGTGTTCCTTCGGGCGCCGGTCCTCCGCCAGCTGGCGGGCGAGCGCGTATTCCGTTTCGGTCAGTGGGACGTCCGGGCACAGGCGTTCGGGATGTCCGGGTGCGGGTACGGCGAGTTCCGGTGCCGGAAGGCACAAGTACACCTGGCCGTAGGCGATGAGCGTATCCGAGAGGAATCGCATCAGGCCGCGCAGGGCATTACGCATGGAGCCATGGTGACCCACCCCGCAAAAGCCCCGATAAAGCGGCTGTCGCGGGGATCAGAGCGGCGCGTCCGGGCGGAGACGCGGACCGGGGCGGGTATTGCCCTGAGGAGAACACCCGCCCCGTTGATACCGCGTTGTCAGACCGTCGCGTCACTCCACGACGAAATCGGCCATCATCGCCATGTCCTCGTGCTCCAGGTTGTGACAGTGGAGCATGAAGGTCCCCGCGTAGTCGGTGAAGCGGATCGCCACCTCCACCGCCTCGGTGGGCGGCAGATCCACTGTGTCCTTCCAGCCGGTGTCGTAGGCACCGGGATCGCCGTGGTTGCGCGAGAGGACCTGGAAGTGGTTCAGGTGGACATGCACCGGGTGGTGCAGGCTCGTGGTGAACCGCCAGATCTCCAGCTGACCCAGCTTGGGACGGGCCAGCGCGCGCCCCGGCCGGTAGCCGTCGTCGTTGATGGTCCAGCCGTCCTTGCCCTGCCGGAAGTGGAAGTGGCGTGTGGTGACGGCCTTGGCCGGGTCGAGCCGTTCGATACGCGAGAGCTGGTCGGGGATCCGGGAGTCGTCGGCGGCGGGGGCACGGACGACGTCGAACGCCATGACGTCGTGGGCGGTGCCGCCGGCGAGCGTGTTCACCAGCCGGACCCGCGTGCCCGCCTTCCAGCGCGCGAAGTCGACGATCACGTCGAAGCGTTCGCCGGGACCGAGATGCACGGCGTCGTGCCGCACCGGCCGCTCCAGCAGTCCGCCGTCGCCGCCGATCTGGACGAAGGCGTCACCACCGGACGGCTTCGGGTCGAACTCCAGGCGGTACGGGCGGGCGTTGGAGCCGTTGAGCAGACGCAGTCGGTGGCGGGCCCCCTCGGTACGGTGCACCGGCCACGGCGCGCCGTTGACCAGGACGACGTCCCCCAGCACCCCGTCCATGAAGTCGTCGGCGACTCCGGGCCGACCGAGCTCCGGGTCGATCAGGGGGTAGCGGAAGGAACCGTCCTCCTCAAAGGACCGGTCCGAGATCAGCAGGAGCAGCTCACGGTCGCCCCGGGGCAGCGGCAGCCGCTCCTCCTCGTCGTCGCGGACCAGATGGAAGCCGGCGAGCCCGTTCCAGACCCCCAGACCGGTCCAGCTCATCCGGTGGTCGTGATACCAGAGTGTGGCCGCCCGCTGCTCCATCGGATAGGTGTACGAGCGCTCCCCCGCGGCCATGCCGCTGACACCGCCGTGCCCGGCGTGACCGCCGTGCCCGGGCATGCCCTCCGTCATGGCCTTCATGGCCTGCTCGGCGGAGATCACGCCGCCCACGGGGAGGACGACGTCGATGGGGTAGCCGTCGCTGTCGGCGGGTGTGTGGCCGCCGTGCAGATGGACGACGCTCGGCTGGGGAAGTTCGTTGCGATGCCGGACCTGGGTGCGCCGCCCCGAGCGGGACACCACGGTCGGTCCGGGGAAGGTCCCTCCGTACGTCCAGGCGTGTGTGCGCAGTCCCGGCAGGATCTCCAGGTCGGCGACCCGCTGGGTCAGTTCGAACACATCGGTGCCGCCGCCGCTGCTCACCGGGTCCAGGACGTCGGGGAGCGGCAGCGACACCTGGTAGGGCTTGGGCAGTTCGGCCCGAGAGGCAAGGACCCGGCCGGGGCTGGAGCCGTCCGCCCGGCGCAGGGCGCTGCCGATGAGCGGCGCGGAGACGGCGGCGATGGCGGCGGCACCCACCGCAGTGCCGCCGAGGAACTGACGTCGCCTCATGAGACGGTCTCCGCCTCACGTCCCGCTTCACTGGCGCGACGGGCCCCGGTCGGCAGCGGCATCGTCCAGGCCCGCATGACGAGCACGGTGACGGCGCACGCGATCAGTACGCCGAGCGTCACATGGACGGCGACGATCCGCTCCATGCCGAGGACCATCTGCAGCACCAGCGCGACCAGCATCGCCACCGAGGTCGCGACCGGCCGTACCGGCCCTCCGGCCCGCCGCAGCCAGATGGCCGTGGCGAGCGTGAGGAGCGCGGCGACCACCATCACCCGGGCGTTGATGTCGTGCATCTCCATCGAGTCGTAGTCACCGCCGATGTAGCCTCCGGCGAGCCCGATCTGCAGCAGCATCGTCAGGGCGAGCAGCGTGGCCGCAGCACGGTGGGACGCACGGGCTCGGTGCGCGCCCCGCGCCTGAGGGGACAAGTTCGTCATCACTCCGCTTTCTGGGCGGGATCGCACGACGGCGGACCACGGCGCAGGGGGCGGATCCGTCCCGTCACGGCCGCCGTCCGTCCCGTCCTCGAACTCTCCTGATGGGCGGGCGCACCCGGACCGCACGCGTGCGGCACCCTGTGAGGCGCGACCACCGCGAGTCTTGCACCGTGCGGCGGTGTTGTCTTATCCGGAATTGCTGCACTTGCTGTCAGGCCGTGGCCCTGGCCCGGAGTCGCAGGGCGGCGTCGTCGGTGAGGACGGTCTGGTGGGCCAGGCGCAGTTCGAGACCGGGTTCGATGCCCAGTTCCTCGATGAGCCGGCCGCGCGTCAGCCGGTAGGCGGCGAGGGCGTCGCCGCTGCGCCCGCTGTGGTGCAGGGCGACCATGAGACGGGCGCAGAACCCCTCGTTGAGCGGTTCCTCGGCCACCAGGTGCCGTAGCTCGCCGACGAGTTCGAGGTGCCGGCCCAGCAACAGGTCGAGGTCGATGCGCCGTTTGAGCGCCGCCATCCACGCCTCGTCGTACTGCACCGCGGTCCCGAGCAGCGCCGGGCTCTCGCGCAGGTCCTGCAGGGCAGGTCCGCGGCGCAGCGCGAGCGCCTCCCGGTACTGCCGCGAGGCCGGTTCGTGGTGGCCCGCCTCGGCGGACTCGGCGGCCAGCGCGCACATCCGGTCGAAGCACACGGTGTCGAGGACACCGTCGTTGACCTGGAGCTGGTAGCCCGGGGGCCGGGTGCGCAGCGTGCACCAGCGGCCGTCGAGGTTGTGCCGGATGAGGAACTTGCGCAGCTGGGAGACGTAGACCCGGACGGCGGCCAGCGCGGTGGCGGGCGGGTGGTCTCCCCACAGTTCGCTGATCAGCGTCTCGTTGGAGACGGTGGAGTTGGGGCGGATCAGCAGGGTGGCGAGCAGCTGCCGCAGCTTGCGCTGCGGGAGCGGTACCTCCCTGGCGTCCACAACGATCTCCAGAGGTCCCAGCAGGCGCAGGGCGACCGTGCGCGGTGTGATGTCCTGCGCGCCGGTGGCCGGCGAGTGGTCGACGAGGGCGGTCATGCGGGGACCTCCAGCCGCGGGTGGGCGCTGCGGAAGAACGTCAGCGGTGGTTCCTCGCGCAGCAGTCCGAGGTCGACGACCTCACCGAGCACGATGGCGTGGTCGCCGCCGGGGACGATGTCGTGGACGCGGCAGTCGAGGTAGGCCAGCGAGTCGGCGATCAGGGGGGATCCCGTCGCGCCCCCGCGGTGGGCGGGTCCGGCGAAGCGGGCCGTCTCGCGGGCGGCGAACGCCCGGCACAGCTCCTTCTGGTCGGCGGCGAGGATGTTCACCGCGAACCCCCCGGCCTTCCGTACCGCGGTGAGCGCCCGGGAATTGTGGTGGACGCAGAACAGGACGAGCGCCGGCCTCAGAGACACCGAGGTGAAGGAATTCACGGTGAGTCCCGCGGGCTCCCGGTCCGCCCCCTGGAAGGTGATCACCACCACGCCGGTCACAAACCGTCCGCACACTTCACGGAGCAACTCTCTGTCAATGGATGCGGGGACTTTTTCCTTGCCACCGGGAACGGTCAGACTGTCCACTTCTACCCCCTAGGAATACCGCATAGGCCGCGTCGTACGGAGCACTGCACAGGACCTGAAGCAAGAGCGGTGCGGCTACCGGGAGCCTAACGACGGCGTGTTCGGATCGCCTACGTCCCCAGGGATGAGGCGGGAGGTACTTTTGTCCCAAGCGCCGGTACGGCGGCAGGGGTTGGCGACGCATCACCGCTGTTCACGGCCAATGTGGGCGGGGTCGGCAGCGGTCTGCCGCCGGTATCTACTGGGCAATTCAGGAGAGCCGGCGCCTCGCGGGTGACGTGTCCGGCGGTGTTCATGCCGGCCCCCCGGTCACGGGTTCCGGACCGAATGCCCCCATTCCCCTTGGGCTTTTCTCCCCCCTCATCGAGGCTTTACCGAGCTGCGTGACGCTGATGCGGCCGCCCCGAGCGGTGTCCCCAGACCGGAGGGAAAGAGAATGCGCAGCACCCTCATCGTGGCCCGCATGAAGCCGGACTCGGCGGCCGACGTGAAGCGTATATTCGCCGAATCCGATGCCGGAAACCTGCCCCACATGATCGGCGTCCGGGAGCGGCGGTTGTTTCGCTTCCACGACCTCTACATGCATTACATGGCGTCGGACGACGAGGTCCGCGCCTCTCTCGCCGAGGTGCGGGACCACCCGCTGTTCCAGGACGTCAACGAGCGGTTGAGCGCGCACATCACCGCCTACCACCCGCAGACCTGGCGCGGTCCCGAGGACGCGATGGCGCACGAGTTCTACACCTGGCGCGCGGACACCTGACCGCCGCGGACCCGAGGAGAGGAGGCTGGCATGGCCGCCAGCGACCGAATGACCAAGATCTCGGCGAACGACATCGCCCCCAACCGGCGGCGTGGCGGGGATCTGCGCACGCTGCTCAGCCCGGCCACGGCGGGCACCACGTCCGGCTTCATGGGCGTGCTGACCCTGGAGCCGGGCGAAGTGGTCACCGAGCACTACCACCCGTACTCCGAGGAGTTCCTGTACCTGGTGAGCGGTGACCTCACGGCGCGGATCGACGGCGTCCCCGTCCCGCTCACCGCGGGCGAGGCGCTGCACCTGCAGAAGAACGTGCGCCACCGGCTTGAGAACCACGGGACGCACCCGGCCTTCATGGTCTTCCAGCTGGGTCCGCTGGCGCCGCGCCCCGAACTCGGGCACGTGGACACCGAGCCGCTGCCGGATCAGGAGTCCGTATGAGTCAGCGCAGGGCCGTGGTCACCGGCATCGGCGTGGTCGCGCCCGGTGGCATCACCGCCAAGGCGTTCTGGAAGCTGCTCACCGAGGGGCGGACGGCAACCCGTGCCATCACGCACTTCGACGCCTCCGGCTATCGCTCGCGGATCGCGGCGGAGTGCGACTTCGACGCCGCCGCGGCCGGTCTCACGTCCGACGAGGCCCACCGCATGGACCGCTGCTCGCAGTTCGCTGTGGTGGCGGCCCGGGAGGCGCTGGCTGACAGCGGCATGGCGACGGACGGGGTGCCGGCGCACCGCATCGCCGTGTCGGTGGGCAGCGCGGTGGGCTCCACGGTGACCCTGGAGCGGGAGTACGTGCGCGTCAGCGACGGCGGCAACCGCTGGGTGGTGGACGCCACCGACCCCTACGCCCACCTGTACCGGGCGCTGGTGCCCAGCGCGCTCGGCGCCGAGGTGGCGTGGACGGCCGGCGCCCAGGGTCCGGTCCGGGTCGTATCGACGGGCTGCACCTCGGGTCTGGACGCCGTGGCGCAGGGTGCCCAGTTCATCGAGGACGGGCAGGCCGATGTGGTGGTGGCCGGTGCCACCGACGCGCCGGTGTCACCGATCACCGTGGCCTGCTTCGACGCCATCAAGGCAACCTCGCCCAACAACGACGACCCGGAGCACGCCTCCCGCCCGTTCGACCGGGACCGCGACGGCTTCGTGCTCGGCGAGGGCGCCGCCGTGCTGATCCTGGAGGAGGCCGGGGCGGCGCACCGTCGCGGGGCCCGCGTCTACTGCGAGGTCGCGGGATACGCGCAGCGCGGCAACGCCTTCCACATGACGGGACTGCGCCCGGACGGCGCGGAGCTCGCCGAGGCGGTGCGGGTGGCCCTGGACCGGGCCCGGCTGCCGGCCGAGGCCGTGGACTACATCAACGCCCACGGCTCGGGCACCCGGCAGAACGACCGGCACGAGACGGCGGCGTTCAAGACGTCCCTCAAAGAGCACGCGGGCCGGGTGCCGGTCAGCTCGATCAAGTCCATGGTCGGCCACTCCCTGGGCGCCATCGGAGCCCTGGAGCTCGCGGCGTGCGCCCTGGCGATCGAGACGGACATCGTGCCGCCCACCGCCAACCTGCATACGCCTGATCCCGAACTCGGCCTGGACTACGTGCCGTTGACAGCCCGTGAGCACCGTACCGACACCGTACTGAGCGTCGGCAGCGGCTTCGGGGGCTTCCAGACGGCCATGGTGCTGACCGCTCCCCGCCCGGCGGTGGGCGATGCCTGAGACGCCCACGGCCGGGCGGCGCGCCGTTGTCACCGGGATCTCGGCGATCGCCCCGTCCGGCACGGGAGCGGAGGAGTTCTGGCACGCGGTGCTGGAGGGCCGTAACGCGCTCGGACCGCTGAGCCGGTTCCACACGGACGGCTTTCCGGTCCGGGTGGCCGGGGAGGTGCCCGTCGCTGATCCGGTGCCGGGCGTGGATCCCCGGCTGACCATCCAGACCGACCGCTGGAGCCAGTTCGCGCTGCTGGCGGGCGAGGAGGCGTTGCGCGACGCGCAGGTGCGGCCCGAGGAGCTCCCGGCGTTCGGCCTGGGCGTCATCACGGCCTCGTCGTCCGGCGGCAACGCCTTCGGGCAGCGGGAGATCGAGGCGCTGTGGTCCAAGGGCCCGCGCCATGTGGGCCCGTACCAGTCGATCGCCTGGTTCTACGCGGCGACGACCGGTCAGCTGTCGATCCGGCACGGTATGAAGGGCCCCTGCGGGGTCGTCGTCGCCGAGCAGGCCGGTGGGCTCGACGCCATCGCCCAGGCCCGGCGCGCCCTGGTGCGGGGCGATGCCGCGGTGGTCCTCACCGGAGGCACCGAGGCGCCGCTCAGCCCGTACGCACTGACGTGCCAGTCCACCTCGGGGCGGCTGAGCGGCAGTGCCGACCCGGAGCGCGCCTATCTGCCGTTCGACGCGGCCGCCCGCGGTCACGTACCCGGCGAGGGTGGGGCGATCCTGGTCCTGGAGGCCGACGACGCCGCCCGCGAGCGGGGCGCGGACCGGCCCTACGGGGAGATCGCGGGGCACGCGGCGACGTTCGACCCGCTGCCGGGGACGCCCCCGTCCGGCACCACGGCGCTGCGCCGGGCGGTGGAACTGGCCCTCGCCGACGCCGGCGTCGTACCGCAGGACATCGACGTGGTGTTCGCCGACGCGGCGGGCGTCCCCGAGGCGGACCGCGCCGAGGCGCGGTGTCTGGCGGAGGTGTTCGGGCCGCGCGGTGTGCCCGTGACCGCGCCCAAGGCCGGCTACGGCCGGCTGTACGCGGGGGGCGCGCCGCTCGACGTGGTGACCGCGCTGCTCGCCCTGCGTGAGCAGGTGATCCCGCCCACGCCCAGCGGGGTCGTGCCGGACGCCGACCACCGTGTCGACCTGGTGACGCGGCCGCGGGAGACGCCGCTGCGCACCGCCCTCGTGATCGCCCGCGGCTACGGGGGGTTCAACTCCGCGCTCGTCGTCCGGGCGGTGGCCCGGTGACGGGCCGCCCCGCGCCACAGCACCCTGTCACGCTTCCACGCGAGTTGCGAAAGGACCGGCATCCATGACCGTGCCGCCCCTCACTTACGAGGAGTTCCTGACGATCGTCCAGCGCTGCACCGGCGTTCCCGCCGAGGTGCTGCAGGTGGACGACCCGACCGTGACCATCGAGGACATGGGGGTGGACTCGCTGGGTCTGCTCAACGTCCTCACCGAGGTCGAGAACCGCTACGACATCCGGCTGGACGCCGAGGGCGTCACCTGCTTCCCCGAGATCCACTCCCTGATCAACGAGCAGCTGCGGCCGGCCGCCGCCCGCACCGAGAACAGCATCGTCATCGACGCGCCGTTCGACGTGGTGTGGGACATGACCAACGACGTGGCGAACTGGCCCAACCTGTTCAGCGAGTACGCGTCGGCCGAGATTCTGCACCACGAGGGCGACACCGTGCGGTTCCGGCTCGCCCTGCACCCGGAGGAGGACGGCAAGGTCTGGAGCTGGGTGTCCGAGCGGGTCATGGACCGCGCCCACAAGTACGTCAAGGCCCACCGGGTCGAGCCGGGGCCGTTCGCCTTCATGAACATCCACTGGCACTACCGGGAGACCGACGCCGGGGTGGAGATGCGCTGGGTGCAGGAGTTCCACATGAAGCGGGAGGCCCCCCTCGACGACGAGGGCATGGCCACGCGCATCAACACCAACTCCAAGGTGCAGCTGGCGCTGATCAAGGAGCGCGTGGAGGCGGCGGCCCGCAGCCGCGCCGGAGCGGCGGCGGGACGGTGAGCGCGGTGGACTTCGCGGTGAAGGGACGTCATGTGCTGGTCACCGGTGGCACCCGGGGCATCGGGCGCGCCACGGTGCTGGCGCTGGCCGCGCAGGGCGCCTCGGTGACCGCCTGCTACGTGCGGGAGGGCCGGCAGGTCGAGTCGCTGCGACGCGAACTGGACGAGCAGGGCGCCCAGGGCTCCCTGCTGCGCTGCGACATCGCCGACCAGGAGCAGGTGGCGCGGCTGGTGACCACCGCGCACGAGAGGCACGGGGCCATCGACGCCGTGGTGAACAACGCCGGGGTGATCAGCCATCTGCCGCTTGAGGAGCTGGACCCGCAGGAGTGGCACCGCGTCCTCGACACCAACCTGACGGGGATGTACCGGGTGATCCGGGCGGCGCTGCCGTACCTCGCCGAGGTCGCCTCGGTCGTCAACATCAGTTCCGCCGTCGCCCACCACGGGATGCCCGGCGCCGCGCACTACGTGGCGTCCAAGGCCGGCGTCATGGGACTGACCCGTGCGCTGGCCAAGGAACTGGGGCCGCGGGGGGTGCGGGTCAACTGTGTCGCCTCGGGCCTGGTGGAGACCGACCAGATGAAGGCGGTCACCCCGGAGGGACGGGCCCGCTACGAGCAGATGATCTCGCTGCGCCGGGTCGGCCGGCCGGCGGAGATCGCGGACGTGGTGCTGTTCCTGGTCTCGCACGCCTCCCGGTACGTCACCGGGGCCACGCTCGACGCCGACGGCGGCATCTGACCGGAGGGAGCCCGCACCCGTGCTGCGCACCGTACTGGAGATGAGGGTCCGCGAGGGCTACGAGGGGGAGTTCCGCGCCACCTGGCTGGAGACGGCCCAGGCGGCGGCGCGGCTGCCCGGCAGCGTCGGACAGACCCTGCTGTGTGACCCGGACGACCCGCTCACCCATCTGATCATGGCCGACTGGGCCGACCGGGCCTCCCTGGACGCCTTCCAGAAGAGTCCCGAGCGCGAGGAGCTCAGCGCCCGCCTGGAGACGTTCCGCGCCTCCGCCCACAAGCGGGTGTTGGAGACCGTCGCCCACATACCCGCCCGACCCACCGAGGAGAGGTAACCGTCATGCCCGTACGTGTCATGGTGTCCGCCCGCATCGAGGAGAAGGACCGGGAAGCCTTCGAGGAGGCGTACCGTTCCGTCGCCGCCGTGGTGCGCGGCACCCCCGGCCACCTCCGTGACGAGCTGCTGCGCGACGCCGAGGAGCCCGGCCGCTACATCCTGCTCGCCGAGTGGGAGAGCGAGCAGGCGTTCCGCGCCTGGGAGGACGCCCCCAGCCACCGGGAGATGGCGGCGCCCATGTTCCCGTACTGGAGCGGCGGCGGCATCGAGCGGCGGATCTACGATCTGCGCACCCGGCTCGACAGCGTTCCGTCGCACGGCTGAGACGGACGGCTGTCATGGCGACCATCCGCAAGGCACTGGTGATCGGGGCCGGCATCGGCGGGCTCACCACGGCGGCGGGCCTGCTGCGGCAGGGCGTCGAGGCGGAGGTGTTCGAGGCGCGCCGGACTCCGGGGCTGCTGCTGACCGGCGGCGGTTTCATGCTCTGGCACAACGCCTTTCTGGCCCTGCGCCGGATCGGTCTCGACGAGGCTGTCGCCGCGGACTCCGTCCGTATGCGCTTCCACGAGTTCCGCTCGGACACCGGCAGGCGGCTGGCGCGCTGGCACCTGGACGGGCCGTCGGAGCGCTGCGGGGCACCGGCCTGCGCCCTGCGGCGTTCCTCCCTGCACAAGGTGCTCACCCACGCCGTGGGCGACCATCGGATCCGGTTCGGTTCCCGGCTCACCGGCTACACCCAGGACGACGACGGCGTCACCGCGCACTTCGCGGACGGGTCCTCGGCCCGCGGTGATGTGCTGATCGGCGCGGACGGGCTGCGCTCGACCGTGCGCGCGGAGATGCGGCGCGGCTTCGAGCCGCCGCCGCGGTACGCGGGCTACACGGCGTGGCAGGCCATCACCCGGCTGCCGGGCGAGTCCCTGGTGCCCACGGGCACCTTCTTCAACCTGTGGGGCAAGGGGGGCCTGCGCTTCCTGTACTGCAGGCTCAACGAGAACGAGGTCTACTGGGACGCCATCACCAGCGACCGGGCCGCGACCGGCCTCGACACCGTGCGCAACAGCCGCCGTGACGAACTGGCCGCCGCCTACCGGAACTGGCCGGAGCCGGTCGGCCGGATCATCGCCTCCACCGACGAGGAGGCGATCCTGCCGGTCTCCATCCACGACCGTCCGCCGGGCGGCGGCTGGAGCCACGGCCGCGTCGTCCTGGTCGGGGACGCCGCCCACCCGATGACGCTCAACCTCAGCCAGGGCGCGGGGCAGGCCATCGAGAGCGGCGTGGTCCTGGCCGGCATGCTCGGCCGGACCCCGCCGCACGAAGTCGGGCAGACCCTGCGCGCGTTCGAGGCCGCCCGCCGGGAGCGGACCGCGGACATGGTCACCACGTCGTGGCGGATCGGCACACTGGGGCTCGTGCACAGCACACCCCTGTGCCGGCTGCGCGACCTGATGATGTACGTCTTCTTCGACACCGTCGCCCGCGGCCAGAGCTACGGGCTGATGCTGGACGAACGGCTGGAACGCGGCCCGGTGCTCCCGGCGGCCGGCGCCACCGGCGGGGCGGGGTGAGCGCACGTCATGCTCGCCCCCTCGCTGGCCGCCGTGTTCGTGCTGTGCACCGGGGTGCTGGCCGGCGCCCTGGTCGCGGTCGAGCGGGCCGTCGTACCGATGCTGCTGCGCCTGCCGCGCCGGACGTGGTCCGAGGTGCACCGGCTGCTCGACCCCGGGTTCGACCCGCTGATGCCCACGGTCAACAAGGTCGCCTTGGCCGCCGGGCTCGGGCTGTCCTTCCTCGCCCCCTCGGCGGCCGCCAAGGCCGCGTTCGCCGCCGCGCTGGCCTCGGTGGTGGGTGTCGCCCTGGTGTCGGAGCTGCGCAACGTACGGATGAACCGGCGCATCGACGCGTGGGCCGAGGCCGGTGAGATCCCGGACGGCTGGACCACACTGCGCGCCGACTGGGCCCGGGCCAACCAGTGGCGCACGGCCTGCGCGGTGCTCGCCTTCTGCGCGGCCCTCGGGGGCTGCTGGCTGGCCTGGGGATGAGGGCCGATCCACGAGTGATGCCCAAGGAGCCAAGGAGCCAAGGAGATGATCCGGTGAACGCGGCACACACCGAAGGTGAGCGCGACGAAATGACCGACACGGACAGGGAGTTCAGCGGCCGGGTCGCGCTTGTCACCGGCGCGAGCCGTGGCATCGGCGCGGCCACCGCCCAGCTGCTCGCGGCGCGTGGCGCGCGGGTGGCCGTCAACTATCACAAGAGCGCGGACCGGGCCCAGCAGGTGGTGGACTCGATCCGCCGCCAGGGCGCTCACGCGGTGGCGGTCCAGGCCGATGTCACCGACCCCGGGCAGGTCCGGGACCTGGTCGCCGACGTCACCGCTGAACTGGGGCCGGTGGACGTGCTGGTGCTGAACACGGCCGGTCTCGGCGCCCACGAGGCGCGAATCGCTCCGGCGACCGAGCTGGACTGGGCAGACCTGGAGCGGGTGGTCACCCAGCAGCTCAAGGCGCTCTTCCTCACCGCGCGCGCCGTGCTGCCCGGGATGACGGAGCGGGGCGACGGATCGATCGTGGCGGTGGGGGCGGCGCTCGCCCGACGGCCGGCGCCGCGGTTTCTGCCGCTCGCCGTCGCCAAAGCGGGAGTGGAGGCGGCGGTGCGGACGCTGGCCCTGGAGGCGGGGCCGCTCGGCGTGCGGGTCAACGCCGTCGAACCGGGGCTCATCCTGACCGAGCTGGCGGTGCACATCCCCGAGCAGCAGCGCCGGGCGGCCGCCGAGCGGGCCGCGGTGCGCCGTAACGGAACGCCCGAGGACGTCGCCGAGCTCATCGCGTTCGCGGCCTCCCCGCGCGCGTCGTACCTCACCGGCAGCTGTCTTCTGGCCGACGGCGGCACCGCACTCGCCTGAACGGGGCTTTTCCTCTGTTTATCCGGCTCTTTATCGGCCGCTGGTGTGCTGGCGGGGACTCCTGAGAGCACTTCCGAGATCGCCACCGAAATCGATTTTGAGATCGTTTCCGAGAAAGGCAGGGAAGAACGTGTCGAAGCCCGAACGCAAAGTGGTCAACCGGGACGAGGTCGAACCCGTCTGCTGGTTCGGCGAGGAGGGCCGGTTCCTGCTGAACAAGGAGGACACCGGCGGGCTGTACAGCTTCTACCAGATCACCACCCAGCCGGGCAGCGGTCCGCCGCTGCATGTGCACGAGACGGCCGACGAGGCTTTCTTCGTCAACAAGGGGCGCTACGAGTTCGAGGTCGGCGGCGTCACCGAGGTCATCTCGGCCGGCACCGTGATCTTCGGTCCGCGTGGGGTGCCGCACAGGTTCCTGAACGTCGGTGACGAGCCCGGACAGTTGCTGGTCATCCACACGCCCGGCGGTGTCGAGCACTTCTTCCGGGGGCTGTCCGCGCTGGTCGCGAACGGCCGGCCGGACTGGAGCAAGATGCAGGAGCTGGCGAGCAGTCACCGGATCCGCGGGTTCCAGCCGCCGCCGGGCGCCCACGGCGACCTGGGCGGCCCGCCGCCCGGTGGGCGCCGCGGCGCCGGCGCCCCGCCTGCCGCGGCCCGTGGCGCTCAGGGCTGACCGGGCGGACCTCCTCCGGGGCACCGCGGTGCGGCGCGGTGCCCCCTGCCGTGTGCATCCCGCACTCCTCACTCCTCGTACTCCTCACGCCTCGCACTCCTCACGCCTCGTACTCCTCACTCCTTCGACCAGGGAGGACCACATGCCCGGACCACTGTCCGGCCACCGCCCCCGACCGCGCGTCGTCGCGCCCCGTCGTCACGATGTGATCGTCCTGGGATCGGGCATAGCCGGCTCGACCCTGGGTGCCATCCTGGCCCGGCAGGGCGCTTCGGTCCTGCTGCTCGACGGTGGCACGCATCCCCGGTTCGCCGTCGGCGAATCGACGACGCTCTACACGCTGAAGGTGTTCCGGCTGCTCGCCCGCCGCTACGACGTGCCCGAGCTGGAGCCGCTGACGTCGTACGAGGGCTGCCGGGACGAGATCGCCCCGACGTGCGGAACCAAGCGGCACTTCGGCTTCATCCGGCACGAGGAGGGCAAGGAGCCGGACCCGGCCGAGTTCCTGCAGTTCAGTCCGCCCTCGAAGGTGTTGCAGACCAGCCACCTGTTCCGCCAGGACACCGACGCCTACCTCTTCCACACGGCGATCGCCTACGGCTGCGACGTGCGCCAGGCGTTCCATGTCGAGGACGTCGAACTCGCCGACGACCATGTGACCGTGGTCGGCAGGGGCGGTGAGCGCCACGAGGCCCGCTACCTGGTGGACGCCAGCGGCTTCCGCTCCCCCGTCGCGCACCGGCTCGGGCTGCGCAGGCCGCCCGAGGCGCTCAAGCACCACTCACGCTCGATGTTCACGCACATGATCGGGGTCCGGCCGACCGACACCTGTCTGCGGGTGGGTCCCGAGGACGCCCCGCCCATTCCCTGGGTGGAGGGCACCATGCACCACATCTTCGAGCGCGGCTGGTTCTGGTCGATCCCGTTCAACAACGCCCCCGGGTCGAAGAACCCTCTGGTGAGCGTCGGGCTCACCCTGGACGAGCGTCTGTACCCCAAGTCGCAGGAGCTGAGCCCGCAGGAGGAGTTCCGCCGCTTCGCGGCGCGGTTCCCCGCCGTGGAACGGCTGTTCACCGAGGCCCGTACGGTCCGGCCGTGGGTGTCGGCGGGCCGGATCCAGTACGCGTCCGAGCGTACGGTGGGGCACCGCTGGTGCCTGATGTCGCACGCGGCGGGCTTCATCGACCCGCTGTACTCGCGCGGCCTCACCAACACCGGCGAGGTCATCAACTCGCTGGCCTGGCGGCTGCTTGAGGCGCTGGCCGACGACGACTTCGACGAGGAGCGGTTCCGCTACGTCGACGAGCTGCAGCAGGGGCTGATCCGTTACAACGACGAGCTGGTCAACTGCTCGTTCGTGTCGTTCTCGGACCACGCCCTGTGGAACGCCGTCTACCGCGTCTGGTGCGCGGCCGAGGTACCCATCAACCTGCGCTTCGACCGGTTCACCGAGCGGTTCATGGACTCCGGGGACGACGGTGTGCTGCGGGTGATGGAGCAGGCGGCGTATCCCGGTCTGCCGGTGCCGGGGTCGCACGGCTACAAGGCGCTCTTCGACGAAATGGTGCGGGTCTGCGACGCGGTCGACCGGGGCGAGCGCGATGCCGCCGACGCCGGCCGTGAGCTGATGCGGACCGTGGCGAACGCACCCGTGGTGCTGGACCACCTCGGGCTGCGCGACCCGGACTGCCGCTTCGTCTACCCCAAGCCGGAGGACCTGCGGCGGATGGCGCACTGGCTGCGGCACGAGGGACCGGACGAACTGCGCTATCTGACCACGGGAGTCGATGTGCGGGGGGTCGCTCTGCCGTCGGCGCCGCACGAGGAAAGGGCGCCGGTTCCGCAGTGAGGACGGCGCCCGGTCCGTGACGGGACGAACGAGCGGGTGGCTCCCCGGTCGACCGCGACCGGCCGGGGAGCCACCCGCTTGTGGCGTCAGGCCCGAAGGTCGACCGGGGCGACGAGGAAGACCGGGCAGTCGGCGGCGGCCTCGGCGAAGCCGTCCGGAGTGCCGGACCGGACGAGGCCATTGCGCTGGAAGGCTGCGACGCCGCGCGGGTTCTGCACCGGGAACTCCCGCAGGACGGGGGCGCGTTCCGCCTCGGGCAGTTCGGTCAGCCGTACGGCCCATGAGCGCCGCCCTCGGGTGAGCGTGCCACGCCCTGCGGCGCGGGCGTTCTTGACCCAGTCGGAGCCGGGGTACGCCTGCAGGAGGTAGTAGGTGCCGTCCACCACCACGGGGGCGACGGGAGCGGTCCGGGGAAGACCGCTCCTGCGGCCGGGGACGGTCAGCAGGTGCAGGGGGCCGAACGGCAGGCCGATCCGGTGGGACAGGACGACGACGCCGTTACGGAGCCGGTGGCGGGGGGAGACGGGGCGTTGAGTGACCATGGGGGATTCCTTTCCCTTCCGGAAGACGTCGCTGTCCCGCCGGGCCGGCTGGGCGCGCGTGCGCGGGTGTCGGCCGTGCCGCGGCCGCCCCGGCGACAGCACCGAGCCGCGCCGCGTGGCGTCGCGCGTGTGGGTCGGGACCAGCATGGCGCGGTGCGGGTGCCGGTCGGCAGGTGCGATCACGCCTTGTGGACGCGACGGACGATGGCGCGTACGACGGAGCGCGGCATCGCCCGCATCAGCGGCAGCCGGAGGCGGTAGGCGAAGCCGGGGACCACGGACGGCCGTCCGGCCGCCACCGCATCAAGGCCGGCCCGCGCCACCTCGTCCGGCGTCAGCCAGTTGATCTTCGGGAGAGTGTCGGCGGACACCCCGGCCGCCTGATGGAACTCGGAGCGGGTGAGTCCGGTGTGCACGGTGGTGACATGGACGCCATGGCGCTCGACCTCCATGGCCAGGCTCTCCCCGAGCGACGAGAGGAACGCCTTGGAGGCGGCGTAGGTGGCGGAGCGCGGCTTGGGCAGCACGGCGACGAGCGACGACACGTTGACCACGCCTCCCGAGCCCCGGGCGATCATGCCGGGCAGGCAGGCGCGGGTCAGCCGCAGCGGCACCACGGCGTTGAGCACCGCGGTGTGCATCTCGCGCTCGGCGGGCAGGTCCGCGAACGCTCCCGAGCCGCTCGACCCGGCGTTGTTCACCAGCAGTTCGACGGGGTGCGCCGGATCGACGAGCCGCTTCTCCACGGTGGCCAGCTGCCCCTCGTCGGTGAGGTCGGCCGCCAGCACCTCGATCCGGACGCCGTGCCCGGACTCCAGCTCCGCGGCGAGTTCCTTGAGCCGGTCACCGCGACGCGCGACCAGCACGAGGTCGGCTCCTTCCGCCGCGAGCCGGCGGGCGAATCCCTCGCCGATTCCGCTCGACGCGCCGGTCACCATCGCCGTACCGTAAGGGAATTCCCGCATGACGCCCCTCGATTCCGTCCGGAAATTGAGCTACATACACGAGAATAGCCACAGTGTCCGGGCGTCAAACGGGAATTCGGCCAGCCCATTACCAACGGCGCCGGTTTTATGGCCGCTTAACGACGGGTTCATCGGCCGCTGCTGCAATGCTGCTGCACACTTCGGACCTGTACGGCCACTTTATCCGCCGCTCACCGAATGGCTGGTGCCATGACTTCATCCACCTCGCGGCCGGAATCCCCCCCGGTTCCGCCCACCACCGCGCCCGCCACTCTGCCGGGCACCCGACTGAACTCACTGACCGGCCTGCGCTGGATCGCGGCGTTCGCCGTCTTCCTCAACCACCTCACCACCCTGCTGCCGCTGCCGCACACCGATGCCGTGTTCGCGCTGGGCGCCTCCGGGGTCACCTTCTTCTTCGTGCTCTCCGGTTTCGTCCTGACCTGGACGTACCTCGAGGGCGACCGGGCCGGCGCCTTCTACGGGCGCCGCTTCGCCCGGATCTGGCCGGTGCTCGCGGTCGCCGCTCTGCTGCCGCTGATGCTGCAGTTGCCCGGCGTCCCGGACGGCGAGACCGACAAGGTCATCCTGATGGCGCTCTCCGCGGTGCTGCTCTTCCAGGCGTGGGTGCCCAGCTGGATCCTCGGCGGAACCAGCCCGGTGACCTGGTCCCTGGCCTGCGAGGCGTTCTTCTACGCGCTCTTCCCGTTCATCGCGAAGCCCACCCTGCGCCGGTCCCTGCGCTGGCTGGCCGGGGCGGCCGTGGTCCTGGTGCTGATCGGCTGGGGCATCAAGGTCTGGCTGTGGGAGGCGTATCCGCCGCAGGCGCGCCCCGCGTTCACCGGCATGGACGGGCTCATCTTCGGTGTGTACTCACCGATCGCGCGCGTCTGGGAGTTCCTGCTCGGCGTGGTGGCCGCGGCCGCGGTCCGCAAGGGCTGGCGCTCGCCCCTGGGGACCGGTGCCGCCACCACGGTGCTGGCGGCGGGGCTGCTGGTGCTCTGGCTGCTGCGTGACGAAACCTGGCGCGCCTTCGTGGTGTACGACGCGCTCGGCCAGGTGACCGCGCCGCTGTACGCGCTGGTCGTGGTCGCGGTGGCGCAGCGGGACCTGTCCGGCCGGTCCTCCTGGCTGAGCACACGCCCCATGGTCTTCCTCGGCGAATGGTCGTACGCGTTCTATCTGCTGCATTTCACCGTGCTTTTCGAAATCGCGTCCGCGGTCTTCGACCGAAAGAACATCATCGAGTTCTACATGATGCCGGTGGAGGCCAGTTGGTCGAACGCCGGGTGGGCGCTGCTCGCGCTCGGCATCACCACGGCGCTGTGCGCCCTTCTGTACCAATTCTACGAACGTCCGCTGGAACTCTGGCTGCGTGTCCGCATAGGCCGCAGAAACGCACCGCGTGTCGAATCCACCGGAATGAAGTAGGCAGGGATGACCACACCAGAACCGCTTGAGGACCCCTACGACGTGATGTTCGTCGGGTGGTCGTTCTTCCGGAGCAGACTGCTGACCTCCGCTCTGGAGCTGGGCGTCTTCACCGCTCTGGCCGAGCGGCCGCTGGACGGCGGGGAGCTGTCCGCCCGGCTCGGTCTGCATCCGCGGGCCGCCCGTGACTTCCTGGACGCGCTGGCCGCGGTCGGGCTGCTGTCCCGGACGGACGGACGGTACGCCAACAGCCCGGCCGCGGCCCGGCATCTGCTCCCTGACCGGGACGGTTTCGTGGGCGGCTTCCTGCGGATGACGAGCGAGCTGATGGGCAACGACCCGCAGGCACTGACCGGGCTGCTGCGCACCGGCACCGCACGCGGCCAGAACACGGCCGGCGAAGTGCCGTTCACCCGGATCTTCCACGACCCGGAGCGACTGCGGCTGTTCCTGTCGGCCATGGACTCCTTCAGCACGGCGGTCGTGGACGGGCTGTGCGCCTGCCTGGACTGGTCCCGATACGACACGTTCAGTGACATCGGCGGGGCGCGCGGCAACCTGGCCGCGCGACTGGCCGCCGCCCATCCCTCGCTCACCGGCACGGTCCTCGACCGGCCGGCGATGAAGGCGCACTTCGAGGACCTGGTGGCCGAGCAGGGCGTCGCAGACCGACTGGCCTTCGTGGGCGGGGACTTCTTCGTGGACGACCTGCCCCGGGCGGACGTGGTGATCCTCGGCAGCGTGCTGCACGACTGGCCGGACGAGCGGCGGCTGGAGCTGCTGCGCCGGGCGCACGCCGCCGTGCGCGACGGCGGCTGTCTCGTCGTCTACGACACGATGCTCGACGACGAGCGGTCGCGGCCCGAGTCCCTGCTGCTGAGCCTGGTGATGATGACGCAGTCCGCCCAGGCGAGCGGCTTCTCGCCGGCCCAGTGCCGGGAGTGGGTGACGCGGGCCGGGTTCAGCGTGCAGCGGACCGTCTCCCTGCCCGCGCTCACCACCGCGGTGATCGCCCGCAAGAACTGAACCCGGACGTACGCAGACCGCTCCCGGCCCGGGACAGGAGAGTACCCGGGGCGGGAGCGGGCGCATCCGTCCGGGTCGGGGTTCGTCCTTTCCGGCCCGCGGGGACCGCAATCACGGCCCGAGCGGGCGGGCGGCCCGGGCCGGCGCGTTCCGTACGCGCGCTTTCGCGGCGGGTGCGGCGGGTTCCGACGGACGTGAATTCGCCAATCTGGGATAAGCGCCGATGTGGATCCGACGGACCTGGGCCACTCTATTCTGTCTGCAAGGTTCGCCCTGTCGATGACATCCGGGGGAAATACATGTCAGGCTCGGCTCGCACCACCGTCCTGCTCGTCGATTCGCACCCCATCTCGCTCACCGGACTGCGCACCATTCTCGAGCACTGTCCAGATCTCCAGGTGGCCGGCGAGGCGGCGGACGGAGAGACGGCGGCCACCCGGTACCTGGAGCTGCGGCCGGATGTCGTGGTCATCAACTCCCATACGGACACCGACGCGGCGGAGGCGGTCCGCCACGTCGGTGCGCTGGCCGACGCCCAGCCGTCAGCGCGGGCGACGCCGACCATGCTCGTCCTGATCAACGATGTGGCCACGGCGGCAGAGCGGGTTGCGCTGCCGGGAGTCAAGGGTCTGCTGTCCAGCCGCAGCGGCTCGCAGGAGCTGGCCGCCGCGGTCCGCATCATGGCCACGGGGCGGTCGCAGCTGATTCCCACGGCCCGCCCAGGGCCGAAGAGTTCTCCGCTGGAACAGCTCACAGGCCGGGAAATCGAGGTGTTCCGGCTCATCACCCGCGGATACACGAACGCCGAAATATCCGCAGAATTGACACTGAGTCAGAGCACTGTGAAATCCCACATCCAGAAAGTAATGGAGAAGCTGGGGCTCCGCAACCGCGTGCACGCGGTCATTTTCGCCTACGAGAAAAACATCATTCATTCCGGCTCGTAGCGCGCAGTTGGGACACGACCTTCCACAGGTCGAACACATTACGGTCCTCCACCACCAGACCGTTCTCGACCCGCCACAGCTGCACTCCTTCCGAGGTGACCGAGCGCCCGGTGGGGGCGACCCCGGCGAACTCGCCCACGTGCGTGGCCCGGGTGGTGAACCAGGTTGCGATCCATGGCCCTTCGGCGATCTGGAGCCCGACCTCGACCGTGAGGCCGGCGAAGGCGGCGTGCCGCCGCCGTACGCTCCGCTTGGGGCCCTCGGGGCCGACTCGTTCGCCGCCCAGCAGGAAGCCGGGGGCGAAGACGCGATCGGCCACGTCGACATTGCCGCGGGTCCACCCCTCGTCGAACCAGTACCGGGCGAGCGCCTTGTTGGCGTCCTGTACGGTGGCGTCCTTCCGCATGGCCGTCCCCCTCACCGGTTTCCGGCCGTCGCCGGGGACTGGACGCCCGCGCGGCGCAGCGCGGCCAGGCTCTCCCGGCCGAGCGAGCTGAGTTCGGGCAGGGGGGAGGCCGCCGCCCATTCCAGGAATGCGGCCATGTCCCGGCGGTCGGGGTAGATGAACCGGCGGTCGACGTCTTTCCATCCGAATCCCGGGGAGACCGCTTCGGATTCCCGTACGAGCCGCAGTACGCGGTCGGCGGCCGTGTCGCCGTCGATGAGATTCGATTCATAGTCGAGGCAGGCCCGTTCGGTTCCCTGGAGCAGCTCTTTGAAGGCGTCACTGTCGGGCCACCACAGGCCGGTGTGCGGAGCCTTCTCCAGCCTCTCGAAGACGGTGGCGTCCCGGTCCTCGCCGAATCGACGCAGGGCGTTGTTGATGCGCAGGGTGCCGGGGGTGTTGCCGCTGCCCCAGACCCGGAAAACCGCGTCCCAGAGACGGAAGTGCGAGAAGGCGATGAAGGAGGAGTTGACGAGGGTGTCGTTATGGTCGAGCAGCCCCTGCTCCAGTTCCTCCACGTAGCGGAAGCGCTCCTCGTCGAAGTCGTCGTCGGCGAGGGCCTGAAGCACCCGCGGGGCGAGTGCGTGGATGATCTCGAAGGTGTTGGACATGCCGCGCGAGTAGAGCGGGTCCAGGAAGCCGGCGGCGTGCGACATCAGGCACCAGCGCGGTCCCACGGTGCGCCGCGAGGAGTACTGGAGCCGGCCGGTGGACACCCACTCACGGACCTTGCGCGCCCCCTCGAACTGGCGCTCCACGGCGGGGAACCGCCGCACCAGCCGGGCGAACTCCTCCTCGGGGCTGATGTCCTCCGGCTTGGGGTACAGCCGCGGGTCGAGGGTGACGCCCACGCTGCACAGCGGGTTGCGGGAGAGTTCGTGGTTGTCGAACGGGATGATCCAGAACCAGCCCCGCTCGAAGAGGTGGTGCATGGTGCCCTCGTGCCAGGGCACGGGCGGACGGACGTCCTCCGGGGCCCGTACGACGTCGTCGAAGGGCCGCACGCCGATCATGTGGGTGAACAGCGAGCGCGAGTGGTGCCGGAACCGCGCCGGCTGCTCGCGCAGCCCGAAGTGCTCGGCCAGCGGGGAACGGAACCCGCTCGCGTCGACGACGTAGCGGGCGCGGACCCGGTGCTCGTCCGCTCCGGTCAGGGTGGCGCCCGCGGCGTCGAACTCGACACGGGCCACGCGCCACTGCTGGCGGGTCTCGCAGCCGTATCCGACGGCGACCCGGAAGAGGTAGGCGTCGCTGTCCTGCCGGAAGAGATGGCTGGCCGAGGTGAGAGCGTCGGGGATGACGAACTGGTGGGCCTCGGTGGGGTCGGGTTCCTGCCCGGGGCGGTGCATCATGAACCCGAAGTGCCGCTTGCGGCCGAAGGTGTTGCTCACCTGCTCGTTGATGGTCGTGGCATCGGCGAGCGCCTCGAACTCCGGGATGTCGTAGCGCTCGGCGAGCACTTGGAGCCAGGCGACGAGCTGGGGGATCATCGACTCCCCCACGGCGAACCGCGGATGGGTGGCCGCGTCGGCGAGCAGCACCTTCGCACCGCTGCGGGCCAGGACGGCGCCCAGGGTGGATCCGGCGATACCCGATCCGAGGATCACCACGTCGTAACTCAGCCGTTGTGTGGACACGTGTCGGTTCCCTTCGCAGTCGTCGGGTGACGGACGGCACCGTGCGCTCGCGTCCGCGCGACCACCTTGGCCCACGTCGATGAAGGCCGGAGAAAGCATGTGCAAGCCACCGCGCCGCAGCGCGGTGGCTCACCCGGTCAGACCCGGCCCTGCTCCCGGGTCCGCGCGGCGGGATCCTCCGGCGTCGGCGCGGTGCCCGGCGCCGCGGCACCGGCCTCACCGGCGGGGGCGGGCCCTGGGCCGGCTGCCACGGCGGGGGATGTCACGAGCAGCCGGCCCAGGGAGCGGGGGAACCACCAGTTGGACCGCCCGAGGAGGGTGACCAGAGCCGGGGTGAGCAGGCCCCGGACGATGGTGGCGTCGACGATGATGCCCGCCGCCAGCGCGGTGGCGAACACCTTCACGTCGGTGATCGGAATGCTGGCCAGTGCGGTGAAGGCCAGGAACAGGATGAGCGCGGCGGAGGTGACGAGCCGGCCGGTGCGGCTGATGCCGGTCACCACCGAGGGCACGACGGTGTCTCGCACTCCCTCCTTGGTGAGGTCGAGATGTGTCTCCCGGATGCGGTGCAGGATGAACACCTCGTAGTCCATGGAGAGTCCGAAGAGGAACGCGAACACCGCCATGGGGACCCAGATGGTGATGGCGCCGACGGCCGGGGTGTCGAAGAGCAGTTCGCTGCCGTAGCCCTTCTGCCAGATGAGGACGACGGCGCCGTAGGCGGCGCAGGTGGACAGGGCGTTGAGCACCAGGGCCTTGATCGGCAGCACCACCGAGCGCAGGGTGCGGGCCAGCACGATGAAGGTGACCAGTCCGACGAAGAGCACGATGAGTCCGAGCTCGCCGTAGACCGCGTCGATGAAGTCGGCGTCCTGTGCGGGGCCGCCGCCGGCCAGCGCGCCCGGAGTCTCCCGTGCCGTGTCCGCGACCTCGGTGACGGCGTCACGGCCGCCGCCGCTCGACGGGTCCTCGGTAGTCCATACGTCGATGATCCGCTGGCCGTCCCGGGACCAGTCGGTCGGCGCGACCGAGCCGGCGACGCCGTCGATGCCGCTGAGCCTGTCGTTCATGGCGTCGGCGCCGCCCGCGTCCATCAGGACCTCGACCGGGCGGGCGATGCCCTCGCCGAAGCCGGCGTCGACGATCCGGTCGAAGGACCGGGCGGGCTGTCCGCCCTGGGCGAGGGTCGTGGTCGCCGGCTGGCCCAGGCTCAGGGACAGCACGGGCGCCGCCAGGGCCACCAGCACGGCACCGCTGACCAGCGCGGACAGCGCTGGGCGACGGGTGGTCAGCTGGGCGACCTTGGTCCACATCCTGCTGTCGGGGCGGTGCCGGCGGCGCGGCCGGTCGAGCTTGTCGCCCCAGGAGTAGAGCAGCACGGGCAGCAGGGTGAGCGCGACGGCGACGCTGACGAGCGGGATGAGCAGACCCGCGTAGCCGACGCTGCGCAGGAAGGGCACCGGCAGCACGACGAGTGCGGCCAGCGAGATCGCCACAGTGGCTCCGCTGAGCGCCACGGCCCGGCCGGCGCTGGCCACGGAGCGCACGATGGCCTCCTTGCGGGCCTCGGGCTCGGGGCCGTCGGCGCCGGGCTTGTTGCGCTCCTCGCGCCAGCGGGTGACGACGAGCAGCGCGTAGTCGATCGCGATACCGAGGCCGATCAGGGCCACCAGGTACTGGACGATGAAGGAAACGTCGGTGATGCCGGTGACCCCGCGGACCAGAAGGAACGTGGTGGGAATCGCGGCGGCGGCCATCAGCAGCGGCACGATCGCCAGACCGCTGGCGAAGACCAGGGCCAGCACGACCAGCGCGCCCACGGCTCCGATCAGGGTCTCGTAGATCGGGCTGCGCTGGGCTCCGCTGTCCCGGCCGGAGAGTACGGGCTGTCCGGTCAGTTCGACCTGGGCACCGGCGATCTTCGTCTGCTCGACGGTCTTCTTGATGGCCGGGAGGGACTGCTCGTACGGCGTGTTGGACGGGTTGGCCGGCGGGTAGACGAGCGCGACGGTGGTGCGCTTGTCCTCCGACAGCAGCGAGTCGTCGCCCGTGCTCGCGTACGAGACGCTGCGGCCGCCCTGCGGGGTCACCTGGGCCACCAGGTCGCCCCACTGCCGGCGGACCACGGAGCTGTCGGCGGTCGTGCCCTCGGGGACGGTCACCACGAGCAGCAGCGGGGCATTCTTGCCGCCCGTCTGGGAGAAGCGCTGCGCCAGCGCGTCGTTCGCCTCCTGGGCCGGCTTGTCCGGGAGCCGCGACTCGAAGGTGAGTTTGTCGATCGTACTGCCCGACATGGCTCCCCCGGCGAGGGTGAGTACCACCCACACCAGAGCCACGGCCCACCGGTGAGCGAGCACCCACCGTGTCATGCGCTCCACGGCACCGACCTCCTGTAGTGACACTATCCTGTAGCCACGCTACTTATGAATGCCCAAGGTAGCGGCCTGATCACGGCGACGCAACCGGGAAACCCGTCCCTGACGGGATCAAGTCACCTTCCCCGCAAGGCACTTGGGCCCCAAAAGCAGAGCTCCCCGTGCGGGGCGACCGGTGAGGTCGCCCCGCACGGGGAGCTCTCGCGAAGACGGCGGCATCCGCCGGCCGGTCCTAGCGCATCAGGCCGTGCCCACTCCCCTCACCACGGAGACGAAGCGCTTGAAGTGCAGGCCGAAGTACAGGGCGGACAGGACGGTCAGGGTGGCGGGAACGGAGACCATCGGCCAGTCCAGCGACTCCGGGTGCGACAGACCGCGGTTGAGCAGCAGCAGCACCAGCGCGCCCAGCGTGCACAGCAGACCGGAGAGGGCCGCGAGGGTGCCCGTGGTGACCGTGCCGTCGCGCCGCCCGACCGCCGCCTGGATGCCGGTGCCCTTGCGGAGACCGGAGAAGGCACCGGCCAGACAGAGCACACAGCCGAAGGCCACCAGGGACAGACCCGTCACCAGCAGCGGCGGATGACGCACCGCCCAGGGACCGGCCGGCCCGCCGAGCAGCGCGCACGCCCAGGTGGCCGCCAGCAGCGGCAGCACACACACCGCCCGCAGCGACAGCCGCTGCGCGCTCAGCCGCAGCGTGGCGTCGTTGTACGCGCGGGCCACCTCGCCGGGCGGCCCCCAGTCCCGTACCGCCCGCCGCGCCGCCTCCTCGGCATCGCTGCAGTCCTCCATGTTGCCCTCGACCGCGCACTGCAGACCGTCCATCACCTCGTCGAGAATCGCGGCTCGGCGCGAGTCGTCGCCGACGAGGTGTTTCGCCAGACGGTCGGTGTACCCCTCGAGAACTCCCGCCTCCATCAAGCTTCGCCTCCCAGTACGACGGAGATGACGGAGGAGACCTCCCGCCACGCCGTGCGCTTGGCGGCCAGCGCGCGGCGGCCCGCGGCGGTGAGGTAGTAGTTGCGGCGCCGCCGCCCGTTGTGGCGGGACCACTCGCTGCCGACCAGACCGGCGGCCTCCAGCCGGTGCAGGGCCGGATAGACCGTGCCCGTCGGCAGGTTGATCGCGTCACCGCTGCGCCGCTTCAGCTCCTCGATCACCGCGTAGCCGTGGAGTTGGCCGGGCTCCAGCACGGACAGCAGCATCCCTTCCAGGTTCCCTCTCAGGGTTTCCGCCTTCATGTCTAACCACACTACACATCGGAGTCGGCGCCGGACACGGCCCGCGTCGGGCCGTCAGCGCGGCCCACGACGCCTGCGCAGGACGCCGGGGAGCCCCCGCAGCCGGCGGACCTGGGTGTCGGCCATGTCCGCCAGCGTGACGACCGAGGCCAGGGTCAGCAGCGCGGTGCCGGACACCGCCATGTGGACGGGCCGGTACTCGTGTCCCTTCACCTGAAGGAACTCCGGCTCCTTCGCCGGCGCGGGCAAGGTGAGGTCGACGGCCGTGGGGCGCTCGCCGAACGGCAGCCGCCACAGCCCGGGCAGCGCCGCGTGGGCGCGCATGACCGCCTTGGTCGCCGGCAGCCTGACCCCGTCCTCCAGCCGCCGGATCGCCCGGCGCTCCAGGCCGCGGTGCCAGCGCTCCACCGCTCCGGCCACCACATGCGGGTCCAGGCGGTGCCAGGGCGCCGACTGGGACAGGAACAGCCGTCGGCTCAGGCCCTCCCGCAGCCGTACGTGCTCCTCGGTCTCCTCGCTGGTGCGGCCACCCGTCTCGATCAGCCAGCGGGACGCGCGGAACCGGCCGAGCATCGCCGCGCCGAAGATCATCAGGTCCAGCAGATGGTCCAGGACGAAGAAACGGCTGTCGGCGATGGCCGGGCTGTACTTCGAGCGGACCATGGAGCGCATGATGCGCCAGTCGGCGGTGGCCGCGCGGTTCACATGGTTCAGGTATGCCTCGTCCAGCACGCCTTCCTGGATGTCGCGCTGCGCGACGTTGGCGATGTGCCAGGAGGTGGTCATCGACAGCGAGATGCCCTGGCTGTAGTAGGCGTCGATGATCGACGAGGCATCGCCCACCATGGCGTACCGCTTCGGCGAGACGAAGGTGTCGGTGCAGTGCTGGACGTCCCGGTAGGCGCTGAACTCCAGGACGTTCTCCTCCTTGAGCCAGTCCAGCAGGGGGTAGCGGCGCAGGACCTTCCAGAAGACCTCGCGCGCGTTGCCCTCCTCCGGCGGCCGGCCGCGGTGGTAGGTGACGCCGACGCTGACCCGGTCTCCGGCCAGCCGGATGATCCAGATCCAGTAGCCGTCGCCCCAGAGGTGGACGGTGTTGCGCTCGCGGCGGGCCACGTCACCGTCGGGGAACGCGTAGTTCCAGCGCTCGTCGAACAGGTCGTCGCCGCACCCGGAGAACTGCGCCCAGGCCGCGGTGGTCCGGAACTCCTCGTCCAGGGGCAGGTCATGGCCGTACTTGCGGGCCAGCAACCGGGTGCGGCCGGAGCAGTCGACCATCCACCGGGCGGCGATCTCACCGCTCTCCTTCTTGTTCCGCGACACCCAGTGCAGCACATGGTCCCGGGAGTCGTCCCCGAGGTCGATGTCGCGCACCAGGCCCCGGTCCAGGAAGGTGACGCCGTCCGTTTCACGGGCCCGCTCACGCAGCTCGGCCTCGATCTCGGGACGGACGATCTGTGAGTCCTGGAACATGACGCGTGGGAAGTAGGCGGTACTGAACTTCTCCATCCAGCGGTCGGGCAGTTTGCTCTGGAAGCCCCACTCGGAGACGGAGTCGTCGAACTCGGTACGGCCCTCCAGCCCGTGGGCCATCCAGAAACCGGCCTTCTGGAAGGACTGGTTGAGGCTGTCGTCGAGTTCGCCGAGCGTCCGCAGGAAGGCGTTGGAGAAGATCAGCAGCGACTCCCCCACCTTGTAGCTCGCCTGCTGCTTCTCCGTGGGCTGGTCGATGCAGACCACCGACAGTCCGCGCTTGGCCAGCGCGATGGTGTTGATCAGGCCCACGATACCTGCCCCGATGACACACACATCGGCTCTGACTCGTTCCTGGGGCCTTGCCGCGTCCTGGGATGCGGGCACAGTGTCTCCTCTGGTCAGCAGGGCACCGGGGGCGGGACCGGCCGGTTCGGTCGCGGCGGCCGTCGCGTCGATCGTAGGAACCCGCCCCGCCCGGCCGCGACTTCGAGGTTGCTCGACTTCGCGTGGTGCGGAGCGGGGGGCGACGTACGGGCGGCACGGGGGCCGGTGGCTCGCCGGTGTCCTGGAGCGGTGTCAGTTGATGAAGTCGAAAGAGCGGTGGCTGTCGGCGAGGGCCTGCGGCCAGGTCGCGTAGCGGCGCAGCCCATACAGCAGGGGCTGCTGAGAGCGCAGCCGGGTGACCCGGCGCACCCGGCCCATGGTGACGACGTGGTCGCCGACGGGACGGGAGTGGCTGACCACGCAGTCGGCCACGGTGTGCGCGGAGTTGACCAGATGGGGCCCGCAGGCGCCGGCGGGCGTCTCCCAGCGCACCCGGTCGAAGCGGTCCGCGGCGCCGGAGGCGAACAACTCGGCGGACGGCTGCGCCTCGTCGTGCAGCAGATTGACGGCGAAGGCGCCACCGGCGAGGACGGCGCGCAGGGTCGGACTGCCGTCGCGCAGACAGACGAGCAGGGTGGCCGGATCCAGGGCGACGCTGCACAGGGACGTGCAGGTCATGCCCCACGGCACACCGTCGTCCAGGGCGGTCACCACGCACACGCCCGTCGGGAAGCCCGTCATGAGCGTGCGCATGTCGGCCGGAGCGTCGGGCGGCGGTTGCGCCGCGGCGTCGGGCGGCCCGGCCTCACCGGTCGGGGGGCTGCTGTCACGGTCCATCGGGTGTCTCCTAGAGGATGTCTCCTGGGCACGACGGCCTCTCACGCCGGAGCGGACTGCGCGAGGCGCAGGGCGTGGCGGATCTCGTCGGTCAGCGCCCGCGCGAACGCGGCGAAGCCGTCGTCCAGGAAGTGGAAGTGGCCGCCCTCGCTGAGGTACTGACGGAACGTCCGGTCGGTCTCGGCCGCCCAGTTGCCCAGCAGCGCGGGCGGGGAGAGATCGTCGCGGGTGGCCCCGAAGGCGGTGAGCGGCGCGGCGAGGGGGCGGCGCGCCGGATCGGCGCGGTGGTGGCCCAGGGCGTACAGGTCGCTGCGGATCAGCCGCAGGAAGCGCCGCCGGAACTCGGGCGCCTCGTCGAACCGGTCCGGGATGCCGCCCATGGCGGTCAGCCCGGCCATCAGCTCCTCGTCGGGCAGTGCCGGGTCGAGGCGTGGCGTGGGCACCGCGTCGGGCGGGGCGAGCCGCCCCGACACCCCCACCCACGCGGGCCCGGCGCCCCGCTCCTGGAGGAGGCGGGCCGCCTCCACGGCGACGACAGCGCCCATGCTGTGCCCGAACAGCGCCAGGGGCGGACCCGCCCAGGGGGCGATGTCGTCGGCGGCCCGGGCGGCCATCGTGGTCATGTCCCGCAACGGCGCCGCGGAGTGCCGTTTGCCCCGGCCGGGCAGGTCGAGCAGCAGGACGTCCCAGTCGTGGGGCAGCAGCCTGGCCAGTGGGAAATAGGCGCTGCCCGAGCCCCCGGCGTGGTGGCAGACAACGAGGCGTACGGCGGGCTCGTCGAGGGGGCGGGGACGGATGAAGGGGATCACGCGCCGCACTCCTCGGCCGGCTTCCCGGCAGCACCCGCGCGGCCCGCGATGTCCTGGGCGAGCTTGCCGAGCAGGGTCCGCAGGGGCAGGTCGAGCGGCAGCTCCGCGGCAGTCAGGCCGACCTCGTAGCGCTCCTCGACCCGGGTGATGAACAGCGTGGAGATGAAGGAGTCGCCGCCCTCGTCGAGGAACGAGCGCTCGAGGTCGAGTTCGTCCGTTGTCTCCAGGGCCTCCTTGAGCACGCGCACCAGGAACCCGGTGATCTCCTCGACACCGCCGCCGTCCGGCGGGGCGACGGCCTGGGCCCGGCCGTGGCCCGGCGGGGCGGCGCCCCCGCCGAGCGGCGGTTCCTCCACCCAGTGGCGCCGGCGCTGGAAGGGGTAGGTGGGCAGGTCGCCCAGCAGCCGGGTCCCCGGGGCGGCCAGGGCGTCAAGGCGGAGGTCGCACCCTGCCTCGAACAGCAGCCCGAGCAGCTCCGGGAAGGTGTCCTCGACGGCGCGCCCGTCCAGGACCCGCGCGGCGGGCCCCGTCCCGTCGTCCCACTCGACGGTCACCGCGTCGCCACCCGCGTCGGCTGTGAGACGCACCCGCACGCCCAGCCCCTCCAGGAACCCGGCGAGCCTCGCGGCGGCCGGGGCCACCTCCCGTCCGTCCAGAGACGGACAGGCGGCGGCCACTGCCGCCCGGCCGTCCGGCGCGGGGTACCCGGCGCCCCCAGCCACCCCGCCATCCAACGCGGGATACCCAACACCGCCAGCCACCCCGCCATCCGACACAGGGTCCGCAGCGCCCGCTGCCCCATCCCGGCGGTCCAGAGCGGGATACGCGGCGGCCAGTGCGGTCGTCACGGTCGTGGCGTCGGTCGGGGTGCGGAGGGTGACACGCGGGGGCTGACCGGCGCGCCGTGCGCCGGCCGCACGGCCGCGGGCCTGCTCCAGCCGGTCCGCGAGGTCTGCAGCGGTGTGACCGGTGACGGCGATGCGGTAGGGGTGCGGGGCGCGCCCGCCGCGCAGGGTGTGGCAGAGCGACGGCAGCTGGGCCGGATCGGTCTTGCGCAGCCGGTCGGCGACGGCGTCCGCGAGCTCCACCAGGGCCCGGGGGTCCTTGGCCGACAACGTCACCAGCTCGGGGCGGAGCGGCGCCCCGGTGTCCTGGGCGGGCGCCGGGGTCGGATCGTACGCCTCCAGGATCACATGGACGTTGGTGCCGCTCATGCCGAAGGAGTTGACGCCCGCCACGCGGCGGGGCAGCCGACGGGGCCACGGGCGGTTGGCGCGCGGCACCTCGAAGCCGATGCGCTCCCAGGGGATGTGCGGGTTCAGCTCGCCGTCCTGCGGGTGGGCGGCCGCCGGGATCTCGCCGTGCCGGAGCATCAGGACCGTCTTGATCAGCGCCGCGACACCGGAGGCCGCCTCCAGGTGACCGAGCCGGGACTTGACGCTGCCGATCTGCAGGGGCAGCCCGCGCTCCCGGACGGCCGGGCCGAGCACGGCGTCCAGCGCGCCCACCTCGATGGGGTCTCCCAGCACGGTGCCCGTGCCATGCGCCTCGACCCAGCCGAGGTCGGCCGGCTCGACACCGGCGTCGGCCAGCGCGGCGCCGATGACCTCCTGCTGGGCAGGGCCGCTCGGCGCGGTCAGGCCCGAGGCGGCCCCGTCGTGGTTGAGCGCGGAGCCCCGGATGACGGCCAGCACCGGCCGGCCCTCACGCTCGGCGTCGGCCAGCCGCATCAGCGCCACCGCACCGACGCCCTCGCCCCGTCCGTATCCGTCGGCGGAGGCGAGGAACGACTTGGAGCGGCCGTCCGGGGACAGCGCGCGCGTCTGGCACAGCGAGACCATCAGGTTCGCCGACAGCAGCAGGTTGGAGCCGCAGACGAGCGCGTACCGGCACTCGCCTGAGCGCAGCCCCCGCACCGCGAGGTGCAGTGCCGTCAGGGACGAGGAGCACGCGGTGTCCACGCTGACGACGGGCCCGGAGAACCCCAGGGCGTACGCGATGCGGCCGGCCCCGAAGCACAGGCCGCCGCCCGTGGTGTAGTAGGGGCCGACACGGCTCAGGTCGGCGCGGTCCTCAACCCGCTCGCTGTACTCGGACGCCATCATCCCGAGGTAGACGCCGACGGGCAGCCGGTCGCCGCGGCGCACCGCGAGGCCGGCCCGCTCCAGGGCCTCCCAGGCGGTCTCCAGGAGCAGGCGCTGCTGCGGGTCGAGCTGCCTGGCCTCGCGCTGCGAGATACCGAAGAAGTCGGCGTCGAAGTGGGCGATGTCGGTGAGGAAGCCGGCCGTGTCGACGTACGACCGTCCGGGCTTGCCCGGCACCGGGTCGTACACGGCGCGCAGTCCTGGGCGGTCCTCGGGGATGCGGGAATACGCCGACTCCTCGCCGCGCAGGAAGTCCCAGTACTCCTCGGGCGAGCTGAGGCCGCCCGGCAGCCGCAGGCCCATGCCGACGACCGCGACGGGGGCGCGCCGTTCCTCCTCCAGTTCCCTGATCCGGGCCTGCAGCCGGCGGGAGAGACGGAGCTGCTCCTCCATCAACTGCCGTATTTCCGCGGGTTCCATGGTGTCAAGCCCTCACTTCTCTTCTGTCAGGTCCGCCTGCACGGCCCGGACGAGGTCGTCGAACGACAGGTCCGCGAGATCGGCGTCGTCGTGGTGCACCGCGCCCTGCGGTGCTTGCCCCTGCGGTGCGTAGGCGGCGCCTCGTCCCGGGGCGTCCGGGGCCCCGCCGAGGAACGTCGCCGCGTAGGCGGCGAGTTCGGCGACGGTGGGGTGGTCGAGTGCGACGGTCGCCGGGAGTTCGGCGGCCAGGGCGTGGGCGAGTCGCGTCCGCAGATCGATCACCATGATCGAGTCGAGCCCCAGGTCGCCGAATCCGGTGTGGTCGTCGTGGACGGCGTCCTCGCCCAGCGCCTCGCCGGCGAGCCGGCGCACCGCCGACCGCAGTTCCTCGTCGACGGTGCCGGCGTCGGCTCCGGCCAGCCGCTCCCCCAGCCAGCCGCGCGGCGGCGGTCCGCCGGGACGGTCCGCGGAGCCCCGGGCGCGCTGCGGGGCCCCGCCCAGCAGGGCCGCGCGCGGGTGGTCACCGGCCCGGGCGGCGTACTGCGCGCCGTCCAGGCGGACCGCCACCAGGTGGGCGTCGCCGCCCGTGACGGCCAGCCGCAGCAGCCGTTCGGCCTCCTCGTCGCTGAGCGGGCCGATGCCGAGCCGGGCGATGGCCCGGGCCGTGGCGTCGGTCGCGGCCAGGCCGCCGTGGCCGTCCGGGGTCCAGGGGCCCCAGGCGACGCTGGTGACCGGCCGTCCGGCGGCGCGCAGCGCTTCGGCGAGGCCGTCGAGGTAGCCGTTGGCGGCGGCGTAGTTGGTCTGGCCGGCGGAGCCGAGGACGGCGGAGACCGACGAGTACAGGACGAAGGCGTCCAGGTCGTGTCCGTCCAGCGCGGCGGCGAGCTGGGCCGCGCCTGCCGCCTTGGCGGTGAAGACCCGCTCGAACGACGCCTCGTCCAGGTGCGCGAACGCCCCGTCGTCGGTGACCCCGGCCAGGTGGAAGGCGGTGCGCAGCGGGGCGTGCCGACCGGCCTGGGCGACCGCGCGGCGGCAGTCGTCGGGGGCGGTGACATCGCCCTGGACGACCTGGACGCCGACGCCGCGGGCGGTGAGCGCGGCGAGCACCCGGCGGGCCGACTCGCCGGGGGCGGAGCGGCCGAGCAGCGTCACATGGGCCGCTCCCCAGTCGGCGAGGATCGCCGCGGTGCTCAGGCCGAGGGCGCCCAGGCCGCCGGTGATCAGGGCGGAGGTGCCGGAGAGGTCGAGCGCGCGGCGCGGTTCCCGCTCGGTGTACGGCACGAGGCGGGGCACCCGAACCCCGGTGGCATGCACCTCCAGGCGGGTCTCGGGGATCCCGGCCCGCAGCGCACCGGTCAGGGCGCGGGCCAGGCCGGCCGCGTCGCCGTCCGCGGCGACGGTCACCCGCAGCAGCCTGCGGTCGGTCTGCTCGGCCTCCAACGAGGCCAGCATCCCCCACAGTGCCGCCCGCAACGGCGCGGACGGGTCCCGTCCGGCGGCGGGCGCCGCGCACAGCACGGCGTAGGGCACGTCGTGCGCCGTCCCGCGCAGGGTGCGGGCCAGGGTCCGTACGGCGTCCAGGGTGTCCGTCGGCGAACAGAGCGCCGCCGGGTCGGTGGGGACGTCGAGGAAGCGGCCGTCCACGACGAGATCGACTCCGGTGGCGGGGTCGGCGTCGGTGACGTGCCGCACGCGGTGCCCGAGCTGTTCCAGGGCGTGCGCCAGGGTCTTGACGGCAGGCTGCTCCGCCCCGGCGACGGCGATCACGCGTCCTTCGGCGAAGTCGGCCGCGGGGAGCGGGAACTCGCGGGTGACAAGGGTGTGGGCGTGCCCGACGGGCTCGCGCAGCGACCGCTCCAGCAGTTCCCGTGAGGCACGGCGGAAGCGGAACCGGTCGACAGTCAGCACGACTGCCCCGTCCGCGTCGAACAGCCGGAGATCGGCCGCGTGGATGTGGAGAAAGTCCGCCGACCTGGCGCCCCGGCGCTCGACCCGTACCTGGCCCCAGAGTTCGCCCCCTCGGGCGGGGCGGCCGCGCAGCAGGACGCGGTCGGCGGCGAACGGGATGGCGAGCGCGGTCTCCTCGGTGACGGTGCCCGGGCGGGCGGCGGCGACCGCGAAGGCGACCGTGCTCTGCAAGCAGGAGTCGAGGAGCCCGGGGTGGATCCGATAGCCGTCGGGGCTCTCGTTCATCTCCGCCGGCTCGGCGAAGCGCACGATCGCCTCGTCGCCGTGGATCCACACGTCGCGGATCCACCGGAACGACGGGCCGAGGTGGTAGCCGAGGGTGCGCAGATGGTCGTAGAAGTCGGCGCCGGTCACATGGTGTTCGGCCGTCGCGGCGAAGGCCCGTGGTGCGGGGGGCGGCGGCGCGGGCCGGGCGTCGGCCGGGTCCGCGACGCGGGCGGCGAGGTGTTCCTGCCAGGTGCCGCGGTCGGGGTCGACGAGGCTCTGGACGCTGACCGTGGTGGTGCCGTGGTCCTGTTCGGCCTCGATGATCTGCAGGTCGTAGCGCTCCTGCTCGCGCAGCACCAGGGCGCGCGGGAAGTGCAGGTCCGCCAGGGCCACGGGGCCGCCGTCCCGGCCGAGCGCCGACAGCACCGTCGCTGTCTGGGAGGCGCCGGGGACGGACACGACCCCGAAGAGCCGGTGGTCCGTCAGGTGCGCCGGGTATCCGGTGCTGCGTTCGGTGGCGAACACCCGTCCGTGCAGGGCCGGGGAGCGCAGCTCGGTGCCCCAGGCGGGGGCGGCCGGGCGGCCGGGGGCCACGGCGGGTCCGGCGGTGGTCTCGGCGCGGGTCCAGTGGCGGGTGGGCGCGAAGGGGTAGCGCGGTGCGTCGGCGGTGCCGCGGCCGCCGTTGATCCGCGCCCAGTCGAGGTCCTGCCCGAGCGCATACAGCTGTGCGGCCGCGGTGCGCATGGTGTCGCGTTCGCCCCGGCTCCGGCGCAGCGAGGACACCACCCCGCCGGGCGGGGCCTCGTCGGCGGACCGCACGAGGTTGACGAGGGTGCGGTCGGGGCCGATCTCCAGACAGACGTCGATGCCCTGGAGGGCCAGCTGCCGGGCCCCGTCGTGGAAGCGGACCGGGAGGCGGGCGTGGCGTCGCCAGTAGGCGGCGTCGTAGGTGTCGGCGTCGGCGAGCCGGCCGGTCACGTTGGAGACGATCGGTACGTCGGGCGCGGTGAACCGCAGCGGGGCGAGGGCCGCGGTGAGGTCGTCGAGGGCGGGATCCAGCAGGCGGGAGTGGAAGGCGTGCGAGACGCTGAGCCGACGGTGGCGCACCTTGTGTTCGGTGAGCCGGGCGGCCAGCTCCTCGACGGCCGCCGGGACGCCCGACAGTACGGTCGCGGTGGGCCCGTTGACCGCGGCGACGTCCAGGCCGTGTGCGGCGGCCCAGGCGGCGGCGTCCGCCTCGGGGGCCACCACGGCGAGCATGGCGCCGCGTTCGGTGGCCTGCATCAGCCGGGCCCGCTCGGCGATGAGGGTCAGTCCGTCGTCCAGTGTCAGCACGCCCGCGCTCAGGGCGGCGGCGATCTCGCCGACGCTGTGTCCCATCACCAGGGCGGGCGTCACTCCCCACGACCGCCACAGCGCGGTCAGCGCGACCTCCAGGGCGACCAGCGCGGGCTGGGTCACCCGGGTCTCGTCGACCGCCTGCGGATCGTCTGCGTACAGCACGAGGTCGGTGAGCGAGGCACCGAGCGCGGGTGCGAGGGCTCGGTCGCAGGCGTCGTAGGCGGCCCGGAACACCGGCTCGGTCTCGTGGAGTTCGCGGCCCATGCCGGCGTACTGGCTGCCCTGCCCGGAGAACAGGAAGGCGATGCGCGGGCCGGTGGCGGCGGGCCCGGTCGGGGCCGGGGCGTCCAGGGCGGACAGGAACTGCTCGCGGTCGCGTCCGATGAGGATCCGGCGGTACGGGAAATGCGCCCGGCCGGTGCCGGCCGTGGCGGCCAGGGCGGGGATCTCGCTGTCGGGGGCGTGCTCCAGGTGCCGGCGCCAGCGGTCCGTCAGCCGGTCCAGGCCCTCCGGGTCCGGTGCCGACAGCGGCAGCAGCCGCAGCGCGCCGTCCGGTGTGCGCTCGCCGGGCGTGTCGGGGGCTTCTTCCGGCGTGTCGGGGGCCTCTTCGAGGAGGACGTGCGCGTTGGTGCCGGTGAAGCCGAAGCCGGAGACGCCGGCCACCCGCGGCCGCGCGCCGCGCCGCCAGGGGGTGGGGGCCTCGACCACCTGGACGTTCATGGTGGCCCAGTCGATGTGCGGGTTGGGCCGGGTGAAGTGCAGGTTGGCGGGGAGCAGGCCGTGGCGCAGGGCGAGCACGGTCTTGATGACGGCGGCCATGCCGGCGGCGGACTCGCAGTGCCCGATGTTGCTCTTGACGGAGCCGATCCGCAGGGGTTCGCCGGGCCGGCGGCCGGGGCCGAGGACCCGCGAGGCGGCGCCGACCTCGACGGGGTCGCCGAGCGAGGTGCCCGTGCCGTGGGCCTCCAGGTACGACACGTCGCCGCCGGTGAGTCCGGCGTCGGCGAGTGCGGTGGTGAGCATGGCCTCCTGGGCGGTGCCGCTGGGCACGGTCAGGCCGGAGGAGGCACCGTCCTGGTTGACGGCGCTGCCGCGGATCACTGCGAGCACCCGGTCGCCGTCGCGCCGGGCGTCGGCCAGCCGCTTGAGGACCACTACGCCGCAGCCCTCGGAGCGCACGAATCCGTTGGCGTCCGCGGAGAAGGTCCGGCACCGGCCGTCGGGCGACAGCATGTGGGCGCGGCTCACGGAGACCGACGACGTCGGGTCGAGGAGCACGTTGACGCCGCCGGCGAGGGCCGTGTCGGACTCGCCGGAGCGCAGCGAGCGCACCGCGAGGTGCAGGGCGACGAGCGAGGAGGAGCAGGCCGTGTCGACGGCCAGGGCGGGGCCGTTCAGGCCGAGGACGTAGGCGAGGCGTCCGGCCGCGGCGTTGAGGGCTGTGCCGGTGCCGTAGTAGGCGTCGATCCTGTCGGTGCCGGCGCGGGCCAGCAGGCGTGCGTAGTCGGCGTAGCTGATGCCGACGAACACGCCGGTCCTGGTGCCCTTCAGCCGCGTGGGGTCGATGCCGCCGTGCTCCAGGGCGTGCCAGGCCGACTCCAGCAGGAGGCGCTGCTGCGGGTCGAGGTTCTCGGCCTCGCGGGCGGGGACGTCGAAGAACCGGGCGTCGAACCGGTCGATGCCGCGCAGGAACCCGCCCCGGTCGGTGCTGATGCCGCCGGGCCGGAACGCCGTCGCGTCCCAGCGGTCCGGGGGTACCGTGCCGACGCCGTCGCGGCCCTCGCGCAGCAGGTCCCACAGCTCCTCGACGGAGTCCGCACCGGGGAACCGCCCGGCCATGCCGACGATGGCGACCGGTTCTCCGGCCGCGTCGGCGGGCGGTTCGGCGGGGGTGGCGGGCGCATCGGGGCTCGTGGGCGTGGGGTCGACGCCGAGGCGGGATGTGGTGGGCGCCGCGGGTGCCGTCGTGTCGGCATTCGCCGCGGGTGACGTGGGTCCGGTCGGGGTCGTGCCGGTGGGCGCCGCGGGTGCCGTCGTGTCGGCATTCGCCGCGGGTGACGCGGGTCCGGTCGGGGTCGTGCCGGTGGGCGCCGCGGGTGCCGTCGTGTCGGCATTCGCCGCGGGTGACGTGGGTCCGGTCGGGGTCGTGCCGGTGGGCGCCGGGGTCGTGGGCAGGGTCAGCAGGTGGGTGGCGAGCCGGGTGACCGTGGGATGGTCGAAGACGTCGGCGACCGCCAGCGTCACGCCGAAGGACTCCGCGAGACGCGTCACCAGGTCGACAGCCGCGATGGAGTCCAGGCCGAGGTCGAAGAAGCCGGTGTCGCGGCGTACCGCGGCCGGATCGTCGTGCCCGAGGACACCGGCGAGGATGCGGGCGACGTGACCGCGGGCCACATCGGGGCGCGCGGCCTGCGGGAGTGCCGCGAGTTCGGCCCCGATGTACGGCTCGGGCGCGCGCTCCGGACTCGTGGCCCCGCCCGTCCGGGTGGTCTGGGCGGCGTCGGGCTCGGGGGCGGTCGCGGCATCGGGCGCGAACAGGCCGCGAGGGCGCAGCCCTGACATGACGTGGGTGAAACGGTCGACGTCCAGGGGGCAGGCCACGAGGTACCCCGCCGCGCCGGGCGCCCGGGCGGTGAGCGCCGCGCACCCCGCCTCGGCGTCGAGCGCCCCGACGCCGAGGCGGGCGTACTGCTCCCGCGCGGCGCCGTCGGCCATGCCCCGGCCGTCCAGCGCCCACGGGCCGTAGGCGATGCTGGTCGCGGGCAGCCCGCGCGCCACGCGGTGTGCGGCGAGCGCGTCGAGCGCTCCGTTGGCCGCCGCGTAGGCGGCGCACTGGTCGGTGCCCCACACCGCGGAGACCGACGACACCAGGACGAAGAAGTCCACCGCCCAGTCCGCCGCCACCCGGTGCAGCCACCAGGCTCCGGCGGCCTTGTCACGCAGGGCGGCGGCGAACTCGGCGCTGCCGGTACGGGCGGCGGGGGTGCGTCGCACGGTGCCCGCGGCGTGGATCACTCCGCGCACCGGCGGCAGGCCGGCGAGCGGGGCGCACGCCTCGGCCAGTGCGCCGGGAGTGTCGCAGCCGCCGCCCCGGTAGACGGTCCGCTCCGTCTGCGCGCGCAGCCGTGCCAGCACCGCGGCCGCGTCGGGGTCCAGTTCCTCCTCGGTGCGGCGGCCGATCAGCAGCAGGTGCCGGGCGCCGCGGCGCACCAGGTCGGTGACGAGTTCGCGGCCCACGGCGCCGAGCGCGCCCGTCACGACGTACGTCCCGTCGGGCCGCACCGGCAGCTCGCCGCCGGGTGCCTCGGCCGGGCGCAGCCGGGCGACGAGCACTCGTCCGGCGCGGACGGCGGCCACGTCCTCGGTGCGGGCCGTGGCACCGGCGGATGTCCGTGCGTCGGTGAAGTCCAGTGCGGCATCGAGGTCGGCGGCGGAGGGTTCCGCCGGCAGGTCGACGATGCCGCCCCAGGCGGCGGACAGTTCGAGGCCGAGCACGGCGGCGAGTCCGTGCAGGGCGCCGTGGCCGGCGGCGGCGACGGGGTCGTCGGGGCCGGTGCGGCGGGCGGCGGTGGTCACCGCGAACACGGTGCGGGGTGCGCCGTCGGCCTGGTGCGCGGCGGCGACGGCGGCCGTCACGGCGGCGCACTGGTCGGCGCCGGCCGTCACCGGGTCGGCGCCGTCCGGGTCGTCGGGCAGCAGTACCGGGCGCGGCACCAGGACGAGTCGTGCGGGCTCGCGCTCGGGGTGGGCGGACCAGTGGGCGTGCCACTCGGCCGCGGTGCCGGGCAGGGAGCGTATCCGCCAGCCGGGGGGCGGGGACGGCGGGGTGGGGGTCGCGGGGAGGAGCAGGGTGCCGCCGGCACCGCGGGCGGCGGCCCGGTGCGCGAGCCGGACGAGCAGGTCCACGTCGTCACCGGCGAGCACCGCGCGGGAGGTGCCCGTCGAGGTGAACGCGTGGGGGTACCAGGCGATGTGGTGGGTGGTCGTCGGGCGGTGCGGGCCGGTCGGTGCGGCCGGGTCCGGCGTCTCGCCCTGACGGCTGCCGCGCCGGCCGGTGCCGAGCGCCGGCTCGGTGGCGGGGCCCGCCCATGCCGGCGCCGCCGGGGCGGACTTCGGCTTCGCCGCCTGCCCGGCCCGCTCCGCGCTGCCCGAGGTGGACTCGGGTCCGTCCGCGGACGCGGGGGCGTGGCGGCGGTGCTGCCAGGGGTAGGCCGGCAGGTCGACGACGCGTCGCGGGAGGTCGGCACCCACGGGTTCCACGCCCGGCGCGTCGGTCTCGGTCACCGTGACGGAGGGATCGTCGCGTCCGTCGGCCAGCGCGCGCAGGGCGCCGGCCGCCTCGGCGGGGCCCCGCGCGGCGATACGGGCCCGGACGTCGAGCCGTGCCCTGCCAGGTCCGGCGGTGTGGGCGAAGGCCGGATAGTCGGCGGCGGGGAGGTCGGTGAGCCGGTCGGCGTAGCGGGCCGCGAGGTCCCGCAGGGCCTGCGGGGTCCTGGCCGAGATCTCGAACGCCTCGACGGGGACGTCGGGTCCGGCGGCCGGGGCCTCGGCCCGCTCCCGGTCCGTGGGCAGGCCGAGGATCACCTGGGCGTTGGTACCGCTCATCCCGAAGGAGCTGACCATCGCGTGACGGCCGCTGTCGGGCGACCAGTCCAGCAGTTCCGTCGGCACGGTCATGCCGGTGCCGGAGAGGTCGATGCGCGGGTTGAGCGTGCGGAAGTGGACGACGGGGGGCACCTGTCGGTGGCGCAGACACAGAACGGCCTTGGCCAGCCCGGCGATTCCGGCGGCGGACTCCAGGTGTCCGACGTTCGTCTTGACCGCACCGACCGGCAGCGGCGCCCCGCCGTTGCGCCGGCCGAGCGCGGTCGCCAGGGCCTCCATCTCGATGGGGTCGCCGAGGGGTGTGCCGGTGCCGTGGGCCTCGACGAGGCCGATGTCGGCGGGTTCCAGTCCGGCGGCGGCCAGCGCCGTCTCGGTCAGGGCCACCTGGGCGAGCACGTTGGGTGCGGTGAAGCCGCCCGAGCGGCCGTCCTGGTTGACCGCCGAGCCGCGGATCACGGCGTGCACTCGGTCACCGTCGCGCAGCGCGTGGTCGAGCCGCTTGAGGACGACGGCGCCGCAGCCCTCCCCACGGGTGAAACCCGCCGCGCGCGCGTCGAAGGTGCGGCACAGGCCGTCCGGCGACAGGGACCGCGTCTCCTGTACCAGCCGCATCGACCGCGGGGACATGATGAGGTTGGCGCCCGCCGCGAAAGCCGTCTCGCACTCGCCGCGCCGCAGGGCCTGCACGGCGAGGTGGACGGCGACGAGGGAGGACGAGCAGGCCGTGTCGACGGACAGCGCCGGGCCGTTCAGGCCGAGCGCGTAGGCGATGCGTCCGGCCGCGAAGTTGTGGCCGTTTCCGGTGGTCCAGTAGGCGTCGGGTTCGCCGCGCAGCCAGTCCCGGTAGTCCTGCCACATGATCCCGAGGTAGAGCCCGGTGCGGCTGCCGGCGAGCCGGTCGGCGGGCAGGGCCGCGTTCTCCAGCGCCTCCCAGGTGACCTCCAGGAGCATGCGGTGCTGGGGGTCGAGGTGGCGGGCCTCGCGCGGGCTGATGCCGAAGAAGTCGGCGTCGAAGTCGAGCACCTCGTCGAGGAAGCCGCCGCGCTGCGGGAGTCCTTCCCATTCCCGCGCGAACGGGCCCTTGCGCGACTCGGGCAGCGGCCGCACCAGGTCGCGGCCCTCGGCGAGCGCCGTCCAGTAGCCGTCCAGGTCGCGGATGCCGCCGGGCAGCCGGAGTCCCGCGCCGACGATGGCGATCGGCTGGTTGCCCCCGGCCTCGGCCAGCCTGCGCTGGAGGGTGCGGATGGTGGCGAGGGCGCGGGTGAGCCGGGTCTGCTCGGCCTGGGGCGGGGGTGCGCTGTGGGGTGCCTCGGAGGGCGTGGTGAGGTCTGACGTGGACGCCGTGTCGGGCGGCGTGCTGTGATCGGCTGCCATGGACCGGGTACCTCGCAGTGGGATGGGACGGGCGGTGGCACGGTGGAGTCGCGGTGATCAGTCCTCCGCCATCACCGCCGACAGTTGGTCGCCGAGCGCCCGGGACAGCGCCGTGGGCGTGCCGTAGGACCACAGCAGGGTCGGTGACAGCTTCAGACCGAGTGCGGCCTCCAGGCGGTTGCGCAGTTCGAGGCTCATCAGGGAGTCCAGACCGAGCGCCTTCAAGGGCGTGTCGCCGTCCATGCCGGCCGGGTCGATCCGCAGGACGCGGCCCGCCAGTTCGCGTACGACGGCTTCGACCATCGCATCCCGCTCCTGGGCGGGCGCCTGGCGCAGCCGGGACCGGAACTCGGCACCGCCGGTGCCGCCCTGGTCGGCCCGCTGGGACTCGGCGCGCAGCAGCTCCCAGCTGGGCAGCGCCGCGGTGTCCGGGTAGGCGTCGAACCACTGCCGGAGGTTGATCGGCACGTAGCCCACCACGGGCTCGTCGCCGTCCAACAGCCGCAGCAGAGCCGACCAGGCGTCCGCCACGGGGACGCCGCCCATGCCGCGTTCCGCCAGCCGCGCGCCGCGGCGGTCGTCGGTGGCGGCAAGGCCCACGTCGGTGACGGGCCCCCACTGCACGCTGAGCGCGGGCCTGCCGCGGCGTCGGCGGGACTCGGCGAGGGCGTCCAGGGCGGCGTTGCCGGCCGCGTAGACGGCCTGGCCGGCGTTGCCGACGAGGGCGGCGGCCGAGGAGAACAGGACGAAGAAGTCGAGGGGATCGTCGGCGGTCGCGCGGTCGAGGTGGAGCGCGGCGTCGGTCTTGGGGCCGAGCACGGTGTCCAGCTGCGCGGCGGTGATGTTGAGGACGGTCGCGTCGTCCAGGACGCCGGCCGCGTGGACGACGCCGCGCAGCGGGGGCAGGGTGCGGCGCAGGCCGTCCAGGGCGCGGTCGAGGGCCGCCCGGTCGGCGGCGTCGCACCGTACGGTCTCCACGCGGACGCCGTCGGCGGTCAGGGCCGCGAGCCGTTCCACCGCTTCGGGCCCGGGCGCCGACCTGGCGAGCAGGGCCAGGTGCCGTGCGCCCCGGTGGGCGAGGAACTCGGCGAGGGACAGGCCGAGCGCGCCGAGCCCTCCGGTGATCAGATACGTCCCGTCCGCGCGGAACACGCCGTCGGCGAGCGGTACCGGGGTGATGCCGGCGACACCGCCCGGGTCCGTGGCCACGACGCCGCCGTGCGGGTGGGCGCGCAGGGTGTCGGCCACGTCGGCGAATCCGTGTCCGGTCGCGGGCAGCGGAGTGAGTTCGCCGGACTCGACCCGGTCCCAGACCTCGTCGAGCAGCCGGGCGAACCGCTCGGGCCGCGCCGCCATCAGGCCCCGTACGTCGAGGGCGGCCAGGGTGATGCCCCGGCCGAAGGCATCCAGGGCGACGGAGCGCCCGGCACGCGAGGCGGGGTTGCCGGTGTCGACGTAGCGGCCGCCGTCGGCGAGCAGGTCCAGACGGGAGCCGACCTCGGTGCCGGTGAGCGGGCCGATGACGATGTCGGCGCCGCACGCGCCGACGGTCGCGGCGAGCCTCTCGGGCCAGGCGGGGTCGTCCGGGTCCAGTACGTCGGCCGCCCCGGCCTCGGCGCACCGGCGCCTGACCTCGTCGTCCGGATCGGCGACCACGGCGCGGGCCCCTCGCAGCCGGGCCACCCGGACCGCGGCGAGGGCGAGTTGCGCGCCCGCCGAGTGGACCAGGACGGTCTCGTCGGCTGCCAGGCGTCCGAGGTCGACGAGTCCGTGCCAGGCGGTGACCAGGACGGTCGGCAGCAGGGCCGCCTCGGCGTCGGACAGTTCGTCGGGCAGCCGGCGCACATGGTCCGCGCGGACGGTGACATGGCTGGCCAGGGCCCCGGTGGCGCAGGCCACCACCCGGTCCCCCGGTGCCAGTGCGGTGACGCCCTGGCCGGTGGCCAGGACGGTACCGGCGCAGGCGCCGCCGAGCGGTGCCTCGCCGGTGGCGCCGGCCGGCCCCAGGCGGACCGCGAGGGCGTCGGGGGCGTCCAGCGCGGCGGCGGTGACCTCGATCTCCACCTCGCCGGGAGCGGGCGGGCGCCGGTCGAGGGGGACGTACTCCACCTCGCCGCGCAGCGTGGCGGACGGCCGTACCCGGAACGGCTGGGGTGGCGTGTGCGGGGCGGGCAGCCGAGGTCCGGTCGCGGCGGGTGTGCCGCCCCGGACGATCCGGGCGGCCAGCCGTCGTGGGCCGCGCAGCGCGATCTGGTCCTCCGCGCCGTCCCCGAGGAGTTCGGCGGCGCAGGCGGCGGCCCAGCCCCGCTCGGTGGGCAGCACATCGATCAGGCGCGGTTCCAGTTCGCCGTGTTCGCGGCGGAGCGCGCGGGTGAACCCCCAGTACTGCGCGGCACCGGGATCGGGGGCCACGTCCGTGGCCGCGGCCTGGGCCACGGACGTGACGACTGCGAGCCGGGGCGGCACACCGAGGGAGGCGCAGGCGCGGACCAGGCCGGCGAGCCGGAGCAGCCCGGCCCGCTGCGCGGCCGCCCCGGCGTCGGCGGTGGGGGCGACGAACACCACGCGCCCGGGTGCCTCGGTGCCGGTCGCGTAGGCATCGCCGTCGACGCGGTCGACGGTCGCGCCGGCCTCGGCGAGCGCGTCGGCGAGGGGTCCGGCGGGACCGGCGGGGTCGCCGTGGACGGCCCACCGGACGCCTGCGGCGGGCCGGTCCGCCGTGGTGCCGTCCGGGTCGGCCGCGAGGTCCGTCCAGGCGATCCGGTGCAGCCGTTCGGCGTCGTGCCCGGGGCCGGTGCCCGCCGGGAGGGGGTCGAGGGTGAGCCGCTCCATGACCAGCAGGGGTTTGCGTTCCGTGTCGAAGAGCACGACGTCGACCGCGCCGTCGGGGCGGCGCACGGCGTGCGACCACACGCGGGTGACCGGTTCGTCGTGGTCGGCGAGCAGCCGTACGGTGCGTACCGAGGTGGGGACGACGGCGTCGTCGGCGTGGGTGTCGAAGGCCAGCGCCACCTGCAGGGCGCCGTCCCACAGGGCGGGGTGCGGCACCGGGGACCGGTGGGCGGCGCGCAGGGTGTCGCTGAGCGCGACCTCGCCCACGGCCTCCGCGCCGGACGGGTGCAGCCGCAGGGAGCGCACGCCCTGGAAGGCGGGGCCGTAGTCGAGGCCGCGGGTGGCGCAGGCGCGGTAGAAGGCGTCGGCGTCGACCGCGTCGGCCGTCTCGTACCAGTCCGGGAAGTCCGGCAGGGCGAGTATGTCGGTGCGGGGGCCGACGTGGGCGGTGGCGTTGACCGTCCACTGGGTGCTGCCGGGCGGCAGCGACAGCAGCCGGACGGCGCCGTGGGCGGTGTCCTCCTCGTGCCACTCGACGGTGAGCCGTACGGGGTCGTCGCCCAGCGCCACTTCTTTGTGGAAGGCCAGAACGTCGATGCTCACGGCGCCCGTACCGGTACGGGCGCGGACGGTGTGCACGGCCAGCGCCAGCAACCCGGCCCCGGGCAGTACCGCGGCGCCGTGCACCCGGTGGTCGCCGAGCCACGGCAGGTCGGGCACGGCCAGGGCCAGCTCCGCCTGCCAGACGCCGGGACGTCCGGGTGCCGGGGACAGGTCCGGGGTGAAGCCGTCGGCGGTGCCGGGGGCGCGCCGGCGGGCGGGGATCCAGTGGCTCTCGCCGCGCAGGGGGTAGCCGGGCAGCGGGGCGAGAGCGTGGCGCGGCAGGGCGCCGAAGGGTTCGAGTCCGCCGGCGTAGGCGGTGGCGAGGGCCGTCGCGAAGTCCTCCGTGGTGCCGTGGTGGCGGCGCAGCGAGGTGAGGACGACCGGCGGTTCGCGGCGCTCGGCGCCGAGTTGTTCGATGGCCGGGGCGAGCACCGGGTGGGGGCTGATCTCCACGACGTGGGTCACTCCGTCGTCGAGGAGCGCGCCCAGGGCGTCCGCGAACAGCACCGGGTTGCGCAGGTTCTCCACCCAGTAGGCGGCGTCCATCTCGGGGCCGTCGAGGAGCCGGGTGCGTACGGTGGACATCAGCGGGACGCGTCCGGTGCGCGGGGCGGCGGGGGCGAGGTCGGCGAGCAGGTCGTCGCGCAACGGGTCCATCTGCGGGCTGTGCGAGGCGTAGTCGACGTTGACCAGGCGGCAGTAGGTGCCCTCGGCGTCCAGGAGTTCCCGGAGCATGAGCACGGAGTCCTTCTCCCCGGACAGGACGCAGGAGTTGGGACCGTTGTGCACGGCGAGCGACACGGTGTCCTCGAAACCCTGCAGGGCGGCGAGCGCCGCCTCGCGGTCCAGATCGACGGCGAGCATCCGGCCGTGCCCGGAGGTGCGGCGGGCGATGGCGCTGCGGCGGGCCATCACCAGGGCGGCGTCCTCGTGGCTGAGGATGCCGGCGACCGTGGCCGCGGTGATCTCGCCCTGGCTGTGGCCGAGGACGACGTCCGGTTCGACGCCGGCGGCCCGCCACAGTTCCGCGAGGCCCAGGGACATGGCCCACAGGGTGGGCTGGAGCATGTCGATCCGGGTGGTCCACTCGTCGCCCGCGGTGCCGGCGAAGATGTCCAGCAGGTCCCAGTCGACGTGCGGGGCGAGGGCCGCCCGGCACCGGCGTACGACGTCGGCGAACAGCGGGCTGTCCCGGTACAGGTCATGTCCCATGGCGCTCCACTGGGAGCCCTGCCCGGGGAAGACGAACGCGGTCCGGCCGGGTGGCACCGCCTTGCCGCGCACCACGCCCTGCGGTTCGGCGTCGGGCTTCTGGGCGAACTCCCTGAGGCTGGTGCGCAGTCGGTCCCGCCCGGTGGCGAGGAAGGCGGCGCGGAACGGGAAGTGGTCGCGGCGCCGGGCGAGGGTGCCCGCCACGTCGGTGAGGTCCGCGTCGGCGGTGTCGAGGGCGTCGGCGAGCCCGGCGGCCCGCTCGGCGAGGACGTCGGGCTGCCGCGCGGACAGCGGGACGAGGGCCGGTAGTCCGGTCGGGACGGTGTCCGGGGCGCCGGGTGCGGGCGCGGGGGCGGGTGGGCTCATGGCGACGACGTGGGCGTTGGTGCCGCCCCAGCCGAACGAGTTGACGCCCATGTACAGCGGGCCGCCGTCGGGCAGCGGCAGGGGCTCGCGTACCACGTGCAGGTTGAGTTCGTCGAAGGGGATGTCCGGGTTGAGTTCCTGCGCGTGAAGGCCGGCGGGGACGGTGCGGTGACGCAGCGAGAGCAGGATCTTGAACAGGCCGGCCATGCCGGCCGCCGCCTCCAGGTGCCCGACGTTGGTCTTCACGGAGCCGACGGCGAGCGGCCCGCCCGTGCGGTGCCGGGCGACGGTACGGCCGATCTGGGTGACCTCGATCGGGTCGCCGCGGCCGGTACCGGTGCCGTGCGCCTCGACGTAGACGAGTGACTCGTACGGCACCCGGCCGTCGCCGTACGCCCTGGTCAGCAAGTCTTCCTGGCCCTCGGGGCTGGGGGTCACCAGGCTTTCGCCGCCGCCGTCGTTGTTGACGACGGTGCGGTCGATGACGGCGTGCACGCGGTCGCCGTCGGCGAGGGCCCGCTCCAGGGTCTTCACGTACAGCGCGGCCACGCCCTCACCGCGGACGAATCCGTTGGCGTGGGCGGAGAACGTGGCGCACCGCCCGTCCGGTGACAGGGCGCCGAAGTGGGTGAGGCCGATGGTGACATGCGGGTCGAGCATGAGGTTGACGCCGCCGACCACCGCGGCGTCGATCTCGCCCTGCCGCAGGGCCTGGGCCGCAAGGTGCAGCGCCACCAACGAGGACGAACAGCCGGTCTCCACGGTGAGGCTGGGCCCTCGCAGCCGGAACACGTAGGACACCCGTGCGGCGATCACGTCCAGGGCGTTACCGACGAGGCTGTGCTGGGTGGGGCGGGCACCGCGTTCCTTGCGCAGCAGTTCGTAGTCGTGCCAGGAGGCCCCGACGTACACGCCGGTGCGGGTGCCGGCCAGGTCGGAGACGCGCTGGCCGGCGTCCTCGAAGGCGCGCCACGCCTCCTCCAGCATCAGGCGCTGCTGGGGGTCGATGGCGGCCGCCTCGCGCGGTGAGACGCCGAAGAAGGCGGCGTCGAAGCGGTCCACGTCGTCGAGGAAACCACCGACGGCCTGGATCTCCCGTTCCGGGTCGAGCACGGCCGTGCTGTCCCAGCGGTCGGCCGGCACTGGGCGGATGGCGTCGCCTCCGTCCATCAGGAGCCGCCACAGGGCGTCGACGTCCGGTGCTCCGGGGAATCGGCCCGACATGCCGACGACGGCGATGCGATCCGATGTGTCGTGCGGTGCTTTCGCGTCCATACACTGCCTTCTCGTCCGTGATGGTCTTCTTTCACCCACACGCCTCACGGGCAGCCTAGGTCGGGGCAACCGCAGCCAAAACCCCTGAATTTCCGGGGTTTTAAGGCGGGGGACCCCTACGGCGAAATAGGGGTCCCCCCGGTTATTCCACGGGTACGGAAGGGCGTGGTCGACCCTCAGCCGCGCAACCGCATGCGTACCAGGCCCCGGCTTGCGTTGATCATTCTGGGGCCGATCTCGGGCGGGGCCTCCCGGCGGCACCAGACGGCATTGGTCGCCATCTTCGCCGGGGTCATGTTGAAACACTGGGTGTCGCGTTCACCGAACCTGAAGGAAGGCGCGATGAAATCGGCCTGCCGGATGTGCTCAAGAATGCGCGCGGCGCCCGCCGTGGGGCTGACCTTTCCGTCCTCGACGGATGCGCACACGTCGCGTGCCAGCACGCCCATCCGGTTGAATGCCTCGCTGACCGGCAACGGGGATCCGGGGTGCGGACTGTCCTCCAGTTCCAGGAACACCTTTTCGTCACCGGTGCGGGTGAAACGGTAATAGGCGTCCTCCAGCATGACGTTGCCGAGCATGGTGCCGAGCATCCAGGTGCGGTTCACGGCGTTCCACAGCTCGTAGTCGCGGAACCCGACGAAGGAGCTGTACACGAGGTCGTCGTGGAAGTCGAAGAGGCCCTGCTGGAGTGTTTCCAGGTAACCGAACCGCTGCTGGGACCAGTTGCCGTCCCGGGAGGCCGCGATGAGCCGCCAGCCGAGGGCGTTGACCAGTTCCAGGGTGTTGGTCAGGCCCCGTGAGTAGAGTGCGTCGATGAACCCGGCGGCGTGCGAGGTCAAGCAGAACCGCTCGCCGACGACCTGCTTGGCGGAGTACTGCAGCCGCCCGGTGGACACCCAGGGTCGCACCGCCTTGGCGTCGCGGAACTGCCAGGCGATCTCCGGGAAGCGCGCGAGGAAGGCGTCGAACTCCTGCTGGGCGGGGGTCTCGTCCTTCGGGAAGACCCGCGGGTCGAGGGTGAGGCCCACGCTGCACAGCGGGTTGAGGGAGTCGGGGTGGTTGTCGAAGGGGATCACCCACAGCCAGCCGCCGTCGAAGACGTGGTGCAGGGTGCCGTGGTGCCAGGGGTTGGGCTGGCGGTGCTTGCGGGCCGCCGGTGCCTTGTCGAAGGGCGTCACGCCGATCATGTGTGTGAAGAGGGTCCTGGAATGCGTACGGGCCCGGGTCGGCGTCTCCCGCAGGGAGAACCTCTCGGCGAGCGGGGAGCGGAATCCGCTGCCGTCGACGACGTAGTGGGCGCGGATCTCCTCACCGCGGTCGGTGCGCAGCACGGCGCCTTTCTCCGAGTCGACGTCGATGTCCGCGATCCGGGTGTTGAGCCGTGGCTCGGCGCCGTATTTGACCGCCACGTTGAAGAGGTAGGAGTCGATGTCCTGGCGGAACAGATGGGTTTCCGTCCTGATGGCGGAGGGCACCACCAGCTGGTTGATCCGCGTGGGGTTCTGGCTCTTTCCCTCCTCGTGGTGGACGAATCCGAAGTTCTGCTTCTGCCCGCAGTACCTGGAGACGTGCCGGGTGATCCCCTTGTGGCTGGAGAGCGGCATCAGTTCCGGAACGCGGTAGCGGTCCGCGATGAGCCGGGTCATGCCCGACGTGTAGGGAATCGTCGATTCTCCCACCGCGAACCGCGGATGCGTCCCGGCATCCAGCAGAAGAACCTTCACGCCGTTCCGGGCCAGTACCGCCCCCAGCATTCCACCGGCCATCCCGCTGCCGAGAATGGCCACGTCGTACAACTCTTTCTTCTGCCGTGCGACGGTCATGCGTGATATCTCCCTCACGTCTCGGGTCGTGCGCGGACTCTTCTCACTCGGCCGCCTCGAGCACGATGTCCGCGGGAATCTCCCTGCGGGCCCTGACGCCGAGTTTCCGGAAGATCCGGGTGAGGTGCTGTTCCACTGTGCTGACGGTGATGCACAGCCTTTCCGAGATCTCCCGGTTGGTATGACCGCCCGCCGCGAGGGCCGCCACGCGCCGCTCGGCGCCGCTCAGCAGCGCGAGCGCGCCGGCGGGGGCGGCGTCGGCGGTGGTGCGCGGCCGGCCGCGGCGGGGTTCCAGGCCGTCGAGGTCGGTTGCGAGCGCTGCCGCCAGGGGCCTGGCGCCGCACCGCCGCGCCAGCTGTGCGGCCATCTCCAGCACCGGTCTGGCGCGGGCCGGACGTCCCGCGCGCAGGTGTTCCCGTCCGAGCTCGGCGAGCGCGCCGGCGGTCTGGAGTTCGTCGCCGGACGCCCGCAGGATCTCAGCGGCCTCGGTGAGCGGGCCGGTCTGCTCGCCGCTGTCGGCGGCGGCCAGCACGCGCAGCGTCAGTCCGCGGGTGCGGGTGCGCTCCGGGCCGACCAGGGCGAGCTGTTCGCGGGCCAGCGCGAGGGCGCGGCCGGTGTCGCCGAGCGCCAGATGGGCGCGGGCCGCCTCGGTGCGCCAGGGCACGAGCGTGGGCTGGTCGAAGCCCCAGTCGCGCATGAGCCGGGCGCAGGTCATGAAGTCGTCGAGCGCCGCGTAGGGGCGTCCGGTCGACAGGTGGTGTCGGCCGCGGGCGTGCAGGAAGTACAGGCCGAAGCGGGTGGAGTACATCCCGTCCAGCACCGGCACGGCGAGGTACCCCTCGGCGGCCCTGATGTCGCCGGTCTCGGTGGCGGCCTGCACGAGCACGGCGAGCGGGCCGCCCAGGCACACTCCCCAGCTCTCGGCCGGGACCAGTGCCAGGGCCTTCTCGGCCAGGGCGCGGGCGGTGACCGGATCGCCCTGTCGCAGCCGGATACCGGCGCGCAGCGAGGTGAACTCCGCCTCCCACAGCGGGACCCGGCGCGTGCGGGCCTCGGCGAGCCAGTGGTCGCACCAGCTGGCGGCGGCGTCGACACGTTCGGCGAACATCAGGGCCGCGACGGCGCACATCAGGGATTCCTGGGTGCTCTTGGCGAGGCGCAGCGCCCGCAGCGCGGTCTCGGCGTCGCCGACGGCCGTGGGGTCGGCTCCGTGGGCGAGCACCCGGGTGAGCGCGGTGGCGCCGAGGATCCTGGGGTCGCCGGCAGCGGCGCGTGGCGGTGCGTCCGTCGTACCGGGGGCGGCGAGCACCGCGGAGCCGACCAGCGAGGGGTAGGTCGTCGAGAGCAGTTCGCGGGTGGCCCGTACCTCGGCGGCGGCCGCGGGGTCCAGTTCAGCGCTCTCGCTGCGTCGGCCCATCCGCTCGATGGCCTCGACGGCCTCCGCGAAGCGCCCGTGCCACAGCAGGTGCTTGGCGAGGGTGAGAGCGTGCCGGTCCGGGAGCCGCCCGTCGCGCAGCGCCTCGGCCAACTCACCCAGGTGCCGGGCGGTGAGGGAGGGGTTGAGCAGCCAGGCGGTGGCGGCCAGCTGGGCCCTGAGGGCAACGCGTTCTCCGTCGTCCTCACAGCCGGCCAGGGCGGCGGCCAGGCAGGCGTGGGCTTCCGCGGCCCGGTCGACCGCCAGATAGCGCTGTGCCGCCTCCCGCAGGACGGGCCCGGCCCAGGGTGGGCAGCCACTGTCGGCGGCGATCAGGTGGGGGGCGATCCGCCAGGCGCTCGCTCCGTCCTCGCACAGCAGTTCCGCCGCCCGTCGGTGCAGGGCGCGGCGGTCGGCGGCGGACAGGCTCTGCAGTACGGCCGTGCGGGCGACCGGGTGGCGCAGCCGGACGCCGTCGATGAGGCCGGCCCCCCGCAGGGCCGCGAGGCACTGCTCGACGGTGGCGGGTTCCTCGTCGAGCAGCCGGGCCAGCAGGGCCGTGCCGGTGCCCTGTTCGTCGAGGACGGCGAGGGCCTGTGCGAGGGCGAACGTGGGGGGCCGGCCCCGGTGGAGGCAGCTGAGCACGGTGTCCGCGTAGGCGTCGGCGACGACGGGCTCGGGCAGGGGGCCGCCGGGCGGTGCCACGGCATGCCGCTGGTCCTGGGCGAGGGCCCGGACGAGGAGTGGGCTGCCGCCGCTGACGCGGTGGCTCTCGGCGGCCAGGGCGCGGGCCCGGTGCTCGCCGACGCGTTCGGCGAGCACCGCGGCGACGCCGTCGACGCTGAGGGCGCCGAGGGTGATCCGGCGGTAGTTGGGTTGCCGGAGGAGTTGTGCGTGCAGCTGTGGGTGCGCCGACTTCGACAGGGTGCACTCGGCGACGACGAGGGCGACGCGTGCCGAGCGCAGGACGCGCACGAACTGGAGGATCCAGTGCAGGGAGAGCGAGTCGGCGTACTGAAGGTCGTCCACGCACAGCAGGACGGGTGTGTGGTCGGCGATCCGCACCAGTTCGGTGGAGAGCCGGTGCAGGGCGGCCGTGGTGGCCGGGCCGGGCGGCCACTGGTCGAGGCTGCCGCCGGTCTCCGGCCCGGTGCCGAGGCTCCGGGTGAGTGCCGCGGTCACCCGGTCGCCGTGCGCGGCGGGCACCTGGGCGTAGCGCAGCAGCTGGCCCAGGACGCTGCCGGGTGAGTCGCGCTCAGCCCAGGAGCCGGTGGCGCCGAGGACGACGTATCCGGCGTCGGCGGCGGATCTGCGGACGGTGTCCAGGAGTTCGGTGCGGCCGCAGCCGATGCCTCCGCTGACCACGGCGATGCTGCCGCGGCCCTGTTCCGCCTCCCGCAACACCGCCGCCAGCGCGGCGAGTTCGCGGCCGCGCTCAGCCAGTCGCACGACGCAGCCCTCCTCCGGTGCCGACCTCTTCACCCATTCCTGAGGTGCCGGGGGACGCCTCGACCCGTTCGGGTCCGATGAGGCTCAGCAGGGGGCCGGTCATGGCGGTGGTGACCAGTGCCATGACGACCATCAGGGAGTACAGCGTGCCGTCGAGGAGGCCGAGTTGGAGGCCGACGCCGAGGATGACGAGTTCGGTCAGGCCCCGGGTGTTCATCAGTGCGGCCAGTGTCGCCGAGGCCCTGCCGGGCAGCCCCAGGGTGCGGGCTCCGGCGTAGGTGCCGAGGAACTTGCCCGCGACGGCGACGAGCAGGATGACACCGAGTTCGAGGAGCCCGTCGGTGCCCACGTCACGCAGGTCGACCTTGAGGCCGGCGACGACGAAGTACACGGGCAGCAGCAGGGAGGTGATCTGGCCGGTCCGGTCGATGATCTCGTCCCGCATGGTGTCGTTGCCGTCGCGGGGGATCACCACGCCGAACAGGAAGGCGCCGAAGATGTAGTGCATCCCCATGGCCTCGGTGGCCGCCGAGGACAGCATCGCGCCGACAAGCACCACGGTCAGGCCGAGGCGGCTGACGGAGCCGGTCGCGCCGTCGGGCCTGAGCACCCGGCGCAGCAGGGGGCGGACGGCCAGCAGCAGTGCGGTGAACGGGACGATCAGGGCGACCCGCCAGTAGTCGGCGGCACCGCCGACCACGGCCTGCACCCCGGCGAGGGCCGTCCAGGCCACGACGTCCACCAGGGCAGCCGTGGCCAGGGCGAGACCCCCGATCGCCGTTCGGGTCAGTCCCCGGTCGGCGAGGATGCGGGCGAGGACGGGGAAGGCGGTGACCGACACGGACAGGCCCACGAACACCACGAACGCGGCCCGCTGGTCGGTCTCGTGGTGGGTGAGCAGGTAGAAGGCGAGGGCGATGCCCAGCCCGAAGGGCACGAGTGTGGAGCCCACGGCCGCGCCGGCGGCGGCCCGGGTGCCGCCCTTCACGAACCGGTGCTCCAGTTCCAGGCCGACGACGAACATGAACAGCGCCACCCCGATGTCGGCCAGGGCGGTCAGCAGCGGGCGTACGTCGGCCGGGAACAGATGGTCCGCGAACAGGGTGCCGAACAGCGTGGGACCGAGGAGGATGCCGGCGAGGATCTCCCCCACGACCGGGGGCTGGTGGATCTTGGACGCGAGCGCTCCCAAGCCGCGGGCCAGCACCAGGATGAGCGCGAGATCCAGGAACAGTAACTGCACTTGATGGCTGGTCATGGGCAGCACAGACCTCAATCAGGTCGCGTGGCGGGGGCGACGGAACCGGGACGCGGCATCCCGGTTCACGAGGCCGGGTCCGCGCCCGGGGCGCTGCCGGGGACCAGGTCGTCGAGGTTGATGTGGAACATCGGGTGGCGTCCGCTGAGCCCGGAGATCAGCTTGACGAAGTCGGCGGAGGGCTCGCGCTCCTTCTCCGGGTCGATCATCTCCTGGGCGAGGCTGTAGTAGAACTCCTTGTATTTGGTGCGGTCGTAGAAGCGCTCGACGAAGCCGCGGATCTCGTCGAAGAAGCCGGAGTAGGCGGTGGCGTAGCGGTCGAGCGCCTTCTCCTCGATCTCGGGGTGCTCGATGATCCGGTCGACGATCTTCGACAGTACGCTGCCGGCAAGGGTGGCGAGCGCGACCCCGGTGGAGAACAGCGGGTCGACGAAGGCGGCGGCGTCGCCCACCAGCACCCAGCCGTCGCCGTAGAAGCGCTGGCTGTGGTACGACCAGTCGCGCGCGGTGCGGAAGCCCGCGGAGCGGCGGCCAGGCGCCAGCATCTTCTTCAGCTTGGTGGACTTCTCGACCTCGGCGGCGAACAGCTCCTGCAGGGACTGGTCCGACGCCCCCACGGTGGCGGACCGGGTCACATAGCCGACGCTGATGGTGCCCTTGTCGATCGGGATGGCCCAGAACCAGCCGTCGTCCAGGCCCTCGATGAGGATGTTGGTGTACTCGTCGCCGGGCAGCCGTTCGCAGTTGTCGAAGTACGTCCACACGGCGACGTTCTGCAGTTCCTCGTGCCAGCGCACGTCGGTGAACCGGCGGCTGATCACCCGGGCCTGCCCGGAGGCGTCGATGACGAGGGAGGCGCGGGCCTCCTTGATGTCGTCCTCGCCGCGCAGCGCGAAGCGGACGCCGGTGACCCGGCCGTCCTCGTTCTGTATGGGGTCCTTCACGGTGGCGTCCTCGATGACGAACGCCCCGAGTTCACGGGCCCGGTCGAGGATGAGCGCGTCCAGGTCGGCGCGGCGCGTGTGGTACGCGTAGGCGTAGGCGCCGCCCTTGATGAAGGAGAAGTTCCACGGCACCTGGTTGTTGCCCCACACCAGGGAGCCACCGTACTTGCGCTCGAATCCACGGGCGTCCATCCGCTCGGTGAGGCCGAGTTCCTCCATGGGCCGCATGAAGGCGGGGATGAGCGACTCTCCGACGTGGTAGCGCGGGAACCGCTCCCGGTCGAGGACGAGAACGCGGCGTCCGCGCTGGGCCAGCAGTCCGGCCGTGGTCGCACCGGCCGGTCCGCCGCCGATGACGATGACGTCGAAGTGCTCAGGGATCCCGAAGAGAGTGGATGACATGGATTGACCTTCCCCTTGGACAGCCGGGACGGCCCGCAGGCGCGGGCATCGTTCTCTCGAGCGGTGCGCCCCCAGTCTGCGACGCGGGTCTGCAGAGAGTCTCCAAGCCATCTGGACGCCGCCGGCGGGCCGCCCGGCGGTGCTTCAGCGCAGGTCGCCGGCCGTCAAGGGGCTCTGACGGTACGGGTCCTGGACGCCGTAGGAGTCCTGGTGGCCGGACAGGTAGCGGGGGCAGTAGCGGTTGTCGCCCTGCAGGGCGAGGGCGCGGGCGAGGGCCGCGGTGCGGCTGGGCGCGGGTTCCTCCTCGGCGCAGTCCGCGGCGTACAGCCCGATCAGCTCCTGGAAGCGGTAGGAGCCACCGTCGTCCTTCATCAGCAGATGTGCTTCGGCGAGCGCCTCCAGTTGGCGGCGGGCGCGTACGGCGTTGCTCCCGGACAGCCGTGCGGCGATCTCCACGGTGATGACCGGGCCGTCGTACAGCCCCAGCATGCGGAACATCCGGGCCACTTCGGCGGGAAGGGCGCGGTAGGAGCGGGCGAAGACGCTGCGCAGGCTGGCCGCGGCGTCACGCACCACGTCGAGGCGTTCCATGCGGCAGTCGGAGACGGCCTCGGCCAGTTCCCTGGCGGACATCGAGGGGTGGGCGGCGAGCACCTCGGCGGTGACCCGCAAGGCCAGCGGCAGATGTCCGCAGAGCCGGGCGAGGTGGGCGACGGCGTCCTGTGAGTCGGCGGTGCGCCCGGGAGCCAGGTAGGTCAGCAGGTTCACCGACTCCTCCGGCACCAGTGGGGCCAGTTCCACGCAGTGCGCGCCGTCCCGGGCCACCAGTCCGCTCTGCCGCCAGCGGCTGGTCACCAGCACACAGGCGGGGCCCTGCGGTACGAGGGGCCGCAGCTGTTCGGCGTCGAAGGCGTCGTCCAGCACCAGCAGGACCCGCCGCCCGTACAGCAGGCTTCGGTACAGCGCCGTCCGGCCGGGCAGGTCGGTCGGCAGCTGGGGCTCCTCCGCCCCGAGGCTGGTGAGTACCTGGCCGAGCGCCTCCATGGCGGTCAGGGGTTCACGGTCGGCGCTGGTGCCGCACAGGTCCACGAAGAGCTGGCCGTCGGGGTAGTGCTCGGCCGTGGTGTGGGCGGCGCGCAGGGCGAGGGCGCTCTTGCCCACGCCGGGGGCGCCGCAGATGACCGCCATGGTGGTGCGGTCCTGGGACCGGTCACCGCCCTCCGTCATCAGCCGCCGCAGCTGTGTCATCTCCATGGAGCGTCCCGTGAACCCCCGGTCCAGAGGCGGCAGCTGGGCGGGGCGGACGGACGGCCACAGATCGGCGGCGGGCCGTTGGGCCGCTCGGACGGGAGGTCGCAGCTCGGGAGCCGGCGGCGGGGTCCTGTGGGGCGAGGGTCGCAGCACGCCGTCGGGTTCGTCCACAGGGCCGGGTACGGCGGTGAGGTCCATCTGGTCGGCGAGCATCTGCTCGTGCAGGGTGCGCAGTTCGGTGCCGGGCTCGACGCCGAGTTCGTCGCGCAGCAGGACCCGTGTCTCCCGGTAGAACCGCAGGGCGTCGGCGCGCCGGCCGCTGCGGTAGAAGGTCAGCATGAGCAGCCAGCGCAGTTTCTCCCGCAGCGGCTCCCGGGCGACCAGGTCGGTCAGCACGGGAGCCGCCTCGGTGTGCCGGCCGAGGGTGAGCAGGTCGCCCGCCCACTCCTCGGTGACGGTGAGCCTCAGCTCATGAAGGCGTGCGCGTTCCAGGAAGGCGAAGGAGCCGGGGACGCTCGCGTACGCCTCGCCGTGCCACAGGGCGAGCGCCGCGTCGAGCAGGGCGAGCGCCCCGCGTACGTCCCCGGCGGCGCGCAGCCTGCGAGCCTGCCCGTGGAACCGGTCGAAGCGGTGGGCGTCGATGTCCTCGGGATCCAGCCGCAGCGAGTAGCCGCCACCGGAGGAGACCAGGATGCCGCCGCGGTCACGGTTGCCGCGCTGGGGATCCAGCACGCGCCGGAGTCCGGCGACGTAGGTATGGACTCCGTTGACCGCGCTGCGGGGCACGTCGCCGTCCCACACCGCGTCGATGATCTCTTCGATGCGGACCACGTCGTTGGCGCGGCCGGCGAGCAGTCCGAGAACGGCACGCTGCTTCGGCGGGCCGAGCACCACTTCGACGTTCTGCCGCCATGCCCGCACCGGACCCAGCAGTTGCACCCACATGACGCTCCCCCGTCTCTGGCACAGGCCGGAGGTCTCGGCTAGGCGCCACCCCGGCCGTACGCGGTGCCGAGTTGCTGACTGGCTGTGCCCTCAGGTTGAGCCGTGACCGGAGTTGGTGTCATCGCCCAGATTGCTCAGCTGGTCGAGACCGCATGTCAGGCACCTGACCTGCATATCCGAATATTCTCGCCACCCCTATGGAAAGAGTCGTCACGCGAACCGAATTAGGGGTTCACATAAGGGTTCCCAGAAACATCCGACCGCCTCATCATTAAGACGTCATGAAATACGAAGCACCTGGTCAACGACCCGACAGGGAGCAGGAAATGCCCGATTCCAAGGCGACCAGCCAGGCGGCGGAAATGACGGAGGTCGTTCTCTCCGGAGGTCCTCAGGACATTCCCGTCGAGGCGCGGACCCTGCGGCTAAACCTGGCGAACCGGAATCCCGACGAAAAGATCAAGATCAGGCACGGAAACGGCTACGAGCATTTCGAGCGGTCCCCCGACTCCGGCACCCAGGACGGCTCGGGTCCGGTGGTCTTCCGCTGGACCCGGCGCACGAGGATCGCGGAGTAGAGGAAGAACGGAGGGGGCGCAGGGAGCGGGGGCCGACCGCGTGGCCGATCCCCGCCTCGACCGCCCCTCTCGGCGGTCGCCTTGTCACCGTCCGGCGGTCGCCGTGTCACCACCGGCGGTCACCGGCAGCCGTTCGTAGCCACGCAGTCCCAGGCCGGGCCTGCGCACGGCCGGGCCGGCCGGGGCCGGGTCCGGACAGTGCACGGGCAGCCGGGCCAGCAGCACCTCCGCCTCCAGATTGGCCAGTTGGGCCCCGAGGCAGAAGTGGACACCAGCGGCGTACGACAGATGGCCGTTCTCGGTGCGCGCCACGTCCAGGCGGTCGGGGTCGGCGAACCGGGCGGGGTCACGGTTCGCGGCGCCGATCACCGTCATCACGGTCTGCCCGGGCTTGAGTTCTATCCCGGCGAACGTCACGGGCTCCAGCGCCACGCGAGCGTCCAGCTGGGCCGGGGTGTCATAGCGCAGGAGTTCCTGGACCGCCGAGGGGACCATCTGCGGTTCCTCGCGCAGCCGGCGCAGCTCCTCGGGGTGGTCCAGCAGCGCCCGCAGTCCGTTGCCGAGCAGGTGGGTGGTGGTCTTGATGCCGGCGCCGAGCAGCAGGAGCGCCGTCGAGACAATCTCGTCGTCGTCGAGGCCGGTGCCCTCGGGTGCCGCGCCGAGCCTGCTCAGCAGGTCGTCCTGCGGGTGCGCCCGGCGCAGCGCCAATAGCTCCGCGAAGTACGCGCACAGCTCCTTCTGTGCGGCCGCCGCGTCGGCGAACACCTGCGCGTCCGTCACCGGCTCCATCAGGGCGGCCAGCGCACGGGAGTTGGGCACGACCTGGGCGCGGTCCGCCTCCGGGATGCCGAGCAGGTCCGCGATCACGATCTCGGGCAGCGGCTCGGCCACGGCGGCCATGAAGTCCGCCTCCGGCTCGGCCGCGAGCGCGGTGAGCAGCCGGTCGACGTGCCCCGTCACCGCCGGGCGCAGCGCCTCGACCTGACGGTGCGTGAACACCGCGCTTACCGGCTTGCGCATCCGGGTGTGGCGCGGCGGGTCCACGAACGCCATGCTGCGCCGCAGCACGGACATCACCTCGCGGACCTGCTCCTCGGGGACGGGGGCGAGCCGGAAGCCGTCCATGTCGTCGCCCCGGCCCAACGAGCGGTGGCGCAGCGCGGCGTCACACTCCGCGTGGCCGGTGACGACGACGGTGCCGTCGCCGGTGATCAGGGCCGGGGCGAGCTCCCGCAGTCGCCGGTAGCCGGTGTACGGGTCGTCGTTGGCGGGGTTCTGCATCAACGCGTAGAACTCCGCCTCCGCGTCCGTGTCATGGCGGGCGACCACCGGGGCCGCGGCGGGCGAGGCATCATTCATGGACGTTCCCTCCACAGGGGGCGCAGTCGTCGGGGTCGGCCCCCGCACAGGGCGACGGGTGCACCGGCCGGGCGGGCACCGGTCTCACCGCCGGGCCGGGGATGCCCTCCAGCGTTCCAACAGCCCGGGTGCGATGTCATCTCCCAGCTTGCGCAGCTGCGTTGGGCCCCTCTCCGGTCCCGCCGACCGCCGAACCCACCCGGTCGCCCCGCACTGGCTCCCCCACCTGGCACAGTGTCGTGCATGCATGTCGGAATCCTGGGACCTCTCGAGGTAGTGACCGAGGACGGCGCCGTGGACATCGGCGGTGCTCGGCTGCGTGTGCTGCTGACCCGGCTCGCCCTGGACGCCGGCCGCGTGGTCACGGTGGACGCACTGGTACGGGCCGTCTGGCCACAGGGCGGCCCGGTGGATCCGGCCAACGCCCTGCAGACCCTGGTGTCACGCTTCCGTCGTACGCTGCCGCCGTATGCGGAGACGATGCGCTGGACTTCCGGCGGCTACCGCCTCGATCTGCCGCCCGACGCGGTGGACGCGTTACGTTTCGAACGACTCACCACGGGCGCGCGGCACCTGCTCGGCTCGGGTCAGCCCTCCCCGGCCGCCCGGCAGTTGTCGGACGCATTGGCCCTGTGGCGGGGTGATGCCCTGGCCGGTCTGCTCGACCACCCCTTCGCGGCCGCGGCGGCAGCACGGCTGGAGGAGCTGCGGATCGCGGCGGTGGAGGACCACACCGACGCCGTGCTGGCCGCCGGTCAGGCCGACGCCCCGGAGAACTGCGGCCTCCTCGCCGAGCTGGAGGAACACGTCACCGCCCATCCGCTGCGCGAGCGGCTGCGCGCCCTGCAGATGCGGGCCCTGTGCGAGGCGGGCCGGCACACCGAGGCGCTGGCCGTCTACGAGGACTTCCGCAAGATGCTCGCGGCGGAGCTGGGCACCGGCCCGGGAGCGCAGGTGCGGGCCGCGCACCTCGCCGCCCTGCACGGCGAGCGGGACGTGTCGCCGGGCCCTCCGCCGCCGACGCAGGCCGTTTCACGGCAGCCGCCGCGAAACGGCCTGCGGGCCTCACTGACCAGCTTCGTGGGCCGCGCGGCGGAGCTGGCGGCGGTCAAGGCCCGGCTGCGGGAGGGACGCCTGGTCACGCTGACCGGCCCCGGCGGCTCCGGCAAGACCCGGCTCGCCGGCATCTGCGCCATGGACCTCGCCGGCTCCTTCCCCGGCGGGGTCCGCGTGGTGGAACTCGCCGCGGTCGACGACCCGGGCGACCTGCCCCGTGCGGTGCACACGGCGCTGGGTCTGCGTGACCCGGGCCTGGCCGCCGTGTCGGCGACGCCGAGGGACGCGGTCACGGGACTGGTCGAGGCGCTGTCGGCCGCCGAGACCCTGCTCGTCCTCGACAACTGCGAGCACCAGGTCCCCGCGGTCGCCGAACTGTGCGACGAACTCCTCGCGCGATGCGCGCAGCTGAGGATCCTGGCCACCAGCCGGGAGTCGCTCGGCATGCTCGGCGAGAGCCTGTGCCCGGTGCCGCCGCTGCCGGTGCCGCCGGCGTCCGCCGCCCCGTCCGGTATCCTCGCCTGCCCCGCCGTACAGCTGTTCGCGGACCGCGCGGCGGCCGTGCGACCCGACTTCCGTGTGACCGAGGACAACGCCGGGGTCGTGGCCGAGATATGCCGACGGCTCGACGGCCTCCCCCTGGCCATCGAGCTGGCCGCGGCGCGGCTGCGCGCCCTCCCAGCCGAGGAGCTGGCCGCTCGCCTGGACGACCGTTTCCGCCTCCTCACCGGCGGCAACCGCTCCGCCCTGCCCCGCCACCGCACCCTGCGCGCGGTCGTCGACTGGAGCTGGCATCTGCTGGACGAGGACCAGCGCCACTGCCTGCGGCGACTGGCCGTGTTCCCGGCCGGCATCACACCGGCGAGCGCGGCGGCGGTGTGCGGGGGCGAGGGACGGGGCAGCGACGCCGTGGGGGCCGGGGCGAGCGGCGATGCGACAGGGGCCGGGGCAGGCTGCGACGCCGTGGGGGCCGGAGCGAGCAGCGACGCCGGGGGGACCCCAGCGAGTGGCGGACTGGACCTCGATGTGCTGACGGGGCTCGTCGACAAGTCGCTGCTGCAGGTCGTGCCGGGGCACGAGGCCCGCTACCGCATGCTGGAGACGATTCGCGCGTACGCGGCCCGACGCCTAGCCGAGCAGGGCGGGACCACCGCCGCCAAGGACGCGCACGCCACCTACTTCCTCGCTCTCGCCGAGCAGGCGGAGCCCCGGCTGTGCGGACCGGACCAGCTGCCCCATCTGCACCGGCTCTCCGCCGAGCGCGACAACCTGGTCGCCGCCCTGAACCACGCGTGCGAGACCCGCTCCGCCGAGACCGCCGTACGCCTCGGCGCGGCCCTGGGCTTCTTCTGGACGGTCCAGGGCAACCACGCCGAGGCCGCGAGCCGGCTGCGCCTCACCCTGGAACTCCCCGGCGCCCGACGACACCCCGCCTGGACGGTCGGTGCCGCCTTCTGGCTTCTGAACATGGTGCTGAGCGGGGAAGCCGGCCTCACGGCAGCGGAGCGGCTCGCCGCCGAGGTCCGCGAGCACCTCGAGTCCCCGGAGCACTCCGGGCCGGCCGCGAGCCCCCCGGACAAGGCCACCGCGCAGGCCGCACCCGACCCCGTGGCCGCGGTCGCCCTCGCCTCACTCGCCCTGTTGTCCGGGGACATCCCGCTCGGGCTGACCGCCGTGGACCGCTGCCTCCCGGACTCCGCGCCCTGGTTCCGCGGCGTCCTCTTCCTGCTGCGCGCCTTCCTCCGGGGCACGCTGGACGGCCTGCACAGCGCGAACCACGACATGGCCGCCGCGGTGGAGGCGTTCCGGACCGCCGGGGAACGGTGGGGGCAGGCCACCTCGCTCACCTACCTGGCGTTCATACGCGCCAACCTGGACGACGAGAACGGCACGGCCTCGGCCCTGGAGCAGTCGATCACCCTGCTCGGCGAGCTGGGCACCGCCGATGTGCTCCAGCGCGTCTGGCTCGCCGAGTCGCGTGCCCGCAAGGGCGACACCGACCGCGCGCGGGCCCTGCTGCTCGATGTGCTCTCCGGGGAGTCCACCGCCCCGCGGCCCCTGAGCCTCGTCGCCCTGGGCCGGGTGACGCTCGGCAATCTCCTCCGCCTCGAAGGCGAACTCACCGAGGCTGAGCGCCAGTTCGCGTTCGCCGAGGGCGACCTGGACCGGTTGCCCTCACCGTATCTGGCGTTCCGCGCGATGCTGGCCTGCGGCCGGGGCCGGCTCCTGGTGGAGCGGGGCGACCTCACCACGGCGGCGCGGCAGTTGTCGGCCGCGGTCGCCCAGGCGTCGGCGGCCTCCCAGCTGACGGTCGTGGCCATGGCGGCGGTCGGGCTCGCCTCGCTCCAGTGGCGGCGCAGGCGGGCGGACGGGGCGGCGCGCACACTGGGCGCCGCACACGCCCTGCGCGGAGCGCCCGACGACGGCAACCCCGATGTGGCCCGGCTCGCCGGTGCGCTGCGCACCGAGCTGGGCCCGCACGCATACGACACGGCCTACGCCCATGGCTCGGGCCTGAGCCGGTCCGCGGCCCTCGACCTCATCCAGGACCTGGCGCGGACCACCGCGCTCGACGGGGAGCACCACGATCCGTTCGGCCCTTATCCCAGCTTGCCCTGAGCCCGACGGGGCATGACAGCGCGATGACGGCGATCTGTGCCCGATCTGACAGCCGGACATGCCATCGTTCGTGACCAGCGGCGGGGTGACGTTCCTGTGCACACCATTTCGAGTGCTCCTTTCGGGCTCCTCTCGGGCTCCTTTCGGGCTCCTTTCGGGCTCTTTTCGAGTCCTGGAGCCGCAAGCCAGGAACCCTATGAACCTCACCAACGAAAATTCACGCAAGCCCGTCAGGAAAATCAGCTCGGATTTCCGTCGCGCCGAAGTCGCCGTCACGAAGACGCACCGGCACACGGCCTTCACCGGGCGACCGCATACGGAAGACATCATTCGACGTTTCCGGAAGCGGCAATTCAGCACTCCTTGGCGATAAGCAACAGACGGCGGCCGCTCCGGATCAACGCGTTCCGGAACGCCGGCCCGCCGCGCATTCGATCACCCCGGAAACACATCTCTGCACCTCTCATCCCACCCCATGGGCAAGATCACGCCGACAGAAGCGGAATCCGGCCCACCCAACTGCCCCGGCGCACTGGATCATCGGTCGCTTGACACTCCCCCGCCGCCCTGCTTGCCTGCTGCGGATGCGTGGCTCCAGGGCTCTGGAAGCCGGTCCTCATGGGGTCACGCGTGTCCGACAACACGGGGGTAAAGATGCGGACCGAGATCGAGCGGGTCGTCCAAGGAATAAGAGAACGCTATGAGGAACCCCTGTCACTCCATGACCTAGGGGAAATAGCCCGTCTCACACCCTTCCATATGGCGCGCGTATTCCGTGAAGAAACCGGGCTGCCACCCGCGCGTTTCCTCACGGCCGTACGCCTGGAAGAAGCAAAACGACTACTCCTCTGCACCAACGACAGCATCGCCGACATCTCAATTAGAGTAGGCTATGCGAGCATCGGGGCATTCACTACCCGATTCAGTAAAACATTCGGAGTTTCACCGGGCCAGTACCGGCGGCTCTCCTCCCTCGGCCCCGACGCGGTTCGGTTCGCGGGCGGGCACAGAGATGAACCGTTCACCTACGGCACCATTGTCGGGCGTCTGCGCCGGGCCGACGGCCTCGACGACGCGTCGGCCTTCGTCGCCGCCTTCCACGCGCTCTCGTCCGGCATCCGGCCCGCTCGCTGCTGCCGGATGGAGAGCTCGTCGGGCAGCTGGACCATCGCGCACGTTCCCGCAGGTCGCTGGTTCATCGAGGGTGTGTCGCGCAGTACCGGTAAGGGCGGCAACGCGATGCTCGTGGGCACCGTCGGACCGGTGACGGTGGAGCCGGGCGCAACCGTCGAACTCGACCTGGAACTGGAGCCGTCGACGTGCGCCCATGTCGTCGACGGTGACCGCTGCGCCATTGCGTTCGCGCTCCCCGAGCTCTACGCGTCCTGATCGCGCTTCCCTTGAGCGAGTGAGCGGAGCGGCCCGAAGGGTCGCTCCGCTCCTTGCCGTGTACTCCTTTCATGGTTCACTCCCGCCGGTTCTGGCACGGGTGTGCGCTGAGCAATCTGGGCGATGACAGCCGCTCCGGCGCACCGCAGGCTTTTGGCGTTGCACGGGGGTTCGGCGCCGCCGCATGCCCTCTGCTCCGGTCGCGTCCCAGACTCACGCCGCGTCGGCGGCACAGAGGCCGGGCGAGTATGACGACATTTCGCTGTCCAAGGGGTGTTCATGGGGGAGAACGAGGAGAAACTGCGCTACTTCCTCAAGCGGGTGAGCGCCGAACTCCACGAAGCACGGCAGAAGTTGGACCTCGCCGAGGCCGAGCGGCACGAACCGATCGCGATCGTAGGCATGGGGTGCCGTTTCCCCGGCGGTGTCACCACACCCGAGGAGCTGTGGGACCTGGTCGCCGAGGGACGGGACGCCATCACCGCCTTCCCCGACGACCGGGGCTGGGACCTCGACGCCCTCTACCACCCCGACCCCGACACCCCCGGCACCACCTACACCCGCCACGGCGGCTTCCTCCAACACCCCGACCACTTCGACGCCGCCTTCTTC